>NZ_JANUEL010000002.1:0-826134 GCF_024809895.1 Pseudomonas sp. BIGb0278
TCAACTTCAAACACTTGACTCGCTTGCGATCTCTCGTAGCGGGAGGCGAATTCTACAGCGTTACAACCTGCTGTCAACTGCCTTTTTCACCGCTGGCGATCTTTCGATCGAAGCCCTTGCAGCACCTCTGAAACTTCTAACTCTTTGAAACTCAAGGAGTTTTCCGTTCCAACTACGCTGGAAGTGGGGCGCATTATAAGCGCTTACAGAAACCCGTCAACCGTTATTTCATAATTGCATAACATTAAGAAAAAGCGGCCCTTCGGGCTCACAAAGCACAAACAAAACGGGGAGGCCCAAAGGCCTCCCCGCTCATACCCTGCCCCAGTTACAAGCTAGGGAAGGCAAACTGCGATGCTTCATGGCTCTTGCGCTGCGGCCAGCGCTGAGTAATGGCTTTACGACGGGTATAGAAGCGCACACCGTCCGGGCCATAGGCATGCAGGTCGCCAAACAGCGAACGCTTCCAGCCGCCGAAGCTGTGATATGCAACAGGTACCGGCAGCGGCACGTTGACACCGACCATGCCCACTTCGATCTCGTCGCAGAACAGCCGAGCCGCTTCGCCGTCACGGGTAAAGATGCAGGTGCCGTTGCCATACTCGTGATCGTTGATCAACTGCATGGCCTGCTCCAGGCTGTCGACGCGCACCACACACAGCACCGGGCCGAAGATCTCTTCTTTATAGATGCGCATTTCTGGCGAGACATTGTCGAACAGCGTGCCGCCGACAAAGTAGCCATCCTCGCAGCCTGCAACACGCAGGTCACGACCATCGACCACCAGCTTGGCACCCGAGGCAACGCCGTCATCTATATAGCCAAGTACCTTGTCGCGCGCCGCAGCAGTTACCAGCGGCCCCATGTCCAGACCACAGGAAGTGCCAGCGCCGATCTTCAGCGCGCGGATCTGCGGTTCAAGCTTGGCGATCAGCGCATCGGCTGCCTGGTCACCCACGCATACTGCGACGGAAATGGCCATGCAGCGCTCGCCGCAAGAACCATACGCCGCACCCATCAGCGCGCTGACCGCGTTATCCAGGTCGGCATCCGGCATCACCACCGCGTGGTTCTTGGCGCCGCCCAGAGCCTGTACACGTTTGCCGCGCTTGGTGCCTTCGGCATAGATGTATTCGGCAATTGGCGTCGAGCCAACAAAACTCAGGGCTTTCACCTCTGGCGCTTCGATCAGCGCATCGACCGCTTCCTTGTCACCATGCACCACGTTGAGGATGCCCTTGGGCAGGCCAGCTTCGAGCAGCAGCTGGGCGATATACAGCGTCGAGCTTGGATCACGCTCGGACGGCTTGAGGATGAACGCGTTGCCACAGGCGATCGCCAGCGGGTACATCCACAGCGGGACCATAGCCGGGAAGTTGAACGGAGTGATACCGGCAACCACGCCCAATGGCTGGAAGTCCGACCAGGCATCGATGTTCGGGCCGACGTTGCGGCTGTACTCGCCTTTGAGCACTTCCGGGGCGGCACAGGCGAACTCGACGTTCTCGATACCACGCTTGAGTTCGCCGGCAGCGTCTTCCAGGGTCTTGCCATGCTCTTCGCTGATCATCTGCGAGATCTTCGCTTCGTTCTGCTCAAGCAACTGCTTGAAGCGGAACATCACCTGGGCGCGCTTGGCCGGCGGGGTGTTGCGCCAGGCCGGGAAGGCCGCCTTGGCCGAATCGATCGCCTCTTGCACGGTGGCACGGCTGGCCAGTTCGACCTTGCGTACGGCCTGACCGGTAGACGGGTTGAAGACATCGGCGGTGCGTTCGCCCTTGGAAACCAGTTCGCCGTTGATCAGGTGCTGAACAATGCTCATGCATAACTCCAGAAACAGGAAGGAAGGATCAGGCGCGCCGGTGCACGCCTGCCGTCAAAATCAGACAGATCAATCGATCTGGTTGAGGGTCTCGCCCACCGCGTCGAACAGGCGGTCGAGCTCCTGCGGCTGGGTGTTGAAGGTCGGGCCGAACTGCAGGGTGTCGCCGCCGTAGCGCACGTAGAAGCCTTTTTGCCACAGCTTCATCGCCACTTCGTAAGGACGCACGATGGCATCGCCGTCACGTGCCGCGATCTGGATCGCGCCGGCCAGGCCGTAGTTACGGATGTCGACGATGTTCTTGGTGCCTTTGACGCCATGCAGCAGGTTCTCGAAGTGCGGCGCCAGCTCGGCGGCTGACTGCACCAGGTTCTCTTTCTGCAGCAGGTCCAGCGCCGCGATGCCGGCAGCGCACGCCACCGGGTGCGCCGAGTAGGTGTAGCCGTGAGGGAATTCCACAGCGTACTCAGGCGTCGGCTGATTCATGAAGGTGTGGTAGATCTCGCTGCTGGCAACCACTGCGCCGAGAGGGATGGCGCCGTTGGTGACCTGCTTGGCGATGCACATCAAGTCCGGGGTGACGCCGAACGCTTCGGCACCGGTCATGGCGCCCATGCGGCCGAAACCGGTGATCACTTCGTCGAAGATCAGCAGAATATTGTGCTGGGTGCAGATTTCACGCAGGCGCTTGAGGTAACCCTTCGGCGGCGGCAATACACCCGCCGAGCCAGCCAGCGGCTCGACGATCACCGCAGCGATATTGGAGGCATCGTGCAGCTCGATCAACTTGAGCATCTCGTCGGCCAGGGCGATCCCGCCCTCTTCCGGCAAGCCCTTGGTGAAGGCGTTGACCGGCAGCACGGTGTGCGGCAAGTGGTCGACATCGAGCAGCTGGCCGAACATCTTGCGGTTGCCGTTGACGCCGCCCAGGCTGGTACCGGCGATGTTCACCCCATGATAGCCACGGGCGCGACCGATCATCTTGGTCTTGGTCGCCTGGCCTTTCAGGCGCCAGTAGGCACGTACCATTTTCAGCGCAGTATCGGCGCACTCGGAACCGGAGTTGGTGAAGAACACGTGATTCAGATCACCCGGAGTCAACTGGGTAATCTTTTCAGCCAGCTGGAACGACAGCGGATGGCCGTACTGGAATGCCGGCGAATAGTCGAGCACGCCAACCTGGCGCGCGACCGCTTCGCTGATTTCCTTGCGGGTATGCCCGGCACCGCAAGTCCACAGCCCAGACAGGGCATCGAAGATGCGCCGGCCCTTGTCGTCGACCAGATAGTTGCCATCGGCGGCAACGATCAGGCGCGGATCGCGCTGGAAATTACGGTTGGCGGTGTACGGCATCCAGTGCGCGTCCAGCTTGAGCTGGCTAGCGATACCGGAAGGCGCGGTTTCGGGCATGTTCATCGGGCGGTTCCTCGGCAAACGAATAGGCAACGATGGATGTTGTTGCAGCTAAATTGGCACGGCGATAAAGTCTGGAAAAGCCAACTTTTCAAATCTTCAGTTAGCAGTGGACTAAACTAATGAGCCGACGCCCCGATCCACTTGCGCAAGTCAGCGACTTCGACATCCGCCTGCTCAAGATTTACCGCAGCGTGGTCGAGTGCGGCGGTTTTTCGGCAGCGGAGAACGTGTTGGGCATCGGCCGCTCGGCGATCAGCCAGCAAATGAGCGACCTTGAGCAGCGCCTCGGCCTGCGCCTGTGCCAACGCGGCCGCGCCGGTTTTTCGCTGACCGAAGAAGGCCGCGACGTATACCACTCGGCCCTGCAACTGCTGAGCGCCATCGAGACCTTTCGCACCGAGGTCAACGGCTTGCACCAACACCTGCGCGGCGAGCTTAATATCGGCCTGACCGACAACCTGGTGACACTGCCGCACATGCGCATCACCCATGCCCTGGCCGAGCTCAAGGACCGCGGCCCGGACGTGCACATCCAGATCCGCATGATCGCCCCCAGTCAAGTCGAGCAAGGCGTGCTCGATGGCAGCCTGCATGTTGGCGTGGTGCCGCAGGCCAGCCCGCTGTCGGGCCTGGAGTACCAGCCGCTGTACAGCGAGCGGTCGCTGCTCTACTGCGCCGTTGGCCACCCGCTGTTCTATGCCGACGACCACAAGATCGACGACGAGCGGCTCAACAGCCAGGATGCGATCGCGCCGACCTTCCGCCTGCCCGGTGAAATCCAGGCGCACTATCAGGCGCTGCACTGCACGGCGAGCGCGTCCGACCGCGAGGGCATGGCGTTCTTGATCCTGACCGGGCGTTACATCGGCTACCTGCCCGATCATTACGCCAGCACCTGGGTGCAACAAGGCCGCCTGCGGGCCCTGAAACCTGCGCAGCGCCATTACGACCTGAGCCTGAACTGGGTGACACGCAAAGGCCGGCGACCAAACCTGGTACTGGAAAGCTTCCTTGAAAGCCTTGCTGCCACACGCTAAAGGCTTGTCACTTCGGCACAGGCAGGTAATCTGTCGGACAATCCCGTTGCCTCAGCCCGTTCGGAACCGTCCATGACCCTAGAAGTCCCAGCGCATCGCCTCTCCGCCTCGGGCAAGCCCGCCGGCCGCATTCGCCAAAAGAACGAGCAGGCGATCATCCAGGCCGCCGAAGACGAGTTTGCCCGCCACGGTTTCAAGGGCACCAGCATGAATACCATCGCCCTCAAGGCCGGCTTGCCCAAGGCCAACCTGCACTACTACTTCACCAACAAGCTCGGCCTGTATATCGCCGTGCTGAGCAACATCATCGAGCTGTGGGACAGCACCTTCAACGCCCTGAGCGTTGACGATGATCCAGGCCAGGCGCTGAGCCAGTACCTGCGCACCAAGATGGAGTTCTCGCGGCGCAACCCGCAGGCCTCACGGATCTTCGCCATGGAAGTGATCAGCGGTGGTCAGTGTCTGACCGAATACTTCAGCGCCGATTACCGTGAGTGGTTCCGCGGCCGTGCCGCTGTGTTCCAGGCCTGGATCGACGCCGGCAAGATGGACCCGGTCGACCCGGTGCACTTGATCTTCCTGCTCTGGGGCAGCACCCAGCACTACGCCGACTTTTCCACTCAGATCTGCCAGGTTACCGGCCGCAGCCGCCTGACCAAGCAGGACATGGAAGACGCCAGCAACAATCTTATCCACATCATTCTCAAAGGTTGCGGCATCCAACTGCCCGCCTGACCCGGACTTATGCCATCTACCCTGCTCGACCTCTGCGAGTTTCGCGAAGAAATCCGCAAGAGCCGCTTCATCACCCTCGCCGGCCCGATCAACAGCCCTGCCGAAGCGCAGAGTTTCATCGAGCGCCACAGCGACCTCGCCGCCACCCACAACTGCTGGGCCTGGAAAATCGGCGGGCAATACCGCAGCAATGACGACGGCGAACCCGGCGGCACCGCCGGCCGGCCGATCCTCGCCGCGATCGAGGCGCAGGACTGCGATCAGGTGGTGGTACTGGTGATCCGCTGGTACGGCGGTATCCAGTTAGGCACCGGCGGCCTCGCCCGGGCCTATGGCGGCGGCGCCAACAAATGCCTGCAACAGGCGCCCAAGCGTCTGTTGGTGCAGCGCAGCGAATACACCTGCAGCTGCAGTTTCAGCGAATTGGCCTTGGTCAAACTGCGTCTGGCTGACGTTGACGGGCTGGTTCTGGATGAACAGTTCACTGCCAATGGTGTAGATCTGCGGCTGGCTATCGGGCCCAGCCATCTGCCGGCACTGCAGCAGCAACTTGCCGACCTGAGCCGCGGCAGAATTGTCCTCAGCGCGTAAATCATGGATAAAACCGCTGAAACATTACTCACAACTACTGTGCGCCTGCCTGTGGATAAGCTTGGGGCAGTCCGACCCAGGCCCCGAATTACAAGGCGCGCAGAGCATTGATCATATTTTGATCACAGTTTCGTGACAGCACTGAAAAGCTCCGCATTACAGTAAGTTATCCCCAGCCTGCAATGACAATTCGGCCGCCGGCAGGCAAAACCTGGCCCGCCCGCTTGCGCACAAATACTGTGGAGCAGCCTGTGGATAAACCGTTAGCCACTGGCTCCGGCCCTGACGGCGCAAGGCCCGTAGCCTGCTGATCATTTTTTGCACAACCGTGCATCGGCTGCCACACGCTGGCAAACTGCAGCGACTACGCTGGCAGCTCTGGTGATGGCTGCCCGGCATGCGCTACCTCTGAAGGAGTACAGAAATGACCGCAACCAAGACCGCCCTGATCATTGGCGCCTCACGAGGCCTGGGCCTTGGCCTGGTGCAGCGCCTGCACGAAGATGGCTGGAAGGTAATCGCCACCGTTCGCGACAAGGCCAACCCGGGCGACCTGGGCAGCATTGTCGGCGTGCACATCGAAACCCTCGAGATCAACAACACCGCTCAACTCGACAGCCTCAAGCAGCGCCTGCACGGCGAGACGCTGGATCTGCTGTTCGTCAACGCTGGCGTCATGGGGCCGCTGCCGCAGGATCTGGAAGCGGTCAGCCAAGAGCAGATCGGCGCCTTGTTCATGACCAATGCCGTGGCGCCGATCCGCATCGCCCGCCGCCTGGCCGGGCAACTGCGCGAAGGCAGCGGCGTGCTGGCTTTCATGAGTTCGGTACTGGGTAGCGTGAGCATCCCTGATGGCGGCGAGATTCCGTTGTACAAGGCCAGCAAGGCCGCCTTGAACTCGATGATCAACAGCTACGTCGGCGAACTGCAGCGCCCCGACCTCGCCGTGCTGGCCATGCACCCGGGCTGGGTGAAAACTGCAATGGGCGGAGAAAACGCTGAAATCGACGTGTTCACCAGTACCAGCGGCATGCTCAAGCAGATCAAGGCGCACAGCGGCAATGGCGGCCTGCGCTTCATCAATTACAAGGGCGAACCATTGGTCTGGTGAATTGAAAGCTGCAGGGCGAGGCAGTAGACTCGACGCCTCGCCCCCGCGGCGAACCTGGATCAGCAGACAGGGCAAAACTGAGCTGGCTTACCTGAACCCACTTTCAGAGGAGCCGGCACCATGCCTGCGACCCGTACCTGGTTGAAATCCCCCCTTGCCATCTTCACCGCCAACGACAGCGACGCGCGCGGCGGGCTGGTTATCGAAGACGGCAAAATCGTGCAATTGCTGGCCCTGGGCGAAAGCCCTAGCATCCCCTGCTCACAGGTGTTCGACGCCCGCGAGCACGTGATACTGCCTGGTCTGATCAACACCCATCATCACTTCTATCAAACCCTGACCCGCGCCTGGGCGCCGGTGGTCAATCAGCCGCTGTTCCCCTGGCTGAAGACTTTATATCCGGTCTGGGCACGCCTGACTCCGGCCAAGCTCGAGCTGGCCAGTAAAGTGGCCTTGGCCGAGCTGTTGCTGTCGGGCTGCACCACCGCCGCCGACCACCACTACCTGTTCCCGCAGGGCCTGGACAACGCCATTGATGTACAGGTCGAAGCAGTCCGCGGGCTGGGCATGCGCGCCATGCTGACCCGCGGCTCGATGAGCCTGGGCGAAGACGACGGCGGCCTGCCGCCGCAGCAGACCGTGCAACAGGGCGAGGTGATCCTGGCCGACAGCCAGCGACTTATCCACAGCTACCACGAGCGTGGCGAAGGCGCGCAGATCCAGATCGCCCTGGCGCCCTGCTCACCCTTCTCGGTAACCCCGGAAATCATGCGCGCCAGTGCCGAATTGGCCGCAGAGCTGGACGTGCGCCTGCACACCCACCTGGCCGAAACCCTTGATGAAGAGGAGTTCTGCCTGCAGCGCTTTGGCCTGCGTACCGTGGATTACCTGGACAGCGTCGGCTGGCTGGGCCCGCGCACCTGGCTGGCCCACGGCATCCACTTCAACCCCGACGAAATCGCCCGCCTCGGCGCTGCCGGTACCGGCATCTGCCATTGCCCAAGCTCGAACATGCGTCTTGCTTCGGGGATTGCACCCACGGTGGATCTGGAAGCTGCCGGCGCCACGGTTGGCCTCGGCGTCGATGGCTCGGCCTCCAACGATGCCTCGAACATGATCCTCGAAGCGCGTCAGGCGCTGTATCTGCAACGGCTGCGCTATGGCGCCGAACAGATCACCCCGGAACGCGCCCTGGGCTGGGCCACCCGTGGCTCGGCGCACTTGCTGGGGCGCAGCGATATTGGCCAGCTGGCGGTTGGCAAACAGGCTGACCTGGCCCTGTTCAAGCTCGATGAGCTGCGCTTCTCGGGCAGCCATGATCCGCTGTCGGCACTGCTGCTGTGCGGCGCCGACCGTGCCGACCGGGTCATGATAGGCGGCAAATGGCGCGTGATTGACGGCCAGATCGAAGGCCTTGACGTCAAAGGCCTGATCGCCGACCACCGCCAGGCCGCAGCGCAACTGATCGCCGGTTGATATGCGCAGGCCAGGCCGGGCGCATTGCCCGGCCTGGCCCTGTAGAATGGCGACAACCGTTCCTGATCGAGATCACACACATGTACGACTGGCTGAACGCCTTGCCCAAGGCGGAACTGCACATGCACCTGGAAGGCTCGCTCGAACCCGAGCTGCTGTTCGCCCTGGCCGAACGCAACAAGATCGCCCTGCCTTGGGCGGATGTAGAAACCCTGCGCGGTGCCTATGCCTTCAACAACCTGCAGGAGTTTCTCGACCTCTATTACCAGGGCGCCGATGTCCTGCGTACCGAGCAGGACTTCTACGACCTGACCTGGGCCTACCTGCAACGCTGCAAGGCGCAGAACGTTATTCACACCGAACCGTTCTTCGACCCGCAGACCCACACTGACCGGGGCATCCCCTTCGAAGTGGTCATGGCCGGCCTGAGCAAAGCACTGAAGGATGGCCGTGAGCAACTGGGCATCAGCAGCGGGCTAATCCTCAGCTTCCTGCGCCACCTCAGCGAAGAAGAAGCGCAAAAAACCCTCGACCAGGCGCTGCCGTTCCGCGATGCGTTCATTGCCGTCGGTCTGGACAGCTCGGAGAAAGGCCATCCGCCGAGCAAGTTCCAGCGCGTATTCGAGCGCGCCCGCAGCGAAGGCTTTGACGCAGTAGCCCACGCCGGCGAAGAAGGCCCGCCCGAGTACATATGGGAAGCTCTCGACCTGCTCAAGATCAAGCGCATCGACCACGGCGTACGCGCCATCGAAGATGAGCAGCTGATGCAGCGCATCATTGATGAGCAGATCCCGCTGACGGTGTGCCCGCTATCCAATACCAAACTCTGCGTATTCGAACACATGGGCCAGCACAACATCCTCGAGATGCTTGAGCGTGGCGTCAAAGTCACGGTCAACTCCGACGACCCGGCCTACTTCGGCGGTTATGTCACCGAGAACTTCCACGCGCTACACACCCATTTGGGCATGACCGAGGATCAAGCTCGGCGCCTGGCGCAGAACAGCCTGGACGCTCGCCTGGCCTGACCGGCAACGGTTGCCGGCAGCTCAACCCACCAGCAAGGACGGCTCTGCGCGAGCGATACAATTGATCTGCTGGATACCCAGCGGTGATATCTGCAGCCCGCGCGCACCGTCCTGTTCCTGCAGCCAGCCCGACTGCAGGAACAACGTCAGCAAGGCCTGCCCCAGGCTTCCGCCCAGATGCGGCCCCTGATCGCTCCACTCATTGCAGTGACAGATCACACAGTTGCTCAGTGGCCGCTGTGCCAAGGCCTCGATGTACACGCCGACATTGGCCAACTGCGTGCGACCTGCAAAACTCACCCGCAGCTCACCGTCGTACCCCTCCAGCCAGCCGGCAGTGACCATTCGTTGCAGCAATTCAGCCGCCAGCTCACCGCCCATATGCCCATTGCACAGGCGCGCACGGCGCATCGACATTGGCACCTGCAGCGGTTTGACCTGGGTTACCCGCGGGCGCAAATCATTCAGATGCAGGCTGGCCAACGCCTCGACCGCCGCCCCCACAGCAGGCGTCGCCAGACGGAAATAGCGTTTGCGGCCACGGGCTTCCAGCCGCAGCAAGCCTGCCGAGGAGAGCAGGGACAAATGCGCACACGCTGAAGACGAACTCACGCCGGTCATCACCGCCAGCTCGTCGGCGGGGCGGGGCGTGCCATCGATCAACGCCCACAACATGGCGCTGCGCTTGGGGTCGGCCATCAGGCTGGCGATCTGGCTGATACTGCTGACTGCTTTCATAAGGTAACTCCCTGCTGAATCATGTCTGGGTCCATTGGCCAAACACGCCAGCGCGCTGACCTGCTTACGGTCTTGGCATAGCATTCCCTGGCAGGGAAGTCCCTCTCGCTGGCGCTGGCTGCTGGGGCCAGTATAAGCCGGGCAAAGTCCCGCGATAGCGCTTCCCGGTTCCTCTACAGACCGGACAAAGCGGTGGGTGGGGCGACCCTCGACGCATTCACCAGCAGGGCAGACCTGGCCGGCCAGAACCACCCAGCAGGCGCAAGCCTGTCTAGCCAAAGCCACAAGCGCCCTTAACGCGAGCTGAAAAGAGAAATATCCTCAGACGCTGCCGACAGCGCCTTTCCGCAAATATGGCAAACAAAAGCGAAGGATCCACTGTGGTTGCGCCTCAGCACAACTAGACAGGGCTTGTGGGAAAGGTCCACAGGCGACCGTCAGTCCGAAGCGACTCAAGGATTGGTGGCACTTGGGGGCAGCAGCGCTAGACTGAATCGGCACCTGTTCTGTGGAGGTATGCGATGAAGATCGTCGTCAGTACATCTGAACGTCACCCCAACTGCCCCTGGCAGGTTCGGCTCGACCAGCACGTGGTGAGCTTTCGCAGTGAGCGTGAAGCGCGGGCCTTTGTCGCAACATTGCAGAAGCGCCTGCAGGCCCCTCACTCGTTCAGCCTTGACGCCTGGCCTGCAAGCGCCGAGTCAGCGTCGCGACACTGACCACCAGAGCCCCGCACAGGCTGATCACCATGGCCATTGGTACCGCACTGCCATCATGCAGCAAGCTGACCAGCGCCGCCGAGCCAGCGGCAACGCTGAACTGCAGGCAGCCCATCAATGCCGACGCGCTGCCTGCGCGGTTGCCCTGACCGCTCATGGCCAACGCCGAGGCGTTGGGGATGATGCAGCCCAAGCTGGCGATGCACACGAACAACGGCAACAACAGGGGCCACAATTGCGTCGGCCGCAACGCCGCCACGCCGAGCAGGGTCAGCGCCGCCGCCAGGTACAACCACACTGCTCGCCCCAGCAATACTGCCGGGCCGCGCTTGGCCAACAACCGTGCATTGACCTGTGCAATCAGAATGAAACCCGCTGCGTTGGCACCGAACAGCCAACCATAATGCTCGGCCGGTACCCCATATAGCTTGATGAACACGAACGGCGAGCCGGCGATGTAGGCAAACATGCCGGCAATGGCGGTGCCACCGGTCAACGCGTGGCCGATAAACACTCGGTCAGCAAACAGCCGCAGGTATTGGCGAAACGCCCCTGACAGCGGCTGGCGCGGCATATCCGCCGGCATGCTCTCGGGCAAGCCGAAGCTGATCGCCAGCAGGCAGCCTGCGCTGAACAGGCTCAAGGCCAGGAAGATCGACTGCCAGCCAGCCAGGTTGACCAATACGCCGCCAAGCATTGGCGCAAGAATCGGCGCCAGGCCCATCACCAGCATCAATTGCGAGAAGACCTTGGCCGAGGCAACCGGGTCGCACTTGTCGCTGACAATCGCCCGTGACAGCACCATCCCCGCGCAGCCACCCAAGGCCTGGACGAAGCGCGCGACAATCAACGTATCCAGATTGGGCGCATAAGCGCAGGCCAATGAGGCCAGGGTGAACAAGGTCACTCCGAACAGCAGCGGGATACGCCGACCAAAGCGATCGGCTACCGGGCCGTAGGCCAACTGGCCCAGCGACAGGCCAAGGAAGTACGCGGCCAGGGTAGTCTGGATGTGTTTCTCGTCGGTCAGAAAGGCCTGAGCCATGGCCGGGAATGCTGGCAGGTAAAAGTCGATCGCCAGCGGCCCGAACGCACTCAAGGCGCCGAGAATCAGCACGTAACGCAGGTTCATCAGGAATCCATTAGCAGGCTAAGCAAGCTGCCAAGTCTAACTGCAAAGGCGGATTCTGGCGAAAACCTTTGTGACAATTCCCTGCCCAGAAGCGGCACCGATGACATTCAGCAGCATGGTCGATCACCGGCACCGCTACACTCCAGCGTCGTCAGGCCGATTGCGCCTCGTAGCCTTCCTCACGAATGGCGGCAAGAATCTGTTCGCTGGCCAACTGGCTGTCGACGGTCACTTGCTTGGCAGCCAGATCCACTTCTACCTTGGCCGCAGCATCCTGCCCCTGTACCGCCGCAGTCACTGCTTTTACACAGTGGCCACAGGTCATGCCTTGTACATTGAAAACTTGCATTGGTCAGTCTCCTTCGTGGGTTTGCCACAGTTTCAAGCTTGCCATCGGGTCAAGGTCAAGTTATGCCGTCCTCGGCCGGACTGGCAATCCGCGCCTGGCTCAGCCAAGCTGCGCCTTTGACAGTTTATGAAGCAGGAGATTGTTCATGATCAGGCCAGCACTGAGCCTTGTCGGCTTGCTCGCCGCTTTGACCGTGGTGCCTGCGGCCAGCGCCGCTGGCAACTCGGACTACAGCGTGCTGATTATTTCGCGCGAGCGGCTTGAGGTGGCGACCACCTGCGAGATCGGCGTGTACCTCAATGACCAACTGTCCGGTCGCCTGTTCCAGGAACAATCGACCTCGTTCAACCTGCCGCCCGGCCCGGTGGATATCCGCTTGCGCCTGTTGCCGGGGCAAGCCCCCGGTTGCAACCCTGGCCTGGAGAACCAGCACAATCAGCGCCTGACCCTGCAGGCCGGACAGATCAACAAGTATCGCATCGCCATGGACCACAGCGGCCTGCACCTGACCCGAGCCAGCCTGGACTATTGACCTTGCCCCTGTGGCAGGGTTGATGCTGCAGGCCTGTCCAAGGAGGCCAGCCATGTCTGCATCCACTGTTTTTGACCTACCCATCAGCGGCATGACCTGCGCCAGCTGCGCCGGGCGTGTCGAGCGCGCCCTGCGCAAGGTGCCCGGCGCGGCGCAGGTTAGCGTCAACCTGGCGACCGAGACCGCCCGTGTCGAAGCTCCAGCGCAAACCCTGCCTGCGTTGGTCGAGGCTGTACGTCAGGCCGGCTACGAAGCATCCATGCCGGATGCCGCTGCGCCCGACCCTGATGATGCCCAGCGCCATTTGCGCAATGAGCGCCTGGCCGTGGCCGCTGCGGTGCTGCTGGCGCTGCCACTGGTGTTGCCGATGCTCCTGCAGCCGTTCGGCGTGCACTGGATGCTGCCGGCGTGGGCGCAGTTTGCCTTGGCTACGCCGGTGCAGTTCATCCTCGGCGCACGTTTTTACAGAGCGGCCTGGAAAGCCGTGCGCGCAGCCGCCGGCAACATGGACCTGCTGGTTGCGCTCGGCACCAGTGCCGGTTACGGCCTGAGCCTGTATCAATGGGCCAATGCTCCGCTAGGGGTAGAGCCGCACCTATACTTCGAGGCCTCGGCAGTGGTCATCGCCCTGGTGCTGCTCGGCAAATACCTCGAAAGCCGCGCCAAACGCCAGACCGCCAGCGCCATCCGCGCCCTCGAGGCGCTGCGCCCGGAGCGCGCCCTGCGCGTGCTCGATGGGCGTGAGGAGGATGTGCCGATCAGCCAACTGCGCCTGCACGATCTGGTCCGGGTCAAACCCGGCGAGCGCTTCCCGGTCGACGGCGAAGTCATCGAAGGCAGCAGCCACGCCGACGAGGCGCTGATCAGCGGCGAGAGCCTGCCGGTACCCAAACACCCCGGCGACCCGGTCACCGGCGGCGCCATCAATGGCGAAGGCCAATTGCTGGTACGCACCCTGGCACTCGGCACCGAAACGGTACTCGCGAGGATCATTCGCCTGGTCGAGGATGCCCAGGCGGCCAAGGCGCCGATTCAGAAACTGGTCGACCGGGTCAGCCAGGTGTTCGTCCCGGCGGTGCTGGTGATCGCTCTGATTACCCTGCTCGGCTGGTGGTGGTATGGCGCACCGCTGGAAACCGCCTTGATCAACGCCGTCGCCGTACTGGTAATAGCCTGCCCATGTGCGCTTGGCCTGGCGACGCCTGCAGCGATCATGGCCGGCACTGGCGTGGCCGCCCGCCACGGCATTCTGATCAAGGATGCCGAAGCGCTGGAGCGCGCCCACGCCGTCAACCGCGTGGTGTTCGACAAGACCGGTACGCTGACCTCAGGCAGCCCGCGCATTGTCCACAGCCTGGCCGCCGTTGCCGATGAAGCGCACTTGTTGCGTCTGGCCGGGGCACTGCAACAGGGCAGTGAGCACCCGCTGGCCAAAGCGGTGCTCGGCGCCTGCAGCGAACATGGCCTGGACGTGCCGCCCGTCAGCGACAGCCAGTCACTGACCGGGCGCGGCATCGCCGGCGTGGTCGAGCAACGCCAGTTGGCCCTCGGCAACCGGCGTTTGCTCGAAGACAGCCAGCTGCAACCCGGCGAGCTTGCAGGCAAAGCACAGACCTGGGAAGCCGAAGGCCGCACCCTGTCGTGGCTGATCGAACAGGCACCGCAGCCGCAGGTGCTCGGCCTGCTGGCCTTTGGTGACAGCCTCAAGCCCGGTGCCGCAGAGGCCGTGCGCAGTCTGCGCGCGCGAGGCGTCAGCAGCCACCTGCTGACCGGCGACAACCGCGGCAGTGCCAAGGTGGTCGCCGACGCGCTGGGCATCGAGGATGTCTACGCCGAAGTACTGCCGGCCGACAAAGCCGCTACCGTGACCGTGCTCAAACGCGACGGCGTGGTGGCTATGGTCGGTGACGGTATCAATGACGCCCCGGCCCTGGCCGCCGCCGACATCGGTATCGCCATGGGCGGTGGCACCGATGTCGCCATGCAGGCCGCCGGCATTACCCTGATGCGCGGTGACCCGCGGCTGGTGCCGGCAGCCCTGGAAATCAGCCGCAAGACCTACGCCAAGATCCGCCAGAACCTGTTCTGGGCCTTCATCTACAACCTGGTCGGCATCCCGTTGGCCGCGTTTGGCCTGCTCAACCCGGTGCTGGCGGGCGCCGCCATGGCCCTGTCGAGCGTCAGCGTGGTGAGCAATGCGCTGTGGCTGAAAACCTGGAAACCCGACAACGACCAGCAGGAGGCAACATGAATATCGGCCAGGCTGCCCGCCTCAGCGGGCTGAGCAGCAAGATGATCCGTTATTACGAGTCGATCGGCCTGCTTAAACCGGCGCAACGCAGCGACAGCGGCTATCGCCTCTACCAACAGCAGGACCTGCACAGCCTGGCCTTCATCAAGCGCTCACGCGATCTTGGCTTTTCTCTAGAGGAAGTCGCCAGGCTGCTGACTCTGTGGCAAGACCGTGAACGCGCCAGCGCCGATGTCAAAGCCCTGGCCAACGAGCACATCGCTGCGCTGAACACGCGCATCGAAGAGCTGGTCAGCCTGCGTGACACTCTTAGCCAGCTGGTTGCCGATTGCCACGGCGATGACCGCCCCGACTGCCCGATCCTCAAGGATCTGGCCAGCGGCAAAGCCTGCTGTAGCTAAGACCACACTGCCCTGCCCAGTTTGGTATGCCGTATTAGCCCAATCACGACCGAATCGTCGCCAAACGCGACGTCGGCCAATAAATACAGGGATTTGACCTCTATAAATCGCCCACGCTGCCGATGCCCTGAAGTGCCTGTTTCATGCGTCGATAAAAAAAATACTCCGGGAGCGTGGATGAACATCAAACAAAAACTGACTTGGGCGTTTGCCGTGATTGCCGGCTTGCCCATCGTCCTCGTGGCTACCCTGGTAGTGGTCAACCTGCGCGGCGAGGCCCGCGATGATTTTCTCGACAACAGCAGCCGAGAGATTCGCCAGGTCAGCAATGCGATGAACATCTTCTTCCAGGGCATCGACCAGAACGTCAACTACATGGCCGCGCAGCCAATGGTTGCCGCCACCGGCAGCGAGCTGAACAAGTACACCAGCGCCAACCCGTCCTACACCCTGGGCGAGCAAGACGCCAAGGTGCTCGACTTCTTCACCCGCCTGGCCGACGCCCACCCGGCTTACGCCTACCTGTCCTACGGGGTCGCCGACGGCGGCTACGTCGGCTGGCCGGCCGGGCAGAAGTTCGTCAATTACGATCCGCGCCAGCGCCCTTGGTACCAACTGGCGATGGCCAACCCCGGCAAGACCATCCGCACCGGCGCCTACTACTGGGCCGCCGATGATGCCGTGCTGGTCAGCACCGTGCGCACGGTAACCAACCAGCTGGGCAGCCCCGGCGGCGTGGTCAACATCGACGTCTCGCTGAACGGCCTCACCGAAATCGTCAAGAAGATCAAGCTGGGCGACAGCGGCTACCTGATCCTCATGGAAAACAACGGCAACGTGATGGTCGACCCACGCGACGCCAGCCACAACTTCAAGCAACTGAGCAGCTTTGGCGGCGGTTACGCCGAGCTGGCCAAGGCCGGCAAGGGCCTGGTGCAAGTCGAGATCAATGGCGAGCGCTACATGGCCAACATTTATCCGGACGAAACCCTCGGTTGGACCTTCATTGGCCTGATCCAGGAAGGCGAAGTGATGCAGACCACCACCCGTCTGACCTGGCTGATCGGCACCATTGCGCTGGTCCTGGCCGCGTTGTTCGCAATCGTCGGTGCCGCGTTCGCCAAGCTCATCGTGCGCCCGATCAACAGCGTCAGCAGCGGCCTGGAAGACATCGCCCAAGGCGAAGGCGACCTGACCCGCAGCCTGGAAGTCCGCGGCCGCGATGAAACCGCGCAACTGGCCGGCTGGTTCAACCAGTTCCTCGGCGCGATTCGTAGCCTGATCCAGCATATCGGCGCTGCCGCCGGCAAGATTCTCAGCACCTCCAGCAGCTCGACGCGCGTCTCCAACGACATGGCCGAAGCGGCCGGGCGTCAGCGCGAAGCAGTGGACATGGTGTCTACCGCCTTCCACGAAATGGTCGCCACCGCCAACGAAGTCGCCCGCTCCTGCAGCCAGGCGGCGCAGTCGGCCGACAGCGGCCAGCAGCAGGCGCGTGAAGGTCAGCAGCAGATCGATGCCGCGGTGCAGAGCGTTGATCGCCTGAGCCAGGAGATCGAGCAATCAGCGCAGTCGATCCAGCAACTGGAGCGTGACAGCAACGCGATCCAGTCGATTCTGGGCACCATCCGCTCGATTGCCGAGCAGACCAACCTGCTCGCCCTCAACGCCGCCATCGAAGCCGCCCGGGCCGGCGAGCAAGGCCGCGGCTTTGCTGTGGTAGCCGACGAAGTCCGCGCGCTGGCCAAGCGCACGGCAGATTCCACCGCCGAAATCGACGGCCTGCTCGGCAACCTCGCCAGTCGCACCGCTGAAGTTGCCCAGCAGATGCACGCCAGCCTGGATGTCTCGCAGCAGTCGGTCAGCCGGATTGGCCTGGCCCGCGACAGCTTTGGCCAGATCCGTGAGTCGGTCGACGTGATCCGCGACATGAACACGCAGATCGCCACCGCCGCCGAAGAGCAGCATCAGGTCGCGGAAGACATCAACCGGCACATCAGCCAGATCCACGGTGATGCGCAGTTGGTGGCAGAACTGGCCCAGGCCGCGCGGCAGGACTCGGAGAGCCTGGCTGGCCTTTCGAACGAGCTGGACAGCCTGGTCCGCCGCTTCCGTACCTGATCAGCCGGCCCGCGCCTGCTCTTGGCCAACCGCCGTCAGAGCAGGCGCAGCTCGCCTGGGGTCACGCCGAACATCTGCTTGAACGCGGCGATGTAAGCTGAGGTTGAGTCATAGCCACAGCCCAGCGCCGCTTCGGTGACACTCTCCCCGACTTCCAGCAACGCCAGGGATGACAGCAGCCGCATGCGCTGACGCCAGACCCGAAAGCTCAGGCCGGTCTCGCGCTGCAACAGGCGCATCACAGTCTTCTCCGAACAGCCCAACTGCAGCGCCCAGTCTTGCAGGGTCTGCGTCTGATCCGGCGCGGCAATCAGCTGGTTGCACAAGCGCAGCAGGCCAGGATGACGCGGCAGCGGCAAACTGAAGCCGACCTCCGGCAGCCCGCGTAACTGATCGAGCAGCACCGCGACCAAGCGCGCCTCTGCGCTATCTTCCTCTGGATAATGCGCAGGCAGCAGGCAGAACTGCTTTATCAGCTCGCGTGCCAGTGGCGTGACTTCAAGTACCCGGCATTGCGCGCTGGCCCACGGGCAGGCATCGCGGCGCACATACAGGCTGCGCATCTCGGCTTGCATCGAGGTGGCGACATCGTGCTCGAGGTCAGCCGGGATCCACACGCCCCACTGCGGCGGGGCGAAGTAGCTGCCGTCGCTGGTGTAGACGCTCAAGACTCCACTGATGGCGTAGGAAAACTGCACCCAGTCATGCCGATGGCGAGTGGTCCATGAGCCGGCGCCGAGGCTCTCGGCGCGGGCATAGACGGGGCGTGGCAGGCGCTCCAGCGTAGGGATGGGGCGCGGGGCGGTCAGTTGTCCGTTGCTCGGCATGGTGTCAATCTAGTTGTTCTGATCAGACAAGCCTAACAGGTTTGCCCGAGCAGGCAGCCCAGGCTCAACGCTCGACGATCATGGTCACGCCCTGGCCGCCCGCCGCGCAGATCGAAATCAAACCGCGACCCTTGCCGGCCGTTGCCAGAAGCTTGGCCATGTTCGCCAGCACCCGACCGCCGGTTGCGGCAAACGGATGTCCCGCTGCCAGCGAACTGCCTTTGACGTTCAACTTGCTGCGGTCGATTGGCCCCAGCGCCGCGTCCAGCCCCAACCGCGTGCGGCAATACTCGTCATCTTCCCAGGCTTTGAGCGTGCACAGCACCTGGGCGGCAAACGCCTCGTGGATTTCGTAGTAGTCAAAGTCCTGCAAGCTCAGGCCATTGCGCGCCAGCAGACGCGGCACGGCATACACCGGCGCCATCAGCAGGCCTTCCTGACCTTTGACGAAGTCCACCGCCGCGCTCTCGCCATCGACCACATAGGCCAGCACCGACAGGCCTTGCTCGGCTGCCCATTGCTCGCTGCCCAGCAGCACCAGAGAGGCACCGTCGGTCAACGGCGTCGAGTTGCCGGCAGTGAGGGTGCCGAGGCCGCTGCGATCGAACGCCGGCTTCAATTTGGCCAACTGCTGCTGGCTCAGCTCCGGGCGCAGATTGTTGTCGCGGCTCAAGCCCAGGTAGGGCGTGAGCAGGTCATCGTGCCAACCCTCGGCGTAAGCTGCAGCCAGCTTCTGGTGGCTGTGCAGGGCCAATTCGTCCTGGGCCTCGCGGCTGATCTGCCAGGTCTGCGCCATGCGCTCGCAATGCTCACCCATCGATAGCCCTGTACGCGGCTCGCCGATGCTCGGCAAGGCCGGCTTGAGGTCGGCCGGGCGCAATTGCAGAAACGGTTTCAGGCGCTCGGCCAGGTTTTTGCCACGACCGGCCTGCAGGAGAATCCTGCGCAAGCCTTCACTGACCGCGATCGGCGCATCCGAGGTGGTGTCGACGCCACCGGCAATGCCACTGTCGATCTGCCCAAGGGCAATCTTGTTGGCCACCAGCAAAGCAGCCTCGAGGCCGGTACCACAGGCCTGCTGAATATCGTAGGCCGGGGTTTGCGCCGACAAGCGTGAGCCGAGCACACATTCGCGGGTCAGGTTCATGTCGCGTGAATGCTTGAGCACCGCCCCGGCGACCACTTCACCCAGGCGCAGCCCGTGCAAACGGTAGCGCTCAAGCAGGCCTTCGAGGGCAGCGGTTAGCATCGCCTGGTTGCTGGCCTTGGCGTAGGCGCCATTGGAGCGGGCGAACGGGATTCGATTGCCGCCCAGAATTGCGACCCGGCGAGATGAACGCATGCGGTTATTCCTCCTGAAACAATTTGATCCGTACAGACTAGGTGTTTTTAACCCGGTCGAACGACCGTTACATAAACTTGGTCCACACTTGCATGCTTGCCTTACGGGAGACCCGCAATGACTGACCGCTACCTCGGCTTCGCCAACTCCAACCTGGGCCGTCGCCTGGTCGACGCCCTCGGCCTGCCGCGACCAGCACCGCTGGAGCGCTGGCAGGCTGGCCGCCTGCGCCCGGTCGAGGGCGCGCTGGTGTTGGGCGGCGGGCCGCTGGCCAATCGGGTCGAAGCCATTGCCGCTCGGCTCACCGACGAACTCTACAGCTTTGCCGGCGATGGGCTGCAAGCGCAGCCTTGGGTAGCGGGCCTGGGGCCCAAGCTCAAGGCTGTGGTGTTCGACGCCAGCCATTTGTCCGACAGCGATCAGCTCTGCCAGTTGCGCGAGTTTTTCCAGCCGCTGCTACGCAGCTTGGCGCCAAGTGCCCATGTCGTCATCCTTGGGCGCGCTCCGGAGAGCCTCGGCGATCCGCTGGCCAGCGTCGCCCAACGCGCGCTGGAAGGCTTCAGCCGCTCGCTGGGCAAAGAGCTGCGTAACGGCGCCACCGCGCAGTTGCTGTATGTCAGCGAAGAGGCCGACGAGCAGCTGGAAGGCGCATTGCGCTTCTTCCTGTCGCCCAAGGGCGCCTTTATTTCTGGCCAGGTGTTGCGCCTGCAAGGCTGCGCCAGCCAGGTACAGGACTGGACCCGCCCGCTGGCCGGGCGTCGCGCCTTGGTCACCGGCGCTGCCCGTGGCATCGGCGCGGCCATTGCGCAAACCCTCGCTCGAGATGGCGCCGAGGTGACCCTGCTCGACGTGCCGCAGGCCCGCCAGGACCTCGAAGCACTCGCGGCACGCCTGGGTGGCCGCGCCCTGGCGCTGGATATCTGCGCCAGTGATGCCGCCGAGCAGCTGCTGGCAGGCTTGCCCGAAGGTATCGACATCGTCGTGCACAACGCTGGCATCACCCGCGACAAGACCCTGGCCAACATGACCCCGGATTACTGGGACGCAGTCATGGCAGTCAACCTCAAGGCGCCGCAGGTGCTGACCCAGGCACTGCTGGACGCCGGCGCGCTCGGCGACAACGCGCGGATCATCCTGCTCGCGTCGGTCAGCGGCATCGCCGGCAACCGCGGCCAGTCCAACTACGCCGCCAGCAAGGCCGGCTTGATCGGTCTGGCCCAGGCCTGGGCGCCTATCCTGGCCAGCCGCGGCGCCAGCATCAATGCCGTAGCACCTGGGTTTATTGAAACGCACATGACCGCATCGATGCCGATGGGCCTGCGCGAGGCTGGCCGGCGTCTGAGTTCGCTGGGCCAGGGCGGGCGCCCGGAAGACGTTGCCGAAGCGGTTGCCTGGCTTAGCCAGCCCGGCTCCGGCGCAGTCACCGGCCAGGCCCTGCGGGTATGTGGCCAGGCATTGATGGGAGCATGAGCATGACGCGCCAATGGCAAGACCTGCACAGCCCCGATTCCAGCGCCAGCCTTTACTTGCGGGCCTTGAGCAAACGCAAGATCAGCGGCGACCAGTTACCCACCAGCGGCTTGCGCTGCCAGTTGCGGGTGCAGCCTGACAATCTCGCGGCCTATCGCCGGCTGTGTCACTTCACCGACAACGGCCGCTTGCCGGCCACCTATCCGCATGTAATGGCCTTCACCCTGCAACTGCAACTGCTGACTGCGGCAGACTTCCCCTTCCCGTTGCTGGGGCTGGTTCACCTGCACAACAGCATTCAGGTGCTGCGCCCGCTCGGCGCCATCGACGGGCTGCACTTCGCGGTGTATGCCGACAACCTGCAGCCCCACCCCAAGGGCGGCACCTTCGAACTGATCACCGAAGCCGAAGACGGCCTCGGCCTGCTCTGGCGCGAAACCAGTCGCATGCTGGTGCGCGGCCTCAAGCTTGAAGCAGCGGCCAGTGAGCCGGTCGAGGCCGAGCTCGCCAGTGAGCTGGCCGAGGTCACCCGCTGGTACGCCGACAGCGATATCGGCCGGCGCTACGCCAAGGTCTGTGGCGACTACAACCCGATCCACCTGAGTGCGCCAACCGCCAAGCTGTTCGGCTTCCCCAAGGCGATCGCCCATGGCATGTGGAGCAAGGCCATGGCCATGGCTGCGCTGGCCGGGCACCTGCCGGCGGCCGGCTATGTGTTCGAAGTGGATTTTCTCAAACCGGTGCGCTTGCCGTCGGAGGTAGTGCTCAGCGCCAGTGCTGCCGGCGCGCAAGGCGAACTGCGCCTGGATGGCCACGCTGACCTGCTGCACATGCTGGGCCGCTGGCAGCCGATTGCGCCGAACTGATCGGCAAACTTGCTTTACGTCGGGGCTGGCCGGAAGCTATGCGCCATTAGGAGAGCCCCGATGAATTTGCAAGAACTGACCACACGCCTGCACCAGATCCGCGACAACAACGACTGGCGCGGCTTTCACAGTCCGAAAAACCTGGCCATGGCCGCCAGCGTGGAAATGGCCGAGCTGGTAGAAATCTTCCAGTGGCTGACCGAAGACCAGTCGCGCCAGCTCGCCCCCGAGCAACTCGCCCATGCCGGCCAGGAGGTCGGCGACGTGGTCCTCTATCTGCTGTTGCTGTGCAGCGAGCTGGGGCTGGACATGGAGCAGGTGGTGCGGGCCAAGCTGGCCGACAGCGAAAGGCGCTTCGCGCGATGAACGACCGTCATTTCGATCACCTGGCCACGCGCTTCGCAGAAAAAATCTACGGCGGTGCCAAAGGTGCCATCCGCTTGGCTGTGCTCCAAGCCGACCTCGCTGAAGCCTTGCCCGATCGCCCGCTGCGTATTCTCGACATCGGCGCCGGCCTTGGCCACATGGCGCTGTGGCTGGCCGAGCGCGGGCATCAGGTGACCCTCGCCGAGCCGGCGGCACCGATGCTCGATGGCGCCAGGGCCCGCTTTGCCGAAGCCGGGCAGACCGCGACTTTCATCCAGGCCCCCTGGCAAGATCTGCTTGGCCAGTTAACCGAGCCTTATGACCTGGTGCTGTGCCATGCCGTGCTCGAGTGGCTGGCCGAACCCGAGACCATTCTGCCGGTGCTGCATCAACTGACGGCGCCGGGTGGCTGGCTGTCGCTGGCATTCTACAACCGCGATGCACTGGTTTACCGCAACCTGCTCAAGGGCCATTTCCGCAAGCTGCGCAGCAATCACCTGGCCGGCGAGAAGCAGAGCCTGACCCCGCAGAAACCACTTGATCCGCGCGAACTGCGCGCGCAACTTGAAGGCCTGTGGGCGGTCGAAACTGAAAGTGGCGTTCGCGTGTTCCACGACTACATGCCCAAGGACTTCCAGGACAAGGCCGAGCTGCTCGACCTGCTCGAGATGGAGCTGGCTCACCGCCGCCACCCAAGCTTTGCCGGCCTGGGCCGCTACCTGCATTGGGTCTGCCGCCCGCTCTGACTGCACCGCGCCAGGAGGAACCATGCTCAACCGTCTTGTCTGCCTGGCCCTGCTGCCCTTCGCCCTGGCCGCGTGCCAGGGCACCAACCCGTATGTGGCCAGCGGCAAGCCGATCCCGCCCGCCCCGGCCAGTGCCGCGACCACCTTTGATCGCAGCGCCTACCCAAGCGCGCCACGCGACTACGGCCGCTACCGCAGCTGGGGCTGGCGCAATGGTCAGTTGCCCAGCGGCACAGCCAACGCCGACCCCGCGCAACTGGCCGATGCCGTCAGCGGCGCGCTCGATCAGCACGGGCTGCGCCCGGCGCACAATGGCCAGGCGGATCTGTTGGTCAGCGCGGACCTGCGCCTGGAGCGACGCCTGCGCCAGGTCCGCGATTACGACTACGATCCTTACTACGGTGGCGCACCGTATGGCGGCATCGGTTATGGCGGCTACCGCAACGGCTACGGCGCGTACGGCAGCGTGCCGATCGTGCGCACCTACCAGATTGAGGTGATGGTGGTGCACATCGCCTTTTTCGATGCCCGTGATGGTCAGCCGGTGTGGAGCGCCAGCGCCGAAAGCGGCGCCGACAACGACTCACCACGCGACCGCGAGAGCGCCCTGCGCGAATCCGTGCACAAGGCACTCAACGGCTATCCTCCCAGTTAACGCTTAACGGAGAAACCACCATGCTGCGCAGTCTCGTTGTGTTGTCCCTGGCGTTGCTGCTCGGCGCCTGTTCGAGCAATAACGTCCAGCAGGATTTCGACGCCGGTCGCGATTTTGCCGGCTATCGCACCTGGGCCTGGCAGGAGCCGGCCTTGCAATACCGTCCGGACGATCCACGGATCAAGAGCGACCTCACTGAACAGCGGATTCGCCAGGCGGTCGAGCAGCAGCTCGATCAACGCGGCTTGCGCCTGGCCCAGGGTAACGCTCGTGCAGACCTCAAGCTGCGCGCCTACCTGATCGTCGAGCAGCGCCAGCAGCAGATCACCACCAACTATGGCGGCGGCTGGGGCGGTTACTGGGGTGGCTATTGGGGCGGGCCGATGTACAACGAAACGCGCAACGTCGACTACAAGGTCGCGACCATTCAGGTCGACATGTTCGACGGCCGCGATGACAAGCTGGTCTGGCGCGGCAGCGCCGAGCAGATCATGAACCGCTACCCGCCAAGCCCGGAAGAGCGTAACCAGGCGATTCAGAAGACCGTCGACCAGGTCCTCAGCCAGTATCCACCAGGCCGCGCCAAATAGACCTGAGCGCCACAGGTTCGCCTGTGGCGCATCATCCGCTGCCATCAAGGCAACTCGCCATCACCTTGACTACACTCCTGACACCGCCGCCACGCTGCATGGCTGAAGGTCGGCAAAGGAGTGCCTGTGGGTACGCGTTCTGCCCTGCGCCAACGCGGCGCAATCGGCCTGATGGCGGCGATGACGCTCGGCCTGGCGTTGCTGTTTCTGTTGTTGGTAGTCGACAGCGGCAGACTCTATCTTGAGCAACGCAAGTTGCAGCGGATTGCCGACATGGCGGCGCTGGAAGCCGCCGGCCAATCCGCCGTGTGCACGGGCAGCGGCCCACAAGCCAGCGCCATTGCCCGCGCTGCGGCGACCCGCAACGGCCACTTGCCGGAGGATCCGCTGCAGGCGCTTTGTGGCTACCTGCAGACCGGCGCCAACAGCGTGCGCGCCTTTACCAGCAACAATGCCCGTGCCGAAGTGATCAAGGTTGATGTCAGCCATACCGTCACTACCAGCATTGCCGGCGGCGTGTTCGCGCTGGTGCGCAACGGCCAGCTGCCAGCCACCTCGACCTTGCGCGCCAGCGCCGTGGCGGCCAAGCCCCTCCCCGCCCAAGCCATGCTGCGCATTCGCACTACCCTGGTTAACCTGGATTCGCGACAGTCGAGCTTGCTCAACGGCCTGTTGAGTGCGCTTGGCAGTACTGCACAACTCAGCCTCGCCGGCTGGCAGGGTATCGCCGACACCAACATCAACCTGCTCAAATACCTCGATCAGTTGGCCATCGACCTCAAGGTCAAGGCCGGCGACTACCAGCAACTGCTCAACGCCGACGCCACCCTGAGCCAGTTACTCAACGCCGCCGCCAAGGTCTTGCAGCAAGGCGGCGCTGCAGTGGATGTAGTGACCAATCTGGGCAATCTGGCGGCCGGCAGCGCCAACGGTACCCTGCTCAATCTGGGCGAACTGCTGAACATTAAGAACGGCACCGCCCAAGCCGGCCTGGATGCGAACATCCAGCTGCTGCAAATGGTGCAGGGGGTGATCCAGCTGGCCGCCAGGGACAGCGCGGTTACCGCCGATCTGCCGCTCAGCGTGCTGGGGCTGCTCAACGGCCGCGTGCGCATCAAGGTGATCGAGCCGCAGCAGATCTCGGCAATCGGCGACCCGAGCAAGGATCAACTGGCTGTTCACACTGCGCAGATCCGGGCCCTGATCTCCCTTGACCTGCCGCTGCTGGGTGGCATCGCCGGGCTGCTCAATGCAGTGCTCGACCTGGCCGCGCCGTTGACCAATATCCTCAACAACCTGCTCAGCCTCAATCTGTCCGGCACGCTGCAATCGGTAGGCTGCGCACTCGGGATACCGTGCAAGGTCAGCGACATCAAACTGCTCGAAGACAAGCTGCACATCGACATCGGCCTGGAAGTGGCCGAGGCCAGCGCGATGCTCACGCCCACTGCGGCGGATGCGTTCAGTTGCTCACCCAAGAGCCTGAAAACAGCGTCGCGCAAATCAGCGGTAAAAATCGCGGTTGGCAAATTCGATACCCCTGAGACTTTCTTCACCCAAGGCACCACAGCAGTCAAGGCGCTGCCGCTGATCGACATCGGTACCAACTATTGCAGCCGCCTGCTGATCCTGCCGCCCTCGTGCGGCACCCGGGTGCCGTATGCCGGTGGCGGCATCGGTGTGCGGGTCAACAGCAAGGTTCTCGGCAGCGGCCCGCTGGACCTGCCGTTGTTGTTCAAAGCCAGCAGCGAACCGCCGAACATCGGCCTGGCGCCGGCATATCTGCCGTTGGCGGACACCCTGGTGGTCGCTAGCCTCAGCGACACCCTCATGGGGATTCATCTGGAGGCCTACAAGCCCACCAGCAACAGCGCCCTGGGCGACATTCTGGTGCTGACCGCCGGCCTGCTCGACGGCGTCAAGCTGCTGCTGGAGCCGGTGATCAAAAGCCTGCTCAGCCCCCTCCTCGATCCATTGGTCAACGCCCTGCTGAAGGTACTCGGGATCGACCTCAACAACGCGGCCGTGGGCGCCAACCTGACCTGCGCCGGGGGCCGCGCTCAGCTGATGCTGTGACATGGCAGGCGAATACAGAAGCAGGCACCGTCGCCCTGATTGCTCACCTGCAGTCTGCCGCCCATGGCGCTGACGATGCCATGACTGACCGACAGGCCAAGGCCGGTACCGACGCCGGCAGGCTTGGTGGTGAAGAACGGTTCGAAGATGCGCTCATGCAGCTGGGGATCAATGCCGCCGCCGTTATCCTGCACCCACAGCACTACGCTGCCCGGCTCAAGGCTCTGGTGCAGGCTGATCGCCGCGTCGCGCCGCCCCAGCCCGAGCAATGCATCGCGGGCGTTGACCAGCAGGTTGATCACCACCTGTTCGAGCTGATCCTGATGGCCAAGCACTTGTGGCTGCTCATCTGGCACGCTGACCTGCACGCTCACGCCTTTGCCGCGCAGGCCTTCATCGAGCAACGCCACCGCAGCAGTCACTGCAGTCCAGGCCGGGAACCACTCGCGCTCTACCTCCGAGCGCCGGCCGAACACGCGCATATGGTCAACCAGCCGCGCCACGCGATCGGTCTGCGCCTCGATTCGGCGCAGCTTCTCCAACAGGTAGTCGGTTTCGGCCAGGCCGCTTTCCACTCGCTTGATGGTGTTGACGGTGGCCATCCGGATGACATTGAGCGGCTGATTGATCTCGTGCAGCAGGCCGGTCGCCAGTTCACCCAAGGTCGCCATCTTGGCCCCTTGCAGCAGTTGCTGCTGGCTACGCCGCACTTCGGTGTTGTCGCGCCCGACGGCCTGGATTTCCAGCAGTTGGCCGTGCTCGTCGAACAGGCCGCGGTCGGCCCAGATCCACCAGGCGTGCTCGCGGCCGGGCAGCTGCAGACAGATTTCGCTGCTGCTCAGCGGCTGCTCCGGGGTCAGCTGCCGCAGCCGCTCGACAAACGCTGCGCGCTGCGCCGGCGACAACCACTGCCCCAGATCCATCCCTACCAGTTGCTCCGGCGTGCATTGCAGGTAGTCGGCCAATGGCCGGTTGCCGAACATCAGGCTCAGGTCAGGCCGGTAGCGGCAGATCATCGCGGGCGAGTCTTCTACCAGCACCCGATAGCGCTCTTCGCTCTGGCGCACGCGCTCAGCCGCTTCGGTGGCCTCGCTGACATCCAGCCACAGGCCGACCACTTCCAGCGGCTGGCCGAGGTCATCACGCAGCAAGCGCGCTTCATCAAGAATCCAGTGATAACCGCCGCGGCTGTCGCGCAGGCGCACGCGGCAGCGGGCCTGGCCCTCGCGCAGCAGGTCGCGGGTGCGTTGCAACCACAGCGCATGATCATCCGGGTGCACGGCCAGGCCAGGCTGGCGCGCCTGCTCGCTGTCGGCCGCCCAGCCAAGCATGGGCTGCAAGCTGGCGCTGAAGAATTCGCTGTGCAGCGCGCCGTCGCTGCAGCGCTGCACATAGATCACTGCCGGCGAGCTGGCGATCAGGTTTTCCAGCCGGGCCCGCGCGGCGCTGGTTTGCAGCTCCTGGGCCTTGAGCGCACTGACGTCGAGGATGAAGCCGCGCAACTGGCGGCCCTGCAGTTGCCCTGCCCAATGCAACCAGCGCGGTGCGTCAGTGCCCGGCAGGCGCAGGCTCACACTCAGCTCGCGGCCCGCCCAGGCTTGCTCAAGCGCCAACTGCAGCGGTTCGCGGTCGGCCGGATGCAGCCGCGCCAACCATTGCTCCAGGCTTACTTGCGCAGGCAGCTCAAGGCTGGCGGCAAGGCATGGGTCGAGCTGCAGCGGGCCATTCAGCGACCACTCCCACCAACCCGCGCCCAACTGCTGCTGCAGCTGCTGCAGATGCCGCGCCTGATGCACGCTGCGGGCGTGGTGCAGGTGGCCCAGCAGCGGTTGCAGCAGCGCCTGCATCAGGGCCTGTGCTGGCTCACCGTGCAGCGGCGTGGCGACACCGGCGCACAGCAGCCAGGCTTGCACCTGCGGCCCTTGCCGATAAGGCAGCAGGCATAGGCCGGGGTCGGCACACAGCGCCTGCAACTCGGCAGACGCAGGGCCATCGAGCAAACCCTGCGCGGGCAACTGCACCAACCACGGCTGCAAACGGCTGGGGTCAGGCCAGGGCCAGGTTGCGTCACTGCGGGCGTAGCTGCGCCACCGTTGATCGTCGCAGAGTAACAACTGCAGCGAGGCCGCTTGCCAGTGCTCGGCCAGGCGCTGCAGTTGTTCGCTGACGGTTTGCTGCAGATGCGCTTCACTGCAGTCGCGCAGGGCACGGCTGATATCGGCTGCAAGCTGCTGCTCGACCTGTTGCTGCTGCGTGCTGGCGTGTTCGTGCAGCAGGTCACCGATATCGAACAGCTGCAGCATCCAGCCCTCGCTCTGGCGCAGCAGCCAGCCGCGGGTGTGCAATGGCTGGCCAAGCACGCCATGAAAATCCAGGTCCAGTGGCTGCCCTTGCCAATCGGCCGGCGCCCCTTCGATCACCAGCCAACTGCGCCGCTGCAGGTAATCGTGCAGTCGCCCAGCGCCCGGCGCGGGCAAAGCGAGCACGCTGCGCAGCGGGCCGCCCAGGCGCAATACCCGCGCTTGATCGTCCAGCCAGACCTGCAGGCCGATCGGCAGCGGTGGATGATAGTCTGCGGCCGGCTCGGCCGCCGTGCGCCAACGATCGAACAGGCCGCTCATAATTGCAGGCTCGCTTCGGCCTTGAGCCGCGCCGGCAGGCGTGGCACCTCGCCGATCAAGGGCAAGCGCAGCACCGGCACCAACGCGGTGAGGCGCTCACGGGGATAGTCGATGGTCACCGTCAGCAGCTTGTTCGCCGCCAGGCTGACCTGGGCATCGGTGGCCGAGCGAAAGCCCAGCGCCGCCGGCATCCACGCCAGTTGCTGGTCGATAGCCTGACGGGCAACGTTTTGCACATCAGTGGCATACGAGGCACTGGTGGGGTCGAGGGCCACACAGCGGCGTACCGCCTCGCTGCTGGCCTGATTGAACGATTGCAGCATGAGCATCGGTAGCGCATAGCTGACCAGCCCGTAGAACACTGCAAAAAACACCATGAATACAGCGACAAATTCGATGGCTGCTGCGCCTTTTTGCCGTCCCGCCGAGCCTGCTTGCATGTTCGCGTCTACCCTGACTATGAAACCTGCCTCTGAGCATAGAAGTGTTCAACGAATAGGGATGGCGATTTGCCAATGCACAGCATAGTTGTCTTGATGTGGCTGGCCTTGTGTACTGAACAGGATGTCCGTGAACGGCAGATTTCCAACACGCTCACCCTGGGCGTGGCTGCCTGCGCCCTGGCCTGGCTGTTCGCCACCGGCAAGAGCTGGATCGGCGCCGATGCCAGTGAAGCCGGCTGGGCCCTGGCCATCGTCATGCTGTTGACCTTGCCCGGCTATATGCTCGGGCGCTTCGGCGCGGGCGACGTCAAGCTGATGGGCGCCCTGGCTCTGGCCACCAGTCATTACTACGTACTCGGCACCTTCATCGGCGCCGGCGTGGCTGTGTTGCTCTGGCTGCTGACACGTCGGCGGTTGTGGAGCCTGCTCAATCCCAAAGTGAAAAAACGCTTGCAGATCCTCGCCGAACAGGTTGGCGACAAGCAGCCATTTGCCCCTTACGTGCTGGTCGGCTTCCTCCTGGCATCTGTATGGATCCAATAGCGCGACCTGCTGTCGCATAAGTTGTACAGCCTTTGTACATAATCACGAGGTCAGCCTACTTTCTATAGGACGAGCAGGTCTGGCATTGGAGCGGCACATGTTGAACAGGGAGTTGATCGTGAGCAAATCGGTAAGCGAGGTAAAAATACTGGTAGTCGACGACCAGCCGATAATCGTCGAAGAGTTATGTGAGTTTCTCGAGGAGCAAGGCTATGTCTGTTTTGCCGCTCACTCGACGGCTGAGGCGCTGGAGCGTTTCCAGGCCGACGATGGCATCGGCCTGATCCTTAGTGACCTGCACATGCCAGAACGAGATGGTATCGAACTGATGCGCGCACTCAAGGAGCAGGCCGGGCGCCAGCGCATGTTCGAGGCGATAATGCTGACCGGCCGCGCCGACAAGCAGGACGTCATCCGCGCCCTGCGCGAAGGCTTTGCTGACTACTACCAGAAACCCATGGACCTGAACGAGTTGCTGACGGGGGTACGCCGGCTGGAGCAGACCCTGCTGGAGCGGCGGCGCAACTTCCGCGAGCTGGGCACGTTGAATGAGCGTCTGCAGTATCTGGCCGACTCGATCGATGACCTCTATCAGGACCTGGAAAAGGCCCGTGGCCAGGGTGTGCACCGCCGCGCTGGCGATGCGCCGGAAAGCGAGGGCGAGCTGCCGGCAGTGTTCGACAAGCTGTCGCCACGGCAGATGGAAGTGGCCAAGCTGGTGAGCAAGGGCAAGACCAACTACCAGATTGCCTGCGAGCTGGGCATCACCGAGAACACGGTAAAGCTGTACGTCTCGCAGGTGCTGCGCCTGACCCACATGCACAACCGCACCCAGCTGGCGCTGGCCCTGACGCCGCGTATGTCACCACTGCACCAGCGCTTCACGACCCACTAGTTTTTCTCGGAGCTGACCTTCTCCCAGCGGAAGAAGTCCGGGATCTGATACTTGTAGCTGTCCAGCCAGCGCTGCATGGACTGGTCGCGTTCGCGAGCAGTCTGCTGCTGGGGCCTGCTCGACGCCTGCTGATTGCTCGACTGCACCCGCAGCAGTGCTTCGGTGGCAGTCTCGGCTGGCGGCGGATAGGTGGTTTCAGCCGCCAACGCGTCAATTGGGAAGGCGATGCAGGCAAGCAGGATCAACGATTTGAGCATGACGACTGTCTCCATATAGGCCGGTTGCCAGCGCCGCTGGCGTTGGCGATCAGCTGAGTGGCGCCCGCGCAATGGCCTGCAACTGCTTGGCCCGCGCCTGGGCCTCGGCGAACTGCTGCGGCTTCAGGCGCAATCGAGCGACCAGATCAGCCGCCTGCTGCCAGTTGTCCTGCAGCAGCGACAAGGTCACCAGGTTGACTGCTGGCAACTGGTTGTCGTCCTTGAGTTCCAGCGCCGTGAGAAACTCGAAGCGGGCCTGTTCATGCCGGCCCAGATTCATCAGTACCACGCCCAGGTCATTGCGCACCTTTTCATCGGTCGGTGCCAGGCGCACGGCACGCTGCAGGTTCTGCAGCGCCTGCACATCATCGCCGCGGGCCGAGGCCAACTGGCCCAGACCATGCTCGCCCTCGGCCGCCAGGCAGCCGCCGAGCAGGCTGCGGTACAACGGCTCGGCTTCGCTGCGACCAAGCAGGCGCGACACCTTGGCCTTGCGCAGGCGCACCTGGGCAAGGCTGTCAGGCAGCTCCTGCAGGTGCGCAAGGCTCGCGTGCGGGCGGCCTTCATTGAGCATTTCATCGGCAAGGTTCAGCGCCAGTTGCTGGTCAGCGTCCGGCTTGGCGCAACCGCCGCTGCCGAGCATCTGTGCCAGGCCGCCAGGCGCTTGTCCGGCGCAACCACTCAGGGCGAGCACGCCCAGCAGTACCATCAATCGCTTCATCAGCCCTCCCCTCACGAGCCCAATGCCCGTGCCAACGCAGTCAAACCCGGCCCCGCCAGCACGATCAGCAAGGCCGGAAACAGAAACACCATCATCACTGCCGACATCTTTGCCGACATCTTCGATACACGCTCTTGCAGGCGTGTCAGGCGCCGGTCATCGAGCAGGGTTTTCAGTGCCAGTAGTGACTTCAACGCACCGCTGCCCTGTACCAGCAGCTGGCGCAGAATCACGCAGGTGTCGCTGAACTCGTCGACGGCCAGCAGGTTAGCGGTTTTCTCCAGCTCGCCAGCCAGGGTCAGACCGGAGTCGACCCGCTGCAGAATCAGGCGCAACTCTTCGCTGATCTGCGGCACCAGCGTGCGGCCTTCCTGGCTCAACACCCGTAGCGCCTGCTCGACGGTCAGCCCGGTCTCGAAGAGGATGCGCAGCAACGGGATCAGCAAGCTGATTTCGTGGGCGATCCGCTGCTGACGACGCGCGGCGGCCACCGCCAGAAATCGCTTGGGCAGCAGATAACCCAGGCCCAACGCGCACAGCGGCAGCACCAGCCAATGACCAGCCCAAACCCCGTCCACGCCATGCTGCAGCAGCAGCGCCAGCACCACCGCCAGCAGCGGCAGACCCAGTTGCACCGCCGCAAACAGTGCGCGCTGGCGGCTGCGGCGCCAGCCCAGGCGATCGAGCAAGGTCTGGGTTTCGCCATCGAGCTTTTGCAGGCGCCGGCCCAGGCCACTGCTACCCAGCCATTGCAGCCAGTCACCAAAACGTTCTTGCCGCGCCAACTGGCCCTGCAAGCGCCGGGCAATCAGCAAGCGCGTGCGCAGCCGGCGCAGCAACTGCGCAGCCAGCAGCCCGCAGCCGGCCAACAGGCACAGCGCGCACAGCAGCCAGGCCGCGCTCACAGGCTCCTCATCATGCGCCACAACACCAGGCAGCCGAGCAACTGCAGGGCAAATGCCAGCAACAACAGCATCTGGCCCTGACTGTCGCGCCACATGCCCAGCAGGTAACTGGGATTACCGAGCAAGAAATAGCCGACCATGGTCAGCGGCAGCGCGCCGAGAATGCATGCCGTCACGCGGGTTTCGCCGGTCATTGCCTTGAGCTGGCGTGCGCCCTGCTCACGCTCGCGGATCAACTTGATCAGGTTTTCCATCAACTCGCTGGCATTGCCGCCGTACTGCTGATTGATGCGCAGGCCCATGGCAAACAGGCGCAGCTCGGCCTGGTCATACAGCTCGGCCAGCTCGCTCACGGCAACGTCCAGGCTCACCCCCAGGCGCACATTGCGGCGCACCCGCTGCATGGCCGACTGCAACGGCTCGCGCGTACCATCGATACCGCCGAGCACAGCGTCATTGAGCGTGCGGCCGGCCTTGAGGCTGCGCACGCTGTAGTCGAGCAGGCCGGGCAGTTGCTCGATGATCAAACGCACCCGGCGCCGATAACGCCAGCTCAGGTACAGCCGACCCAGCACAGGCACACTCAGCGCAAGCATCAGTGCCGCCGTCCAGCCCGCTGCCAGTTGCGCGACGATCACCCCGGCCAGCCAGCCCAGCAGCCACGGTTTGGGGTTGAACTGCGCGGTGTCGAAACCTGCGCGTTGCAGCAGTGGATCAAACCAGTCACGGCGGGCCTTGCTGCTGTGCACGGCGCGAAAGGCGCGGCCCAGGCGCAGCAAGGTGCGCTCTTCGCCGCGCTTGTACAGGCCCTGGCGCAACAGCAGCAGTGCCACCCCCAGCAGCAGGGGCGACAGGGCCAGCAGCAGCGCCCCGCTCACAGCACACCGTCGTTGCGCAGCTTGGCCCCGGCGGGGTTCGGCGCATCGCGCAAGAACACATCGCCGCCGCGCCGGTCGAGGCGGAACAGGGTGTTGGTGACGTAGACGTCGTCGCGCACCCCGACCACTTCCAGCACCTCGCTGACACAGCGCCGGCCATCGGCCAGGCGGGTCAGCTGGATGACCACGTCGAGCGCGGCGCAGATCATCTGGCGCAGGGTCTTCTCGGCAATCTGCCGACCACTCAGGCCGACCAGCGTCTCCAGCCGCAGCAAGGCGTCCTGGGCGGTGTTGGCGTGCACCGTGCTCATCGAGCCGTCATGCCCGGTGTTCATCGCGGTCAGCACGTCGAGCACTTCGCCGCCCCTGATCTCGCCAAGCAGGATGCGGTCCGGGCGCATGCGCAGGGCGTTGCGGATCAGCTCGCTGGACTTGATCTCGCCATGCCCTTCGACATTCGGCGGGCGCGTCTCCAGGCGCACCACATGGGGGTGATGCAATTGCAGTTCGGCCACATCCTCGATGGTCACCAGACGCTCCTGCGGTGCGATCATTTGGCTGAGGATATTCAGCAGGGTGGTCTTGCCGGTACCGGTACCGCCGCTGACGAGGATATTGCAGCGCCGGCCCACCGCCCGTTCGAGGAAGTCGAAGATGGCCTGGTCGATGGCCCGAGTGGCGAGCAGGTCGGCGCCCTTGAGCATGTCGCTGCGAAACTTGCGAATCGACAGGCACGGCCCATCCAGCGCCACCGGCGGGATGATCGCGTTGACCCGGCTGCCATCCGGCAGGCGCGCATCAACCATTGGCGATGATTCATCCAGGCGCCGCCCGAGTGGCGCAAGAATGCGCTGCATGACCCGCTCGACATGCTGCGCATCGATGAAGCGCAGGTCGGTCAATTGCAGCAAACCGGCGCGTTCGACAAATACCCGGTGCGGCCCGTTGACCAGAATTTCGGTCACGCTGGGGTCGCGCAGCAGCACCTCCAGCGGGCCATATCCGGTCAGCTCATCGACCAGTTCCTCGGCCATGCGCTCCATTTCATAACGCGAAAGGGCCAGGCGCAGGCGCGCGACATAGTCGCCGACCTGCTCGTAGACGAACTGGGTCAGCGCCGGCCGGGCGCCTTCGAGCAGGCTACGGCCGCTGTCTTCGATGCTGTCGATCACATGCCGGTGCAGGGCGCGCTTGAGCGCCTGCGGCTCAGCTGCAGCATGGCGTGGCCCGCCGAACAGTTCGTCGCCGCTCATTTGCTCCACCACAGGCGGCGCAGCCAGGTCAGGGTCGGTCGCTCAAGGCTCTCGGAGCGATGCGCCAGGCGCTCGCCAAGGCTGTGCAAGGCTTGCGTGAGGGCCTCGCGCGGGGCCAGCTCGAACAGGCTCAAGCCCTGATTCTTGGCATTCAGGCGCAGCTCCGGGCTGTACGGCAGTGCCTTGAGCAGCGGTAAGCCATAGCGCTTGGCCAGGGCATCGGCATCCGGCGCCAGGTTACGCAGGTAGCAGTCGACCAGCAGGCTGGCGTGCTCCAGCTTGATGCCGCGGTCGCGCCATTGATCGAGCACGTCCAGGTTGCGCCGGCAGTCGAGGATGTTCTGGTCGGTATACACGATCAGCTTGTCGCAGTGGCTGATGATGGTGCGCAGGGCTTCGCTGTCGGCCTGCCCGGTCAGGTTGACGACGATATGCTGAAAGTGCTGGCGCAGGGCGCTGAGCAGCATGTACAGCTCGGCGGCGCTGGTATTACGCAAGGGCTCGTCGGTGTCGGCGTAGGCCAGAATGCGCAGACCGCTGTTGTCACGGCTGAAGGCGCTGTCGATCAATGAGGTGTCGAGGCGCCGCAGGTGGCGCAAGGCGTCGCCAAAAAAGAACGAGGCTTCCAGCCCGAGCAGCGCCAGGCTGTCGCCACGCGGCAGGCCCAGGTCGAGCAGCAGGGTCTGCTGGCCGCTGTCTTGGACTACCCGCGCCAGATGGGTGGTGAGCAAGGCCCCATCAGCGCCGCGCTGAGCACCATAGAGCACAGTGAGGCCGCCCAGGCTGGGGTTGCTGGACACCGCCGGCAGACGTTTGCCGAGGCGCCGCACCAGCCCGGCAACTTCACTCGAGCGCGAGCCGTAGGCAACGAAGTCACGCGCTCCGGCGCGCATGGCGTGCAACACTAGCTGGTTGTCCATGCCGTCGCCAAGGGCAACGATGGCCAGCATCGGCTTGGCCTCGAGTACGCCTTCGATCAGCGCGCACTGGTTGACCAACTGCTCACGGTCCAGGCCGATGAACACCAGGTTGCTGAAGGTCACGTCGACCAGTGCCAGCAGTTCATCGAGGCTGCCGCCGCTGGTGCCGATGACCTGGCCGAGCGGTGCCAAGGCGCCCTGCAACCAGTGCAGGTCTTCTTCATTGCGGGTGATCGCCAGGTAGGTCTGGTTGAGGCTGTCAGTCATCGTGATAACCCGCTACGGCCGTCGAAGTTGCCGTTTTCCATGAAAAACAAGCGGCCCCAGCTGGGGTCGTAACTGCGCAGACTTTCGCCGGGCAGCTCCGGAAGTCGGGCGTTGGCGGCCAGGGGCTGGACCAGATGGGGGGTGACGATCATCAGCAGTTCGGTCTCTTCACGCACCAGTGCCGACTGACGAAAGAACGCACCAAGCACAGGCAGGTTGCCGAGTCCTGGCAGTTTGTCTACAGAGGAGCGGGTATTGCTGCTGACCAGCCCGCTGATGATGAAGCTCTCGCCATCGGCCAGCGAAATGCTGGTGTCGGTACGCCGCACACTCAGCCCGGGCACCAAGGTACCGGCGATATTCACGGCATTGTTGTAGTCCAGCTCGCTGACCTCGGGTGCCACCTTGAGGGTGATGCGATCGCGGCTGACCACCGTCGGCGTCAGCGCCAGACGCACGCCGAACTCCTTGTACTCGATCGACACGTTGTCGCTGCCGGCGCTCGGCACCGGGATAGGGATTTCGCCACCGGCGAGAAAACTTGCGGTCAGGCCGCTGAGCACGGTCAGGCTGGGACGGGCCAGGGTGTAGGCGAACCCGCTGTTTTCCAGCGCGCTGATGGCTGCCAGAAAGCGGCTGCTGCCGCCACCCCAGACGATGTTGAAGACATTGTCGTTGAGCGGGATCAGCGGCCGCGCCACCGGCACGTTGCCCGGCGAGACATTGACGCCCGGCACACTGCCTGGCGAGCCGATCAGGCTGTTGTTCGATCCACTGAAGAACAACCGCGCGCCGGCTTCCTTGTATTTGCTGCGATGCACTTCGACAAAGCGGATGTCGGCCTGTACCTGGATCGGCAGTTGCTCATCCTGCGAGGGCAGCGCCATGTCCACCGAGGCACTGCCTTTGACGAACAACATCGCCCGGTGCGGCGTCGCCGCGCAGGCAGTCCACAGCATCAGGCTGGTGCTGCCAGGCGCCAGCGCCGTCAGCAATACCGCGCGCGGGCCGCTGGCCTGCACGTCGGCCACCTTGGGTTCGCCGACGGCCACCCGGCTGATGGCCAGCGGCAGGCGCAGCTCCTGCTGCAGGCCTTGGTCCATCTCGATCACCGAGGGCAACTCGGCCACCGCGGCACAGCCTTTGTCAGCCGCTTGCGCACAAGGCGCGGCGCCGAGCAGCGTCAACGCCAGGCACAACGGAGTGAATAACCGCGAGGAACTACGCATGGCTGCATCCTTGCTGGGTCAGGGGGCGTCTGCTGGCGCTTGGTTGTGGGCGCCACGAATAATCTGCATGCCGGCCACAGCGCCGCTGGGCGCGGCCTTGGCTGGCGGCACCTGCGACAACTGACTGAACCGGAACAGCTCGCGGTTGGCGCTTTGCAACTGCGACTCGGCCTGGCGCTCGGCCCAGTAGCCGGCCAGCAGCTGCTCATCGGCGCTGCGCACTGCCAGGCGCAAGGTGCCGGCCTGGGCGGCGAGCATCAGCCGGCTGGCCAGCGCCTCGGGCACGGCCAGGGCCACGGTGCGCGTGCCACCCGTGCCCAGCGCATCGCGCCGCGCCTGCTGCTCATCGGCGCTTTGCGCAGGTCGGCCGTCATTGGCCAGGCCGGTCTGGTCACCGACGCTGAGCACCCGCAGCGCGGGCAGCACGACTTGCGCCGACGCCTGTGGGTTGTTGTTTTCTTCGCGCAGAAACAGCAGCACATCGACGTAATCCCCCGGGCGCAACTGCCCTGCCGCACCGATCACATCGTCTACCGCCAACGCGACGGCGCGCTCATGTCGACGGATCATCCGCGCCAGCGGCCCACCACTCTGAAAGCTTTGTTCATCCAGCCACAAGCCCTGCGGCAAGGGGCGCGCGCTGCTGCGCCCGAGCACGTCTTCGAGCTGGCTGAAGGCGCCAGCAGGGACTACCTGCAAACGCTCGATCAGCACATCTTCAGCGGTGAGTGGGGTGTTGGCCGGGACCTGCCGAGCCATGATCACGATGGGGAAACGCGTAGGCTCCGGCACGGCTAAGGGCGCCGGAGCCGCAACTGGCGGCGCACTGGTCTCGACCACCGGCGGTGCGGCGACAGGCTCGGCCGGGCGGCTCAGCATCAGCCCCCAATAGCCGGCGAGCAGTGCTGCCAGCAGGAACAGACCGGCGAGGATCATGGTCAAGCGACTGCTCATTAACGCTCTCCTGTCCCTGGAAAACCATGATGGCCAAAAGTAACTATTTCGCTATTGCACGGTAGCGCAGAGCGGCTATTTCGCCATGAATACGGGGGGAGATTTGCAGCCGACAAATTGACGCTGAACAAAAACAGGGGCTTAGCGCAGCTGTTCAAACCTAATACTTTGTAGTTAACGCCTTCTTACATTTGCAGGTCTGCACAGTTTGACGATGCTCTGATGGCAAAGGGGTATCACTGCACGCCGCCCCGCCACCGGCGCCCACCGCGCAAGGAGATGTGCCATGTTGCTGTTGAAGATCTATACCCGCTGCAAAACCTTTATCGAAAGCAAGGACGGCGCCTCGGGTATCGAGTACGCAGTGATCGCGGCGATGGTGGCCGTAGCGCTGGCGGCGTTCGTCACGCCGATATCGACCCAGGTAACGGCCTTGATGACGACCATCCAGACTGCAATTACCCGTTGAGTGGCCCAACCCTCAATTCTGCTGCGCACTCTCAAGCGACCAGGAGCGTTCCATGCTGACTTCTTCCTTGCGTCAACAGATTCTTCTGGTCGACGATGAGGAAGAGGCCCTGCTGGAGCTGGCCGAGTTGCTCGAGAACGAGGGGTTCACCTGCCATACCGCCAACTCGTTCAAGGCCGCGCTGGTGCTGCTCACACAGCACCCGGACATGGCTCTGGTGATCACCGACCTGCGCATGCCCGAGGAGAACGGCATCGCCTTGATCAAACGCCTGCGCGATCACACGGCACGCCAGCACCTGCCGGTGATCGTGATGTCCGGGCATGCCGATATGGACGATGTCAGCGACCTGCTGCGCCTGCATGTGCTGGACCTGTTCCGCAAGCCGATCTATCACGCCCGCCTGCTGGAAACCCTGGATAACCTGTTCCCCAAGCCACGCATGCAGTCGGTCGGCTAGCGCGGCGACCGATATACCTCCGATTACCCGTACGGCACGCTGATCAGCCCTCAGCCACCGGCATCCACCTGAAATTCCACCCGCGCCGTCTCGCCGCTTTCATCGAGCACGCTCAGTTCGACCCGCCCGACCTGCTCAAAGCGCACCAGCAGGCTGTCCTGACCGGACGTTTCGCCCAGCGGCTGGCCGTTGCGGAACCACCAGCGTTGGCCACCACCGCCCAGTGCCGAGACATAGAGTTGCAACGGCTCGCTGCTGGTCCTTGGGCGGCGCAGGTTGTCGCCGTTGCGCACGCCGACGATCGACAGCGGCGGCGCGCTGGCGGGCACCTGCGGCGGGCAGCTCGGGTCAATTGCCGGCAGCCGGGCCGCGCGCCGTTCGACCCGCGCCAGCCAAGGTTCCAGTGGCGCAGGCCAGAGCGCGATCTGTTGCGACGTGGCACCTGGGCAACTGGCATCCACGCGCAACCCCTGCGGGTTGACCCAGACCGTGTCGCGCAGGCCCAGGCCGAGCGGCTGGTCTGCCGCCTGCAAGGTCGGCGGCGTGGTGCCGTCAAGGGTCCAGGCGAAGCGCTGGCGCCGGCAGTTAGCGTCCTGGCGCGGCATGGGCTGGCCGAGCGGCCAGCAGATCGCGGCCACCCCGACCGACGCCGGCACCTGCTCCACCGGTGGGCGAATACCGCGCTGGCTGTCGCGGTTGCTCAGCAGGTCGTGCACTTGCAGCATCAGCGGCGCCGCCGAGGCCAGGCCGAACTGGCCAGGCACCGGGGTGCCATCCGGGCGGCCGATCCATACCCCGATCAGGTAGCGCGGGCCGACCCCGACCGACCAGGCATCTCGAAAGCCATAGCTGGTGCCGGTCTTCCAGGCCAGTTGCGGGCGCTGCACCAGTTCGGCGTGCGGATCGCGGTCGGGCCGTGCCTGGCCGCTGAGAATCCGCCGGATGATCCACGCCGCACCGGGCGACAACAGCCGCCGTTCGAGCAGCGGATCCTGCGGTTGCAGGCGTACCTGGGCACTCTGCCCGGCCCGGGCCAAGGCTGCATAACCGCCGACCAGATCTTCCAGCCGACTGCCGGCGCCACCGAGGATAAGCGACAGGTTGGGCTCGGCCAGTGGCGGCAGTATCAACGGCATACCCCCCATGCGCATCTGCGCGGCAAAGCGTTTGGGGCCGTAGGCTTCGAGCAGTTGCACGGCGGGCAGGTTGAGCGACAACGCCAGCGCCGAGCTGGCTGACACCGGGCCGCTGAAACCCATCGAGAAGTTGCCGGGCCTGTAGTCGCCATAGCGCCGCGGCACATCCTGCAGAAGGGATTCGGAATGGATCAGGCCGTCGTCCAGGGCCATGCCATACAGGAACGGTTTCAGGGTCGAGCCGGGCGAGCGCAGGGCGTGCACCATATCGACATGACCAAAGCGGCGGGCATCGCCGATGTCGATCGAGCCGATGTAGGCACGGGTGGCCATGGTTTGTGTCTCGACCACCAGAATCGCCGCCGAGGTGCGCTCCGGCAGGCGTGCGCGCCAGCCCAGCAGCAAGTCTTCGAGCCGGCGCTGTAGCGAGGCATCCAGGGTGGTGCGGATCAGCGGCGGGCTGTTCGCCGTGTTCAGCCTGCGGGCCAGCAGCGGCGCCAGTGCCGGCTCCTGCCGCGGGGCGAGCAGCAACGGCTCTTCTCGGGCTTCGGCGACTTGCTGAGCCGACCATACCTGATACTCGCCGAGGCGCTGCAAGACCTTGTCGCGGGCCTGCTGCGCACGCTGCGGATGACGGTCCGGGCGCAGCCGGCTGGGGGCCTGGGGCAGCACCGCGAGCAAGGCGGCTTCGGCTGGGGTGAGCTGTTTCGGTGACTTGCCGAGATAAGCCCAGCTGGCCGCCGCCACCCCTTGCAGGGTGCCGCCGAAAGGAGCGCGGTTCAGGTAGATCTGCAGGATCTGCTGCTTCGACAGGTGCCATTCCAGCTGCAACGTGCGCCACAGTTGTCGCGACTTGCCAGCCAGGGTCCGCTCATGCGGATCGAGCAGGCGCGCTACCTGCATCGACAGGGTGCTGCCGCCGGACACCACGCGGCCGCCGCTGAGGTTGAGCCAGGCAGCCCGCGCCAGGGCCAGCGGGTTGACCCCGGGATGGCGATAGAACCAGCGGTCTTCGTAGGTCAGCAGCGCTTGCAGGTACAGCGGCGACACTTCATCGGGGCTGACGGGATAACGCCATACGCCATCGGCATCGGCAAAGCGCCAGAGCGGCGTACCGTCCTCGGCCAGGACCACCCGGGCAAGGTCGTCGGCCGGCATCGGCAACGGCCAGATGCGATCGGCCAGCCAGAGCAGGCCGACCAGCAGCAGTGCACCGGCAATACTGGTTTGCAATACACGCAGCGCACGATGGCGCGGGCGTATTAAGCTTGGCATGGGGAACCGACCTGGCCAGGTAATGGCCAAAGCCTTGGAATGATCATCAGGACGCGACTATGCATGTAGAAGGTTTTTTTGAATGGCTGGGGCAGGCACTGGGGGCGGTGATCCGCTTCATTGTCGATGGCTTGAGCGGGCTGTTCAATCTGCTGGCCAATGCCGGCGGCAATTTCATCGACGGGCTGGCGCGCACGCTGGGCATGGATACCTCGCTGGTCAGCATCCTCGCCTTGATCGTCGGTTTGCTACTGTTGTACTCGGCAATCCGCGCGTTCATGCGCGCCTCGATCATCGCCGGGATCATCTGGCTGGTGCTCGGCTTGTGGGTCATGAGCTGGATCATTCATTGACTGCAGATTGCCGGGAGGGCTGCGCCCTCCTTTCGCGACACAAGGCCGCTCCTACACAGACCGCGTGACGCCCGGGCGGCGCGGTCCTTGTAGGAGCGGCCTTGTGTCGCGAAAGGGCTGCAAAGCAGCCCCAGCGATCTCGAGCCAGGCACAAAGCCCGCCTCAGCGGCCCTTGACGGTCATATCCCCCTGACTCTCACCCACCGCCTGCAGATTAGGTCGATACATCGACTCAACCTGCGGCGGCGGCACCCGGTAGGTACCCGGGGTCACGGCGCGGGCCAGGTACAACAGATGGGTCGTGCCGTAGCTGTCCAGTTTCAGGGCAGCGACATAGCGGTCATCACGGTACTCCTGATGCACCACGCTGGCGTTCTGCATAGACTCGCGCCATTCCTTCACCGCACTGCTGGCGTTGTCCAGGCTGGCTGCGCTCTGCGCCAGGTTCTGGTTTTCCAGCTCAAGGCCCGCCGGCAGCAGGTCAACCACCAATGCGTCCGGCACTTGGGTCGAAGCACGCAAGGCCAGGTGCACCAGCACCAGCTCACCGCTACGCAGATTGCGCAGATCCAGCGGCTGACCGTTCATGCCCAGGTACTCGCGGCGGATCTCCATACCGTTACTGCTGGCCGGCGGCGCTTGGCGCGGGTAACCGGACAGGGTCAGTTGCTGATAAAGGGTGTCGCTGCCCTGGTTCTGCAAGGTCAGCGGCGATGCCAGTAACGGCCCTTCGAGCTTCATCCCCGATTCGACGTTGTTGAACTCGCGCACCTCGCCGGCGCTGTCCAGCCGCGCCTGCCACTTGCCTTCAGGTTTACCCAGCAGGCCGCGGCCCGCGAGGAACAGCGCGTTGCGCTCCTGGGTCGACAACCAGCGGCTGGCGGCCAGTTCGTCAGACAAGGCAAACAGGCGCTGATCGACCTGATTGGTGGCCAGGTTGTTTTCCTGGAGCAAGGCGAGGATCAACGCCTGGTCACGCACTGCACTGCCGTAGTCGGCCATCCAGCCCTTGCCGCGGCTGATCGCCAGGCCCGCTTGCAGCGCTTGCTGAGCACGTGGCTTGTCGCCCATCTTGTCCAGTGCCACCGCCAACTGCACCAGCGGCAGACCGGAACGGGCATCGCTACGGCGCTCGAACACTGCGCGCAGGGCACCCAGCGGCGCCTGCTGACTGCGCGCCAGTACCAAGGCGGCGTAGGCTTGCACGGCAAAGCGGGTGTGCTCGGCGTTGTCGCTGTAGTTGACCTCGATCATATTGCGCTCCTGCAAGTACCGCAGCAGCCGCTCGTTGGCCTTTTTCAGCGCTTCGGCCGGCACGCCATAGCCCTGCTCGCGAGCACGCAGGAGGAAGTCGGTGACATAGGCGGTCAGCCAGTATTCTTCTTCACTGTCGGAGCTCCACAGGCCAAAGCCACCGTTGTAGCGCTGCATGCCCAACAGATGCTCGATGCCCATCTCGATCTTGCGCTTGCGCACATCGGCAGGCTCGCCCTTGATGCCGAGGCGTTTGAGACTTTCGGCATCGGCATAGAGCGACGGGTACAGGCCGCTGGTGGTCTGTTCCAGGCAACCATAGGGATAGGCCTCGAGCGCACGGATCTGCTCGGCCAGGTTCAGCGGCGGCCGGCTCGACAGGGCCAGGCTGGCCTCAAGACCGGCCGGCTCGAACTCAGCCAGATCGCTCTCCGGCAGGCTCCACGGCTGATCCTTGAGTGCCACGCGGTAGTGTTTGAGCATCGCCGGATAAGCCGGGCGCACGCCCAGTTTCCAATCACGCTCAAAGCTGCTGGCGGCTTCACCCGGCAGTTGCAGGCCGTTGACACGCACGCGCAGGGTGCCCTGGCCGAGACCGCCCAAGGCCTGCACCGGGATCATCAGCGTCTTGCGCTGGCCCTCGGCCAGGGCAACATTCTGCTGACTGCCGGCCGCCAGGCTCAACTGGCCTTCGCCGCTGAATTCGACCGTCAGCTGCTGAGCGCGCCCGGACAGGTTGGCCAGATCCAGCGCCAGGCTGGTGCGGTCACCACCGGCGAGGAAGCGCGGTGCCGACAGCTCGGCGATCAGCGGCGCGGCGACCACGGTCTTGCCTTCGGCCATGCCGAACTGCTCGTCGTTCCAGGCCTGGGCCATGATCCGCAGTTCACCGTTGAAGTCGGGGATATCGACCGTTGCTTCGCCCTCGCCCTTGTCGTTGAGGGTCACCGGCAGGCTCTGCTGGGCAACGATGGTCACCGTGGTATTGGGCCGCTTGCCGCCCTTGGCCAGCGCGGCGTCACCACCAAAAGCCAGGCTGGCCAGACGGCCCTGCCCGGCTTCGATCAACTGGCCATAGATATCCAGTTGGTCAGCACCATAAGCCTTGCGCCCGAACAGGCTGGCGAAAGGATCAGGGGTCTTGAAGTCGGTGATATTGAGGATGCCGACATCCACTGCGCTGAGCAGCACATGCACCTTTTTAGGCACGCTGCCGTCGGCAGCGGTAGCCTTGAACTTGACCGTCAAAGGCTGCTTGGGACGCATCTTCTCGGGCGTCTGCAGGGTCAGGGCCAGCTTGCGCTCGGTCCGATCCAGTGGCAGATGGAGCACGCCGACCGCGCGTTTTGGCGTGGCGTTGGCCTTGCGCTCACCTGGGCGAATCACCAGCGCACTGATGTACAGGTCGTGCCGCGCCCACTTCTTGTCCAACTGCACGTCGAAGGTCTTGCCTTCGGCGGGCACGTCGATTTCCTGCCACCACAGCGGCCCATCGCTGGATTCGATCATCAGGTAGCCGCTGCCGGCTGCAGGCGGCGTGACCGTGACCTTGGCCGTAGCGCCGTCGGCATAGGACGGTTTGTCCAGGGCTAGCTTGACCTGATCCGGGCGCACCGCGCCGCCTTCAGCATTGTCCTGAGCGCGGTAACCGGCCCAGAAGCGTGCACTGGACACCAGCCCGGTCTGCGGGTCTTCAACCTCGACCCGGTACGGGCCCCACTCGACCTGGAAGTTCAGTTTGGCGGTGGAGCCGGCTTTGACGCTGACGGTCTCTTCGCTCTGGGTCAGGTACTTCTCGTTGTAGTTGTAGCTCCAGCCGTCGCTCTGCGAGTAGTTCCAGTAGTAGTCGCGGCGCTCACGGATCAGCCGCACCTTGAGGTCGTCGGCGGCCAGCTTGGCACCGTTGCGGTCGGCTACCAGCACTTCGAATTCGACCGGGCCATCGCCATCGGTTTCTTCACCGTCGAACAAACCGCGCAGGCCAGGTAGGCGCTCGGCCGGCCAGATCGGTTGTTCAAGGCGGCGGGTAATCGGTCGGCCGCCGGATTCCTGCAGGCTGGCCTGCACACTCAACTGCAGCGGCGAACGGGCCTCGCTCCAGCGGCTTTCGATGTCGATGGTGGCCTTGCCGGCCTGGTCGAGGGTGACTTCGTCCAGCTCCAGATCCTGACTCAGCTCGGTTTCGGTTATCGACCCGAACTGGTAGCCGGGCAACGCCGGCACTGCTTCACGCAGCGGCCGCACGTAGGCCTGGCCACTGAGGCGGTTGCCCGCTGCCGGGGCGCCATACAGGTAGCGGCCATTGACTTTGATCTGCGCGGTCTGCTCGAGGCTCAGCGGCGTGGCGCTGCCCTTGAGTTCAAGCGCCAGACGCTCGGGCAGGAAGTCTTCGACGAGGATCTCGAAAACCTGCTTACGGCCACCGCCGAGATCGAGCAGCAACTGCCAGCGACCGGTCGGTGCCTCGCTCGCCAGTTGCAGCTGATATTGATAGAGGCCATTGGCATCGGCCTCCCAGACGAACTTGCGGCTGACCTGCTCATCTGGCCGGCGCACCTCGACGCTGACTGGCTGCGCCTTGACCGGCTTGCCATCCTGATCACGCAACAGGCCATTGAGCAGCACGGTCTCGCCCGGGCGATAGAGGTCACGCGGGCCGAACACGAAGAACTGCAGCGGGTTGGCCTGCGGCCCGGTGATGTCGAACTCGGCCAGGTCGAGGGCGGCGGTATTGAGCCGCAATAGAGTGGTGTGCACGCCCTGGGTGGCGATCAGGGTATCGGCCTTGTCGGTGATCGGCAGCTGGGCATGGCCATCACTGTCGGTCTTGGCCTGAGCCAGCAGCTTGCCCTTGTCGTCGTGCAGTTCGAGGTTGACGCCACTGAGCGCCTTGCCGCCTTCCAGTGCCTGGGCGAACACATCCAGGCGGTCACGGTAACGGTGCGCCGAGACGCCGATATCACTCAGGGTGAACAGGGTTGCTGGCTGGGAGTAGTCATAGGTGCCAGATGCACGCATCACCGCCAGGTATACGCCTGGCTCCTGCAGTGGCTTGATCCCGGCAATCGGCAGCAACACAGTCTCGCGGGTGTTGCGGGCAGGGTTGAGGTCGAAGCGCCCGCCGTAGACCAACTCGGCCATGTCCAGGGTTTCTTTGGACTGGTAGTAGTACAGGCTGCTGTTGCGGCCCCAGTTGGCCAAAAAGGTCGAGAGCATCTCCGGCTTGATGCGGAAGAACTCGACATCGACCTTGTCGACGTTCAGGGCAATCACCGGCAGGCCTTCGGCCAGGCGCGTCGGCAGCAACGAGCCTCGGCTGGCAAAGCCGATGGTGGCCTGCATGTCGCGGGTTTCCAGGCGGCTGACCGACTCGGCCGCGAGGCTGTTGCCATTCACCGCGAGCAGGCCCTTGTCCAGGGTCAGCACCAGCTTGCGCTGCGGTTCAAGGTGGCGCAGGCGCAATTCCATCTGGTTGTCGGAAAGCTCCCAGGCGCCGTCCACCTTGCCTTTGACGGTGTCGACCAGGTGCACCTTGCTGGCGAAGTCCTGCTTAGCATCGAGCGGCGCCGAGAAACTGATCGACAGCGCGCTGGCGCCGTCGAGCTGGGTTTCCGAGACATCGAGCACGGTCAGCTCGCGGCCTGCGTAGCGCTTGGCGAGCAATGCCGGGTCTTCCCGTTTGGCGGCCTTGGCTTCGGCCGGCGCAGTTGCCGCAGGCTTTTCGACAGCGGCAGTGGTGTCCTTCGACGAGGAATCACAGGCACTGAGCAATGCCAGCGCGCAGGCCAGCAACAATCCTTTGTTGAACATGGAGAGAAGACTCTTGGGCAGCGTGTTCTTGAGGCCTGCAACTATAGCGCAACGGCCAGCGGCTTACCTGCTGTCGCGTGGTAACTGCGAGCTTGTTCGCACGGGCGGCCGGGCAGCTCGCTAGAATAGCCTCGGCGGCGCCCCGCCAATCTCAGCCTTGATCGCAACAGGAGTCCGTATGCCCCCGCTGTCCGCCGACTGGCGCCACCACCTGACCCACCGCAAGGTCTGGGCGCTGGCCGCACCGATGATCCTCTCGAACATCTCGGTGCCGTTGGTTGCATTGGTCGACAGCACGGTGATTGGCCACCTGCCGCATGCGCATCAGCTCGGCGCGGTGGCCGTGGGCGCGACCTTGTTCACCTTCATGGTGGGTTTGATGGGCTTCCTGCGCATGGGCTCCACGGGCTTCGCCGCCCAGGCCGCCGGGCGCAACGATGGCGCGGCGCTACGCCAAGTGCTGGTGCAGGGATTGCTGCTGGCGCTGGGTTTTGCCGCGCTGATCGGGGTGTTGGCACTGCCCTTCAGCCAACTGGCGTTGCAGGTAATCAACCCAAGTGCGGCGCTTCATCAGTCCACCGAAGATTTCTTCCACACTCGGTTGCTCGGTTTGCCGGCAGCCTTGGCCAGTTACGCCCTGGTCGGCTGGTTTCTCGGCACGCAGAACGCGCGCGCGCCGTTGGCGATCCTGCTGACCACCAACCTGCTCAACATCGCGCTCAATCTGTGGTTCGTGCTGGGCCTGGACTGGGGCGTGATTGGCTCGGCGCGGGCTTCGGTGATTTCCGAATGGAGCGCCGCCCTGCTCGGCCTGGCCCTGACCCGGCCGGCGTTACGCCGCTATCCTGGGCAGCTCGCCTGGGTGGCGCTGCGCCGCTGGCAGGCCTGGCGGCCGCTGCTTTCGGTCAACCGCGATATCTTCCTGCGCAGCCTGGCGTTGCAGTTGGTGTTTTTGCTGCTGACGGTGCAAGGCGCACGCCTCGGTGAAGCGACGGTGGCGGCCAATGCCCTGCTGCTCAATGGCCTGTTGCTGACTGCCTATGCCCTCGACGGGCTCGCCCATGCGGTTGAAGCGCTGTGCGGTCACGCCATCGGCGCCCGCGACCGGCAGACCCTGCGCCGCTCGCTGGTAGTCGCCGGCGGCTGGTCGCTGATTGTCAGTATTGGTTTTGCCGGGCTGTTTCTGCTCGGCGGGCATTTGTTCATCAACCTGCAAACCGACATCGCCAGCGTGCGCGAGGCGGCCTATCCGTACCTGCCGTACCTGGCAGTGCTGCCGCTGATTGCCGTGTGGAGCTACTTGCTCGACGGCCTGTTCATCGGCGCGACCCGCGCGCGTGAGATGCGCAATGCGATGCTGCTGAGCTTGCTGCTGGCGGCGCCATTGGCGTGGATGGCCAGCGGGTATGGCAATCATGGATTGTGGCTGGCGTTTCTTGGGTTCATGGCGTTGCGCGGGGTGACGCTGGGGTGGGTTGGCTGGCGGATGCAGCGAGAGGGGCGGTGGTTGGGGTGATTTAGGGCGATCTTTTCAACGGCCAATTCGAGGATGACCATATCCACCAGGGCGCTGGCCGAGTAAAGCTGGGGCCGCTCTGCGGCCCTTCGCGGGTGAACCCGCTCCCACAGGGGGCACATACAGCCCTGCGGGAGCGGGCTTGCCCGCGAAGGATCGCGCAGCGGCCCCAAAGTCTCAGGTGCAGCAAAGGCTGCTAGCGGCCCCTTTTGTACATTACGACGACAGGTACGAAGACCGGGTCAGGCCCAACCGCAGCGCATCCAGATACTGGGTGCGTTCGCGGGCGGTGATCTTGGCGCTGGCGACCTTGTCACGGTAGTGAGTCATCAACTCCTCCGGAGACAGGTGCACGTAGCGCAGCATGTCCTCGATGGTGTCGTGGGTCTCGATCCCGGCGTGGTAGGCGCTGCCGTCGGCGTTCTGGTAGATGTTCACCGAGTCGGTGTCACCGAACAGGTTGTGCATGTCACCGAGGATTTCCTGATAGGCACCGACCAGGAAGATCCCCAGCAGGTAGTCTTCACCCTCGTTGATACCATGCACCGGCAGGCTGGTTTCGATGCTCTGCTCGTCGACGTACTGGTTGATCTTGCCGTCCGAGTCGCAGGTCAGGTCCTGCAGCACGGCGCGGCGCAGAGGCTCTTCGTCCAGGCGGTGCAGCGGCAGGATCGGCAGTACCTGGCCAATCGCCCAGGTATCCGGCAGGCTCTGGAACACCGAGAAGTTGCAGATGTACTTGTCGGCAAGCTTGTCGTTGAGTTCGTCGAGCACCTGGCGGTGCGAGCGCTGACGGGCCTTGAGCGAGTTGTGCAAGCGGCGGCACACGGCGAAGTAGCACTGCTCGGCGAGGGCCTTTTCCGACAGGGTGAGTTTACCGTCGGCATACTGCGCCGCGACGTCGCCCATGTAGTGGGTGGCACGCCAGTAGGTCTCGGTGACCATCTCGATATCGGTTGGGCCGAGCAAGTCGACCAGCCATTGCACGGTCTCGGGCAGGGCTTCCTTGTTGTCGATGGTCGGCACTTCGTCGTTGTGCTTCTCGACGTCGGTCACCTGCACCACCAGCATCGCGTGGTGCGCGGTCAGGGCACGGCCGCTTTCGGAGAAGATGTGCGGATGCGGCAGGCCCTGCGCATCGCAGAACTCCTTGAGCATACCCACCACGACGGCGGCGTAGTCGTCGATGTCATAGTTGATCGAGCTGGCATTGCGCGAGTGGGTGCCGTCGTAGTCGACCCCAAGGCCGCCGCCAACGTCGATATGGTCGACCGGCAAGCCCAGTGAACGCAGCTCGCCGTAATAACGGATCGCTTCCTTGAAGCCATGCTGATAGTCGGCCAGGTTGGCGATCTGCGAACCCATATGGAAGTGCAGCAGGCGAATGCCCTGGTCCAGCCCCGCAGCGCGGAAGCGCTCGACCACCGACAGCAGCTGCGCCGCCGACAGACCGAACTTGGACTTCTCACCGCCGGTGTCGGCCCACTTGCTCGACGCCAGCGACGACAGGCGTACGCGCAAGCCGACCTGTGGCTTGACCTTGAGCTCGGCAGCCTCTTCGATCACCAGGGCGACCTCGGATTCTTTTTCGATAACGATGAATACGTTATGACCAAGCTTCTGGCCCATCAGCGCGAGGCGGATGAACTCACGGTCCTTGTAGCCGTTGCAGACGATGGTGCCGCCCTTCGGCGCCAGCGCCAGCACCGCCAGCAGCTCTGGCTTGGAGCCGGCTTCAAGGCCGATCGATACGTTCTGGGTGGCGATGATGTTCTCGACCACCGCTTCCTGCTGGTTGACCTTGATCGGGTACAGCGCGGTGTACTCGCTCTGGTATTCCAGGCGCGCGATGTTGGCGTCGAAAGCGCCGGTCAACTGGCGGACGCGGTCTTGCAGGATGTCCGGGAAACGCACCAGCAGTGGCAGCGAAAGGCCACTCTGGCGCAGCTCGTCAACCTGTTCGAAGAGGTCGATGGGGGCACTGTCGGGGCCGTTGGGGCGCACTTCGACGCGCCCGGCTTCATTGATGGCGAAATAACCAGCGCCCCAATGGCGGATGCCATAAACACTGCGGCTGTCGGCCACGGTCCACTGGCTACCATCGTCTTTGCGTGTGCGTCGTACGGACATTCAAGTCCCCTGTAGATAAGTCGAAGACACTGCCTTGGCGACAAGGCGACGGCAGTGTAAAAGCGAAAAATGACGATTCGTCCATGCCAGGGGTAGACCCTGGTTACGGAATCGAGTTTAGAAAGCTCGGGGGAAAAAATCGCCTGGTGATTCAACCACCGGACTTTTTCGCCTTGAAGCCTTGCTTGGTCAGCTCTGCCAGCAACAGCTCGACGTGGTCGCCCTGGATCTCGATAACGCCGTCTTTCAAGGCGCCACCGGTGCCACAACGCCGCTTGAGGCTGGCAGCCAGCTCTTTCAAGGGTTCGAGCGCCAACGGCACACCGCTGATGGTGGTCACCGTCTTGCCGCCGCGGCCTTTGCTTTCGCGGCGCACACGGGCAATACCGTCACCTTCGGGGATGGCTTGCTGCTTGCAGATACAGGCGTCCGCCGGCTGGCCACAGTCGGGGCAGTGCCGACCGGCATCGGTGGAATAAACGAGACCGCTCAAGGCGGAAAAGGAAGAAGCTTTCTTGGCCACTTTTGTTCCTCTTGCTGAGGACAAAAACTGGTCGATTCCGTTGCCTGGAGCCGACCGCGAAGCCCCACTCTGGCAGGGGCGGCGCTACTGACGCAAAAGCTGCGACAGCCCGAAAAGGGCGCGCAGTGTAACGATAATTGCGCCGCTTGCTAAGTACTGGATTGCGCCATTTTGCGCAGGTTTTACGACCTGACGCAGACTCCGGGCCGCAGACTAGCTCAAGCCTGCCTGATAGCGCTGCAGCGCAACCAGTGAATCCGGGCAATAAGGCAAGCGCTGACGCTCGTCGTCGACCTGCGCCAGGCTGACGAAGCGCGCCTCGCTGACCTCCTCCGGCTGCAAGCGTAACGGCCCGTCCCAGACCGCCGAAAACACGCCGCACCAGAGCCGATTGCCCGGCTGGTCAAAATAGAACCGCTCATGAAAGCGCAGTTCGACGCCGGTCACCCCGAGTTCCTCGGCCAGCTCGCGGGCCGCCGATTCGGCATAGCTCTCATCGGTCGCCACCATGCCGCCAGCGGCCACGTCCCAGTACCCCGGGTAGACCGCCTTGCTCAGGGAGCGGCGGTTGATGCAGAGCAAGCCGGCGCTGTTGAACAGCAGAATGAACGTGCAGCGGCCGATCAGCCCTGCCTCACGCAGCTGCGCACGCGGCATGGCGCCGAGCAGTTGATCATGCTCGTCGACCCAGGCGATCAGTTCGAGGTCCGAGGCCGCCCGGTGGGCAGCCTCGGCTGGGGTGATGGTCATGCTCAGCCTTGCGACAGCAGCTGACGCAGGTCGATCACTGCAGCGTTGGCGCGCGAGATGTAGTTGGCCATCACCAGCGAGTGGTTGGCCCACATGCCGAAACCGCTACCGTTGAGCACCATTGGGCTCCACAGGGCTTCCTGCGAGGCTTCCAGCTCACGAATGATCTGGCGCACGCTAACCGTGGCGTTCTTTTTGGCCAGGACGTCGGCGAAGTCCACTTCAATGGCGCGCAGCAGGTGCGACAGCGCCCAGGCCTGGCCGCGTGCTTCATAGAAGACGTTGTCGATCTGCATCCATGGTGTTTCCACCAGCTCTTCGTCAAGCTGCGGCACCTGGCCAGCCACCACGGTTTCAGTCTTCAGGGTGCTGTTCAGCTTGACCCGGCCGACACTGGCCGACAGCCGCTGCGACAGCGAACCCAGACGGGTGGCTACGTCACCCAGCCAGTTGTTCAGGTTATCGGCACGGGTATAGAAGATCGCGCCTTTGTCGCCTGCGGCCAGACGCGCCTGATAACGCTCGAGCGACTTGATGCCTTCAGAGAACTCGGACTCGCTCGATGGCAGGATCCAGCTCTTGTTGTCGAAGTTGAAGCGCGGCTCGGCCTTGGCCAGGTCGGCGTCTTCGGTCGACTGCGACTGCGAACGGGCGAAGTCCTTGCGCAGTGCCCGCGACAAGTCGCGCACCTGCACCAGCACGCCATATTCCCAGCTCGGCATGTTGTCCATCCACAGCCCAGGTGGGAAGCGGTCGTTGGAAATGTAACCGCCCGGCTTGTCGAGCAGGGTGGCGGCAACGGTTTTCAGCGTCTCGACGGTGGTGTAGCCAATGACCATCTTCTGCCCGCTGCGCTCGGCGCTGGCCTGGGCATTCTGCTGCACCGGGAACAGGTCAGGCTCCTGGCTCCAGTACCAGCCAAGGCCGATACAGACCAGCAGGTACAGCCCGATCACGACCCCAAGAGCGCGGCTCCAGAGGCCGCCAAAGTAGCTACGGGCGGCGGCGCGACGGGAGTCGGGCCGCTCACGAGGCTCGGCAGTGGCCTCACGGTTTTTCCAGTCCAGCATGGCATTGTCCTTAATCAGTCACGACGGTTCAGAGCTTGGACCTCAGGCTACGGCCAGGGTGCCACGGCAAGCCCACATCGACCCACTATAAAGCAGACACCGGCTTGCGCATAAGCGACCGGGCGGTCAGCAACTGAATAACAGGACCAGACGCAATGTTGACCTGGCACACGCGCAGCTTGCAGAAGTGGTGCTAGCATACAGCCATCATCGAAGCTGCATTCCCCCATAATAAGTAGTCAGCCATGATCCAGTCACCACAGCCCAGCCACGAGCGCGCCAAGCGCAGCAGCGATCACGTCGACGAGGTGCCGCTGCCGCCGTTGCGCAAACCGGTGTATATCCTGCTGCAGGATCATGACCGCGCCGAACGCCTGGCGCAGCAGCTGGAATTCTTTGGCCTGGGGGTGCACGCACTGGCCACTGCCGAGGCGTTCTGCGCGGCGATGCGCGAGCGCTTGCCGGCGGCGATAGTCATGGACGTCGACTTCAGCGGCCCGGGCTGTGGCCTGCTGCTGGCGGCGCAGGCCCAGCTGGGGCTGGATCAGGCTGTGCCGCTGCTGTTCTTCAGCCTGCACGAAACCGACACGCCGACGCGCCTGGCCGCCGTGCGCGCCGGTGGCCAGGCGTTCATGACCGGTACGCTGGAAGCATCGAGCCTGCTGGAAAAGGTCGAGATGCTGACCAACGCCACTCAGTACGACCCGTTTCGAGTACTGATCATCGACGACTCGCGTACCCAGGCACTGCATACCGAGCGCGTGCTCAACAGCGCCGGGATGATCACCCGCAGCCTGACCGAGCCGATCCGCGCCATGGCCGAGCTGGCTGACTTCCAGCCCGACCTGATCATCCTCGACCTCTATATGCCCGACTGTACCGGGCCGGAGCTGGCCAAGGTGATCCGCCACAATGACCGCTATGTCAGCGTGCCGATCATCTACCTGTCGGCCGAGGACGACCTGAACAAGCAGCTCGATGCCATGAGCGAAGGCGGTGATGATTTTCTGACCAAGCCGGTGCGTTCACGCCAGCTGCTGACCACGGTACGCAACCGCGCCGTGCGCGCGCGTCATCTCAAGGCGAGGATGGTCCGCGACAGCCTGACCGGTCTGTACAACCACACGCATATCCTGCAATTGCTGGAAGACTGCAGCTTCCGCGCCCGCCGCGAACAGCAGCCGCTGAGCTTTGCCATGCTCGACATCGACCACTTCAAGAAGATCAACGACCGCCACGGCCACCCCATGGGCGATCGGGTGATCAAGAGCCTGGCATTGTTCCTCAAGCAACGCCTGCGCAAGACCGATTACATCGGCCGTTACGGCGGTGAGGAATTCGCCATTGTGCTGCCCAATACGCCGCTGAGCGCGGCCTACAAGGTGCTCGACGAGATCCGCCGGCGCTTTGCCGAGATCATCTATCCGGCCCAACCCCATGACCTGCACTGCACCTTCAGCGCCGGCGTGGTGCAGTTGGATCAAGCGCACGATGCCCTGAGCATGGCCAGTGCCGCTGACGAAGCGCTGTACCGGGCCAAGCATGCCGGGCGCAACTGCGTGGTGCGGGTAGACCCCGCGTAAACGGCGCCAGGCCCGGTCAAGGCAAAAGGCCACAATTGTCCAGCGCAGCACCCTCCTCCGTCATCACCCCGTCATGAAATCGCAATAACTTCAGGCACCTACCTCTCTCCACGCTGCCGGAAGCCTGCGCCATGCGCCTGAAGTGGTTGACCAATTTCAATACCTTGTTGCTCGTTGCCGTGTGCATTGCCCTGGGCGCAACCCTGTGGTGGTCACAACGAGCGCTGGAGCGTCCCTATCTGCTGATGGAACGCTATCTGGGCTTGTCGCAGCAGTTTCAGAACCATATCGAGCGCGATACCCAGGCCTACCTGGCCAGCGGCGACGCCGTACGCCACGCCGCCGCTGTGCAGGGCAACCAGCAGTTGCAGGCAGCGCTTGCTGACTGGCCCGAAGCTCTGGCCGAGCAACTGCGCCCCAGCCTCGGCGAGTTGCAGGCATTCACCGGCAATCAGCTACTGGCCGCCGGCAAGCTGGCGGGTGATCCGCAAGCCTTGCTGCTGCAGGCCGAGCGCGAACTGGGCGGCACTCTCGAACAGCTGGCTGGCTACGCCCAAGGTAGCACCAGCGAGCAGGCCCAGCGCTACCTGGCGCCCTTGCTGGACGCAGCGGTGCATTTGGGCCGTTTATCGCTGGCCCGCGACAAGCTGGTCAGCAGTGGGCGCGCCGAGCTGGCTGAAGAAGTCGAACGCGAATTGCAGCAGGTACGTGTGCAGGCCGAGCAGATTGCAGCATTGCCGCTACTGGGCGTGACCCGCGCGGCCGAGTCCGGCGCTGACGACTTCGCCGCGCTGATGGGCCTGCAAAGCCAGGCTAGCGAGCAGCGCGAAGACTTCGCCGTGGCCCTCAAGCGCGATCTGCAGAGCCTGCTCAGCCGCTATCGCGCCGAACTGCAGCGCACCCGCGAACAGATCGATCAGCGCGCAACCCTGGCCAACAGCACCCGCGAGCGGCTCGAGGCGGTGCAGCAAGCGATTGCCGGGCTGGAGCCGCAGGTACGCGCGCAACACGCGAGCATCGCCGCCGAGGTGCGCATCATTCAGGGCGTGATGATCGTCTTGATTCTGTTCATCGCGCTGCTCATCGACAGCCTCCAGCGGCGCCTGGCGGGAACCCTCGGCAGCCTTGCACCAGCACTGTCACGCTGGGCCGAGGGCGATTTTGCCCAGCCCATTTCCTTGGGCAAGACCAACCGCGAACTGCACGACATCGAAGATTCGCTCAACCACCTGCGCCAGTATCTGGTGCAACTGGTGGCGACCTTGCGCGCCAACGCCGAGCAGGTTGCCGGCAGCAGTCATGCCCTGGCCGGCATGAGCAGCGGCCTGCACCAAGGCGCCGAACGCCAGGCCGGTGACACCGCGCAGATCCGCGATGCCCTGGGCGAGCTGGAAGCGACCATTCAGCAAGTGGCAGGCGATGCCAGCGCTGCGGCCCAGGCCAGTCGCGAGGCCGGCAGTGCCGTCGAGCACGGTCAGCGGGTGATCGGCCAGAGCCTGTCCGGGCTGCGTACCTTGGTTGATGAAGTCCAGGGCAACGCGCAGATGATCGAACAACTGGCACAGGAGTCGGCGACCATCGGCGGTGTGCTCACGGTGATTCGCTCGATTGCCGAACAGACCAACCTGCTGGCGCTCAACGCCGCAATCGAAGCGGCTCGCGCCGGCGAGATGGGCCGCGGCTTTGCCGTGGTCGCCGATGAGGTGCGCTCGCTGGCGCAGCGCACAACTGGCGCTACCGGCGAAATCCAGGCACTGATCGACCGCCTGCAACTGGCCGCGCGCGACTCGGTGAATGGCATGCGCACCCAGCTCGAGCATGCCGAGGCCACTGCCAGCCAGGCGCAGACGGCAGATGGCGCTCTGGATGAAATCGTCACGGCAATCCGCACCATCGCCGACACCGCTGGGCGTATCGCCGATGTGACGGCGCAACAAACCGGCGCCGTGAGCGACATCCGCGACCACAGCGAGCGCATTCACCAACTGGGCGAAGACAACCTGCAGCGCATCGGCGAAGGCCGTGAACAAGGCGAGCAATTGCTCAAGCTGGGCGGCGAGCTGAACACTGCAGTGGCTGCATTCCGCGTTTAAACAAGGGTGCCGGGCGGCCGCCCCCAATGCCCGCCAAGTCCGCTATCATGCGCCCACGTTCGACCTCGCGAGTCCGCCATGCGCCGCCTGTTTTTCCTGCTGTTTCTGCTTCTGGCCAGCCCGGCTTTCGCCGCTGGTCTGCTCGACAACCGCCCCAGTGCCACGCTCGGTGCCTCTGCCCTGAGTAACAACAGCGACTTCCTGCCGGTGCATGAAGCGTTCAAGTTGAGCCTGGTCAGCAGTGATGCGCAGAACATCACCCTGCGTTTCGTCGCCAGCGACGGTTACTACCTCTATCGCCACCGCTTCCAGTTCCGCAGCGAGCCTGCCGATATAGCTCTGGGCACGGCGCAGATTCCGCCCGGTGAGGCCAAGCACGACGAGTTTTTTGGTGATGTCGAGGTGTATCACGGCGTGCTCGATATCGTCGTGCCGCGACCTGCCGCTGACAGCCGCGGCTTTACCCTGCTGGCGGGCTACCAGGGCTGCGCCGACAAAGGCCTGTGCTATCCGCCGGAAACCGCAAGGATTGCCATCGATGCGGCTGGTGCAGCCAGCTCGCCAAGCAGCGCGCCCGGCTTGGACTGGCAAGCGTTGCTGCTGTTCTTCCTCGCCGGTGTCGGCCTGACCTTCACCCCCTGCGTACTGCCGATGCTGCCGATCCTGTCGGGTGTGGTCTTGCGCGGTCAGGTCGGCGGCTGGCGTGGTTTCAGCCTGTCGCTGGCCTATGTACTGCCGATGGCGGTGTGCTTCGCCACCCTCGGCGCGCTGATGGGTGTGTTTGGCGCGGGGCTGAACCTGCAGGCGCGGCTGCAATCGGCCTGGGTGCTGGTGCCGTTTGCGCTGTTCTTCGTGCTGTTTGCCCTGGCCATGTTCGGCCTGTTCGAGCTGAAGCTACCGCAAGCCCTGAGCAATCGCCTGGACCGCGTGGCCAATCGCACCCAGGGCGGCTCGCTGCTCGGTGCCGCGGTGCTCGGCGTGCTCTCCAGCCTGCTGGTTTCACCCTGTGTGTCGGCGCCACTGGCCGGCGCCCTGCTGTACATCAGCGCCAGTGGTGACGCTTTGGGCGGCGCGCTGAAACTGTTCGCCCTAGGCCTGGGCATGGGCGCGCCATTGCTGCTGATCGGCACCGGCGGCGCGGCCTGGCTGCCGAAGAGTGGGCCGTGGCTGAACACCGTCAAGAATGCCATCGGCGTGCTGTTGCTGGGTCTGGCTATCGGCCTGCTCAGCCGGGTTTTGCCCGGGCCGCTGACTTTGCTCTTGATCGGCCTGCTGGCGGCGGGCGTAGCGCTGTTCCTCGGCGCCCTTGAGCTGGTGGTGAAAACGCCGCGCGAGCGCCTCGCGCAATTGGCCGGCCTGGCCTTGCTGGTGTACGCCCTGGCGTGCTGGTACGGCGCCCTCAGCGGCCAGGGTGACCCACTGCGGCCACTGCCCAGCGCGGCTCCAGCCGCTGCTGCAGGCGCAGTCAGCGCCGACGCCTGGCAGACCATCACCACTCCGGCGGCGCTCGACGCAGCCCTGGCGGCGGCCTCGGCCGCCGGCCAACCGGTGCTGCTCGACTGGTACGCCGACTGGTGCATCAGCTGCAAGGTGATAGAACATGAGGTGCTCAGCGCACCGCAGGTGCAGGCGCAGTTGGGCGCCTTCAAACTGCTGCGTTTCGACATCACCGAAAGCAATGTCGAGCAGCGCAGCCTGCTCGACCGCTATCGCTTGTTCGGCCCGCCAGCACTGCTGTTCTTTGCCGCAAACGGCAGCGAAATGAGCAGCGATCGTGTGGTTGGTGAAATAAACGCCGGCGATTTTGCACAGATCCTCACGCGCGTACGCGGCCAACTCGGGCTATAACTTCCTGCTGACTGCGCTGTTCGCAGCCTGCGGTGACCAAATTTAAACATCTGGTCACATACTTTGCGCGAATCTCGGGCAACGTGCTGGCTATTGCCGGGAACTGGACACACCTACTCGCTTTGCGGCATAGTCGCCGCGCATGTCGTATTGCCCTACAAGACCAAGGAACCCGCAGATGGCTACCCTACTGGTGCTGCACGGCCCCAACCTCAACCTGCTCGGTACCCGCGAGCCGGGTCATTACGGTGCCGCCACCCTCGCCCAGATCAACCAGGATCTGGAGCAGCGTGCCCGTGCCGCAGGCCACCATCTGCAGTACCTGCAGAGCAATGCCGAGTATGAGCTGATCGATCGGATTCACGCCGCGCGCGACGAAGGCGTCGATTTCATCCTGATCAATCCGGCTGCTTTCACCCACACCAGCGTCGCATTACGTGACGCATTGCTGGCGGTGAGCATCCCATTCATCGAAGTGCACCTGTCCAACGTGCACAAGCGTGAACCGTTCCGGCATCACTCTTACTTCTCCGATGTTGCGGTAGGGGTGATCTGCGGTCTCGGCGCCAGCGGTTATCGACTGGCCCTGGAGGCAGCTCTGGAACAGCTGGCTGCAAGCGCACAGCCCTGATGAAACAAGGCCTTGGCCCCTGCGGGCCGAGGTCATAGAGAAACGTTTTCGACACGTTTTCAATTTACGTCCCCGACCGAACCTTGGGAGTTGCTGATTAATGGATATCCGTAAAGTCAAAAAGCTGATCGAACTGCTGGAAGAGTCCGGCATCGACGAACTGGAGATCAAGGAAGGCGAAGAGTCCGTTCGCATCAGCCGTCACAGCAAGACCCCAGCTGCTCAGCAGTACTTCGCGCCACAACCGATGGCCGCCGCTCCAGCAGCTGCGCCTGCTCCGGTTGCCGCTGCCGCCCCTGCTGCCGACGCCGCGCCAGTGCTCAAAGGCACCGTGGTCCGTTCGCCAATGGTCGGTACTTTCTACCGCAAGCCATCGCCGACCTCGCCGAACTTCGCTGAAGTCGGGCAGAGCATCAAGAAAGGCGACACCCTGTGCATCGTCGAAGCGATGAAGATGATGAACCACATCGAAGCCGAAATCGGCGGTGTCATCGACGCCATCCTGGTGGAAGACGGTCAGCCGGTTGAATTCGACCAGCCGCTGTTCACCGTCGTTTGATCCTCGGAGAGCCAACGATGTCTGCGAAGCTGGAAAAAGTCCTGATCGCCAACCGTGGCGAAATCGCCCTGCGTATCCTGCGGGCCTGCAAAGAGCTCGGCATCAAGACCGTCGCTGTGCACTCCACGGCTGACCGTGAGCTGATGCACCTGGGTCTGGCGGACGAATCGGTCTGCATCGGCCCTGCGTCGTCCAAGGATTCCTACCTGCACATCCCGGCGATCATCGCTGCCGCCGAAGTGACTGGCGCTACCGCCATCCACCCAGGCTACGGCTTCCTCGCCGAGAACGCTGACTTCGCCGAGCAGGTCGAGAAGTCCGGCTTTGCCTTCATCGGCCCGAAAGCCGACACCATTCGCCTGATGGGCGACAAGGTTTCGGCCAAGGCAGCCATGATCGAAGCTGGTGTACCGACCGTACCAGGCTCCGACGGCCCACTGCCGGAAGACGAAGAAGAAGCCCTGCGCATCGGCCGTGAAGTCGGCTACCCGGTGATCATCAAAGCCGCTGGCGGCGGCGGTGGTCGCGGCATGCGCGTGGTGCACAATGAAGAAGACCTGATCGCGTCGGCCAAGCTGACCCGTACCGAAGCCGGTGCTGCGTTCGGCAACCCGATGGTCTACCTCGAGAAGTTCCTGACCAACCCACGTCACGTGGAAGTCCAGGTGCTGTCCGACGGCCAGGGCCAGGCAATCCATCTCGGCGACCGTGACTGCTCGCTGCAGCGCCGTCACCAGAAGGTTCTCGAAGAAGCACCGGCCCCGGGCATCGACGAGCAAGCGCGTCAGGAAGTCTTCGCCCGCTGTGTCAAGGCGTGCATCGACATCGGTTACCGTGGTGCTGGCACGTTCGAGTTCCTCTACGAGAACGGCCGCTTCTACTTCATCGAAATGAACACCCGTGTTCAGGTCGAGCACCCGGTTTCGGAAATGGTCACTGGTATCGACATCGTCAAGGAGATGCTCAGCATCGCCGCTGGCAACAAGCTGTCGTTCACTCAGGATGACGTGGTGATCCGCGGCCACTCGCTGGAATGCCGGATCAACGCTGAAGACCCGCGCAAGTTCATCCCGAGCCCAGGCACCGTCAAGCACTTCCATGCCCCAGGCGGCAATGGCGTGCGGGTCGATTCACACCTGTACAGCGGCTATTCGGTTCCGCCGAACTATGACTCGCTGATCGGCAAGCTGATCACCTACGGCAAGGATCGCGACGAAGCCATGGCGCGCATGCGCAATGCCCTCGACGAAATCGTGGTCGACGGTATCAAGACCAACATCCCGCTGCACCGCGACCTGGTGCGCGATGAAGGTTTCTGCAAAGGTGGCGTCAACATCCATTACCTCGAGCACAAACTGGCCAACCAGGATTGATCTTGAAGTGATGCGCTGAACAAACCCCGGCCCTGTGCCGGGGTTTTTTATTGCCGCTCGTGCCTCGCTTGCCTCGCCACGCGCACAAACCGCACACACTGAAGTAAACTGCCCTACTTCGCGCAGCCCAGTCGCTGCCCCCACAGATTTTTTAAGGTACCCGCCATGCCCTGGCTGCAAGTACGTCTGGCCATCAGCCCGGAACAAGCCGAAACCTACGAAGATGCCCTGCTCGAAGTAGGCGCTGTCTCGGTAACCTTCATGGACGCCGAAGACCAGCCGATCTTCGAGCCGGACCTCAACACCACGCCACTGTGGTCGCACACCCACCTGCTGGCCCTGTTCGAAGCCGACGCTGAGCCTGAGCAGGTATTCGCTCACCTGCGCCTGCTGACCAACGCCGAGCTGCCCGAGCATCAGGCTGAAGTCATCGAAGACCAGGACTGGGAGCGCAGCTGGATGGACAACTTCCAGCCCATGCGTTTTGGTCAGCGTCTGTGGATCGTGCCAAGCTGGCACGCAGCCCCTGAGCCGGAAGCAGTCAACCTGCTGCTCGACCCGGGCCTGGCGTTCGGCACCGGCACCCACCCGACTACCGCGCTGTGCCTGGAGTGGCTCGACGGCCAGCAACTGGCTGACGTGCAGGTACTGGACTTCGGCTGTGGCTCGGGCATTCTGGCCATCGCTGCGCTGCTGCTGGGCGCGCGCGAAGCGGTCGGTACCGATATCGATGTGCAGGCGCTGGAAGCTTCGCGCGACAACGCCGGGCGCAACGGTATCGAAGCCGAGCGCTTCCCGCTGTACCTGCCTGAAGACATGCCGGCGATGCAGGCCGACGTGCTGGTGGCCAACATTCTGGCTGGCCCGCTGGTCTCGCTGGCGCCGCAGTTGTCGGGCCTGGTACGACCGGGCGGCCTGCTGGCGTTATCGGGGATCCTCGCCGAACAGGGTGAAGAAGTCGCCGCCGCCTATGCTGCAGACTTTGACCTGGACCCGATCGTCGTCCGCGACGGCTGGGTTCGCATCAGTGGCCGCCGTCGCTCGGCAGGCCTGAAATAATCACCTGCACAGCCCCCCGGATCGCCGCATGACCGACAGTTTCGTCACCCAGTGCCCGCATTGCCAGACCAGCTTTCGCGTCACGCATCATCAATTGAGCGTGGCCCGCGGGGTGGTTCGCTGCGGCCAGTGCCTGCAAGTGTTCAACGCCGCCAAGCAACTGCTCGAGCAAAACCGCGTAGCCACTGCCGAGACGGCGCCTGCGCAGCCAGAGCTGGCTACCCCGGTCGAAGCACCAGCGCCTGCTGGGCCGGCGCCGAGCCAGGACGACTGGCAGGCCAGCGCTCAGGCCTTTGACGAAATCGACCTGGACCAGGCATTAGCCAATCTGGAGCGTCGCGATCGGGCCAGCGAAGGCCAGAGCGAGGCGCGCAGCGATGCCCTGCAGGCAGTGCGCGAGGTGCACGACCCGGACGAAGACGTCGGCCGCCCGTTCGGTAACGCCACCGACGAGCCTCTGAGCGAGCCTTCACCGCTGGTCCTCGAGCCGCCACTGATCGAGCCCGAAGCGCTTGAGCAAGAGCCGCTTGAGCAGGAAGCCTTTGAGCACGAGCCATCGCCCCGCGAGCGCACCGAGCCAAGCATTGGCCTGGTACTTGACCCGGACGATCAACCCAGCCGCCAGCAGCCCACGCTGGGCGCGCCGTTGACCGCAGCCGAAGCGCTGAGCCGCGAGTCTCTGGCCGCCGACGACGACCATGACACGGTAGTAAGCGGCCTGTCGGCGTTCGATGATGGCCGCCGCAAGGAAAACCTGTCAGCGCTGGACGCCCACGACGAGGAACTCGAGCAGCCGCTCGATGAGCGTATCGAACCGGGCCTGAACAGCCGCGCCAACCGGCGCAAGGAGCCGCTGATCGATGTGGTCGACGACCCGCTCCAGCTGGGCTGGCAAAAACCCCAGGTCAACTGGGGCAAGCGCTTGCTGTGGGGCACGCTGACCCTGCTTGCCGCCGGCTTGCTGGCCTTTCAGTACGTGTGGTTCCACTTCGACGAAATGGCCCGCCAGGACCAGTACCGGTCGTGGTTCCAGCAACTGTGCCCGACGCTGGGCTGCAAGGTGCCGACCCGGGTCGACATTGCCCGGATCAAGAGCAGCAACCTGGTGGTGCGCAGCCATCCGGACTTCAAGGGCGCCCTGATCGTCGACGCGATCATCTACAACCGCGCGCCGTTTGCCCAACCGTTCCCATTGCTGGAACTGCGCTTTGCCGACCTCAACGGCCAGTCGATTGCCAGTCGTCGCTTCAAACCCAGCGAGTACCTCTCCGGTGAATTGGCCGGGCGCGGCGAAATGCCCAGCCAGACGCCTATCCATATCGCCCTGGATATCCTCGACCCGGGCCCCAAGGCCGTCAACTACAGCCTGAGCTTCCGCTCGCCGGAGTGACAATTGCCTGCAGACGCCGGTTTACCGGCGCCTGCAGCTTGTCCAGAACTGCGAGGCATAAGGCCGCAGCTGTTCAGATTTTATCCAAATTGACCTTTATCCAGTCATCCAGAGCGGGTATTATGCCCACCCTTTTTGACCTCAATGATTCGGCCCCACAACAGGGAACACCTATGTCGGCGGTACGCATCGGCCCATATACGCTTCGCAACAACCTGATCCTTGCGCCTATGGCCGGGGTTACGGACCAGCCTTTCCGCACGCTTTGCCAGCGCTTGGGCGCAGGCATGGTGGTGTCGGAGATGGTCAGCAGCGACATGAGCCTGTGGGACAGCCGCAAGTCACGTCTGCGCCGCATCCATGAAGGTGATCCCGAGCCGCGCTCGGTACAGATCGCCGGGGGTGACGCACAGATGATGGCGGCGGCGGCCCGGGCCAATGTCGAGGCCGGCGCGCAGATCATCGACATCAACATGGGTTGCCCGGCAAAAAAAGTCTGCAACAAAGCCGCAGGCTCTGCTTTATTGAGAGATGAAATGCTGGTCAGCGAGATCCTCGACGCCGTCATTGGCGCAGTGGATGTCCCGGTGACCCTGAAGATACGTACCGGCTGGGACCGTTCGAGCAAGAACGGCCTGAACGTGGCAAAAATTGCCGAACAGGCCGGCATCCAGGCGCTTGCGGTGCATGGCCGCACACGCGCCGACCTGTACACCGGTGAAGCCGAGTACGACACCATTGCTGCGATCAAGCAGGCAGTGTCGATCCCGGTCTTTGCCAATGGCGATATCACCTCGCCAGAAAAAGCCCGGGCGGTGCTGCATGCCACCGGTGCCGACGGCCTGCTGATTGGCCGTGCGGCCCAAGGCCGGCCGTGGATCTTCCGCGAGATCGAGCATTACCTGCAGACCGGTGAATACCTGCCGGCGCCAGGGCTGGACGAAGTTGAACGCATTTTGCTGGAGCACCTGGCCGCGCTGCATGCCTTCTACGGCGATGTAATGGGCGTACGTATCGCCCGAAAGCACGTTGGCTGGTACCTGGCAACCCGACCCGGCGGCAAGGAGTTCCGCTCCCGGTTCAACGCTTTGGATGAGACACACGCGCAATGCGCCAACGTTCGCGAGTTTTTCTCCGAATGCCGACAGAGCCTTGAAACAAAGGACGAACAAGGGGTGGCCGCATGACGATGATGACCGAGACTTTAGTGAGTGGAACAACGCCCGTGAGCGACAACGCCAACCTCAAGCAGCACCTGAATACGCCGAGCGAGGAGGGCCAGACCCTGCGCGACAGCGTCGAGAAGGCGCTGCACAACTACTTCGCCCACCTCGAAGGCGCCTCCGTCACGGACGTGTACAACCTGGTGCTCTCGGAGGTCGAGGCGCCGCTGCTCGAAAGTGTGATGAATTACGTCAAGGGCAACCAGACCAAAGCCAGCGAGATGCTCGGACTCAACCGTGGCACCCTGCGCAAGAAGCTCAAGCAGTACGATTTGCTCTAAGGCCAGAATCCCAATCAGAAAAGGCGGCTCCCGCAGGAGGCGCCTTTTTTGCTGACTCCACCGCGTTATGGAATCCGAAATGACCGACCAGACTACCCGCCTGCCGATCCGCCGCGCCCTGATCAGCGTCTCCGACAAGACCGGGATCCTCGAATTCGCTCGCGAGCTGCAACAGCTCGGCGTCGAGATCCTGTCCACCGGTGGTACCTACAAGCTGCTCAAGGACAATGGCGTCGACGCGGTGGAAGTGGCCGACTACACCGGCTTCGCTGAAATGATGGACGGCCGGGTGAAGACCCTGCATCCAAAAATCCACGGTGGCATCCTCGGTCGTCGCGGCACCGACGACGCGATCATGAACGAGCACGGCATCAAGCCAATCGACCTGGTGGCAGTCAACCTGTACCCGTTCGAAGCCACCATCGCCAAGCCTGGCTGCGACCTGCCGACCGCAATCGAGAACATCGATATCGGCGGCCCGACCATGGTTCGCTCGGCAGCCAAGAACCACAAGGACGTGGCCATCGTGGTCAACGCCGGTGACTACGGCCAGGTCCTCGAAAGCCTCAAGGCCGGTGGCCTGACCTACGCTCAGCGCTTCGACCTGATGCTCAAGGCGTTCGAGCACACCGCCGCCTACGACGGTATGATCGCCAACTACATGGGCACCGTGAACCAGGCTGCCGAGACCCTGTCGACTTCCGACCGCAGCCTGTTCCCGCGCACCTTCAACAGCCAGTTCGTCAAAGCCCAAGAAATGCGCTACGGCGAGAACCCGCACCAGAACGCGGCGTTCTACGTTGAAGCGAACAAGGGCGAAGCGAGCATCTCTACCGCCACCCAGCTGCAGGGCAAAGAGCTGTCGTTCAACAACGTGGCCGACACCGATGCCGCCCTCGAGTGCGTCAAGAGCTTCGTCAAGCCGGCCTGCGTGATCGTCAAGCACGCCAACCCGTGCGGCGTTGCAGTGGTTCCGGACAACGAAGGCGGCATTCGTCAGGCCTACGAACTGGCCTACGCCACCGACACCGAGTCGGCCTTTGGCGGCATCATCGCCTTCAACCGCGAACTGGACGGCGAGACTGCCAAGGCCATCGTCGAGCGTCAGTTCGTTGAAGTGATCATTGCGCCGAAGATCTCCCAGGCTGCCCGTGACGTAGTAGCCGCCAAGCAGAACGTGCGTCTGCTCGAGTGCGGCGAGTGGCCAGCCGAGCGCAGCGCTGGCTGGGACTTCAAGCGGGTCAACGGTGGCCTGCTGGTGCAGAGCCGCGATATCGGCATGATCAGCGCCGACGATCTGAAGATCGTTACCCAGCGCGCGCCGAGCGAGCAGGAAATTCACGACCTGATCTTCGCCTGGAAAGTTGCCAAGTTCGTCAAGTCCAACGCTATCGTCTACGCCAAGCAGCGCCAGACCATCGGTGTCGGTGCTGGCCAGATGAGCCGCGTCAACTCGGCACGCATTGCTGCCATCAAAGCCGAGCATGCTGGCCTGCAGGTACAAGGTGCGGTCATGGCCTCGGACGCGTTCTTCCCGTTCCGCGACGGTATCGACAACGCTGCCAAGGCCGGCATCACTGCAGTGATCCAGCCAGGTGGTTCGATGCGCGATGCTGAAGTGATCGCTGCTGCTGACGAAGCCGGCATCGCCATGGTGTTCACCGGCATGCGCCACTTCCGCCACTGATCGGCAATCGGCCGCACTGAAGCAGGCATCTGCTGCGTTGCGACCTCGTACCGCGAATACAGCGCGGTAGGTTCAGCCTACCGCCCAAGAGATTTCCGAGGTTTTAGACATGAAAGTTTTGATCATCGGCAACGGCGGCCGTGAACACGCCCTGGCCTGGAAAGTTGCCCAGGACCCACGTGTCGAAAAAGTCTTCGTCGCCCCAGGCAACGCTGGCACCGCCACCGAAGCCAAATGCGAGAACGTCGAAATCCAGGTGACCGCTCTGGAGCAGTTGGCCGATTTCGCCGAGCAGAACGTCGACCTGACCATCGTCGGCCCGGAAGCGCCACTGGTTGCCGGCGTCGTCGACCTGTTCCGCAGCCGCAAGCTCGACTGCTTTGGCCCAACCAAGGGCGCTGCCCAGCTTGAAGGCTCCAAGGCATTCACCAAGGACTTCCTGGCCCGTCACCAGATCCCTACCGCGGATTACCAGAACTTCACCGAAGTCGAGCCAGCCCTGGCCTACCTGCAAAAGGTCGGCGCGCCGATCGTGATCAAGGCCGACGGCCTTGCTGCGGGCAAAGGCGTGATCGTTGCCATGACCTTGCAGGAAGCCGAAGACGCCGTGCGCGACATGCTCGCCGGTAACGCCTTTGGTGATGCAGGTTCGCGGGTCGTCATAGAAGAGTTCCTCGACGGCGAAGAAGCCAGCTTCATCGTCATGGTCGACGGTGAAAACGTGCTGCCGATGGCGACCAGCCAGGACCACAAGCGCGTCGGCGACGGCGACAGCGGGCCGAACACCGGCGGCATGGGCGCCTACTCGCCAGCCCCGGTGGTTACCGCCGAAGTGCACCAGCGGGTGATGGACCAGGTGATCTGGCCGACCGTGCGCGGCATGGCCGCCGAAGGCAACGTCTACACCGGCTTCCTGTACGCCGGGCTGATGATCGACAAGGCCGGCAACCCCAAGGTGATCGAGTTCAACTGCCGCTTCGGCGACCCGGAAACCCAGCCAGTCATGCTGCGCCTGGAGTCGAGCCTGGTGCTGTTGATCGAAGCCGCCTTCGCCAAGGCCTTGAACAAGGTCGAAGCACAATGGGACCCGCGGCCAAGCCTGGGTGTCGTGCTGGCTGCCGGCGGTTACCCGGCCGACTACGCCAAGGGCGCTACCATTCACGGTCTCGGCGCTGCGGCCAAGCTGGAAGGCAAGGTCTTCCATGCCGGCACTGCGCTGCAGGACGGCCAGGTCGTGACCAACGGCGGCCGCGTGCTGTGCGCCACTGCCCTCGGTCAGACCGTCGCCCAGGCCCAGGAACAGGCTTACCGCCTGGCCAAGGAAGTCAGCTGGGACGGTAGCTTCTACCGCACCGACATCGGCTACCGGGCCATTGCCCGCGAGCGTGGTGAAGCGCAGTAACAGCGCTTTGGCGAATGGCCGTGACGCCCTTTGGTGCACGGCCTTCGGCTCGTCGACAGGATGCCGATGGGCCTTGCGTTCGCCTTCACCCGCCGCGCATAGTTGTGCTTCGCCACACCCGCTAAGAAAGGATCTCGTCTTGCGTCGGCTTCGGATTGCCCTTGCCCTGTTCGTCAGCTTGCTGACCCTACTCTGCCTGCCGCCGGCCTCGGCCGAGCAAGGTGGTGGCTGGTCGCTGCTGCTCGATGAACAGGCCAACCTGCAACTGAGCGACGTACGCTCCGAACGCTACCGCAACCAATTCAGTCCCCTTCAGCTCAACGAGCTGGAGGCTGCCGAGCCTGATCAAGCGCTCTGGCTGCACTACCGGCTGGAACCGGATGACCAGCAACGCCTGCTGCGCATCTTCGCTCCCGACCTGTCCCGCCTCGATCTGTATGTGCTCAACGGTGACAAACTGCTGCGCCAGCGCCACCATGGTCCGCAGGCCAACACCGGCAGCGAGCCGACCCTGCTCGGCAGTGACCACTTGCTGACTTTACCCAACAGCAGCCAGCCACTGGACGTCTACCTGCACCTGGTCTCGGAACACCAACTGCGCCCAGCCATCAGCCTGCTGTCTGCTGCCGAGGCTGCGGGCGACCAACACTTGCTGCTGTTGTTCGGCCTGTTGTTCGGCGGTCTGGTCATGCTGATCCTGCACAACGTGATTCGCTTCCTCTACGTGCGCTCGAGCACCACCCTGATTCTTGCCCTTTACCACGGCCTGATGCTGCTCAGCGCGCTGATCCTGCTCAACCTCAGCGGGCCCTGGTGGCACGTCTGGCACAGTGCGCAAACGCCTGCCGCCTACCTGACCCTGGTCATGGCCGGGCTGGCCGGTCTGTACTTCACCCAGCACTTTTTCAGTACCGGCAATTCGCCGCGGCTGAATCGGCTGTTGCAGGGCGAGATGCTGTTGGTTGGTGTCAGTAGCCTGATCCTGCTGTTCGTCGACACCCTGCCGCTCAACCTGATGACCTACGCCCTGCTCGCGATTGGCAGCGCAAGCATGCTGCTGGTCAGCAGCTATCACTGGTACAAGGGCTACAGCCCGGCACGTTTGTTCGCCTTGGCGATGCTGGTGTACAACCTCGGCGGGCTGGTGTTGCTGCCAGCGTTGCTCGGCCTGACCCGCACGCCGACGCCATGGTTGCTGTGCATTCTGCTGGCACTGACGGTAAGCAGCGGCCTGCTGCTCAACCTGGCTGTGAGTGAACGCTTGCGACGCATCAATGAGGACCGCTTCCGTGCCAGCCGCGCGCTGGCAGCCAGCGACGCCGAGCTCAACGCCAAGGCCGAGTTCCTGGCCAAGATCAGCCATGAAATCCGCACACCGATGAACGGCGTGCTGGGCATGACCGAGCTGTTGCTCGGCACGCCGCTGTCGGTCAAGCAGCGCGACTACGTGCAGACCATCCACAGCGCCGGCAACGAGCTGCTGACCTTGATCAACGAGATCCTCGACATCTCCAAGCTGGAGTCGCGTCAGATCGAGCTGGACGATGTGCAGTTCGACCTCAACGCCTTGATCGAAGACTGCCTGAATATCTTTCGGGCCAAGGCCGAACAACGCAACATCGAGCTGATCAGCTTTACCCAACCGCAAGTCCCGCGGGTCATCAGCGGCGACCCAACGCGCTTGCGTCAGGCCCTTTCCAGCCTGCTGGAAAACGCGCTGAAAAATACCGAGCAGGGGGAAATCCTGCTGGTGGTGGCACTGGATCAACGCGGCGAGCTGCCGCGTTTGCGCATTGCCGTCCAAGACAGCGGCAGTGCCATGCCACCGGCCGAGCGCGAAGCCTTGCTGCAGGCCGAGCTACACAGCCATCAGTTTCTTTCCAGCAACAAGCTCGGTGGCCATCTCGGGCTGGTGATCGCCAAACAATTGATTGGCCTGATGCAGGGCGAATTCGGCATCAAGAGCAGCAGCAACATGGGCAACACCCTGTGGTTGACCCTGCCGCTCGACCCGTCACGTCTGGAGCAGCCACCGGCCGACCTGGACGGCCCGCTGCGCGACGCACGAGTACTGGTGGTCGACGATAACGACACCTGTCGCAAGGTCCTGGTGCAGCAATGCAGTGCCTGGGGGATGAATGTCAGTGCCGTGCCGTCGGGCAAGGAAGCGCTCGCCCTGCTGCGCACCAAGGCGCACCTGCGCGACTATTTCGACGCGGTCCTGCTCGACCAGAACATGCCCGGCATGACCGGCATGCAACTGGCAGCCAAGATCAAGGAAGACCCAAGCCTCAACCACGACATCCTGGTGGTGATGCTGACCGGCATCAGCAACGCCCCGAGCAAGGTCATCGCGCGCAACGCCGGGGTCAAGCGCATCCTTGCCAAGCCGGTGGCCGGCTACACCTTGAAAACCACCCTCGCTGAAGAGCTGGCCCAGCGCGGACGTGAGCAGGCCACGCCGCCGGTCGCGCTGGGCATGCCGCCGGCGACACTGGAAGTTCCAGCCGACTTCCACGTGCTGGTTGCCGAAGACAACAGCATTTCGACCAAGGTCATCCGCGGCATGCTCGGCAAGCTCAACCTCGAACCTGATACCGCCAGCAATGGCGAGGAGGCCCTGCAGGCCATGCAAGCTCGTCGCTACGATCTGGTCTTGATGGATTGCGAGATGCCCGTGCTGGATGGATTCTCAGCGACCATTCGCCTGCGCGAGTGGGAGGCGGCCAACCAGCGCCAGCGCACGCCGGTTGTCGCGCTGACCGCCCACATCCTCAGCGAGCACAAGGAACGTGCACGCCTGGCCGGCATGGACGGCCACATGGCCAAGCCGGTCGAGCTGTCGCAACTGCGCGAACTGGTCCAGTACTGGGCCGGGCAGCGCGAGGCGAGAGCCGCTGAGGTGGATGCATCATGACCGGCAGCGCTGAGCGCAGCCGGGCAAAGCTCAAACCCACCGCCTGAGCGGCTGATACACTTGCCGCACCCCTCCCTTCGCCATGGATCCTGGCCATGCTTCATGAGTTGTTCAGCGTTTACCTGAAGATGCTCGTGCTCTACAGCCCGTTCTTCGTGCTGTCCTGCTTCATCAGCCTGACCCGCGGCCACTCCAGCAAGGAGCGCAAGCAGCTGGCCTGGCGCGTGGCGATTGCCGTGCTCATTGCCAGCGTGCTGTTGTACCTGTTTGGCCGGGTGATCTTCGGCGTGTTCGGCATCACTGCCGACGCCTTTCGTATCGGTGCCGGCAGTGTGTTGTTCATTTCTGCGCTGAGCATGGCCCAGGGCAAGCCGGCGGTGCAGAGCGACAACGTACAGCAGGACGTAACCATCGTACCGCTGACCATCCCGCTGACCGTCGGCCCCGGCACCATCGGTGCGCTGCTGGTGATGGGCGTCAGCCAGCCGCACTGGGATGACAAGCTACTGGCAATCGTCAGTATTGCTCTGGCCAGTTTCACTGTCGGCCTGGTGCTGTACCTCTCGCACGGTATCGAACGAATCCTGGGTGACCAGGGCTTGCAGATCGTCAGCCGCTTGATGGGGCTGTTCGTCTGTGCCCTGGCTGCGCAGATCATCTTTACCGGGATCAAGGGCTACTTGCTTAACTAGATCTGGTACTCGTGGATACTCAGTCGCGCCTGCTCTACCGTGCTGGCAAGAACCTTGGGCAGGTGCGTGTCCATGAATGCTCGGACAGTGAACCGCACCAGCTCGGCAGAGACTTTATGGTAGCTACGCTTGCGCTCCATGAAGCCGGTCGCGAAGCGAGTCTTCTTGTCAGTCTCGAAGTACAGCACCATGTCGACTCGACCGTTACCGGCCGGCGAACAAGGAAGAAATTGCAGGCACTGTCGCTCGGCGGCCTGTCGCTCGAAGGTACCCAGGGTGGCCGGGCTGGCCATCAACCGGCGCAGGGCAAGATCGGTGGACTCGGCAAAGTGCTCACCTGCCGTGGCGGCAATGGTCTGAAGCGCTTTGTCCACCAGCTTTGACCGTTGATCCGTCGGCCAATGTATGTCCTCTGGCGCAACCGCATCCCACCCCATGAACTTTAGCTGGTTACGAAAGTAGCTCAACCAGTCCTCGACCAGACCCTCATTGAACACGCTCAGGGTGGCGCGCTCGGCCAAGGCAACCGCCGTCTTTACCGCGTCGCACTGCTGTCCATCAAGACCGGGCAGGAAGCTCACAATCGACGAGCCGATTACCGCTGCTTGGGTATTTGCCATCACATCCTCCTGTTCTGCGTGGGCAGTTCGAGCACATAGGCGTGTTCATGCTGTTTCTTGTCCATCAACATGCGTAACTGGCTGCGTTTTGTTTCAAAGGACTGCGCGTCGCACAGCAGTGAGAGGCAGCGCAGTTGGACCTCCGCCGGCAACGTCGCGATTTCGCTCAGGCTGGGCTGCTCGGCTGCTTCGACAGCGGCCGTGGACTGCCAGCTCAGGCTGCACAGATGCAGACGCATGTCCGCCTCCATCAGGCCGATTTCCAGCTTTGCCAAATGCCCGTCTGCAGTGTCCGAGCGGATGAAGCCTTGCAGCTGCCGCAGCCCATCTGGGTGCTCGCGCAAGCTTTCGAAGACGCTGCGCAAGACCTGACCGCCATCGATGCCTGCCTGCCCGAACCACGCTTGAAGCGCTGGAGAGATGGCCAGCCCGGCGACGCCCGGAACACTCTGCTCATCGTGCGCCTGACTGGTCACGAGCCAGCCCAGCTCTGCATACACTGCTCGATAAGCGCGGTCCCAGGTGGCCGGCTCGGTAAAGCGATTGCCCGCACGCTTGTTCGCGACCAGCTGCGCGTAGAGCGTGCTATCAATGGCTGCCTGACGCTGCGATGGGCTGATCTGTGGATCAATCAACAACACTGTCCCGGCGACCAGCACCAGGGCGTGATTCTGTATTTGCATGGGATGCCTGCTGCCTGCAAGTCGTTGGAATGACGGCGAAGCATGTCGCCGTCAGCCTGCTCAGATCTCGTACTCGAGAATGTCTTCAACACTGCGCACGCCGAGCTTGGTCTCGATGTGCTCACGTACGCGGTCGTAGATCATTCGGTTGAACGACAACACCGCGCTGCCGGCGTAGTACTCCGAGGAAGTAATGTTCCATTCCACGCCGAGCAGGTCAGTGTTGGACTCGGGCGCTGCGGCGTTGACGCAGCTCATCACCAGCACCACCTCACCTTCAGGCGTTTCCATGCACGCACCCAGCCCGACCATGCCGCTGCGCTTATTCTTTCGATCGCTGATGAAGATGCGCTTTTCGCTATCGATCGAACCGAGCTTGTCGATCGCTTTCTGGGCCAGCTTGCTAAACGCCTCACCAACAGGCCCGCCCAGCGCAGCAGCACCGGCAGCGGACATCACGCGAAACACCACTGCGCCGACGGTAACCGTTACCGAAGATGCCGTTTCGAGTTCGAAACTGCGGCGCGCGGCGACAAACCCGCAATCCTGCATGGCCTTCAGAAACTGGTCGTACCAGGCCTTACTTTGAATTTGTGGGTCATACAGTTTATCGGCCACCAATGTGGCGAAGTGGAAGGCATTCTTGACGTCGTTACGGCTTTGCTGGGTCATCCCGGCACCGCAGGCGAGCAGTGAATCCTGGACCAGGACGGCGGTGTTGGTGCTCGCAATATCGTTGCTGTCAGACATGAATAAATCCTTGGTGGTAGCCCCTGTGATTCAGGGATTACCACCCTATGCGCAGGCCTTCGGGGAAGGAGCGCTGAAGGATTTCCTCAACACCTCAGTTGGCCGCTGGGTACCACCGCGGGGTGTAGACCCAGGTGCCACCGTCGGCACGCGGCAATGTGCAGGTTGTCGAAGACCCGACCAGCACCATGGTGCGCATGTCGACCATTTCTGGCAGCAGTTCGGCCAGTGTGACTACGCGCAGCGTCTGCCCTGGCCTGCCAATATCGCGACCAAGGACTACCGGCGTAGCGCCTGAGCGATGACGGCGCACGACGTCCAGCGCTACACCCAATTGCCAGGGTCTGGCTTTCGAAATCGGGTTATAGAACGCCAGCACCAGATCAGCCTGGGCGGCAAGGTCCAGGCGTGTCTCGATGATCGACCAGGGTTTGAGGTTGTCCGACAGCGACATCACGCAGAAGTCATGGCCCAACGGTGCACCTGCCTGCGCAGCAGTCGCCAGCGACGCCGAGACGCCAGGGAGGATCTGCAGATCGACCTGATGCCAGGCCGGGTCGGTCGACTCGTGCAAGGCCTCAAGCACGGCGGCGGCCATGGCGAACACGCCGGGATCACCCGACGACACCACCACGACCGAACGGCCCTGTGCGGCCAGCTCAAAGGCATGCCGGGCGCGCTGCATCTCCTCGCGGTTGTCGGTGTTGTGCAGCACCTGATCCGGGCGGAACGGGCCAGCCATACGCACGTAGGTTTCGTAACCGAGCACATCCTCGGCCAGGCTCAGTTCACGCTTGACTGCAGGCACCATCAGTTCGGCGGCGCCGGGGCCGAGGCCGATCACTGCCAGCCGGCCACGACCGCGACCGACCTGGGCAGGGTCGATGGGCGCGCTGGCAACTGCCACCAACAACCCCGAGTGTTCACTCAAGCGGGCGCCAGGCACGCTCTGTTCGACCATCTCGGCCAGGCTCACTGCCGGCGCGGCAAAGCGCAGTGCGACACCGAGTTGCTGCGCCGCCTGGTGCAGGCCCGGCAGGGCCATGTGCTGGTCACTGGCAAGCAGGCACGCCAGCGCTGGCTCGGCAATATTGGCCGCGCGCAGGGCCGCGCGCACGTGTTCGGCAAGCTCGGCAGACTCGGCACTGACGGCGACCAGCACCGAACGTGGATGGATCAGCAGTTCGTCACGGCTGGCGGGGCGCGCTTCGCAGCCCACGTGAATGGTTCGTTGCGCTGCCGCATCGGCGGGCAGTTGCGCCTGCGCAAGCCACGGCGCATCACCCTCGATACGCACGCTCTGACCGGCCAGCAGGTCGGAGACAAAGCGCTTGCCCTGCTCCAGGTCTGCCAAGGCATAGCCAACCGGCGGATTGAGCAGGCAGGTGCCGAAACGCAGTTCACCACTCGTGGTGATCGCGGCAGCGACCGACAACGCCGCGCCGATCTCGCGCGCCATCACGTTGACCCCGCCGAGGCCGCCGAGCAACGGCACCACGGCACTGCCATCTTCGGCGACCACCAGTACCGGTGGCTCGACATCCTTGTCGCTGAGCACGCTGGCCAGGCTGCGGATGACGATGCCAGCGGCGCACAGGGCAATGATCGGCGTGTCTTGCAGATACAGCTCGCGCAAGGTGCTGCCAAATGACTCATAGCCACTGTCGGCGCCCGCGACCCGGCCATTCAGGCCATGGATGCTGGCCTCGGGATACAGTTGCTGGAGGCGCTGCGCAGTAGCCAGGCTGGCCTGGCCGAGGATGATGATGGCCGGCGCTTTGCGTAGGTTCAGCCCTGCCATTTTTCACCCGGCACGATGATCAGCGAAAAGTAGGGCGAAGACTGCGGATCGACCGCGTCCAGCGCAACGATTTTCTGATTGGCCATGGTCGCACGCTCAACGTACAGCGCGCGCTGGTCCAGGCCCAACTCGGCCAGCACCTGGCGCACCTTGGGGAAGTTGCGCCCCAGCTTCATGATCACCGCCGCATCGGCGTCGGCCAGCCGCCGCTTGAGCTCTTCGGCAGGCAACACACCGGACAATACGGTCAGGGTCTGGTTGCGGTAGACCAGCGGCGCGCCGAGCACCGAGGCGCCACCGAGCATCGAACAGACACCAGGAATCACCTCGGCGTCATAGCGCTGCGCCAGGCGGTCATGCAGGTACATGTACGATCCGTAGAAGAACGGATCACCTTCGCAGATCACCGCTACATCACGCCCGGCGTCCAGATGCGCGGCCACTTGCTCGCCGGCCTCATCGTAGAAATCACTGATGACCTGTTCGTAGGACAGCGGCGCAGGCAGCGCTTCGGTAGTCACCGGATACACCAGTGGCAGCAAGGTCTGCTGCGCCTGCAAATGCGCTTCGATGATGCCGAAGGCGTTGCCGCGCTTACCCTTGGCCACAAAGTAAGCCACCACCGGCGCCTCGCGCAGCAGGCGCAAGGCCTTGACGGTGATCAGTTCCGGGTCGCCAGGGCCAACGCCGAGGCCAAGCAGTCGTCCGCGTGGCGTCATCATTCGACCTCCGTGGCCAGCGCGTTGACGGCGGCGGCGGCCATTGCGCTACCGCCCAGACGGCCCTGCATGATCACGAACGGCACGCCACGGCTGTCGGCGGCGAGCATCGCCTTGGACTCGGCCGCGCCGACGAAGCCCACCGGGAAGCCGAGAATCAGCGCCGGTTTCGGCGCGCCCGCGTCGATCATCTCAAGCAGGTAGAACAGCGCCGTCGGTGCATTGCCGATCACCACCACGCTGCCTTCCAGGTGTTCGCGCCACAGCTCCAGGGCCACTGCCGAACGGGTGTTGCCCTGCTCCTTGGCCAGTGCCGGCACACTTGGATCGCGCAGGGTGCAGATCACTTGGTTGTTGGCTGGCAGCCGCGCACGGGTGATGCCTTCGGCAACCATGTGCGCGTCACACAGGATCGGCGCGCCTTTGGCCAGCGCTGCGCGCCCGGCAGCGCCGGCACCTGCGGAGAACTGCAGACCATCGATTGCCTCGACCATGCCGCAGGCGTGAATCACCCGCACCGCGAGCTTTTCCAGATCGGCAGGAATCCGCTCCAGGCGGGCCTCCTCGCGGATGATCCGGAAGGAATTGCGATAGATCTCCTGACCATCGCGAATGTAGTCAATCATCAAGGTGCTCCGTGGGCAGGTCGAGCATGGCGCCTGCTGCTTTCAAGGTAAGGTCGGTCGCGCGCAGGGCACCAAAGCCGGGCTGCTGCGCGTCACGCAAATAAAGGTCGTAGCGGCCCGGCGAACGGGCCAGCAAGGTCGCCGGGGCGACATGGGCCACAGCGCAGGAGCGCGGGCAGCCGCTGAGGTGCACGCTGGCCGGTGCGCCGGGCGCAATCAGCGCGGCGAGCTGGACGGCATCGGCCTTGGTCTCGGCCAGTGCCTTGGCACAACCGCTGGCGCCGCTGCAGGCGGTCACTCGTGCCAGTGGCTCGCGGCTGGAGCAGACCAGGCCGAACGCCTGCAACTGGGCCTGGGCGGCCTGCAATTGACTTGTTGCGATGCTGCTCAACACCAGGCTCTGCCAGGGACTCAGGTGCAATTCACCGTCACCACTGACGCGCGCTACCTGGGCGGCGCCACGCAGCATCGCCGGGGTCAAGCGGCCCAGCGGTGGGGCAACGCCAAGCGCAGTGCCCTGGGCTTGCGCCAGCGGCCCGAGCCAGTTGGCGTAGGCCTTGGCCCGTCGCCACTGGAGCACTGGCGGGTCGCGCCGCAGCTCGATGCCGAGGCCTTCGATGAAATGCTCGACCGGGCAGGTCTGCAGCAACTGGCGCATGCGCGACTGCTCGGCACTGGCCAGCTCGAGAAAGCGCTCCAGCACCGCCCGGGTCAGCGCCAGCCCAGCGCCCAACGGCACCGCGCCCAGCGGCTGATCGGTGCCTGGGCAACCGGCCAGACCGAAGGCCAGCCAGGTCTGCTGTTCCAGTTGCAGCGGCGACAGCCACAGGTCATGCGGGTGTTCGAGCATGGCCAGGTGCTCACCGCCATCCAACTGCACGGCAAACTTGGCCGAAAGTTGATGCAGATGCGGCGTGCTTTCGAGCATCTCGAGGATCTGCCCGGCCAGCGGCCGGGTATCCAGCAGCATGGCCGGATCGCGCCCGGCCAGCGGGCTCAGCATCAGGTTGCGGACATCGTCGCCAGCCGCCTGGCGCGGGCCAAGACCAGCCGCCAGCAAATGCTCGATCAGCGCGGCGTGCTGCGCGCCGACCCCGCGAATCTGCAGATTGCCGCGGTTGGTCGCTTCGATCACGCCGCCGGCAAAGCGCTCGGCAGCCTCGGCCACAGCGTCGGCCTGATCGGCCAGCAGCAGGCCACCCGGCAGCTTGATCCGGCAGATGCCGCCATCGCGGGCGGCGACGATGCGCCACAACCCCGGGCAGGCCGAGGGGCGGGGCGAAACGGCAGGGTCAAGGGGCGGGTTCAAGAAGGCATCCGGCAATCGTCAAAGTGCGCTTGAGTGTAGAAGGCGCGGTATTATGCCTGCTTTGCTCGACGGCATGAAAAACCGGCGGTCGAAGATCGTGTGAATTTGCGGCCGTTGTGGCCCACTCAAGCTTGATGAGGAAGCAGATGGCCCCCTGGCTGACAGTTGTAGGTATCGGTGAAGACGGTTTCAGCGGCCTGGGCAAACCTGCCCGGCGTGCCCTGCTGGCGGCTTCGCGGATCTTCGGCAGCCCGCGCCAGCTGGCGCTGTTGCCGCACTGTGTCAGCGCCGAGCAACTGCCCTGGTCGAGCCCGTTCAGCCTGGAACCGGTGCTGGCGCTGCGCGGCGAGCCGGTATGCGTACTGGCCAGCGGCGACCCGATGTTCTTCGGCGTCGGCGCCAGCCTGGCGCGGCAGGTGCCAGCCGAGCAGTTGCGTGTTCTGTCGGCGCCATCGTCCTGCGCCCTGGCCGCTGCGCGCCTGGGCTGGCCACTGCAGGAGGTGCAGGTCGTGTCGCTGGTCGCCCGCCCGCTGGCCGCACTCAACGCCTACTGCTACACCGGCTTGCGCCTGCTGGTGCTGAGCAACGATGGCGACAGCCCGGCACAGATCGCTGCGCTGCTGCGCGACAAAGGCTTCGGCCCGAGCCGCTTGCAGGTGTTCGAACACCTTGGCGGGCAGCAGGAACGTCATGTGCAAGGCACGGCCGAAGACTGGCCACACAGTCAGCTGGCTGCGTTGAATGTGGTCGCCATCGAATGCCAGGCTGCAGCGGACACACCGCGCTTGTCACCTGCTGCCGGTTTACCGGACTCGGCCTTCGAACACGACGGCCAGCTGACCAAGCGCGATGTTCGCGCGATCACCCTCGCCCGCCTGGCACCGCAACCCGGCGCGCTGTTGTGGGATGTCGGCGCCGGCTGTGGCTCGATCGGCATCGAGTGGATGCGCGCCCACCCGAGCTGCCGCACCCTGGCGATCGAAGCCGATGCAGGCCGGCAAGCGTTGATCGAGCACAACCGCGACGCGCTTGGTGTGCCGGGGCTGCGCCTGATCCGCGGCAAGGCCCCGCAGGCGCTGGCCGAACTGGAGCGGCCCGACGCGATCTTCATTGGTGGCGGCGTCACCGGCGAAGGCATGCTCGGCCTGTGCTGGGAGCGCCTGCGCCCCGGTGGCCGGCTGGTAGCCAATGCCGTCACCCTGCAAAGCGAAATGGCCCTTGCCCAGTTTCGCGAAGCGCACGGCGGCGAGCTGACCCGCATCCACATTGCCCACACGCAACCGCTGGGCAACTTCGACACTTGGCGCCAGGCCTTGCCGATCACCTTGCTCGACGTAGTGAAAGCCCTGGATGCGTGAAGAAACCCGCGAACAACCCGCCCCCCTGCGCAGCGGCCTGACCACCGGCAGCTGCGCCACGGCAACCAGCCTCGCCGCCGCACGCCTGCTGCTGAGCGGTGTCGACGCCGACGCGGTGCACATCACCCTGCCCAAGGGCAAGGTGGTGCAGATGCGCCTGGAGTTCTGCAGGCGCAACGGCGACTGCGCCGAGGCCGGCACCTTGAAGGACGCCGGCGACGACCCCGACGTGACCCACGGCGCCCTGCTCTACAGCCAGGTGCGCCTGCTCGCCACGCCCGGCGTGCGTTTTGTCGCGGGTGTCGGTGTCGGCACCGTAACCCGGCCCGGACTGGTGCTGGCGGTCGGCGAGCCGGCCATCAACCCGGTACCGCGACGGATGATCAGCGAGCACCTGCAGCAACTGGCCAACGACTGTGGCTACAGCGGCGGCTTCGAGGTCACGGTGAACGTGCGTGACGGCGATCAGTTGGCCCTGAAAACCATGAACCCACGCCTGGGCATTCTCGGCGGGCTGTCGATTCTCGGCACCAGTGGTATCGTCCGGCCGTTCTCCTGCGCGGCCTACATCGCCTCGATCCAGCAAGGCATCGATGTCGCCCACAGCAACGGCTACACGCACGTCGCTGCCTGCACCGGCAATGCCAGCGAAGACACCATGCGCCGAGTCTACAACCTGCCGGAAATCGCCCTGATCGAGATGGGCGACTTTGTCGGCGCGGTGCTCAAGCACCTGCGCAAGGTGCCGATGGCGCGCCTGAGCCTGTGCGGCGGTTTCGGCAAGATCAGCAAGCTGGCTGCGGGCAACATGGACCTGCACAGCCGTCATTCCAGTATCGACCTGCCGCAGTTGGCCGGTTGGGCTCAAGCGCTGGGCGCCGATCAGTCGCTGCAGCAGGCGATCATCGCCGCCAATACCAGCCAGCAGGCGCTGGCCCTGGCGCATGCCGCAGGCATCGCGCTGGGCGACGCAGTGTGTGCCCATGCCCGCGCCTTTGCCTGCAGCGTGGTGCCGGCGCAGGTGCAGGTCGAGGTGTTTGCCATCGACCGCCAGGGCGGCATCGTCGGCCGGGCGGGTGTGCAATGAGCGAGCGGATTCTGCTGCTTGGCGGTGTTACCGAAGCCTTGGCCATTGCCCGGCGGCTGGGCCCGCAGCATGTCTACAGTCTGGCCGGCGTCGGCCGCGTGCCGCAGGATCTGCCCTGCCAGCTACGGGTCGGCGGCTATGGTGGCGCCGAGGGCCTGGCACAGTACCTGCGCGAAGCCGGCATCAGCTTGCTGATCGACGCGACCCATCCCTATGCGGCGCAGATCAGCGCCAATGCCGCGCAGGCAGCGCGCAGTGCCGGTGTGGCCTGCTGGGCACTGCGCCGCCCGGCCTGGCAGCCCCAGCCGGGAGATGACTGGCGCGAGGTGGCGGACTGGGCCGAGCTGGTCACGGCCCTCTCGCCGTTTGCCCGGCCACTGTTCACGCTGGGCCGCGAGCCCCTGACTCATCTGCACGAAATTCCCGAGCAGCAGTTCTGGACCTTGCGTGCCCTCGACAGCTACCCGGGCAATGACCGCTGCGAAGTCATCGCCGCCCGCGGGCCGTTCGCCCTGGCGGATGAGCGCGCATTGTTCGCCCGCCGCCAGATCGACGTGCTGGTCAGCAAGAACAGCGGCAGCGTCGCCACCGAGCCCAAGCTTGAGGTCGCCCGCGAGCTGGGCATACCGGTGCTGGTGCTCAAGCGCCCACTACTGCCGACAGTGGATCGTGAGTTTGCTCAGGTAGACACCTTGCTGGCCGCGCTGGGGCTTTGATCGCGCTGCTGGCGCCAGCGGGCAGGCTGGTAGAGAGATTTCCTGCACAGCTTTAGGAACCGTCTCAATGGCCGCCATCCGGCCATCTGCCGTAAACTGCGCATTCCCCTCCTGGAAGGCCACCCATATGGAAATGCAATGGTGGATCTGGCTCGTCTTCGGCGTTGCCCTGGTCCTGCTTGAACTGGTCCTGCCCACGTTCTTCATTCTCTGGTTCGGCATCGGCGCCGTGCTGGTGGCGCTGATCGCCCTGATCGCACCCAGCCTGCAACTGGACAGCCAGGTGCTGCTGTGGGTGCTGTTCTCGTCGGCCACTACCCTGCTCTGGTTCAAGCTGTTTCGCCGGAAAAAACCCGACGTGCGCTGGACTGCCGACAGCGTGATCGGCGAGGTCGGCCTGCTTACCGTGGCCGTCTCGGAGTTTCAGAAGGGCCGGGTGCGCTTCCAGAAGCCGATCCTCGGCAACGAGGAATGGGTGTGCATCGCCGACAGTGACATCGCCGCCGGCGAGCGCGTGCGCCTGACCGCCATCGAAGGCAACACCGCCCGGATCACCCGGGCCTGAATCCGTACTTAAAGGACGCTGCACCATGACCAGCCTAATCGTCGTCGCCTGCCTGGCACTGTTTGTTCTGATCACCGTATTCAAAGGGGTGCGCATCGTGCCCCAGGGCGAAGAGTGGATCGTCGAGCGCCTGGGCCGCTACCACAGCACGCTCAAGCCCGGCCTGAACATCCTCATCCCGTACATGGACGTGGTTGCCTATCGCCTGCCGACCAAGGACATCATCCTCGATGTCCAGCAACAGGAAATCATCACCAAGGACAACGCCGTCATCGTCGCCAACGCACTGTGCTTCGCCAAGGTAATCGACCCGCAGAAGGCCTCCTACGGCGTGCAGAACTTCTCGTTTGCCGTGACCAGCCTGACCATGACCTCGCTGCGGGCGATCGTCGGTGCCATGGACCTCGACGAAGCGCTGTCCAGCCGCGAGCAGATCAAGGCGCGCCTGCGCGAAGCGATGTCCGAGCAGACCGAAGACTGGGGCGTGACCGTGCGCTCGGTAGAAATCCAGGACATCAAGCCGTCGCCGAACATGCAGTTGGCGATGGAACGTCAGGCCGCCGCAGAGCGTGAGCGTAAAGCCGACGTGACCCGCGCCGAGGGTGCCAAGCAAGCGGCCGTACTGGAAGCCGAAGCGCGCCTGCAGTCGGCTCGGCTCGACGCAGAAGCGCAGATCAACCTGGCCGAAGCCTCGGCCCGAGCGATTACCCTGGTGCGCGAGGCGGTCGGCAGCGAGACCACTCCGGCCATGTACCTGCTTGGCGAGCGTTACATCGGTGCGATGGAAACCCTCGCTGCGAGCAACAATTCCAAGATCGTGGTGTTGCCGGCCGACCTGCAAGAAACAGTGCGCGGGCTGCTCGGGCGCAAGGCCTGATACACCGCCGCCCCGCTCAGGTCAGGGCGGCCATTGCACAGGCGCAGCTGCGGCACTTCACCGCACCGGGGTATTTTTACCTATACTGCGCCTTACAATAGCCACCACGATTCCTGACCGGATCTCTCCATGCCCCCACGTCGGCCCATCGCCTGGATCGCCTGCCTTGCAGTGCTGTTCAATCTGCTGGCCATGCCGCTGTCTTCCGCTGCGCCGAAAAGCGCGGCCGAGCAGCTGCTGTGGGGGGCGTTCTGCTCCAGCATGGGCGTCAAGCCCACGCCGGCAGTGCAGGCGCTGGCCAAGATCGACCTCGGCCCGCAAGGCGACGAGCACGCGAGCATGCAACATTGCTGGTGCTGCTCAGGCGGCCTGACGCTGCTGGCCTTGCCTGGGCATCCGCCGCAGTTGCACATCCCTGTCGCCATGGACAACGGCACTGCGAGCATTCTTGCCAGCTACCAACCGACGCCGCGCCAGTTATGGCCTGCGCTCAATCCGCGCGCCTCTCCTCTGACCTGAGTTACAGCCGCCCCGCGCCCTGAACCTGTCCAGATCGGAGATTTCCCCATGCTCAAGCAAGCCCTCGTCGTGGCCGCCCTGTTGCTGCCTGGCGCATTCGCCAATGCCCATGAATACACTCAGGGTGACCTGCACATCGCCCACCCGTGGTCGCTGCAGCTGCCGCCCAATGCGCCCAACGTGGCGGCGTATTTCACCGTGCACAACAGTGGCAGCAGCGACGACCGCCTGCTCAGCGTCGACAGCCCGATCAGTGATGACGCGCAGCTGCATGAGCACGCCATGAACGCAGCAGGCCTGATGAAAATGCAGCAGGTCGACGGCGTGACCATCCCCGCCGGCAAGGACCTGCTGTTCGCCCCCAGCGCCTACCACGTGATGCTGATGCAGCCCAAGGACCGCAGCCTGCTCACCGACGGCAAGCGCTTCCCGCTGACCCTGCACTTCGAAAAAGCCGGCGACATCACCGTGCAAGTGGCTGTCCAGAAGCAGCCGCCGGCCGACCAGCCGCAACAGCAACACGCGCACTGACCGCTGACAGGCGCCAGCCGTGAACGTGCTGGGCAAACACAGCTACCGCCGTACCACCCGCCCTGCTCGCAGGCGCGCCGGTGGCGGCTGGCTGAGCCTGTTTGCCATGTGGATGATCTTCATCGGGCCGCTGATTTCTCAGTCGATGCCGATGGAGCACCACACGGGCATGAGCATGAGCATGTCCAGCGACATGGCCATGAACATGCCCATGCCCGCCAGCCATGCCCACGCCGACAGCAAGCACCACCACAACCACAGCGATGACGCCGAGCTGCACGCGCTGTGGGCCAAGTGCGGCTATTGCACCCTGCTGTTCAACTGCCCGGCGCTGCCGCAGAGCTTCAGCCCGCTCAACGCCAGCCGCGTTCCACCTGCCCCGCCCCCGCCAAGCGCCACCCGCCACGGCCACGCGCGCCAGGCGATTTTCCCCGGCGCCCGCAGCCGGGCGCCACCTGCCCAGTCGATCTACGTCTGAACATCCATTGACCGCACGCAGCCAGGAGGCTGTGCGCTCATATTCGACTGATCGACTGGAATCACTATGTCCGGCTGCATCCCCGTTTTCACCCTTTCCCTGCGCGGCACTATCGCCGTGCTCTGCGGCTCGCTGCTGAGCCCCTTGGCTATCGCCGCCGACAGCGGCCATGTTGGCCACGACCACGACGCCGCCGAGCTGAGCCCGACGGTAATCACCGCCGTCGCCCCCAGCTCGCCGCTGACCATCGTCACCAACCCCAAGGACCCGCGCCAACCAGTGCCGGCCAGTGATGGTGCCGACTACCTGAAGACCATCCCCGGCTTCTCGGCGATCCGCGCTGGCGGCACCAACGGCGATCCGGTGTTGCGCGGCATGTTCGGCTCGCGTCTGAACATCCTCACCAATGGCGGCCAGATGCTCGGCGCCTGCCCCAACCGGATGGACGCGCCAACCTCGTACATCTCGCCGGAAACCTACGACCGCCTTACCGTGATCAAAGGCCCGCAAAGTGTGATCTGGGGCCCCGGCGGCTCGGCCGGGACGATCCTCTTCGAACGCGAGCCGGAGCAGTTCGGCGAGCTTGGCAGCCGAGTCAACGCCAGCCTGCTGGCCGGCTCCAATGGCCGCTTCGACAAGCTGCTCGACGTCGCCGCCGGCAACAGCCAGGCGTATGCGCGCTTCGTCGGCAACCAGTCACGCTCGGATGACTACCGCGACGGCAACGGCGACAGCGTGCCGTCGCGCTGGGACAAGTGGAACGGCGACGTCAGCCTTGGCTGGACGCCGGATGCCGACACCCTGCTCGAGCTCACCGCCGGCAAAGGTGACGGCGAAGCTCGTTACGCCGGGCGCGGCATGGACGGCTCGCAGTTCAAGCGCGAAAGCCTGGGCCTGCGCTTCGAAAAATCCAACCTCGGCGAGGTGCTCGACAAGATCGAGGCGCAGGTCTACTACAACTACGCCGACCACGTGATGGACAACTACAGCCTGCGCACCCCGTCCGGCAGCGGCATGATGGGCATGCCGATGGTCGCCAACGTCGACCGGCGCACCCTCGGCGCGCGGATCAAGGCCACCTGGCGTTGGGCCGATGTGCAGTTGATCAACGGTATCGATGCGCAAAGCAGCGAGCACCGCCAGCGCAGCGGCATGGGCGTCGACGCGCACCGTGGCCAGCCGTGGAGCAAGGATGCCGAGTTCCACAACTACGGCGCGTTCGCCGAGCTGACCTGGTACGCGAGCGGCGAAGACCGATTGATCAGCGGTGCCCGCCTTGACCGCGCTTCGGCGCGCGATCTGCGCAGCGACCAGGCCACCGCCGGCAACACTCGCGCCGATACCCTGCCCAGCGGCTTTGTCCGCTATGAGCATGACCTCAGCGCGCTGTCGGCCACCACCTACATCGGCCTTGGCCATGCGCAACGCTTCCCGGATTACTGGGAGCTGTTCTCGGCCGACGGCCCGGCAGGTGCACGCAACGCCTTCGACGCGATCAAACCGGAGAAAACCACCCAGCTCGACTTCGGCCTCCAGTACCGTGACGAGCGCCTGCAAGCCTGGGCCTCGGGCTATGTCGGGCAGATCCGCGACTACATTTTGTTCGACTACCAGACCGGCATGATGGGCATGAGCACCACCCAGGCGCAGAACATCGATGCGCGGATCATGGGCGGCGAGCTGGGCGCGGCGTACAAGCTGTCGGAAAACTGGAAGGCCGATGCGACCCTGGCTTACGCTTGGGGCAAAAACAGCAGCGACGGCAAGGCACTGCCGCAGATGCCGCCACTGGAAAGCCGCCTGGGCCTGACCTACAGCCAGGACAACTGGAGCACCGGGGCGTTGTGGCGGTTGGTCTCGGCGCAGAACCGCGTCGCTGAAAATCAGGGCAATGTGGTCGGCAAGGACTATCAAAAAAGCGCAGGCTTTGGCGTGTTCTCGCTCAACGGCGCCTACAAGGTCACGCGCAATCTCAAGCTCAGCGCAGGCGTCGACAACCTGTTCGACAAGGCTTACGCCGAGCACCTGAACCTGGCCGGCAACGCCGGTTTTGGTTACCCGGCGAACGATCCGCAGCCGGTGCCTGAACCTGGCCGGACCTTCTGGACCAAAGTCGATCTCAGCTTCTGACAATTACAACGGGCGCGGCCATGACCGCGCCCCTCTGATGGGAGGTTCCATGAGCGGACCGCGTATTTCCTTCTATAACCTGGCCTGGCGCTGGCACTTCTATGCCGGGCTGTTCGTTGCGCCATTCATGATTCTGCTGGCGCTCACCGGGATCATCTATCTGTTCAAGCCACAGCTCGACCCGCTGATGTACCGCGAGCTGATGGTGGTCGAAGGCGGCCACCATCGCCAAAACGCCGACGCGCTGCTGGCGCAGGTTCAGCAGGCTTATCCACAGGGCCACGTCGGCCAGTACCTGCCGCCGCTGAACAGCGAGCGCAGCGCGCAATTCGTGGTGCATGACGGCGGTCGTGAGCTGAACGTGTTCGTCGATCCGTACAACGCCAAGGTGCTCGGCGAGCAGGACGCCCAGCAGAACCTGCAGGCCATCGCCCGTGCCCTGCATGGCGAGCTGATGGTCGGCACCGTCGGCGACCGGCTGGTGGAACTGGCCGCTGGCTGGGGCATTGTGCTGGTGGTGTCGGGGCTGTACCTGTGGTGGCCGCGCGGGCGCAGCAGTGCCGGCGTGCTCTGGCCGCGCTTTGCCTCGCGCGGCAGGCTGCTGTGGCGCGACCTGCATGCGGTCAGCGGTTTCTGGGGATCGGCGCTGTTGCTGCTGATGCTGCTCAGCGGCATGACCTGGACTGGCATGTGGGGCAAGCAGTATGCCGATCTGTGGAACCGCTTCCCGGCGGCGATGTGGAATGACGTGCCCAAGTCGGACCAGCAGGCGCGGGTGCTCAACCAGGCGCATCGGCAGACCGTGCCCTGGGCGATGGAGAACACGCCGATGCCGCAGTCGGGCGCCCATGCCGAACATGCCGGGCACCACATGATGTCGAGCAAGCCAGCAGCGCCGCAGGTCAGCTTGCAGCAGGTCGAGGACATTGCCAGCAGCCGCCAGGTCGAGCCCGGCTACAGCATCACTCTGCCGACCACCGCCGACGGCGTGTTTACCATTGCGGTGTTTGCTGATGATCCCCGCAACGACGCCACCCTGCATGTCGACCAGTACACCGGCCAGGTGCTGGCCGATGTGCGCTGGCAGGACTACAGCCCGGTCGCCCGCGCGACTGAGCTGGGCGTGATGCTGCATGAGGGCAAGATGTTTGGCGCGTTCAACCAGATCGTGATCTTGCTGGTGTGCCTGATGATTCTGCTCGGTTCGGTGAGCGGTCTGGTGATGTGGTGGAAGCGCCGGCCCGAGGGTGGCCTGGGGGTGCCGCCGCTGCGCCATGATTTGCCGCGCTGGAAGACGGCGACAGTGGTGATGCTGGTCTTGGGCGTCGCGTTTCCGTTGGTGGGGGTGTCGATGCTGGTGATGTGGGTGGTTGATCGTTGCGTGGTGAGGCGGCGGATGGTGGTTCGGGCTTGAGAGAGCCGGGGCCGTTTTGCGGCCCCAGGCTGCCACGCAAAACTCGTGTCGATCTGTCACGCCCCGATCTGGAACGGGCGTGTTAGCCTACTCGGCTAGCAAAAAAAGACTGAACCAATAATGGAATGCAGCCAATGACCGTGACCTCCACCCCCGAGCCAGATGATCAGCATCTGCAACGCAACCTGAGCAACCGCCACATTCAGCTTATCGCCATCGGTGGCGCCATCGGCACCGGCCTGTTCATGGGTTCGGGCAAGACCATCAGCCTTGCTGGCCCGTCGATCATCTTCGTCTACATGATCATCGGCTTCATGCTGTTCTTCGTCATGCGGGCGATGGGCGAGCTGCTGCTGTCGAACCTCAACTACAAGTCCTTCATCGACTTCTCGGCCGACCTGCTCGGGCCCTGGGCCGGTTACTTCACCGGCTGGACCTACTGGTTCTGCTGGGTCGTCACCGGTATCGCCGACGTGGTCGCGATCGCCGCCTACACCCAGTTCTGGTTCCCTGACCTGCCGCAGTGGATCCCGGCGCTGAGCTGCGTGGCGCTGCTGCTGTCACTGAACCTGGTGACGGTGAAGATGTTCGGCGAGATGGAATTCTGGTTCGCCCTGATCAAGATCGTCGCCATCCTCGGCCTGGTCGCCACCGGCCTGTATATGGTCATCACCGGCTTCCAGTCGCCCACTGGCAGCACTGCGCAGCTGGCCAACCTGTGGAACGATGACGGCATGTTCCCCCATGGCCTGATGGGCTTCTTCGCCGGTTTCCAGATCGCCGTGTTCGCCTTTGTCGGTATCGAGCTGGTCGGCACCACCGCCGCCGAAGCGAAAGACCCGGAGCGCACCCTGCCGCGGGCGATCAACTCGATCCCGATCCGCATCATCGTCTTCTACGTGCTGGCCCTGATCGCGATCATGGCAGTGACGCCGTGGCGGGACGTGGTGCCGGGCAAGAGCCCGTTCGTCGAGCTGTTCGTCCTCGCCGGCCTGCCTGCTGCGGCCAGCATCATCAACTTCGTGGTGCTGACCTCGGCCGCCTCGTCGGCCAACAGCGGCGTGTTCTCCACCAGCCGCATGCTGTTCGGCCTGGCCCAGGAAGGCGATGCACCGAAGGCCTTCGAGAAGCTCTCGCGCCGCGCGGTCCCGGCCAACGGTCTGTTCTTCTCCTGCGCCTGCCTGCTGCTGGGCGCGGTGTTGATCTACCTGGTGCCGAACGTGATCGAAGCCTTCACCCTGGTGACCACGGTGTCGGCGGTGCTGTTCATGTTCGTCTGGACGCTGATCCTGCTGTCGTACCTGAAGTACCGCAGCCAGCGCCCGGCGCTGCATCAAAGCTCGATCTACAAGATGCCCGGCGGGCGCTTCATGTGCTACGTGTGCCTGGTGTTCTTCGCCGCGATTCTGGTGCTGCTCAGCCTTGAGGCCGACACCCGCTCGGCGCTGGTAGTGACGCCGATCTGGTTCCTGCTGCTGGCAGTGACCTACCAGTTCGTGCGCAGCAAGCGCCAGCCGCGGGCCGCAATGGACCGCTGACTGCTTGGGGCCGCCTAGCGGCCCCAATACCGTGCACGCCTCGGGCGCCAGCACCAAGCTGGACCCAGCAACCCTACCCTTCCCCCGCAAAGCCCCGGAAACCGGGGCTTTGGCCGTGTCCGAAAAGCGGGCACAGCGCTTGCAATGTCTCCTGCAGAGTCGCCAACAGCATAAAAAACTCAGCGGAGAGAGCACATGAAGCGTCGCAGTCTGATCAAGGCCTTTACCCTTAGCGCATCGATTGCGGCGATGGGCCTGAGCTGGAGTATCCAGGCCGCCGAGACCATCAAGGTCGGCATCCTGCATTCGCTGTCGGGGACCATGGCCATTTCCGAGACCTCGCTCAAGGACATGGCGTTGATGACCATCGACCAGATCAACGCCAAGGGCGGGGTCAATGGCAAAATGCTCGAAGCGGTGGTGGTCGACCCGGCTTCCAACTGGCCGCTGTTCGCAGAGAAAAGCCGCCAGTTGCTGACCCAGGACAAGGTCGCGGTGGTGTTCGGCTGCTGGACGTCGGTGTCGCGCAAGTCGGTGCTGCCGGTGTTCGAGGAGCTCAATGGGCTGCTGTTCTACCCGGTGCAGTACGAAGGTGAAGAGATGTCGCCAAACGTCTTCTACACCGGCGCGGCGCCTAACCAGCAAGCGATCCCGGCGGTGGAATACGTGATGAGCGAAGACGGCGGCAGCGCCAAGCGCTTCTTCCTGCTCGGCACCGACTATGTCTACCCGCGCACCACCAACAAGATTCTGCGGGCCTTCCTGCACAGCAAAGGTGTGGCCGACAAGGACATAGAAGAGGTGTACACGCCGTTCGGCCACGCTGATTATCAGACCATTGTCGCCAACATCAAGAAGTTCTCTGCCGGCGGCAAGACCGCGGTGATCTCCACCGTCAACGGCGACTCCAACGTGCCGTTCTACAAAGAACTGGCCAACCAGGGCCTGAAGGCCACCGACGTACCGGTAGTGGCGTTCTCGGTGGGCGAAGAGGAGCTGCGCGGTATCGACACCAAGCCGCTGGTCGGCCACCTGGCGGCGTGGAACTACTTCGAGTCGGTGGATAACCCGGTCAACCAGAAGTTCGTCGCGGACTGGAAGGCCTACGCCAAGGCAAAAAATCTGCCGGGCGCCGACAAGGCGGTGACCAACGACCCGATGGAAGCCACCTATGTCGGTATCAATATGTGGGCGCAGGCGGTCGAGAAGGCCAAGTCCACCGATGTCGACAAGGTCCGCGAAGCGCTGGCCGGACAGACCTTTGCCGCGCCGTCGGGCTACACCCTGACCATGGACAAGACCAACCACCACTTGCACAAGCCGGTAATGATCGGCGAGATCCAGGATGACGGTCAGTTCAGTGTGGTCTGGGAGACCGAGCAGCCCCTGCGTGCGCAACCGTGGAGCCCGTTCATTCCTGGCAACGACAAGCGTCCGGATTATGCGGTGAAGGGTAACTAAGTGACGGGGGCCGCTCTGCGGCCCTTTCCTGTAGGAGCGGCCTTGTGTCGCGATCGAGCGCGCAGCCCTCGCCTCCCCCTGACACAACAGGATCAACCAATGCTCAGATTCCTGCTCGCCCTGCTCCTGCTGCTGCCGCTGGCAACCCAGGCCAGCGAGGGCGACCTCTTCTACGCTGCCAAGCCCGCAGACCAGGCCCGCCTGCTGCAGGACTGGGCAGCCCAGCCAGAGCCTGCGCGGCTGGCGCTGCTGACCGCGCTGAAACAAGGCCGGATCGCCGACGGCGACACGCGCAAGCTGCGCCTGAACAACCGTCTGCGCGGCCTGATCGACAATGCCCTGGCCAGCCATCAGTTGCTCAGCGATGACGCCCGCGTGCGGCTGGCCGCGGCTGGCGAACTGCAACGCAGCGCCCAGCCGGCACAGGTGGCGTTTCTAGACCGGCGCTTCGCCAATGAGTCAGACCCAGCGGTGCATGCCGCTCTGGGCCTGGCCCTGGCCAACCTGCAACTGGTCGCCAGCGAGCCCTCGGTACGCCTGGCCGCAGTGCGTCTGCTCGGCGAAACCGGCGACCCTTTGGCCCGCACCCGTCTTGAAGCGCTGTTGCAGCCCGGTGTCGAGACCGACGCCGCCGTGCGCACCGCCGCCGAAACCAGCCTGGCCCAGGTCAAGCGCAAGCTGCTGATCGGTGAACTGCTCGGGCAGGCCTTCAGCGGCCTGTCGCTGGGCTCGATCCTGCTGCTGGCAGCACTGGGCCTGGCGATCACCTTCGGCTTGCTTGGGGTGATCAACATGGCCCACGGCGAGATGCTCATGCTCGGCGCCTACAGCACCTACATGGTCCAGGTACTGCTGCAGCGCTACGCGCCAGGCGCCATCGAGTTCTACCCGCTGATCGCCCTGCCGGTGGCGTTCGCCGTCAGTGCCGGGGTCGGTATGGCGCTGGAGCGCACAGTGATCCGTCATCTGTACGGTCGCCCACTGGAAACCCTGCTGGCGACCTGGGGCATCAGCCTGATCCTGATCCAGGCGATCCGCCTGCTGTTTGGCGCGCAGAACGTCGAGGTAGCCAACCCGGCGTGGCTGTCCGGCGGGATTCAAGTGCTGCCGAATCTGGTACTGCCCTACAACCGCATGGTGATCATCGGCTTTGCCCTGGCGGTGGTGCTGCTCACCTGGCTGCTGCTCAACCGCACCCGGCTGGGGCTGAACGTGCGCGCGGTCACCCAGAACCGCAACATGGCTGCCTGCTGCGGGGTCTCCACCGGCCGCGTCGACATGCTCGCCTTCGGCCTTGGCTCGGGCATCGCCGGCCTTGGCGGGGTGGCCCTGAGCCAGGTCGGCAACGTCGGCCCAGACCTTGGCCAGAGCTACATCATCGACTCGTTCCTGGTGGTGGTTCTCGGTGGCGTCGGCCAGCTTGCCGGCACGCTGTGGGCCGCGTTCGGCCTGGGCATCGCCAACAAACTGCTCGAGCCGCAGATCGGTGCGGTGCTGGGCAAGATCCTTATCCTTGCGCTGATCATCCTGTTCATTCAGAAGCGCCCGCAAGGCTTGTTCGCTCTCAAGGGACGGGTAATCGACTGATGAACCAGCCACTGCTTGTCACCGCCGCACAAAAGGCCGGGCCGCGCCTGTCGCTGGCCATCGGCATCGTTGTTGTCCTGCTGCTACTGGCCTTGCCGCTGTTGTCGCTGCTACCCGCAGAGCACTCGTTGCAGGTCTCGGCCTACACCCTGACGCTGGTCGGCAAGATCCTTTGTTACGCCATTGTCGCGCTGGCGCTGGACCTGGTGTGGGGCTACGCCGGCATGCTTTCGCTGGGGCATGGATTGTTCTTCGCCCTCGGCGGCTACGCCATGGGCATGTACCTGATGCGCCAGGCGGCGGGTGACGGCCTGCCGGCGTTCATGACCTTTCTGTCGTGGACCGAGCTGCCATGGTTCTGGGCCGGCACCCAGCATCTCGCCTGGGCGCTGTGCCTGGTAGTGCTGGCGCCGGGCCTGCTCGCGCTGGTGTTTGGTTGGTTCGCCTTCCGCTCACGGATCAAGGGCGTGTACTTCTCGATCATGACCCAGGCGCTGACCTTCGCCGGCATGCTGCTGTTCTTCCGTAACGAAACCGGCTTTGGCGGCAACAACGGCTTCACCAACTTCCGCACCATTGCCGGCTTCGATGTGGCCGCGCAAGGCACCCGCGCAGTGTTGTTCCTGCTTACCGTCGGCCTGCTGCTGGCCAGCCTGTACCTGTGCTGGCGGCTGACCCAGAGCAAGTTCGGCCGCCTGCTGACGGCACTGCGTGATGCGGAGAACCGGCTGATGTTCTGCGGCTATGACCCGCGCGGTTTCAAGCTGCTGGTGTGGGTGCTCAGCGCCGTGCTGTGCGGCCTGGCCGGGGCGTTGTACGTACCACAGGTGGGCATCATCAACCCCAGTGAAATGTCGCCGACCAACTCCATCGAGGCTGCCGTATGGGTAGCACTGGGCGGACGCGGCACGTTGATCGGGCCACTGCTCGGAGCGGGCCTGGTCAATGGCATGAAGAGCTGGTTCACCGTGGCCTTCCCGGAGTTCTGGCTGTTCTTCCTCGGCGCGCTGTTCATCATCGTCACCCTGTACCTGCCCAAAGGCGTGGTCGGCCTGTTGAAGAAAAGGAACCAGCCATGAGAGGCATCCCACCGGTACACCCGGAATTCATGCTCGAACCGGTATTCGACCAGATCGGCGCCGGGCGCGATGCGATCGGACTCGGCCAGCGCCGCGGCATAGGCCTGGATGTGCGCCACGGCACGGTGCTGAGCCTGGAAGACATCAGCGTCAGCTTCGATGGTTTCAAGGCGCTCAATGCGCTGAACCTGTACATCGGGGTTGGCGAGCTGCGCTGCATCATCGGCCCCAATGGTGCCGGCAAGACCACCATGATGGACGTGATCACCGGCAAGACCCGCCCGGACACCGGCACGGCGTTTTTCGGCGACACCCTCGACCTGACCCGCATGAGCGAATACCAGATCGCCCAGGCCGGCATAGGTCGCAAGTTCCAGAAGCCGACGGTGTTCGAGGCGCTGACCGTCTGTGAAAACCTCGAACTGGCGCTCAAGACCGACAAGTCGGTATGGGCTAGCCTGGCCTCGCGGCTGTCATCCGAGCAGCGCGAGCGCATCGACTCAGTGTTGACCCAGTTGCGCCTGCTGCCCTTGGCCCATCGCCAGGCCGGGCTGCTGTCGCACGGGCAAAAACAGTTTCTGGAAATCGGCATGCTGTTGGTCCAGGAGCCGCAACTGTTGCTGCTCGATGAGCCGGTGGCAGGCATGACCGATGCCGAAACCGAGTTCACCGCCGAGCTGTTCAAGGGCCTCGCGCGCAGCCATTCGCTGATGGTGGTGGAGCACGACATGGGCTTTGTCGGCAGCATCGCCGACCACGTCACCGTGCTGCACCAAGGCAGCGTGCTGGCCGAAGGCTCGCTGGAGCAGGTGCAGGCGGATGAGCGGGTGATCGAGGTTTACCTGGGCCGCTGATCGTTGTTTGCCAACAGACCGCGCCAACCGTTGCGCTCAAGGATTTGCACATGCTGAAAATCGATACCCTGCATCAGTACTACGGCGGCAGCCATATCCTGCGTGGCCTGTCATTCGAGGCCAAGATCGGTGAAGTGACCTGTCTGCTCGGGCGCAATGGGGTCGGCAAGACTACCTTGCTGCGCTGTTTGATGGGGCTGGTGCCGGCGCGGGAAGGCAGCGTGCACTGGGAAGACCAGCCGATCACCACGCTCAAGCCGCAGCAGCGGGTGCATGCCGGCATCGCTTATGTGCCACAGGGGCGGGAGATCTTTGCCCGGCTGACCGTTGAAGAAAACCTGCTGATGGGCCTGTCACGTTTCCCGGCCCGCGAGGCGCGGGAAGTGCCGGCGTTCATCTATGAGCTGTTCCCGGTACTTGAGCAGATGAAGCAGCGCCGTGGCGGTGACTTGTCCGGCGGCCAGCAACAGCAGCTGGCCATCGGTCGTGCCCTGGCCAGCCGGCCACGCTTGTTGATCCTCGACGAGCCTACCGAAGGCATCCAGCCGTCGGTGATCAAGGAAATCGGCGCGGTGATCCGCAAGCTGGCCGACCGCGGCGACATGGCCATTTTGCTGGTCGAGCAGTTCTATGATTTTGCCGAGGAGCTGGCCGATCAGTACCTGGTGATGGCCCGCGGCGAGATCATCCAGCAAGGCCGTGGCGAAAACATGCAGGCCGAAGGTGTGCGCGGGTTGGTAACCATTTAATCTGCAGGCAATCCTTCTGCGAGACGTTGTCATGAGCTACCCGATTCGCGATGCCCAGGCTGCCGATGTGCCGGGCATTCTCGCCATCTACAACGATGCCGTGCGCAATACCACGGCGATCTGGAACGAGACCCCGGTGGACCTGGCCAACCGCCAGGCCTGGTTTGCGGCGCGGGCTGAGCAGGGCTATCCGATTCTGGTGGTAGCCGATGACAGCGGCGTGCTGGGCTATGCATCGTTTGGCGACTGGCGCCCGTTCGAGGGTTTTCGGCACACCGTCGAGCATTCGGTGTATGTGCGCGATGATCAACGCGGCAAGGGCCTGGGGCCGTTGCTGATGGCGGCACTGATCGAGCGTGCGCGTGGCTGCGGCAAGCATGTGATGGTGGCTGCGATCGAGAGCGGCAATGCAGCGTCGGTGCGGTTGCATGAGCGGCTGGGGTTCATTGTGACCGGGCAGATGCCGCAGGTCGGCATCAAGTTTGGTCGCTGGCTGGACCTGACCTTCATGCAATTGCTACTGGACCCCGCGCACCTGTAGGAGCGGCCTTGTGTCGCGAAAGGGTCGCGCAGCGGCCCCAAAAATTTCAGCTCCGCCGCTGACATCGCCGGGCCCGCTTTGCGGGCCTTTCGCGACACAAGGCCGCTCCTACAGGCCACGCGCCGGTCGATGGCCCTGTGGCGAGTCACATCTGGGTAAACCGCCCCAAACGCTGGCGCAGCATGCTGTTCTCGCTGCGCAGGTGCTGCACTTCTTCCAGCAACTCCAGCGCCAGCGCCACGCCTTCCCACTCCAGTTCCAGCTCCTGATGCAGCTTGACCGCGCGCTTGAGCGTTACCGGCGCGCGGTCGTCGAACAGCCAGTCTTCCGGCGTTCGCCCCGATGGTTGAACAATGCCGTGCTCGACGATTTCGATCACCCAGTCAGCCGTGATATTGGCTTCCTGGCAGAGGGTGCGCATGTCCAGTTGAACGATCAGGGTGCTGCTCATGATCAACTACTCCATTGAGTCCTCGGGTTGAACGCGGCCTTCTCGGCAAGCTTGGCCCACAGTTCACGGGTGGCGTCGTCCGACTGGGTCGGCATGACCACCTTCAATTGCGCGTACAGATCACCGCGCTCGCCCTGCTTGTTGCTCAAGCCCATGCCTTTGACGCGCAGGCGCTGGCCGCTCTGGCTGTCGGGGCGGATGGTCAGGTTGATCTTGCCGGTCAGGGTCGGTACCGCGACCTTGGTGCCCAGCGCGGCTTCCCACGGCGCCAGCGGCACGGTGATGATCAGGTCATGGCCTTCGACATCGAACAGCGGATGCGGCGCCATGCGAATGGTCAGGAACAGGTCGCCATTGGCACCACCGCCAACCCCTGGCGCACCCTGGCCCTTGAGGCGGATGCGCTCGCCGTCGGTGACCCCGGCCGGGATCTTGACGTTGAGGGTCTTGGTGGTGAACCCGGTGCGCTGCCCGGCGGCGTTGGTCTGCGGGATCTGGAAGCTGATCTGCTTGGACTCTTTGTTCAGGGTCTCCTCAAGGAAAACCGCCAGCTCCAGTTCCACGTCCTGCCCTCGTCTGCCCGCACTGCGTTGCTGTTGCTGCTGTCCGCGTCCGAACGGGCTGCCGCCACGTGCGCCAAAGATCGAGCTGAAGAAGTCGGAGAAGTCGCCGCCTTCGAAACCATTGTCCGCGCCAGCGCCGCGACCCTGCCAGCCGGGCGGGGCCTGGAACGGCCGGCCGTGCTGGCCGCCATACTTGCGGATCTCGTCGAATTCAGCGCGTTTCTGCGCGTCACCAAGCACTTCGTAGGCCTCGTTGGCCTCTTTGAACTTGTCCTCGGCATCGCGCTCCTTGCTGACATCGGGGTGATACTTGCGGGCCAGCTTGCGGTACGCGGCCTTGATCGCCTTATCGTCCGCGGTGGGCTCTACGCCGAGTATCTTGTAATAGTCTTTGAAGTCCATCTATGGATCACCAGTGTGAATTTGCGTGTTGCATCTGAAGATAGGGACCAAGCATAGCCTTTCAAGGGCGGTTTGGGGTTGCCGTGGAGCAGACGACTGGTCTTGATTCTGCTGGCAAAGGGCATAAACTGCGCGGCCGTTTTGCCTCCGGAAGTAAATTGTCCATGTCCGACGTATCCCCGGCCCGTGCCCTGGGCATCGATTTTGGCACCTCCAACTCCACGGTCGGCTGGCACCGCCCGGGTGCCGAGTCGCTGATCGCCCTCGAGCAAGGCAAGATCACCTTGCCCTCGGTGGTGTTCTTCAATATCGAGGAGCGTCGCCCGGTGTACGGCCGCCTGGCCCTGCACGAATACCTCGAAGGCTACGAAGGGCGCCTGATGCGCTCGCTCAAAAGCCTGCTCGGTTCCAAGCTGATCAAGCATGACACCAGCGTGCTCGGCACTGCCCTGCCGTTCAAGGACCTGCTCGGGATGTTCATCGGCGAGCTGAAAAAACGCGCCGAAGCCGACGCCGACCGCAGCTTCGAGCAAGTCGTGCTGGGCCGCCCGGTATTCTTCGTCGACGATGACCCGGCGGCCGACCAGGAAGCCGAAGACACCCTTGCCGACGTAGCGCGCAAGATCGGCTTCAAGGACGTGTCGTTCCAGTACGAGCCAATTGCTGCGGCCTTCGATTACGAGTCCGGCATCAGCCGCGAAGAGCTGGTACTGATCGTCGATATCGGCGGTGGTACCTCCGACTTCACCCTGATTCGCCTGTCGCCCGATCGCCACCATCTGGCCGAGCGCCAGAGTGACATTCTCGCCACCGGCGGTGTGCACATTGGCGGTACCGACTTCGACAAGCAGTTGAGCCTGCAAGGCGTGATGCCGCTGTTCGGCTACGGCAGCAAGATGAAGAGCGGTGCGCTGATGCCGACCAGCTACCACTTGAACCTGGCCACCTGGCACACCATCAACGCCGTGTATTCGCAGAAATCACAGCTGGCGCTGGGCAACATGCGCTATGACATCGAAGACGCGCTGGGCATCGATCGTCTGTTCAAGCTGATCGAGCAGCGTGCCGGGCACTGGCTGGCGATGGAGATCGAGGCCAGCAAGATCGAGCTGACCGACCAGCCCAGCCGCCAGATCGACATGCGCCGGGTCGAACCGGAACTGACCGTCGAGCTGACCCGCGCGTTGTTCGAAGACGCCATTGGCAGCCTGCTGCAACGGGTCCGCGGCAGCGTCAGCGAATTGCTGAACAAGGCTGGCGTCACTGAGGGCCAGGTCGACACGGTGTTCTTCACCGGCGGCTCCAGCGGCATCCCGGCGCTGCGCAACAGCGTTGCGGCGATGCTGCCCAATGCTCGCCACGTCGAAGGCAATATCTTCGGCAGCATCGGCAGCGGCCTGGCGATCGAAGCGCGCAAGCGTTACGGCGCGCTGTGAGCCTCAGCGCAAGCCTGGCAGCGCGTTAGCGCGTGCTGTCAGGCCTGCCCCTCACACCAGCTCGGCGCGGCGCAGCTCACTTTTCAGATACGCATAATAGATCGGCCCGGCCACCACTCCCGGCAAGCCGAACGCGGCCTCGAACACCAGCATCGCCAGCAGCAACTCCCACGACTTGGCCCTGATCTGGCCGCCGACGATCCGCGCGTTGAGGAAGTACTCGACCTTGTGGATAACGATCAGATAGCCCAGCGCCGCCAACGCCACCCAGATCGACAGCGACAAGCCGACGATGGTGATCAGCGTGTTCGACATCAGGTTGCCGATCACCGGCAGCAGGCCGAGCAGGAAGGTCAGCACGATCAGGGTCTTGGTCAGCGGTAGGTGTACGCCGAACAGCGGCAGCACCACTGCGAGGAAGATCCCGGTGAAGAAGGTGTTGAGCAGCGAGATCTTGATCTGGGCGAAGACGATATTACGAAACGCCTGCACCAGCAGCGCCAGCCGTTCGAACATCGCCGCTGCCAGTGGCTTGCGCCGGGAGATATCGGGGATGCGCTGCAAGGCAACGATGGCACCGAGGATCATCCCGATCAGCAGGGTGACGAACATGTGCGCCATGCCCTTGCCAACCAGCTGCAATTCACCGAGGTGGCTCCTCAGCCATTCGCCAATCGCCACCTTGAACTCGGCCGCACTGGCCGGCAGGTAGCCTTCGATGAACGGTGGCAACTGGCTACGCGCCTGCTCCACCAGCAGCATGAACTTGTCCAGCGAGGCGCCAGGGTTCTCCGCTTCATGCAGCAAGAAGCTGAACGCGCCCGCAATCAGCAACGTCAGGCTGATCACCACCAGCGTGCCCAGCAACGCCACCGCCAGCCAGCGCGCGCGCTGCCCGGCAATGATCGGCTGTAGCCGCGGGGTAAGCATATTGACCAGTTCGAACACCAGCAGGCCGGCGAGCAGGCTTGGCAACAACTTCAGCGGCAGGGCCAGCAACAGGCCGGCAAAGACGATGATCCAGCTGGCCAGGGTGACCTGGCGAGGGGTGAAAGTCATACAGCCTCAGGGGCAGACAGCGGAAAAGAATCGCAGTCTGCCAGCCTTCGGCGCGCAAACATAGATACAGCTCATTTCTTCTTCAGGCAGGTACTCATGAATGCTTTGCGCTCGTCACCCTTGAGGGTCTTCTCGGTGGCGGTGGCGTTGCAGCGGGTCATTTTCTCCTGCTGGGTGACCTTCAGGCACTTGCTCATGAATGCCTTGCGCTCATCACCCTTGAGGGTCTGCGCAGTGGCGTCGGCGTTGCAGCTCTTCATCTTTTCCTGCTGGGCGGTGGCGGCAAAGCCCTGCGCGCAGATCAACATGCCCAATACCAGCAATGGCGCTTGCAGTCGCTTCATGGAGTGGTCTCCTTGTTCCGCGCCCAATGCACGGATCCAAGCCTGAGTGTAGCCAACTATTTCCGCGTGCCAGCGCCATCAGAGCCCCGCGGCTTTCAAGCGCGCGGCGTGCTCGGTAAACAGCCGCACCGGCTCAGCCCCCTTGCCCACCGCACCGAGTGACTGGTTGACGATGTCCAGATGATCCAGCGGGTGGTCATCGCCCAGCACCTGGCCCAGGTGCGAACTGTTGCGCCCGACCATGCCGTCGCACTGGCCTTTCTCGCGGACGAAGCTGCGGGCGAACAGGCGACAGAAGCGGTTGCTGCCGTCAAAGCGGTTGCGGCCCTGGTCGGTCAAGCCTGGCTGCAGCGTGCCCGACCACGAGTAGTAGCGCACGCCATTGACCTCATAGGCGCCCTCGCCGCCCCATTCCTGCGGCAGGCCCTGTGGATAAGCCTGGTTGAACAGCGCCACACCCGCGCAGGTCAGCGACTGATGCGACGCGTGCACGTCGATCGGCAGCCGCTCACGGCGCCAGCCCGTTTCCAGCCAGCCCATCAACCGCGCCAGGCCGTGCAACACGACGCGCAGCACACGCCCTTTAAGCGAGTGCCCGGGCGCCGTGCGTTCGAGGTGGTCGGCCAGCTCCGAGCCGTGATTGGGCCCGGCCACCGACGTCACCGAGGCAACCCGGTCTGGCCGCTTGGCAGCGGCATAGCGCGCGCTGAGTGCGCCCTGGCTGTGGCCGATCAGGTTGACCTTGGCGGCGCCGCTGCGCTGGCAGATGTCTTCGATGATCGCCAACAGCTGCTCGCCACGCACCTCGCTGGAATGCAGCGGCGACACCTGCACGGGATAGACCTTGGCACCGCCGCGGCGCAGCGCCGACACGATGCCGAACCAGTAGGGATAAACCAGCAGCCGGACAAAACCGAGCATGCCCGGCACCAGCACCACCGGGTATCGCGTCGCCAGATCCTGTTTCATTGCCGTTCTCCTCGGGTTTGGCCGTGCGCCAACACTAACGCGGGGTAGATGACAGCCACAATCGAACTCCTGAGCCGCGCTGCGGTTCCAATCCTGCACACACCCTGAGCAAGGAGCGGGACCATGTACAAACAGACTTTGGCAATCCTTCTGGCCAGCGCAACCCTGGCCGCCTGCGGCAGCCGTCCGGAAAACCCGGTGGACTACGTTACCTACCGTGACGAGCCGCTGGTCAAGCAGGTCGAGAACGGCATGACCATGCAGAAGGTAATCGCCATCGGTGGCAGCCCGTCGATGGTCATTGACCTGCCCAACGGCGGCACCTGCAACGACTACATCCTCAACCGTGATGGCCATCAACAGCCCTACTACGTGCGCTTCGATGCCACCGGCCACGTCGATGCCAAAGGCTTCAAGACCTGCAAACAACGAGAAGAAGACACGAAAGCCGCAACTGGCGCGTGAGTCTTCCTGAAGCCCTGACAACCCTGATATCTCGGAGATAAGCATGAGCAACGTTGAACTGACCGATAAACACACCTTGCGCGAACGCGCCCGCCAGCACGTTGAAGACGGCGCCGTGACCGAAGGCTATAGCGCCGACCGCGAGAAGATCATCCAGCTGCTCAACGAGTCGCTGGCAACCGAGCTGGTCTGCGTACTGCGCTACAAGCGCCACTACTTCATGGCCAGCGGGATCAAGGCGGCAGCAGCAGCTGACGAGTTCCTCGAGCACGCCACCCAGGAAGCCGAACACGCCGACAAATTGGCCGAGCGTATTGTCCAGCTGGGCGGCGAGCCGGACTTCAACCCGGACAACCTGAGCAAGAACTCCCACGCGCAGTACGTAGCGGGCAACTCGCTCAAGGAGATGGTGCTGGAAGACCTGGTGGCTGAACGCATCGCGGTCGACAGCTACCGCGAGATCATCCAGTACATCGGCGAGAGCGACCCGACCACCCGGCGCATCTTCGAAGACATCCTGGCCCAGGAAGAAGAGCACGCCGACGACATGGCCGACCTGCTCAAGGGTCTGTGATTCGCTAGCCTCTGGCCTCTGCCCGCAACCTGCGGTGCAGAGGCCGATAACGAACCCGCCTTACTTCTTCGTCTTGACCTCCGCCGGCGCCTTGCCGGCTTTCATTTGCTCAAGCAATGGCGTGCATTGATTCTGCTCGCCGTCACCCGGTGCAATCAGCGCCAGCAGCCCTGCTGCCGGGCCAATCGCAACGCCCAGGGCAACCATACCGGCGCCACGCAGGGCCAGCGGCAGCGCCTGCACACCAGCACTGGGTTTGACGAACTTGCCGCGCACATACAGCGGCGAGCGCAGCGAGAACAGGCGCAGGCCCTTGGACTCCGGGGTGACCTTCAGGTCGAGCTGTTCACTGGCGAAGTTGACCGTGCCATCGACATAGATGATCGCGTTCTCGGTATCGAAGACAAACACGCGCGTGCTCGCCAGGCCGTCCTTGATGCCGACATCGGCGGCCGCGCAGTTGATCTGCACATCCTTGTCGCCGAACAATTTGCCGACCACATAGTTACCGACGTTGAGGCCGGCCAGTTCCATCAGCTCACGGCTGATCGCGCCATCGTTGATCAGCATGCGCATGTCGCCGTTGGCGGTGCCGAGCAGCGCCGCAACCGAATTGCCACGGCCGCTGATATCGGCATCGCCGTTGAGCTGGCCAAAGCTGGTCTGCATCGGCGCGAAGCCTGGGAACAGTTCCTTGAGCTTGAAGCCACGCGCGGTCAGCCGGGCCCGGCCCTGCATCGGCACGTTACGGCCATCCAGGCGGATGTTGGCGGCGAGATTGCCCCCGGCTACGCCAAAGCGCAGCGGCTGCAGGCGCAACAGGCCGTCATCGAGGATCAGGTGCACGGCCAGGTCGTTGAACGGCAGCTTGGAGCTGTGCACGATGCGCTTGCCGCTGAAGCTGACGTCGGCATCCATTGCACGCCAGCGCTCGGTCCGAAACTCTTCGACCGGCAGCACTTTGTCGCCTGGCTGCTTGCTGGCACCGCCACGGGCCTTTTGCTCGGCGTTGGAGTCAGCGCCGATCAACGGCGCAAGGTCCTTGAACAGCAGCTGATTGGAGACCAGCTTGCCGCTCAGTTTGGGCCGCGGCTTGCTCGCGACAAAGGCCAGATCGCCATGAATGTCGCTGTCGCCGATCTTGCCGTTGAAACCTTCATAGCTGAACCGCGCACCCTCGGCAGCGTGCAGGTTGGCCAGCAGATGGCCGTCGGTGGAGTACGCAGGTGTGTCCGGCAGGGTCACGCCAGTCAGCGGGTAGAGGTTGCCAAGGCTCGCGCCGGACAGCTTCAGGCGCAGGTCCAGCGCGCCCAGGTTACGCGGGTCGGTCAGGGTGCCGGCGACCACCACATGGGTGTCGGCAATACGCACGTCGGCCTGCAACGGGAACGGCTGGCTGGCGTCCTGCAGCGCCAGCAGGCCACCGATCTTGCCAGTGCCGGACACCGGCTGATCCTTGTAGCGGCCGCTGGCCTTGAGGCCAAAGGCGTAGTCCTGGGCGCCGGCGCTCTTCTCGGCGCGGGCCTTGCCGACGATCTCGCTGAACGGGATTGGCTTGCCCAGCGGGTCGATCTGCACCTTCATGTCAGCCTTGAGGATCTGGTCGTTGTAGCTGACATTGCCCTGATCAAAACCGATGGCGCCGATATCCAGCACCCATTTCGACGGTTCGGCGTTTTCATCCTTTGGCCCGAAATCGAACGTCCAGTTGGCGCGGCCATCGGCCAGGCGGGTCAGGCTGGCATTGGGTTTGGTCAGGTTGATGCGCGGAATGACAATGTGCTGAAAGATCAGCGGCAGCGGTGACAGACGAAATTCGACCTTCTCCAGGCCGACCATCTGCGGCTGTTTGAGCCACTCCGGATTGCCCAGGGTCAGGTCCTCGGCAATGAAGTGCGGCCACGGCACCCAGGCGCGCCAGCCGCCTTCTTCAGGCTCGGTGCGCCATTTGACGGCGAGGTTGCCGTTGATGGCGAACGGTCGCTGCAAGGCGGCTGAGACTTTCTCGTTGAGCAGCGGCTTGGCGCGGTTCCAGTCGAAGGTGGCGATCACCACCACCAGGATCGCCAGCAAGGTGATCAGTGTGGCGAGGGTCCAGGTGATGATTCTGGCGGGGCGCGTCATTGCGTGATTCTCCTGACTGCATGGCTCATGGCGCCACGACGGTGACACTTAATAAGTTGGACTGATGAAAAGCCGCTGGGTTTAATCCATGGCGCATTCTAGCCAAGAATTTTCTGACGACCTCATCAGCTTTGCCGTGAGATTGAATGGTTACCAAGCTGCTCAGTGGCATGCGCGCGGAGCCGAAATGCCTGGGCTAGAGCCGCTGCTGCAACAGTATCAATCCTGTCGATTGTTACCATTATCCTTATGAACTTTTCTCTGGCGGTGCGGCGGGTAGCATTGGCTTCGTACCCACTTTCCAGCCCTCCAGAGGAGCGCCCTGATCATGAAACGCCAATTACTGCTTAGCCTTGCCCTGTCCATCGCAGCCACCAGTGCCTTCGCCTTGCCTGGTCAGGAGCAGCACCTGACCGCCGAGTCGCGCTCCAGCGACGCGGCCGCCGTGCAGCCTTTGAACACCCTTGCCGAAGGTGGCTCGGATCGTCTGATCGAACGCAGTGGCCGTGTCGCCGAAGGTGGCTCTGATCGCCTGATCGAACGCAGTGGCCGCGTCGCTGAAGGTGGCTCGGACCGCCTGATCGAGCGCAGTGGCCGTGTTGCCGAAGGTGGCTCGGACCGTCTGATCGAGCGCAGTGGCCGAGTAGCCGAAGGTGGCTCGGATCGTCTGCTTGAACTCAGCCGTGTGAGCTGATTGCCATGGCAGAAAAGGTCGATCCTCGATATTGCGCCTGCTACCCTCCAAGCCCGGTCCATTGACCGGGCTTTGTTTTTTTATCCAGAATAACCCCGTCGTACAGCCACAGAAGCCTGCCCCATGCTGCCTCGCGCCGAACAGAAGCTCCAGACCCGTCAAGCCTTGCTGGACGCTGCCTGCCAGTTGATGGAGAGCGGCCGTGGCTTTGGCAGCATCAGCCTGCGTGAAGTGGCCAAGACCGCCGGCATCGTGCCCACCGGTTTCTATCGGCACTTTCCTGACATGGACGCGCTCGGGCTGGCCTTGGTCGAAGAAGTCGACGCGACCTTCCGCCACGCGATCCGCCTGGTGCGGCAAAACGAATTTGAGATGGGTGGCATCACCGATGCCTCGGTACGCATCTTTCTCGACATGGTCGCCGCGCACCGCACTCAGTTCCTGTTTCTCGCCCGCGAGCAATACGGCGGCTCGCAGCCGGTGCGCCAGGCCATCGCTCGCCTGCGCCAGCACATCAGTTCCGACCTTGCCACTGACCTCGGCCTGATGCCGCGCTGGAAGCACCTTGATGCGGCAGCCTTGGAAGTGATGGCCGACCTGGTGGTCAAGACCGTATTCGCCACCCTGCCCGAGCTGATCGACAGCCCTGACCCGCACACCGCCCAGCCGCTCAGCGCGCAGGAGAAGATCACCCAGCAGCTGCGCTTCATCTTTGTCGGTGCACGCCACTGGCAGGGTTTGAGCACCCCTGGCTGACGACCCTTGGCCGCTAGCTGCTATCATGGCGCCCTGCCCGATTGCGACGAGCGTTGCCATGTCCGACCCCCGCCCCACCCTGCCCGAGCTGAGCACCCGCCTGGCGCGTTTCCGTCAGCACTTCGCTGAACGCATCGTGCCACTGTGGCAAGGCCCAGGCTGGAACGACGAAATGGCTCTGCCTTTCGAAGCCCTCGATGAACAGCACCAGCCACTGCCCGTGCAGCGCTACCGGGCGATGGCCGTCGCGCGTCAGTTGTACCTGTTCAGCAGCCGTATCGAGCAAGCCGGCGCCGCCGAGCGCGCCGCAGCATTGTTCCGTTCGCTGCAGCGCCACTTCCACGATGCCGAACACGGCGGCTGGTTCTACAGCGTAGACGCCGCCGGCAAGCCGCTGGACCGGCGCAAGGACCTGTACACCCATGCGTTCATCGTGTTCGCCTGCGCGCATTACTGGGGCAAGGTGCAGGAGGGGCTGGTCGAAGCCACACTGAACGCAGCGCTGGAAGTGGTAGCCGAACGCTTCGCGCGCGACGATGGCCTGTATGAAGCAAGCCTGGGCGAAGACTGGGCCGACCTGGGCAGCGGACCGCTGCAAAACCCGCAGATGCACCTGGCCGAAGCCTTCCTGCAAACCCTCGCAGTACGCGACGATCAGGACGTGCAGCAAGCGTTGCTGCAACTGTGTGAGGCGCTGCAAACGCACTTCATCGAGCCCGAGCACGGCCTGATGCTGGAAAAACCGCGCGGCGCTGTGGATAACTGGTTCGAACCTGGTCATCAGTTCGAGTGGTTCTACCTGCTCGAAACATCGCCGCTGCTCAACAGCAGCGCGCTGCATGGATCGATCGCCCGTGGCTTTGACTACGCCGAGCGCCATGGCGTGATCGATGCGGCGGTACTCGCCAGCCTGGATATCAATGGCAAGGTGCTCGACCCAACCCAGCGTATCTGGGCCAAGGCAGAATACCTGCGCGCGTTGGCATTGCGCCCGGGCAGTGAGCAGCAGCTGTTGCAACAGCTACGCTCGCTGGAGGACAAGTTCCTGCATGCAGGCGGCTGGCGCGAATGCCTGGACGCCACCGGCGCGGTCAGCCGGCACGACATGCCGTCGACCACGCCCTATCACCTGGCGACCTGCCTGCAAGGGCTGGACGCGCTGGCCTGACGGTTACGCGTCGCACCAAGGGGCCGCAGGCCGGCCCCGTTGCTGCGCTCAGCCTTTGGGCGAGCGATCGATCGAGAACCCAGCCCAATCCTGACTCACCGGCATCAACTCAAGGCTATTGATGTTGATGTGCGCCGGCTGGTTGAGAATCCAGAAGATGGTCTCGGCGATGTCCTGCGGCTGGATCGCTTCGGCGCCAGCGTAGGTTGCATCGTACTTGGACTGATCGCCACCGAAGCGCACCAGCGAAAACTCGCTTTCGCACAGGCCTGGCTCGATGTTGCTGACCCGCACGCCAGTGCCACGCAGGTCGCAGCGCAAGCTCAGCGAGAACTGACCGACAAACGCCTTGGTGCCGCCATAGACGTGGCTGCCAGGGTATGGATAGTTACCCGCCACCGAACCCACGTTGAGGATCGACGCGCCACGACCATGAGCGATCAGCCGCGGCAGGAGCAGGCGAGTGGTGTACATCAGGCCCTTGATGTTGGTGTCGACCATGGTGTCCCAGTCGTCCAGGTCGCACTTCTGCGCAGGGTCTGCACCCAGTGCCAGGCCTGCGTTGTTGACCAGCCCGCGCAGCTTGTCGAACGCAGGCGGCAGGTTGGCGATGGCCTGCTCCATTGCCGCGCGGTCGCGCACGTCGACCACGATGCCATGCACGTCGGTCTTGGCCGACAACTCGGCGCACAGCGCATCCAGGCGCTCTTTACGGCGGCCGGTCAGGACCAGCTTCCAGCCTGCGTCGGCAAACAGGCGGGCGGTGGCCTCGCCGAAACCGGAAGTGGCGCCCGTGATGAATACGGTAGACGTCATGCTGTTCTCCTTCGCAATGGGGTGTCGTCGGCAGGCCTTGAAGCATGCCCGTGGCCGGCCCAGCCAGCAAGCCGTTTAAGCGACTGGTCAAAAAACGTACACATTGCGCAAAGCCTTGCCGCATAAGGCCCGGTGCAGGCTATGCGCATGTTATCCACAGGGCTCTCCCCACCGATTGGGGGCAACTTGCAACCTGCTTAGACGCGGTCTCTGTAGGAGCGGCCTTGTGTCGCGAAAGGGTCGCGGAGCGGCCCCAGCAGTTCTGCGGCGTTGCCTAAATCGTGGGGCCGCTACGCAGCCCTTTCGCGACACAAGGCCGCTCCTACAGGGCCAGCGTGCACCCTATAAAGGTTAAGTCGAGCAAAGCCATGCTAGCTGCCACTTGCAGCAGTCTGTCCAAGGCTTTTGCACAGAGTTATCCACAGATTGATCAGGCGCGAAATCCGTCGGCTGCAGGGCTAATCAGGGCGCCGTTACAGGTATCCAAAGGGCATTGATCAAAATATGATCAAACCTCTACAAGCCTTGATTACAAAGGGCTGCAACAGAGTGCCACCATGTTGTCCACAGGCAGTTCCACACGATCCGTGGACAAGTTTCTACCTGTGCAAACAAGGGCTTGGCGAGGGATTCAAAGAAGCTAAATCAACGGTGTGCGACAAGTTGTCCACATTTGCTGAAAGAAGGGGCCGCATGGCGGCCCCTGACCATCAATGGCCGCCAAGATAGGCGTTGCGCACATCCTCGTTGACCAACAGCTCCTGGCCGGTGCCGGTCATGCGGATCTCGCCGTTGACCATCACATAGGCGCGGTCCGACAGCTTCAAGGCATGGTTGGCGTTCTGCTCCACCAGAAAGATGGTCATGCCGCTCTGGGCCAGCTCGCGCAGGGTGGCAAAGATCTGCTTGACCACGATGGGCGCCAGGCCCAGCGACGGCTCATCGAGCAGCAGCAGTTTGGGTCGGCTCATCAGCGCGCGGGCGATTGCCAGCATCTGCTGCTCGCCGCCGGACATGGTCATGGCCCGCTGGCTGCGGCGCTCCTTGAGCCGGGGAAACAGCTCGTACATACGCTGCATGTCTTCGCTGGCGTGCTTGTCGCCGATGGGGATGGTGCCCATCATCAGGTTCTCCTCGACGGTCATGTCGGGGAACACCCGGCGCCCTTCCGGCGATTGGGCAATGCCGTTGGAAGCGATGAAGTGCGGCGATTTGCGGGTGATGTCGGTGCCGCGATAAAGGATTTGCCCGGACGCTGCCCGTGGCTGGCCAAAGATCGACATCAGCAACGTCGACTTGCCGGCACCGTTGGCGCCGATCAGGCTGACCGTCTCGCCCTCGTTGATGTGCATCGAGACCTTTTTCAGGGCCTGGATCGGCCCGTAGAACACGTCCAGCTCCTTCAGCTCGAGAATGGGTGCACTCATACCAGTTCCTCTTCATCTGCACCCAGGTAGGCGGCGATCACCGTCGGGTTGTGGCGGATTTCCTGCGGCGCGCCTTGCGCGATCACCGTGCCGTGATCGAGCACGACGATGTGGTCGGAGATGCTCATGACCATGCCCATGTCATGCTCGATCAGCACGACGGTGATGTCGTGCTCGTCGCGCAGCACGCGGATCATCCGGCTCAGTGCTTCGGTTTCCTGCGGGTTGAGGCCGGCGGCCGGTTCGTCCAGACAGATGATCTTGGGCCGGGTACACATGGCCCGGGCGATCTCCAGGCGGCGCTGCTGGCCGTACGACAATTCGCCAGCCAGGCGGTTGGCACAGTCGACCAGGTCGACCACTTCGAGCCAGTAGAAAGCGTGGTCCAGCGCATCGCTTTCAGCTTTGCGGTAGCTCTTGGTGTTGAGCACGCCGGCGAGTAGATTGCGGTTGACCCACATGTGCTGCGCCACCAGCAGGTTCTCCACCACGGACATTTCCTTGAACAGGCGAATGTTCTGGAAGGTCCGCGCCAGCCCGGCGCGGTTGACCAGGTGGGTGCCGCCGAACATCTTGTAGTACACGCGGCTGGCAAAACGCGCCGGCGACACGAAGTCGCTGGGCTGGAAGCGCTCGCCTAGCAGCTGGATCACGTCGGTCTGGTTACCGCGCAGGTTGATCTGGATGCGCCCGCCGCTGGCCTTGTAGAAGCCGGTCAGGCAGTTGAACACGGTGGTCTTGCCGGCGCCGTTGGGGCCGATCAAGGCAAAGATCTGGTTGCGCCTGACCTGCAGGCTGACGTCGCTCAATGCCTTGATGCCGCCAAACTGCATCATCAGGTGTTCGACCGAGAGAATGACTTCGTCGCTCATGGCGCCACTCCTTTACGCGGGACTACCCCGGTGCGGCTGATCCGGATCAGCCCACGCGGTCGCCAGATCATCATCAGCACCATCAGTACCCCGAACAGCAGCACGCGGTATTCCGAGAAGCTGCGCAGCAGCTCGGGCGCCACGGTCAACACGAAGGCCGCAATCACCACGCCAACGGTCGAGCCCATGCCGCCCAGCACCACGATGGCGAGGATCAGCGCCGACTCGAAGAAGGTGAACGAGGACGGGTTGACGAAGCCTTGGTAAGTGGCAAAGAACACCCCCGCCAGGCCCGCGGTAGAAGCGCCCAGGGTGAATGCCGAGAGTTTCACCAGCACGTGGTTCAGCCCCATCGAGCGGCAGGCGATCTCGTCTTCGCGCAGCGCTTCCCAGGCGCGGCCAACCGGCATCCGGGTCAGCCGATGTTTGATGTACAGCACCGCCAGCACGACCAGGAACAGCACGATGTAGATGAACAGGAATTTCACGTTGGGGTTGTAGTCCAGCCCAAAAAACTCATGGAACGGCACCCCGCCGTCCTTGGCCCGGCGGCCAAACTCCAGGCCGAAGAAGGTCGGTGATGGCGCCGGCATACCGTTCGGCCCGCCGGTGAAGGACAGCCAGTTGTTCAGCACCAGGCGGATGATCTCGCCAAAGCCCAGGGTCACGATCGCCAGGTAGTCGCCGTGCATGCGCAACACCGGAAAGCCCAATATGCAGCCGGCCAGTGCCGCTGCAATGGCGGCCAGCGGCAACACCGTCCAGAAGCCCAGGCCGAGGTACTGGTAACCAAGCGCCAGGCCGTAGGCGCCGATGGCATAGAACGCCACGTAGCCAAGGTCGAGCAAGCCGGCCAGGCCGACTACGATGTTCAGGCCAAGGCCCAGCAACACGTAGATCAGGCCGAGAATCACCACCGTCAGCAGGTACTTGTTGGCGAAGATCGGGAACACGATGGCGATCACGATCAGCGCCGGAATGATGTAGCGCAGCCGCGACTTGTAGTCCGGCGCCAGCACATGCACGCCCGAGCCACCACTGTCGAAGCCCTGCAGCATGCGCTGGCCGGTGCCGCTCTGGAAGAACAGGCTGAGCACGAAGCGCCCGACCATCACCGCGCCGACCAGCCAGGCCACACGGGCGGGCTCGGCGTTGAAGGTATAGCCATCGAGCACCACGCCGACTACCGGGCCGAACACGATCAGGGCAAGCAGGCCGGCGACGATGGTCTCGATCAGGCTGCGTTTGATATCAAAACCGGAAGAAGCAGAATTGGCAGCAGACATGTTCACACCTTAGCCACGAGCGGGCGGCCCAACAGGCCTTGTGGCCGGAAGATAAGGATCAACACCAGCAGCGAGAAACTGAACACGTCCTTGTAGTCGGAGTTGATCAGGCCGGCGAAGAGTGATTCGGAGATGCCCAGGATGATCCCGCCCAACATGGCTCCAGGCAGCGAACCGATGCCGCCGAGCACCGCGGCGGTGAACGCCTTGATGCCGATGATGAAGCCGGCATAGAAGTCGAAGGTGCCGTAGTTCATGGTGATCAACACGCCAGCCAGGGCGGCCATGACCGCACCGATGACGAATACGTAGGAGATCACTCGGTCGGTGTTGATACCCAGAATCGAGGCCATCTTGCGGTCTTGCTGGGTGGCGCGGCACATCCGCCCAAGTTTGGTGTACTTGATCACGTAGGTGAGCAGGGCCATGCCGGCAAAGGCAGCAATCAGAATGAAGATCTTGGTGTAGGTCAGTTGCACGAAGCCGCTACCAACCTCGACCCGCAGCGCGCCTTCGAGCAGGGTCGGCACGCCTTGCTGGCGAGCGCCCTGGCTGATCTGCGCATAGTTCTGCAGGATCAGCGAGATGCCGATAGCGCTGATCAGCGGCGCCAGGCGGGTGGAGTTACGCAGGGGTTTGTACGCGATACGCTCGATGGTGAAGCCGTACACACCGGTCACCACCACGGTGAACAGCAGCGTGCCGAGCATCAGCAGCGGGAAGGATTCGACACCGAAATAAGCCAGCAATGCCAGGCTGATTGCCGCCAGGTAGGCGGAAATCATATACACCTCGCCGTGCGCGAAGTTGATCATGCCGATGATGCCATAGACCATTGTGTAGCCGATGGCGATCAGGCCGTAGACCGACCCTAGAGTCAGGCCGTTGACCAGTTGCTGCAGGAAAATACCATCCATAACGCAATCTCGCTGAGTGAGATCGCCCCTGCGCTGGCCACAGCGGGGCTGCCGTCAGGCGGCCCGCGTGGTGCAGCACAGGTGCAGATCTACGGATAAAGACAGATACCGCCTGGGCGTCAGCCCGGGTCTGTGCCCGGGCCTTGCGCCGTTGTTATTTTTGTTTTTCCAGCTGGTGGTACTTGCCGTCTTTATCCCACTGGTAGACCACGTAGTCGGAGATCTTCAGGTCACCCTTGGCGTCCCAGGTCTTCTCGCCCATGACGGTCTGCACCGGGTTGGCCTTGAGCCACTTGGCGGCGTCTTCGCCCTTGTTCGACTTGGCGCCATTGAATGCAGCAGCCAGGGCCTGTACCGAGGCGTAGGCATACAGGGTGTAGCCTTCAGGCTCGGTGCCGTTCTTGCGGAACTGATCCACTACCGCCTTGCTGTCTGGCAGCAGACGCGGGTCGGCGCCGAAGGTCATGTACACGCCGTCGACGTATTGCGCGCCGCCTGCGGTGGTGACCAGTTCGTCGGTGACGATACCGTCATCGGACATGAACTTGACGTCTTTCAGGCCAGCTTCACGCAGCTGACGTACCAGCGGACCGGCTTCCGGGTGCAGGCCGCCGAAGTAGACGACATCGGCGCCGGCGCCACGGATCTTGGTGACCACCGCGCTGAAGTCTTTCTCGCCGCGAGTCAGGCCTTCATACAGCACCGGTTTGACGCCGCGTTTTTCCAGCTGCGCCTTGGTCGCATCGGCCAGGCCTTGGCCATAGGTGTCCTTGTCGTGCAGCACCACGACCTTCTTGCCCTTGAGCACATCAACGATGTAGTCGCCGGCAACGATGCCTTGCTGGTCGTCACGCCCGCACATGCGGAACATGGCCGACAGGCCCCGCTCGGTGACCTGCGGGTTGGTCGAGCCTGGGGTGATCGCGATGATGCCGGCCTCGTCGTACACCTCGGAGGCTGGGATGGTGTTGGACGAGCAGAAGTGCCCGACCACGCCAACCACTTTCTCCTGGTCGACCAGCTTGTTGGCTACCGCTACGGCCTGTTTCGGTTCGCAGGCGTCATCGCCGGCTACCAGTTTGATCTGCTCGCCGTTGACCCCACCGGCCTTGTTGATCGCGTCGGCCGCAGCCTGCGCACCTTTCATGTACTGCTCGCCAAACGCTGCGTTGGCCCCGGTCATTGGCCCCGCGACGCCGATCTTGATGTCGGCCTGCACATACGAAGAAACACCCAGTGCCGTTGCCACGGCCAGAGCCAGGAAGCCTTTCTTGTAAAACGTCTGCGACATGAGGTGGTGCTCCTAGAGTCTTTTTTTTGGTTGGCACTACAACGTTCTGCTTGCTGATCAGAGCAAGCGCCGTGCCACTGACTTTGCATTTCGAGCAAACACGCCTGGCTGGCCGTCTGGAGGCCGGCGCCGGGCATCGTTCATTGAGCGTGCAACCGTCTACAACGAAGCGGGCGCCACCATTCCTCCAATATAGGCGCAACCGAGCAGTGCCATCATTGCAACCAGCACCAGTGTCAACGTGCAACCTGCCGGTAACTGTCGACGTCACCGAAGTGCACACCGCTGGTGCGCGACTGCTACGGGGGCACTGTTTCAAGGCTAGTCGCTGCGCGCGAAAACGTCCGGGTTTTGGCAGTTACAGCCCCGTTGCAGGGCTGCGCGAAGCCTGCCCGCACCAGCCGCGACACGGTCAGGGGTAGGAGCGGCCTTGTGTCGCGAAAGGGTCGCGTAGCGGCCCCAGCATTTCTGCTGCACCGCAAAATCGCCGGGCACGCTGCGCACGCCTTTCGCGACACAAGGCCGCTCCTACAGAGGCTCCGCGCGAGGTAAAGGTAGTGCGGTCAACTGTGAGTGCCCTGTGAAGCGCAAAGGCTGGCACAATGATCGCCATTCCCGCGCGCTTGCGCCGTTTCAGCGAGCGCCGCCGACCTGGAGCTTTCAATGAGCGAGAGCGCATTCTCTGAGCGCATCGTGCACAACCTGCTCGACACCGATTTTTACAAGCTGACGATGATGCAGGCGGTGCTGCACAACTATCCCGATGCTGATGTCGAGTGGGAGTTTCGCTGCCGCAACGGCGAAGACCTGCGCCCTTATCTGGGCGAGATTCGCCGCCAGATCGAGCTGCTCAGCGAGCTGACCCTGGACGACGGCCAGCTGGCGTTTCTTGAGCGCATCAGCTTTCTCAAGCCAGACTTTCTGCGCTTTTTGCGCCTGTTCCGCTTCAACCTGCGTTATGTCCATCTGGGCATCGAAGACGATCAGCTGTGCTTGCGTCTAAAAGGCCCGTGGCTGCATGTGATCCTCTTCGAGGTGCCGCTGCTGGCGCTGATCAGCGAGGTGCGCAACCGTCACCTGCACCCGCACATGCCGCTGGCGGCTGCCCGCGATCAGCTCTACCGCAAGTTCGACTGGCTCAGGGCCAACGCCAGCGAGGACGAACTGGCCGAACTGCAGGTAGCCGACTTCGGCACCCGGCGGCGCTTCTCCAGCCGCGTCCAGGAAGAAGTCGTGCGGGTCCTGCGCGATGACTTCCCGGGGCGCTTCGTCGGCACCAGCAATGTCGATCTGGCATGGAAACTGGATATCAGACCATTGGGCACCATGGCCCATGAATGGCTGATGGCCCACCAGCAACTCGGCCCGCGCCTGATTGACAGCCAGATCGCCGCGCTCGACTGCTGGGTCCGCGAGTACCGCGGCCTGCTCGGCATCGCCTTGACCGATTGCATCACCATGGATGCCTTCCTCAATGATTTCGATCTGTACTTTGCCAAGCTGTTCGACGGCCTGCGCCACGACTCCGGCGAGCCGGTGGCCTGGGCGGAAAAGGCTATCGCCCATTACCAGCAACTGGGCATCGATCCGATGACCAAGACCCTGGTGTTCTCCGACGGTCTCGACCTGCCGCGTTCGTTGCAGATATTCCGTGCCCTGCGTGGTCGCATCAATGTCAGCTTCGGCATCGGCACCAACCTCACCTGCGACCTGCCGGGAGTAGCGCCGATGAGCATCGTGCTTAAAATGACCGACTGCAATGGCTCGCCGGTAGCGAAGATTTCCGACGAGGCCGCCAAGACACAGTGCCGCGATGAAAACTTCGTCGCCTACCTGCGTCACGTATTCAAAGTTGCCCACAAGGAGTAACCCATGCAAGCCGTTCAGCAAGAGATCGCGCAGCAGCTCAAGGTGCAGCCGCCATTCGCCGATGCCGCCGCGCTCGAAGCCGAAATTGCCCGGCGTGTGGCCTTCATCAAGGACTGCCTGGCCAACGCCCGGCTCAAGACCCTGGTGCTGGGCATCAGTGGCGGGGTCGACTCGCTGACCGCCGCCCTGCTCGCCCAGCGCGCCGTCAACGAACTGCGCGCCAGCAGCGGCGATGACGGCTATCGCTTCATCGCCGTGCGTCTGCCGTACAACGTGCAGCACGACGAACACGACGCGCAGGCCTGCCTGGATGTGATCAAGGCCGATGAAGTGCACACCATCGACATCGCTCCCGCCGTGCTTGGGCTCAAGAGCAAGGTCGATGTGCTGCAGGACGGCGCACCGGCCATGGTCGATTTCGTGGTCGGCAACATCAAGGCGCGCATGCGCATGGTGGCCCAGTACAGCGTCGCCGGCGCCCGTGGCGGCCTGGTGATCGGCACCGACCATGCGGCCGAGGCGGTGATGGGCTTCTTCACCAAGTTCGGCGACGGCGCCTGTGATCTGGCGCCGCTCAGCGGCCTGGTGAAGAACCAGGTACGTGCTATTGCTCGTGCCTTTGGTGCGCCTGAGTCACTGGTCGAGAAAGTACCGACCGCGGACCTCGAAGACCTTGAGCCAGGCAAGCCAGATGAAGCAGCGCACGGCATCACTTACCAGCAGATCGATGCCTTCCTGCACGGTGAGCCTGTCGACCAGCATGCCTTCGATATCATCGTCAGCACCTACCGCAAGACCCAGCACAAGCGCGAGCTGCCGTTCGCGCCGTAATCGGCGGCGATAAAAAAGCCCGACCGCGACGTTGATCGCGGGCGGGCTTTTTTTGTGGCGTGGCTTACTTGACCACGACCTTGCCTTTCATCATCGAGATGTGGCCTGGGAAGGTGCAGAAGAAGCTGTAGTCGCCGCCAGCTTCCAGCTTGGAAGTGTCGAAGGTGACCTTGGTTTCTTTCTCTGGCGCACCGATCATCGCGGTGTGAGCGATGATATTGGCGTTGTCTTCCTTCAGGTAACCCTTGTCGATGCCTTGGGTCATGCCTTCGCTGGCAATGGCCTGCATGTCGGCAGTCTTGCTGACCACCAGGTTATGGCCCATGACGTTCTTCGGCAGGTTGCCGGAGTGAGTCAGGGTCACGGTGAATTCTTTGCAGCTCTTGTCGACGGTGAATTCTTTGCTGTTGTAGGACATCTGGTCAGTCGAATCAATGGTCACCGCGCACTCGGCTGCAAACACAGAAGCGCTGGCGAGGGTCAGCAGGGATACCGCTACAGCTTTCGCAAACATCGTGAATCTCCTTGGCAGGGTTTATCAATTGCGAGTCTGCCTGAAAGCGGAACGAGCGTGCCTGATATGCATCAAGGCAGTGTTCGGCTGGCAGCCAGTAAATTTGTTCTATGGATTGTATACAACCAATCTAAGTGCACATCATGCCTGCATAACCGACGATGGGACAACCTCTCATTTAGGAGCAAACGATATGTCCCTTGGTAGCTTGATGAACAGCCTGCTCGCCGCTTACGCCCATGGCACCACTGGCGCGGCCTGCGAGTTTTCCCGTCCCGAATAAATCCGATCTTGGAAGCGACAGGCATGCGCTTTACCCTTGGACGTCTGTAAAGGGAGAGAAGCAATGCCTGTACGTTCCGTTTGTGTGTTCTGCGGCGCCAGTATCGGCGCCAACCCCGCCTACCGCGCAGCGGCCGTTGCCCTCGGCGAAGCGATTGCCCGGCGTGGCCTACGCCTGGTCTACGGCGGCGGCGCGGTCGGCCTGATGGGCGTGGTTGCCGACGCGGCGATGGCGGCCGGCGGTGAGGTGATCGGGATCATCCCGCAGAGCCTGGTCGACGCCGAAGTCGGCCACAGTGGGCTGACCCGCTTGGAAGTGGTCGACGGCATGCATGCACGCAAAGCCCGTATGGCCGAACTCAGCGATGCCTTTATTGCCCTGCCGGGTGGCTTGGGGACGCTTGAGGAGTTGTTCGAGGTGTGGACCTGGGGGCAACTGGGCTACCACGCCAAGCCGCTGGGACTGCTCGATGTAAACGGCTTCTATACCAAGCTGGGCGGGTTCCTCGACCATATTGTCGAAGAAGGTTTTGTGCGGCCGCAGCACCGGGCGATGCTGTTGCTCGGGCAGCAGGCGGATGCGCTGCTGGACGGGATGGATGAATTCGTCGCGCCGGTGGTGCCCAAGTGGGTCGATCGCGCACCTGACTGACCGTGCATCTGGGCCCGCTTGCGCGGGCCTTTCGCGACACAAGGCCGCTCCCACAGATCCGGTGCACGCCTCGAAGGCGGCGCTGACCATGTGGGAGCGGCCTTGCGTCGCGAAAGGGCCGCAAAGCGGCCCCATCAACCTTCAGATCAACGCGGAACCGCTGGCTGACGCGGCTTCTTCTTGCCGCCGCCCTTGGCCGCTTCCTTACGCTCCTTGGCCGCCTGCTGGTTACGCGCAAACGCCTCGGCCTTGGCCTTCTCACGCTTGTCCCACGGCTTGCTGCCGTCACTGGCGCGCGGTGGCAACCCGGAGTGCTGAGTAAGGATCTTCTGTTCCTTGCCGACCTTGTGGCTGCCGCTCGGCGTGGAGTTCTTGCGCCGTGCACTCTGATAGCCGTCGGTCTGCGGCTGATGCAGCGGGATCAACTGGTGCTTGCCCGGGCCGATCAGGTCGGCGCGGCCCATGCGCTCCAGTGCTTCACGCAGCATCGGCCAGCCTTTCGGATCGTGGTAGCGCAGGAATGCCTTGTGCAGCCGACGCTGCTCGTCGCTCTTGACGATCTCGACGCCTTCGCTCTTGTAGGTGACCTTGCGCAGCGGGTTCTTGCCCGAGTGGTACATCGCCGTGGCCGAGGCCATTGGCGACGGGTAGAACGCTTGCACCTGGTCGGCACGGAAGCCGTTGCCCTTGAGCCACAGGGCGAGGTTCATCATGTCCTCGTCGGTGGTGCCCGGGTGCGCGGCGATGAAGTACGGGATCAGGTACTGCTCTTTGCCCGCTTCTTTCGAGTACTTCTCGAACATGCGCTTGAAGCGATCGTAGCTGCCGATACCCGGCTTCATCATCTTGTCCAGCGGCCCACGCTCGGTGTGCTCCGGGGCAATCTTCAGGTAACCGCCGACGTGGTGGGTGACCAGTTCCTTGACGTACTCCGGCGACTCGACCGCGAGGTCGTAGCGCAGGCCCGAAGCGATCAGGATCTTCTTCACCCCCGGCAAGGCACGGGCCTTGCGGTACAGCTCGATCAGCGAAGTGTGGTCGGTGTTGAGGTTCTCGCAGATGCCCGGGAACACGCACGACGGCTTGCGGCAGTGCTTCTCGATCTCGGTGCTTTTGCAGGCGATGCGGTACATGTTGGCGGTCGGCCCGCCAAGGTCGGAGACCACGCCGGTGAAGCCCGGCACCTTGTCGCGCATCTCCTCGATCTCGTTGAGGATCGACTCGTGCGAGCGGTTCTGGATGATGCGGCCTTCATGCTCGGTGATCGAGCAGAAGGTGCAGCCGCCAAAGCAACCACGCATGATGTTCACCGAGAAGCGAATCATCTCGTAAGCCGGGATGCGCTCCTTACCGTAGGCCGGGTGCGGCACACGGGCATACGGCATGCCGAACACGTAGTCCATTTCTTCGGTGGTCATCGGAATCGGCGGCTGGTTGAACCAGACGTCGACGTCGCCGTGCTTCTGCACCAGCGCACGGGCGTTGCCCGGGTTGGTTTCAAGGTGCAGAACGCGGTTGGCATGAGCGTACAGCACCGGGTCATTGCGGACCTTCTCAAACGAGGGCAGGCGCAGCACGGTCTTGTCGCGGGTCATGCCCGGGCTGTCGAGGATCTGCACCACCTTGGCTTCGTTCGGATCTTCGACCTCGCCCTTGGCTTGCTCGATGGCGCAGGCCTGGGTGTCTTGAGTATTCACGTACGGGTTGATGATCTTGTCGACCTTGCCCGGACGGTCGATGCGCGTCGAGTCGATTTCGAACCAGCCGGCCGGGGTGTCGCGGCGTACGAAGGCGGTGCCGCGCACGTCAGTGATCTGCTCGATGGTTTCGCCGTGGGACAGGCGCTGCGCGACTTCAACTACCGCACGCTCGGCGTTGCCGAACAGGAGGATGTCGGCGCAGGCGTCGATCAGGATCGAATGGCGGACCTTGTCCTGCCAGTAATCGTAGTGGGCGATGCGGCGCAGCGAAGCCTCGATGCCGCCGAGCACGATCGGCACATGCTTGTAGGCTTCCTTGCAGCGCTGGCTGTACACCAGGCTGGCACGGTCAGGGCGCTTGCCGGCCAGACCACCAGGGGTGTAGGCATCGTCGGAGCGCATCTTCTTGTCAGCGGTGTAGCGGTTGATCATCGAGTCCATGTTGCCGGCCGCGACGCCGAAGAACAGGTTCGGCTCGCCAAGCTTCATGAAGTCGTCTTTGGACTGCCAGTTCGGCTGGGCAATGATGCCGACCCGGAAGCCCTGGGCTTCGAGCAGGCGGCCGATGATGGCCATGCCAAAAGACGGATGGTCGACGTAGGCATCACCGGTCACGATGATGATGTCGCAGGAATCCCAGCCGAGCTGATCCATCTCCTCCCTGCTCATCGGCAGGAAAGGCGCTGGCCCGAAGCATTCGGCCCAGTACTTGGGATAGTCGTAAAGTGGTTTGGCTGCGTGCATGTCAGTGACCGGTTCTTGGTGTGCAGGGAAATCGCGGGCGCGGAATATAGCACAAATTTTGATCAAATCCGACGGTAATGGTCGGATTCATGATGAGGGGCTCGGGCGGCGCAGCAGCACCGCCGGCTGTTACTCGTCGTCGTCGAAGTTGTACGCCCCCGGGGCGAGGTTCTCGAAGCGGGTGTACTTGCCGATGAACGCCAGGCGGACAAACCCGATCGGGCCGTTCCGCTGCTTGCCGATGATGATCTCGGCGACGCCCTTGTGCTCGGTCTCGGGGTGATAGACCTCATCCCGGTAGACAAACATGATCACGTCGGCGTCCTGCTCGATTGCACCCGATTCACGCAAGTCGGAGTTGACCGGGCGCTTGTTCGGGCGCTGTTCCAGCGAGCGGTTCAACTGCGACAGGGCAATGACCGGGCAGTTGAATTCCTTGGCCAGGGCTTTCAACGAGCGGGAAATCTCCGAAATCTCGTTGGTACGGTTGTCACCACTGGAGCCCGGGATCTGCATCAGCTGCAAGTAGTCGACCATGATCATGCCGATCTCGCCGTGCTCACGCGCCAGACGGCGGGTGCGCGCACGCATCTCCGAAGGGCTGATACCGGCGGTATCGTCGATGAACAGCTTGCGGTCGTTGAGCAGGTTGACTGCGGAGGTCAGGCGCGGCCAGTCGTCATCATCAAGCTGACCGGAACGCACCTTGGTCTGGTCGATGCGACCCAACGACGAGAGCATCCGCATGATCAGCGATTCGCCTGGCATCTCGAGGGAGAACACCAGCACCGCCTTGTCGCTGCGCAGCACGGCGTTTTCCACCAGGTTCATGGCGAAGGTGGTTTTACCCATCGACGGACGGCCGGCAACGATGATCAGGTCGGCCGCCTGCAGGCCGCTGGTCTTGCCGTCCAGGTCGGTATAGCCGGTGGAGATACCGGTGATGTCGCTGTCGGAGTTGAACAGCGTGTCGATGCGGTCGATGGCCTTGGCCAGCAGGTCGTTGACCCCGACCGGGCCGCCGGTCTTGGGCCGCGCCTCGGCGATCTGGAAGATCTGCCGCTCGGCATCGTCAAGAATCTCGGCGGCGTTGCGCCCTTGCGGGTTGAAGGCGTTGTCGGCGATATCGGTGCTGATGCTGATCAGCTGGCGCAGCGTGGCGCGCTCACGAATGATCGCCGCATAAGCCTTGATGTTGGCAACCGACGGGGTGTTCTTGGCCAGCTCGGCCAGATACGCCAGGCCGCCGACCTGGCTCGACTGGCCTTCGCGGTCGAGCTGTTCGTGCAGGGTGACCACGTCGAACGGCTGGTTGAGATCAACCAGCTTGTGGATGGCACGGAAGATCAGGCGGTGGTCATGCCGGTAGAAGTCGCCATCCGAGACCTGATCCAGCACCCGCTCCCAGGCTTCGTTGTCCAGCATCAGACCACCGAGCACGGCCTGTTCGGCCTCGATGGAATGCGGCGGCACTTTCAGCGCAGCGGTTTGCAGGTCGAGCTGTTCTGGATGGGTGATCTCGTTCATGGCCACAATAGAATTCTGGGTGATGAGAAAAACAAAGGGCACGGCCTGCAAAGCAGAGCCGCGCCCAATGTTAACCGGCTAGCCCACGAGGAGCCAGCCGAGTGCTACAGCTTAGGCTGCAACGACAACCACGCGAACGGTGGCTTCAACGTCGCTGTGCAGGTGCACGGCTACGTCGTATTCGCCAACGTTACGGATGGTGCCGTTCGGCAGACGAACTTCAGCTTTAGCCACTTCAACGCCGGAGGCGGTCAGGGCATCAGCGATGTCGTGGGTGCCGATCGAACCGAACAGCTTGCCTTCGTCGCCAGCGGTGGCAGTGATAGTCACTTCCAGCTCGGCCAGTTGGGCAGCACGGCTTTCAGCCGAAGATTTCTTGTCGGCTGCAGCTTTTTCAAGCTCGGCGCGACGTTCTTCGAACGCAGCGACGTTGGCGGCATTGGCAACAGTGGCCTTGCCGAACGGCAGCAGGAAGTTACGGCCGTAACCGGCTTTAACTTTAACTTTGTCGCCCAGGTTGCCCAGGTTAGCGACTTTTTCCAGCAGGATCAGTTCCATTTGGTAAAACCTCTTAACTTTTAACCTTCACCGTTCGCGGAATCGTCACCCTGAGGCGACTTGCGACCGCGAAAATCAACCAGGCTATCGACAATGGCCAGGACCACGAGCAGCGGATAAGTCAGCTGCATGAACAGCACCAGCGTCACGTACAACCCGACCAGCCAGAATCTGCCCAGACGTTTCTGTGCCACCAACCCGTGCAGCAGGGCAAGCCCGGCAAACATGAGCGGTACGCTGCAAAGCGGCGTGAGCAGCGCCAGGGCAGAACCGAGGTTCGGACCCAACACCATGCACCCCAGCAATACCAGCGTTGGCACCAAGGGAATCCGTACCGCTTGAAACTCGCGGCCGAAACCTCCCGGGTTGTACAACGAGGCCTGCCAGTAGCGCCCCAACATCAGGGACAACACACTGACAACCTGCAGCAAAGCCGCAATCAGGCCATTGAGCACCGGTACGACAAGACTCCCAAGGCGTGCCTGCTCCTCTACCGATAACTGCTGGTAGAGACCGTCGAGCATCTGCGGCAGGGCTTTTTCAAGCGCTCGCGCCAGAGCTTCAATCGGTTCACGGAACACCGAACTGAGAATCAGGCCATACAACAGGCCCAGTGCAATGCTGGACAACAGCACCCGGTTCCAGGAATGCCCGGCGCGCAACAGCGCAGCCAACCCCAGCGTACCCAGCAACACCATCAAGGTGCGCGGCTCGCCGAAGACCCACCAGACCAACGCCGGCAAAATGCCCCAGACGATGACCGAGGAAGCGTCCTTGAAACCGCGCCGCAGGAACACCAGGCTCCCAGCGGCGGCACACAACCAGAACAACAGCGGCAATGCCGCACAACCGGCCACTACTACAGCGGCCTGCACGCGACCGCGCATGATGAAATCAGCCAACGCTCGCATGCTTATCCCTTGCTACTTGTCGAAAGCCAGGCCTCAGCGGCCGTGGCTGTCGGTGTAGGCAAGCAGGGCCAGGAAGCGGGCGCGCTTGATAGCGGTAGCCAGCTGACGCTGATAACGAGCTTTGGTACCGGTGATACGGCTTGGAACGATCTTGCCGGTTTCGGATACGTAAGCTTTCAGGGTGTTGAGATCTTTGAAGTCGATCTCTTTCACGTCTTCAGCAGTGAAGCGGCAGAATTTACGACGACGGAAGAAACGTGCCATGTAATAGGCTCCTCAAAAGGTCCGTGGATTACTCGTCAGCGCTATCGCTGGCGTCGCTGTCATTGCTGTCGTCGCCATCGGCGCCATCAGCTTCAGGACGTTCACGACGCTCACGGCGCTCGCTGCGGTTCTCTTCGGCCTTGAGCATCTCGGACGGGCCAGTAACGGCTTCGTCGCGACGGATGACCAGGTTACGGATCACGGCATCGTTGTAACGGAAGTTGTCTTCCAGCTCGGCCAGGGCCTTGCCAGTGCACTCAACGTTCAGCATCACGTAGTGAGCCTTGTGAACATTGTTGATTGCGTAGGCCAGTTGACGACGGCCCCAATCTTCCAGACGGTGGATTTTGCCACCATCTTCTTCGATCAGCTTGGTGTAACGCTCAACCATGCCGCCGACTTGCTCGCTCTGATCCGGGTGGACCAGAAAGATGATTTCGTAATGACGCATGAATGCTCCTTACGGGTTAGAAGCCTGCCAGGGAATCTGGTCAGACAAGGAGTGAATGACACTGTATGACTTGCCTTGTGCAGAAGGCACATGCGCGCCTGCCTGCTGGGCAAGGGGCGCAATTGTAGAGAAGGCGGGACGCACAAGCAAGGTGATTGGCGATTATTTGAACAGCGGCAGGGATCTGCCCAAATCGCCAGGGTGCAGACTGATCCCGGCGGGCAAATAGCTACGCCGGGATCGCTGCAGACGACTGGATCAGCGCTTCAGTTGGCGCTGACGTACGGCTTCGAACAGGCACACACCGGTAGCCACCGACACGTTCAGGCTGCTGACGCTGCCAGCCATCGGCAGCTTCACGAGGAAGTCGCAATGATCACGGGTCAGACGACGCATGCCCTTGCCTTCAGCACCCATGACCACCACCAGCGGACCGGTCAGGTCCTGCTGGTAGATCTCCTTGTCGGCTTCGCCGGCAGTGCCGACCACCCACAGGCCGCGCTGCTGGAGCTTCTCCAGGGTACGCGCCAGGTTGGTCACGGCGACCAGCGGGATCACCTCGGCAGCGCCGCAAGCAACCTTGCGCACAGCCGGAGTCAGGGTCGCCGACTTGTCCTTGGGCACCACCACCGCGGTGGCACCGGCAGCATCGGCGGTGCGCAGGCACGCGCCGAGGTTGTGCGGGTCGGTAACGCCATCGAGCACGAGAATCAGCGGCGGGGTTTCGGTGCGCTCGAGCAATTCCTCAAGCATCAACTCGCCCCACACCTGCGCCGGGCTGACTTCAGCCACCACGCCCTGATGCACGCCTTCAACCCAGGCGTCCATCTCGCGACGCTCGGCCTGGCCGACCGCTACGCGGTTTTCTGCGGCCAGAGCCAGCAGGGTTTGCAGACGCGGCTCACTGCGCCCTTCCGACAACCAGATCTGCTTGACCCGCTTGGGATGGTGCTGCAGCAGCGCCTGCACGGCGTGCACGCCGTAGATTTTTTCCAACTGACTCATGACTTGTTCTTGCTCTTGCGTGGCGCGCCGGACTTGGACGGCCCTTTACGGTGTTTGCTTGGCTTGTCGCTGGCGGGCTTGCTCGAACTTTTGCCGGACTTGCTTGCCGTCGGCGCATTGCGGGCTTCGCCCATCAGCGCTTTTTTCACTTCACGGCTCTTGCGTACTTCGGCGTTGCGCTGCACGGCATCGCTCGGGAAGTAGGCATCCGAACTTTCATTCTTGCGCCGACGCGGTGCTGGCTCGGCCTTGGCTTCTGGCTTGGCTTGCGACGTGGCCTCGCGCTTGCTGTCCTGCTTCACGTCACGCTTGCCCGTGCCAGCACCTTTGCCTGCCGGCGCGGACTTGCCCGCCGGAGCCGTCTCGGCGGCGCCACGTTGCTTGCGGCCAACCGGCGCATTGACGGTGGCTTCGGACATTTCGAAGTCGATCTTGCGCTCGTCGAGATCGACCCGCATGACCTTGACTTCAACCGTGTCGCCCAGGCGGAAGCTGCGACCGGTGCGTTCGCCCGACAGGCGATGATGCACGGCGTCGTAGTGGTAGTAGTCGCCCGGCAGCGCGCTGACGTGGACCAGACCTTCGACGTAAATGTCGGTCAGTTCAATGAACAAACCAAAACCGGTCACAGCGGTGATCACGCCCGGGAAGACTTCGCCCACGCGGTCTTTCATGTACTCGCACTTGAGCCAGTTGACCACGTCGCGGGTGGCCTCGTCGGCGCGCCGCTCGGTCATCGAGCACTGCTCGCCCATCTGTTCCAGGGTGGCAACGTCGTACGGGTAGATGCGCGCTTTGGGGATTGCCACGGCGCCGGCACGCTTGACGTGCGGGGTGTCGATCTTGGAGCGGATCACGCTGCGAATGGCACGGTGCACCAGCAGGTCCGGGTAACGCCGGATCGGCGAAGTGAAGTGGGTGTACGCTTCGTAGTTCAGACCAAAGTGGCCATTGTTGTCGGTGCTGTACACCGCCTGGCTCAACGAGCGCAGCATCACCGTCTGGATCAGGTGGAAGTCCGGACGCCCGGAAATGCTCGCCAGCAGGGCCTGATAGTCCTTCGGCGAAGGCTCCTTGCCCTTGTGCAGCGACAAACCCAGCTCGCCGAGGAAGGCGCGCAGTTTTTCCAGACGTTCCGGTGGCGGGCCGTCGTGCACACGGTACAACGACGGCACTTCGTGCTTCTGCATGAACGCAGCGGTGGCGACGTTGGCCGCGAGCATGCATTCTTCGATCAGCTTGTGCGCTTCGTTACGCACAGTCGGGCGAATTTCTTCGATCTTGCGGTTATCACCGAAGATGATCCGGGTTTCCTGGGTCTCGAAGTCGATCGCGCCACGGGTATGGCGCGCCGCCAGCAGGACCTTGTACAGGGCGTGCAGGTTCTTCAGGTGCGGCACGACTTCACTGTACTCATCGCGCAGGGCCTTGCCTTCACGGGTACGCGAGTGCTCGAGCATGCTGCTGACCTTGTTGTAGGTCAGCCGTGCATGGGAGTGGATCACCGCCTCGCAGAACTGGTAGTCGACCATCTGCCCGGACTTGTTGATGGTCATTTCACAGACCATGGCCAGGCGATCGACGTGCGGGTTCAACGAGCACAGGCCGTTGGACAGCTCCTCGGGCAGCATCGGGATCACCCGCTCAGGGAAATACACCGAGTTGCCGCGTTGCTGCGCTTCGATATCCAGGGCCGAGCCCAGGCGCACGTAGCTGGACACGTCAGCAATCGCCACGTACAGGCGCCAGCCGCCGGAGAACAGCCGCAGCTTGCCTTGCGGCTCGCAATAGACGGCGTCATCGAAGTCACGGGCGTCTTCGCCGTCGATAGTGACGAACGGCAGGTGACGCAGGTCGATGCGGCGTTCCTTGTCCTTTTCTTCGACTTCGGAGCGGAACTTGCGCGCTTCCTTGACCACTTCCTGCGGCCACACGTGCGGGATGTCGTAGCTACGCAGGGCAACGTCGATTTCCATGCCCGGCGCCATGTAGTTGCCGATCACCTCGACCACATCACCCTGCGGCTGGAACCGCGGCGTTGGCCAGTGGGTGATCTTGATTTCGACGAACTGGCCGATCTTGGCGCCACCGTTACGCCCGGCAGTGACCAGCACTTCCTGCTGGATCTTGGGGTTGTCCGGGGTTACGTAGCCAATGCCGCCTTCTTCGAAGTAACGGCCAACCACGCTCTCATGGGCGCGGGAGATGATCTCGACCAGCACACCTTCGCGGCGACCACGACGGTCAGTACCTGAAACCCGTGCCAGGGCACGGTCACCGTCGAACGCCAGACGCATCTGCGACGGGCTGAGGAACAGGTCAGCGCTGCCATCATCCGGGATGAGGAAGCCGAAACCATCGCGGTGACCCGACACGCGGCCGCAGATCAGGTCCAGTTTGTCTACCGGGGCATAGGTGCCACGCCGGGTATAGATCAGCTGACCGTCACGTTCCATGGCGCGCAGGCGGCGGCGCAGGGCTTCGATCTGGTCTTCTTCGAGCAGGCCGAACTCTGCGGCCAGCTCCTCGCGCGCGGCTGGCTCGCCACGATCGGCAAGGCGCTGCAGGATCAGCTCACGGCTGGGAATAGGGTTGTCGTATTTATCCGCTTCGCGAGCGGCCTCTGGATCGAGGGATTGCCAATCGGCCATCAGGAGGGGTTCACCTTGGTATATATAGAGTAGAAGTTTGGCATAGGCCTATTGAAACCGGAAATGTCGTCGTTGGACAGCCCCCGTCTGACAGTCTTGTTGGCGAGGGAAGCTCAACAGAATCAACGTGTTGAGTTTTTTACTTTTTTTTTGATACGAGGGCTTTACAGCCCCCAATGGCGTCCGTATAGTGCGCACCACAACGACGGACACCGCCGTTGTAGTTGAGATAAGCGATGTTGTAAAGCATCCTCTAATCTTGACAGTGTGCCCAGGTGGCGGAATTGGTAGACGCGCTGGTTTCAGGTATCAGTGACCGCAAGGTCGTGGAAGTTCGAGTCTTCTCCTGGGCACCAAATATTTCGAAGCATAGATAGCAGGTCTGTCTGTGATTCAGCAAGAGATTCATCGCAGTACGCTGTAGATGTAAAGCTTTGCCCAGGTGGCGGAATTGGTAGACGCGCTGGTTTCAGGTATCAGTGACCGCAAGGTCGTGGAAGTTCGAGTCTTCTCCTGGGCACCAAATTAAAAACCCACTAGCTTGCTAGTGGGTTTTTTCTTGCCTGCGATTTGGTATGCCCCGCCATGACCGGCCTGAGCAGCCCTCCTCCTTCAAAAACTCTTCTCGAATTTCAGCGCCACTTCGGTCTGGCGATAGGCATAGGCCCAGTCGATGCTGCTGTCAGTCACCGTGCGTTTGGCGTACAGGCTCGGTACCACGCCAGCGAACGCCAGCCGCGGAACGCTGAGCGTGGCGATATAGATCTGCTGGCGATCCTTGCGCAAGCCGCCGAGAAACGCATCGGGCTGGTCGTAGCGGGTCTTGCGGTAGAGACCGACGACGCTCAGATTCAGCCCGGCATCAAAGCTGTGATAGGCGCCGAGGCTGGCCAGGTACTCGCGATTGCTGGCACTGGCGGCGTCCTGGCTGCGCCGGGTATAGGTCACTCCGGTAAATACCAGGGTCCGTGGATCGAGCATGTACGACAGCGAAGTACCGACCTGCCGCTCGTCGTAGTCATCGAAATAATCGCGTTGCTCACCCTGAAAGCGAAAGTACTTGTTCTGCAGCTGCAGGCTGAGCTGCAGACGGTTGCTCAGGTTGTGCTTCCATTCGCCGCGTACGCCGCTGGCCTGGTACTTGGTGTGGTGGTCGCTGTAGTAGTTTTCGAACAACGGCGTCAGCGACACATCGTTGAGCGCGCTCTGAAAGTTGTAGCCGGCGTAGAGCACGCTGGTGTTGTCGTCGTACCAGGTCTGGTTCTCCTGCGTTTCGCTATGTTTGTCATAGCTGTTGCCATAGCTCAGCCCGCGCACCAGCAGGTGGTGGTTACCAGCCAGCTGAAAGCGTCGCTCGGCAGCCACGTCATAGACCGTGCTGGCTGACTTGATCGGCTTGGGCATCTGCCGCGAGTAATCAAAGCACTCGAAGAAAATCGTGCACACCTGGGTGGTGGTGAGCATGCCATTGCCCTGGTTGATATTGCTGTTGTAGCCAAACCCCAGCGATGCCGAGCCGTGCCACTCGCGTCGGCTGTCGATGGCGCTGCGGTACTGACCAAGCACTTCGAGCACCGCCTCGGGCACTTCAGCACTGGCGACCTCAGCGAACAACGCTTCGGCTTCAGCGGTCTGGTTGTCTTCGAACAGCGTACGCGCCAGCTCCAGACGGGCACGGACGAAGCCGGGCTGCAGTTGATCGGCGCGGCGCAGGTGAGCGATCGCCTGTTTGTACTTGCGCCCCTGGCGATCGATCAGGCCTTCGGCCATTTCCACCAATGCCTGTTCGTGCCCGGGCAGTTGCCGGTAGCGCTCGACAAACTGGCGCACCTTGCTCCACTGCTGCAGGTTGATCGACACATAGATAGCCGGGCCGAGGTCTGCGAGGCTGTTCTGCACGTTGTACGTCTGCCCCTCGATGGTGATCAAGGATGCGTCATTCTCGGCCGGGTCCGGTGCGCCCAGGTTGGCCCGCTCCCGCGCCTCGGCGCGGCGGTCAATCTTGTTCAGCAGCAGACGGGTGTCGTCATCGTCGGCCAGCAGTACGGGGGAGAACAAGGTCGAGAGACACAGCAGGGCGACGTGCACCCGCATGGACGGCAGCATGGTGATCGATCCAGAGACAGGGACAAAAAGTGGGAGGCAGGCGCCGCAGCGCCCCCTCCGTTGCACAGGGGTATTACTGCTTGGCGCCGCCGAAGGCGACTTTGGTGGTGCCGCTGGTGTAGATACCCGCCAGGGCCTCGGCGTTGTTGCCGTAGAACTGGCCTTTGATCTGATTGGAACGAGCGAATGACCCATTGGCTGCGATGGTAGTGCCCGCGAAGTTGATAGATCCTACGCTACCCGCCAGCGTGCCGGAGCCGCTGCCATAGTTGGCGGTCAGCACACCACTGGTCACGCCGGCGGCCGTACCTGGGTTGTACTGGTTGATGCCCACGACGTTGTACTTGGCATTGACCAAGGCCGGCATGCTGGTAGTTGGATTTTCGCCAACGAACCAGACCGTACGGTTGGCATGCGACAGGTTCAGGTCAGTGCTGTTGGTCGGCTGGGTACCGCTCTTGGCTGGCGCCCACTCGCCGAAGTACACCTCGGCACCCGATACCTTGGCGATGACTTCACCGCCGAATTGCGGGAAGCCGGGGGACGGCGCTGCGATCTGGCGATAGGCATAAACCTCGGTATTGTAGGCAGCCTTGTTTTTCCAGGTCTGCGAGGTAATTACGCCTGTACCGGGGTTGGTGATGAGCGCCGAGGTGGTGCCATAGCCGCTGAGAAGCGCATTGGTTTGAGCAATAGGCCCTGCCTTGAAGCTGACAACGGCTGAGGTGCTCGCGGTAGCGCCGGCTACCGTTGGCATAGCGATACCCGCTGTGCCTACTGCCATCAAGTTCGAAGGCAGTGCCTGCACATAAGTCGAAGAGGAACCACCGCTGACCGTAGCGGCAAATGCACCGGAGGTCACCAACGACAACGCTGTCATTACAAATAGTTTTTTCACAACACTCTCCTTGTCATAGTTTATGAACAACGCTGTTTTACAAAAAACAGCAAAAAATCTAGAAACGTGCAGTCAGCCCCATCTTGAGCGTGCGCCCGGGCGCTGGCATGACCGTGCGCGCCAACGGGTCAAGATAATATCGATTGGTTATATTGTTCACACCGAAGTCGACATCAATATTCTTATTGATATGCAGCGTCGCATACGTATCGAATACCCAAATAGGGTGCCACTCGTAAGGCTGATTGATGCCTTTGACCATATCAAGATTCTGCTTGATCCACTTAGCCTCTTCCTTGTTCTTCGCGCTGCTGTGATAGACCATGCGTGCGCCGATCTCCAGGCGCTCATCGAACAGGCGCATGCCGCTGTCCAGGTTCAAAGAATAGTGAGGCTGCAAGCTGGTCCTGGAGAACGTCGTCGGGAAGCCACCGGTTACACACTCCTTGACCCGCCCATAATAGGGATCAACGGTGCTGGCCATGTCTTTGTCGCACAGGCGCTGATCCAGTCGATAGCTGGCACCAAAACTGCTGAAATACTTGCCGGTATCAAAGCGTGTTTGCAACTCGATGCCTAACAGCAGCTTTTTTTCGTACTGGATAATATTGTAGGAAAAATCCCTGTCGATATAATCCTTGATCTCACTCTTGTAATAATTGATGCGAAAATCCGCGTTCCTCCACTCGGGTACAAACCCTAGCAGGTCCTGAACGTAACCGACTTCCCAGTTATACGCATGTTCTGGACTCGGCTGATTGGATGTGATGCTTGAACGGCTACCCGAGAACGCTTGAGTGTCTTCGTAGATTGTGGGAAAGCGAATGAACTCGACATACCTTGCGTACACCCTGGCACTGTCACTCAGCTTGAGGGTCACCCCTGCCATCGGCGCCCAAGCGCTGTCTCTGCGTTTCTTCGGCTTGGCCCAACGCTCATCCTCGGGTATCTGCTGGTATACCCCACCGCTTGAGGGTGCTTTCAAATAACGGGCAACCGTGCGGCCACTGCCTTGAGCATTGGCTACCTGTTCACTAAAGTTAATGGTGCCGTTGGTGAATGGATTTGCACTGCTGTCCAACCGCGTGCCTTTGAGCGGAACCTGCGCCACCTCGACGGGACCGTAATAAACTCCATCTACAGTAGCATTCGCCAGTTCGCCGGCAACAGCTTCCTCAATTTCAGCTGGGTTGTCCAACCCCCAACTCTCCACCATGTCCCTCACCGAGGCTTCATAATTGTTGGCCTCTTCGTCGCTGAGCAGCTTGACATATCCAAAGTCACGGATGGTCTGATAACTGTTAACACCCCAACCTTCAACTTGCCCTTTGCGATTCTCATCCAGCGTCGTATCGAACGAGTTGTAATCGCTGTAACGCGCCCCCGCCGTAAACGTCAACCACGGCGTTGCAGCCCACTCGTTATTAAAACTAAAGTTATACTGCTCCCGCCTGCCGCCGCGCGGCCCCAAGTAGTTGATGGCGTAGGCAACCACACCACCACTCTCTTGATCGAGATTGTTGCCCTGCTCCAGTTTTTCTTTGCTGAAGTCCCCGGACAGCGTCAGCATCCAACTGTCTGTCAATTGCATTTTATTACCCAGTGTCACCCCCCAACGGTCGTGCTGGGTCACTTGCAGCGCGCGCGAGAACAAGTTGAAGCGCCCGTCGGTATTGGCTAACTTGTCCGGCATGGCGCTATCGCCATTGCAGCCGAACAGACTGTAGCGACACTGCACATAGTTGTCCCAGGCGGCATCGCCCCTACCGTCAATACCATTGATGGCATATATCTGCTCGCCATTCTGGTAGCGCTTGGAGTCACTCTTGGTCAGCCAGAAACCAGCCTGGAGGTCGACCCAGCGATTATCTTCAGGGCTCCAGCTGTAATTGATTGAAAACGTGTCTTGCTTGACTTCACTGTAAGGCAGCTGAAAACCAAAATTGCTGCCACTGGGGACCTGCTTGATGACCTCGTTGATCATGTAAGGGATGGTTTCGCCAAACTCGAGATCGCTGTGCATGTAAGAGAGTTTAATGCGCTGCTCATCAGGCAAGTACAGCGTGCCCTTGAGCAGCGTGGTGCGCATCTCGTTGGACGTGCCCGCTACCTCGCCACCCGGGTTGTAGAAGCTGGCCAGGTAGTTGGCGGAGGTGTCGCCCACTACCGGCGCATTTTCCGCTGTAACGCCCTCATAACCGCTTTCGGATTCGTAACGCTTGCTGCCCTTCTTGCCGCTGAAGTAGTTCCCCTTTTTGCGATAGCTGTAAGCGCCAAGCAGGTCGAAATTGTCCTGGCGGGTCGCTGCGGCAATGCGGTAGGCATTGTCCTCGAAGTCGAAATCATTCGCCCGTGAGTCGGTATGCGGGGTGTAACGGGTGCCGCCGCCATTGGCGAAATAAACGGAAGTGCCGCCGGTATACGCGCCTTCGATATCGCGGTAGTCGCGGCCGAAGCTGCGCATGCCGTCTTCATTGGGCGCTACCGAATTACTGGCGGTTTCGCTCTTGAGCTCGAGTCCATAGGTCTCGCCTGGCCGCACGATATCCTCGGCGTCCAGCGTGCGGATCTCCACCGAGCCACCGATGCCACTCTTGACCCCAGCGGTCAGCGATGGCCCTTTCTCCACCGAGATGCCGCCGATCATATTCGGATCGACGTAGTTGCGGTTGGAGACCCCTGCCGAGCCCAGCCACACCGAGGTCGATTGCTCGGTACCATCCACGGTGACCGGAATCCGACCTTCGCCCTGGATGCCGCGAATGTTCGGATCAAGCGCGCCGCTGTTGCGTGACTCGCCGCTATAGACGCCATTCAAGCCCTTGAACAGGTCACCAACACTGGTGCCCTTGTAGCGCTCGATGTCTTCCTTGCCGACATAAACGTTGGAGACGTCCTTGCGATAAACGTCGTTCTCGCCCTTCTCGGTCTGGTCCTCCCATTCACCCTTGACCTCCAACGCCTCCAGCACCTGCAGGCCCTGCTGCGAAGTACCTGGCCTGCTCAGCTCATCCTCGAAACCTGCCGGCAGCTCGATCTCGATGGCGCCCATATTCGGCGCGGGCGCCTGAGCTCCTGGGGCGTTTTCCTCGCCCAGCGCTGCGGGGCTGGACAGTGTCAGCAGGATCGACCACGCCAATGGCTTGAGGCGCATTGGCGATGGCGGTGGGGTGAGCAAAGACATGGCGAGACCTGTATTTATCGTGACATGGCAGTTTCATGACCGCTGACTCGCGGCGCAGTGATACTAACGATAAATGCAAATGAATCTCGTTTAGATTGATATGCGAAAACAATAAAAACCTATGCGCACAGCCCGACCACGTCGCTAGCGCTTCTTGCCGAAAATCGACTTCGGCGCCCGGCCGAAGTAGCGGGTAAAAGCCACGGTGAAATTGTTCGGATATTTGTAGCCCACCTGCCAGGCGGCCTGGGCCACTTGCTGGCCGGACTCGAGCAGGGTCATCGCCTTGCGCATGCGCATGTCCAGGAGCATGCGCGCCGGGGTCGAGTCGAACAGGTGACGAAAACCCTCCTTGAGCTTGTGCTCGTTCATCCCCACCGCCGTGGCCAAGTACTCGACCGTCAGAGGCTGATGCAACTGCTCGCAGAGCAGGTTGCGCGCACGCTCGATGCGCTCGACGTCGCTGCTGCTTAGCGCCGAGCTGATGCTGTCCTGCGGCGCCAGCAGATTGAACTGTTCGGCCAACAGACTCAGCGTATGGATGTGCAGATCAAGGCGGTTGGCCGGGTTCAGCAGGCCTGGCTGCAGGTAGCGCACCAACGCCGCGGCATGCGCCTGCGCGGCTTGCGAGCTTGGGCGAAAGTCGAGGCGATGCAGATGCCCGGTACCCAGCACCTGCGCCGCCCGCTCCTCGCCGACGTACTTGCACAGGGTCTGCTCATCGATCACCAGGCGCAGCTGCGAGGCGGTTTGATTGGCCTGATAGCGGCGCTCGCCGGGGGTCGCCTTGAACGCCGTGATGGTGGTGTGGCCAGCCTCGAAAGCGAGGTGGTTGCCATCCTTGCCAGTGAACCCCGATTTACCCTGCAAGCCAATCGTCACCACCATCACATGGCCGTCATGCGGGCCGCAGGTCTCTTCGATCAAGGGGCGCAGCGGGTGGTAATGCAAGCGCCCCAGTGACAGGCCCCGCTCCAACTGCAACAGCTCGGAGTGGCACTGGCCAAGGTCCTCGCTCAGCTGCATGCGCAGGCGCCCATCAGCCAACACGCTGCGCTCGCGCGCTTGATCCAGACCGAGACGGCAACTCCCTTTCAATGTGCTCATGCTGACTTCCCTGAAGGTCCGCGAGCTCGCGTCGCATAGGAACGGCTCCGACTCGCATACTTATACTGAATGATTCTCATTTAATATATATCACCTTTATCAGTGATTCGGCCATGCCTTGTTTCGTTTCATACAAGCGGCCACTACAGGGAGTTACCGTGCCTCAATCTGCGAAGCCACACTGCTGCCGCGTGCACCTGAGCAACCCAGCGGGTGAACGATGACTTGCAACTACCAGGACCTGCGTAGCAGTCACCCCCTCCAGGCCTGCTGGGACCTGCAACTGGGCGGCCTTGGCGCCGATGCCCTGCGGGTAGCCCTTGAGTACGGCGTGTTCGACCAGTTGCGCCAGTTCACCAGTGCCCGGCACACGGCAGAGGCGCTGGCACTGGACCAGCAAGCCACCAGTTATCTGCTGGAGCTGCTGTGGTGCCAGGGCTTGCTCGAGCGCAACGAGCAGCAGCCTGCGCTGTATCGCAACCTGCCCACCGCCGAACGCCACCTGCGGGCCGAGGCCGACCACTACTGCGGCGATGCCCTGCTGTTCCGCCATCAGGTACTGCGCCAGACCGGCAGCCAGCTCGGCGACTACCTGCGCAGCGGTATGGCGACGCCGTCCGCCAGCCCACAGGCGATCGCTCGCAGTTGGGCCAACGCCGCTCGCCTGCAGATCGCTCAGGAGCAACGCGCAGTTACCACCGAGTTGGCCTGCGCGCTGATCGAGCGCCTGCCCGAATGCGCCCAATTGGAACGTGTGCTTGACCTCGGCGGTGGGCCGGGGCTGGTCGCCATCGCACTCGCCGAACGCTTGCCGAACCTGACCGGAGTGGTCTTCGAGTACCCCGAGGCGGCCGCCGTGGCGGACGACAACATCCAGCGCGCCGGGCTTGGCGAGCGTTTGCAGGCGCTTGGCGGCGACCTCAACCACGACGACATCGGCAGCGGCTTCGACCTGATCTGGTGCTCGTCGGTGCTGCACTTTGTCCACAACCTGCCCGCCATGTTGCGCCGCCTGCACGCCGCCCTGCGCCCCGGCGGGCTGCTGGTGTGCTGCCAGGCCGAGGTGCCCAGCGAACGCGCTGCGGCAGCGCAGGTCCTGCCGTACTACCTGCACATGCGCCTGCAAGGGCGCCACGTACTGGCCGAGGGTGAAATGGCGCACCTGCTTCAGGGCGCAGGCTTCAGCGCGGTACAGCAACTCAACGGGCTGCGTTTTCCGGTCACCCCGGTGAACGCCGTCATCGCTCGCAGACCTCAGGGATAACGTGATGAATCGCACTCGAATCGCCGGCCTGCAACTGCTGTTTGGCTGGCTCAACCTGGCATTGGCGGTGCCCAGCATCTACCTGATGTTCGGCATGCCGCTGGTAATGCGTCAGTACGGCTGGAGTGGCACCGAGATCGGCCTGTTTCAACTGGCTGGGCTGCCGGCAGTGTTCAAGTTCCTGCTCGCCGTACCGGTACAGCGGATGCGCCTGGGCAACGGACATTTGGTGCACTGGATGCTGTTGCTCGGCGCCCTGCTGCTGGCCCTGTATTGGCTGATTGGTCGGCATGACCTGATCGAACAGCGTCTGGCGCTGTTCACCATGACCTTCGCCATCAGCATCATCGCCACCTGGATGGACATCCCGCTGAACGCCCTGGCCGTGCAGTGGCTGCCACGCAGCGAACAGCTGCGCGCCGGCAGCATTCGCTCGGCGGCATTGTTCATCGGCGCGATCGTAGGTGGTGGCGCGATGTTGCTGGTTCAGTCCCGGCTGGGCTGGCAGGCGCCGTTTCTGTTGATGGCCGCTGCGTTGGTACTGGGCATGCTGCCATTGCTGGTCTTGCGCAAACGGGCACAGGCGGCTACCAGCGAACCTGTCGAGCCACCTGGCCTGGTCGCCGAGTGGATGAGTTTCTTCGCTCAGCCCGGTGCACGCCAATGGAGCTGGGTGTTGCTCAGCGCGTTCCCGTTCATCGGCGCCGCCTGGCTGTACCTCAAGCCGTTGATGCTTGATCAGGGCATGGCCATGGAACAGGTAGCCTGGCTGGTGGGAATCGCCGGCGGCGCCACGGGCGCCATATCGAGCCTGCTGTTTGGCCGGCTGATACCGGTGCTTGGCACGGCCCGGGCGATCCTGTGCTACCTGCTCGCCGCCCTGCTGGCGCTGCTGCTGTTGACCGTCAGCGTATGGCTGCGACTGGGGCCTGCCTGGCTGACCGCCAGCGTGCTGCTGCTCGCGGCAAGCATGGGCGCGGTGTCCGCGCTGATGTTCGGCCTGACCCTGTGCTTCAGCCGTCGCGGCAACACCGCCAGCGACTACGGCCTGCAGTCCAGCCTGTTTGTCATCAGCCGTCTGGCTGTGCCGGTTGCCGCCGGGCTGCTGCTTGATCGGCTGGGCCAGCACGGCATGCTGGCCTGCCTCAGCGCAGGTCTGCTGGTGGCGCTGCTGCTGGCCTGGCGAGTGCGTCACAGCATCGCCGGCAGCACCGCCGCTGTGCTGGCGAGCGAGCGTCACACCGCAGCGGGCCTGGCTCGCTGCATCAGCGAGGGCAAAGCATGAAGCAGCAAACCGTCGGCATCTGCCTGGTCAGCGGCGACAGCGCGCTGCGCGACGATGTGCAAGCTGTGCTGGATCGGCTCAACCACTGGCTAGGCCACGAGACTCCCGCCGCCAGCCAGTCATGGCCGGACAACGACCCACAGTGCCTGTACCGGCAGGTCGCCGAGCAGGCTCAGGCGTACGTTCGCGAGCATGCCGAGAGCCATGGCTTGTATCTGGATCTGCAGGTATTCGGCAATGCCGAGGCGGCACGCTCGGCCCTGCACAGCGAGCATGCCAGCGACAGCGATTATGTGCTGTTCGATACGCGCCAGCTGGCGCCGCAACCAGCCAGCGACCCATTGCTCGAACTGCTCGCAGCCCAGCCCCAAGCCAAACGTTCGCCCAGCTCTGCGCTGCTGCTGTGTAACGCAGACGATCTTGGCCACTGGCTCAACCGGCTTGGCGGCAACCGCCTGCTAAGGGTGCCACACGCCGACCAGGCGCTGCGCCGGGCTGATCTGTTGCGGCTGTTTGTCGATCACCTTGAACACGCCTACTTCAACCGCCTGCTGGCCCGCACGACACTGCAATCGAATGAATGAATTTCTCGTCACTCGGCCACATGAGAAACGATTTCGTTTACCATTGTTTCCAAATATGTAGCCGTAAGCGAGGAAGTACCCGCATGACGATCCGTCCGCAACCGCTGATGCGCACCCTGGCCGCCGCTGTTCTGAGCCTGGTGATTGGCGCACCGGCCGCCATGGCAGACGCGCCGGTCAGCCTGACCCTGTACAACGGTCAGCACAAGGAAATCGGCGAAGCCATCGCCAAGGCCTACGAGGCCAAGACCGGCATCCATATCAATATCCGCAAGGGCAGCAGCAACCAGCTTGCCAGCCAGATCATCGAAGAAGGCGACCGCTCGCCCGCCGATGTCATCTATACCGAAGAGTCGCCACCGCTGAACAACCTCGGCGAGCTCGGCCTGCTGGCCAAGATCGACGACGCCACCCTGAACATGCTGCCCAAGGAATACGTGGCCAGCAACGGCACCTGGATGGGCGTGACTGCGCGCACCCGCGTGGTGGTGTTCAACCCGAAGAAAATCGACGAAAAAGACCTGCCGCAATCGGTCATGGACTTCGCTGACCCTGAGTGGGACGGTCGCGTCGGCTTCGTGCCCACCAGCGGCGCGTTCCAGGAGCAGGCGGTCGCCATCCTGAAAATGCACGGCCGTGAAGCGGCCGAAGAATGGCTGACCGGCCTCAAGGCGTTCGGCAAGACCTACACCAACAACATGGTCGCGCTGAAGGCCGTGGAAAAAGGCGAAGTCGCCGCGGTGCTGGTCAACAACTACTACTGGTACGCGCTTGAGCGCGAGCGCGGCAAGCTCGACTCCAAGCTGTACTACCTGGCCGATGGCGATGCCGGCGGCCTGGTGACCATTTCGGGCGCTGCCGCGGTGAAAGCCAGCAAGCATCCCAAGGAAGCCCAGGCACTGCTGAACTGGATGGCCAGCGAAGAAGGCCAGCGCGTGATCACCCAGACCACCGCCGAATACCCGCTGCACAAAGGCATGGTCTCGGACCGCGGCCTGAAGCCGTTCGAAGAGCTGCGCCCGCCGCAGATCACCCCCGCCGACCTGGGCAATGCCGAGGAAGCGCTGGAGCTGGAACGTGAGGTCGGTCTGCTCTGATGACTGCCGCCCTGCCCCAAGCGGCCCAGGCGCGTTTCGTGCCTCGCCGCAAGCGCCCATCGATCTGGGTGCTGCTGCCGGTTCTGTTTCTGGTGGCGATGAGCTTGCTGCCGTTGCTGTACGTCGCCATGAAAGCCTGGGAAGCCGGCTGGCAGGAGGCATTGCATCTGCTTTGGCGGCCGTTCGTCTGGGGCTTGCTGCGCAATACCCTGCTGCTGATGGTTGGAGTCACCGCCGTGTGCATGGTGCTCGGCCTGGCCCTGGCCTGGCTGCTGGAGCGCAGTGACCTGCCAGGGCGGCGCATATGGGGCGTGGTGCTGTGCCTGCCGTTTGCCGTGCCGTCGTTTGTCAGCAGCTTTACCTGGGTATCGCTGAGCTCGGACTTCGAGGGCCTGGGCGGGGCAATCATGATCATGGCACTGTCCAAGTACCCGCTGATCTTCTTGCCGGTTGCGGCGACCTTGCGCAATGTCGACAGCTCGCTGGAAGAGTCGGCGAGGACCCTCGGCTGCAGCCGCTGGGGGGTGTATCGCAAGGTCACCCTGCCGCTGCTGTGGCCGGCGATGCTCGGTGGCGCCTTGCTGATCGCGCTGCACATGCTGGTCGAGTTCGGTGCCCTGTCGATTCTTGGCCTGCAGACCTTCACCACGGCGATCTATCAGCAGTTCGAACTGGAGTTCAGCAACGCCAACGCGGCGATGCTCTCGGCAGTGCTGCTGGCGCTGTGCCTGATCATGCTCACGCTGGAGCTGCGCGTGCGCGGCAAGGCGCGCCATGTGCGCATTGGCCAGGGTGTGGCGCGGCGCGCGCAGCCGATCAAGCTGGGCAGCTTCACGGCTGTCGGCCAGTTGTTCTGCCTGGCGTTGGCGGTGCTCGGTAGCGGTATTCCACTGGCGATGCTCGGCTACTGGCTGAGTGTCGGCTCGTCGGCAGCGTTTCCTGTGGGCGAGATCAGCCAGGCGCTGTTCACCTCGCTGTCGGTGTCGCTGGGCGGCGCCGGGTTCTGCGTCGTGCTGGCATTGCCGATCAGTTTCCTGGTGGTGCGCTACAAGGGCCGCCTGGCGATCTGGGCCGAGCGCCTGCCGTACCTGCTGCATGCCCTGCCGGGCCTGGTGATTGCCCTGACGCTGGTGTTCTTTGCCCTGCACTACGTGCCGGCGCTGTACCAGACCACGGCGTTGTTGCTGCTGGCGTATGCCTTGCTGTTCCTGCCTCTGGCCCAGGCGCCGGTGCGCACGGCGCTGAACAAGGCCTCGCCGACGCTTGAAGAGGCGGCCCGGACCTTGGGTGCGAGCAGCTTCAGCGCGTTTTGCCGGGTGACTCTGCCGATCATCTTCCCGGCGCTGGCAGCGGCCTTTGCGCTGGTGTTCCTGGATGCCATGAAAGAGCTGACCGCGACCCTGTTGCTCAGCCCGACCGGAATGACCACCCTGGCAACTGAAGTGTGGGCCCACACCGCCAACGTCGAGTTCGCCGCGGCGGCGCCCTATGCCGCGCTGTTGATCGTAGTATCAGGCCTGCCGGTGTATCTGCTGACCACGCGGATGTACCTGAACCGAGCCTGAGGTTTCTGAAATTGCGCTTGTCGTGAGTTTGCTGGGGCCGCGTAGCGGCCCCCGACGATCTCACTACACGTGCAGCTTCAGAACACCTTGAAAGGGATGACTCTTACGCCCGGAACTGACCAAGGCTGGCGCGCAGCTGCGCCGCCAGATCATCCAGCACCTTGCCGCTGGCGGTCGTCTGCATCACCACCTCGGCCGAGCGCTCGGCCTGGGCATGAATCGTCTCGACCCTGCCGCGTACCGCTTGCGCACCGTGTGCCTGCTGCTCGGCAGCACGGGTCGCCAGGCCAATCGCCGCATGCACTTGTTCGACGGCGGCCTGCACCGATTGCTGGCGGCGTTCGTTATCGCGCAGCACCAGCAAGCCTTCGCTGGCCTGGCGCCCGGCCTGGCTGATGGTTGCCACCGCCTGCTTGGCGCCTTGCTGCAGGGCAACGATATGCGCCTGAATGTCCCCGGTCGAACTCTGGGTCTTGCTCGCCAGCGCCCGCACCTCGTCGGCCACCACCGCAAAGCCACGCCCGGTCTCGCCGGCACGGGCGGCTTCGATTGCCGCGTTGAGGGCGAGCAGGTTGGTTTGCTCGGCAATGCCGTGGATTACCGTCAGCACCACCTCGATCTGTTCGCTCTGCTTGGCCAGCCGCTCGATCACCTGCGAGCCGGCATCGACCTGGCCCGCGAGGTTTTCGATCAAGCCAGCAAGCTGGGTCGAGGTGCGGCTGTTTTCGTCAGTGGCCTGGCGGATGTCGACCACCTGCTGCAAGGCAGCCTGCATCGCATGGCTCTCGGCCTGGGCTTCGTCGGCCATGCCGGACAGGTCGCGCAAGCTGGCCGCCACTGCGTCACGCTGCAAGGCTGCGGCAGCGTCGGCACCGGCGCTGCGCTGGGTCATGACACCGATTTCGACGCCGGTGCGCTGGGCGACTTCACCCGCCTCGCGGACGATCGGCTGCAGCTTGTCGACAAAGCGGTTGACCGCTGCCGCCATGTCGCCGATTTCATCACGGCTGTCGAGGCTGACCCGTTTGGTCAGGTCACCGTCGCCCGCAGCCAGGTCATTGAGTGCCGCAATCAGCAGGCGCAGCTTGTTGACCACGCGCCGGCCGAGTACCACTGCCACTACCAGCAGTACGCCAAGCCCCACCAGCACCAGGCCCAGGCCAATCCGCCAGCGCAGCTCGGCGGCCGCATCGCGGACGGTTTCGGCGGTGTTGGCCTGCATCGCGGTGGCGCTGTTTTGCGCAGCTTCCAGACGCGCACGCAGGGCCTTGCCGCTGTCTGCGGCGGCCGCCCCGAGGCTGTCGCCGACCAACTGCTCGCTGCTGCCGATCAATGCCGCGAAGCGTGCATCGAGGGCCTTCAGTTCCTGTTCGACGGATGCGGTGGAAACGCCCATCAGCACCTTGCCGATCTCGGCACCGTTGGGGCTGATCGGTGCTTCGACGAAGTACACCGCAGGGTCCTTGCGCGCAGCGTTGAGCACTTTGTCCAGCGCCCGCTCACCCTCGCCCTTGTCCATCAGCGCCTGGTTGATCGGGTTTTGCCGGTTGAGGTAGCGCGTCAGGTGCTGGCCCTGAGCATCGTCATAGATCACGAACAATACATTGGGATTGCGCTGGGCACGGCGGGCAAAGTCGGAGAGCACCGGCACGTCGTTGTCCCAGATCGCTCGCGGGGCAACCGAGGCGAGCAACTCGGCCATGTCGTTGGCCGAGTCCTTGAGGTTCTTCTCCAGGGTGGCGCGCAATTGCTGTTGTTCACTTTGCAGGCGCGTCGACAAACCGCTGCTCAAACGCTGCCGAGTGCTGCTGGAGAGGCCTTCAAGGCCGGCGCGGACGTCCTGCCCGGCCAATTCCAGTTCACCCGCAAGCTTGCGGCTATCGCTGCCCAGGCGCTCACCCAGGTTCGCCTCAAGGGCGCTCACTGTGCTCCGGGTCAGCGCAACGGCCACCAGCACCTGCACCAAAAGGGCGATACCCAAGGCAACAAACACAGGCCGCAACAGGCGGCTTCGTAACAATGAATGAATGGCAGACACGGTGAACCCTCGTGTTTCTGGCGCCACTATTTTGATGGCATCGACAAGGGCATTCTTACAGCAAGGGTTGTGCCGTCGCAGCAGGCATAAACGCCAAGTTTATTCACCGACGATACAACGTGTGCAAAAAAAACGCCGCGCTCCCTTGCGGGAACGCGGCGCTGGATCAGCCTGGCAGGCTAATCAGGCAAACGGATGACGCAGCACGATGGTCTCGTTGCGATCCGGGCCGGTCGAAATGATATCGATCGGCGCGCCGGTCAGCTCCTCGATGCGCTTGATGTAAGCGCGAGCCGCTTCTGGCAGCTCTTCGAGGGTCTTGGCGCCCAGGGTCGACTCGCTCCAACCCGGCATTTCTTCGTACACCGGCTCCAGGCCGATGTAGCTGTCGGCGTCGGAAGGCGCTTCGAGCACTGCGCCGTTCTCGTTCTTGTAACCCACACAGATGTTGATGGTTTCAAGACCGTCGAGCACATCCAGCTTGGTCAGGCAGATGCCCGAGATGCTGTTGACGTCGATGGCGCGACGCAGGATGACCGCATCGAACCAGCCGCAACGACGGGCACGGCCGGTGGTCGAGCCGAACTCGTGGCCACGCTTGGCCAGGGTTGCGCCAGTGTCATCGAACAGTTCGGTCGGGAACGGACCGGAACCGACACGGGTGGTGTACGCCTTGGTGATGCCGAGGATGTAATCCAGGTACATCGGGCCAACGCCGGAACCGGTGGAGATGCCGCCGGCAGTGGTGTTGGAGCTGGTCACGTACGGGTAGGTACCGTGGTCGATGTCCAGCAGCGAGCCCTGGGCGCCTTCGAACATGATGTCCTTACCAGCGCGACGCAGGTTGTGCAGCTCGGCGGTGACGTCGAGCATCATCGGCTTGAGCTGCTCGGCGTAGGCCATGCACTCGTCCAGGGTCTGCTGGAAGTCGATGGCCGGCTCTTTGTAGTAATTGACCAGCTGGAAGTTGTGGTAGTCCAGCAGCTCACCGAGCTTGGCAGCGAAGCGCTCACGGTGGAACAGGTCACCGATGCGCAGGCCACGACGAGCGACCTTGTCTTCGTAGGCCGGGCCGATACCACGACCGGTGGTACCGATCTTGGCTTCGCCACGGGCCTTCTCGCGAGCCTGGTCCAGTGCTACGTGGTAGGACAGGATCAGCGGTGCAGCCGGGCTGATGCGCAGGCGCTCACGCACCGGTACACCCTTCTCTTCGAGCTTGGTGATTTCCCGCATCAAGGCGTCCGGTGCAACCACTACACCGTTGCCGATCAGGCACTGCACGCCTTCGCGCAGGATGCCCGACGGAATCAGGTGCAGCACGGTTTTTTCACCGTTGATCACCAGCGTGTGGCCGGCGTTGTGACCGCCCTGGTAGCGCACTACGGCGGCAGCATGTTCGGTCAGCAGATCAACGATCTTGCCTTTGCCCTCATCACCCCATTGGGTGCCCAGGACGACGACATTCTTACCCATAACACTTGTCCTCATTCACGCAAACTTGGTTGCCGACCCTGATGCGGGCCGCGCGAGCTGTCTCAATGGGTCAGAGGCAGGATCTGCCAACGCCCTTCTTGCTGAATCAATTGCCGATCACAATCCGCCTCGAGGGCAGCACTCAGCGGCTGGCCAGGCAATGCCTGGACCACTCGCTGGCCCTCGTTGCGCAACTGGCAGACCATCTGCCAGAGGGCCGCGTCGCCGCTGTCGGGCATCCAGATGCCGCCAGAAGGCAATACGACCTCCGCTCGCCCCAGTGTGACCAGGGTCTTCAAATCCGTGGAGAAACCAGTGGCCGGACGCGCCCGGCCAAAGTCGGCACCGATGTCATCGTAGCGACCGCCCTGAGCGATCGACTGACCGACCCCAGGCACGAACACCGCGAACACCACACCGGTGTGATAGTTGTAGCCGCGCAGCTCGCCGAGGTCGAAGTACAGCGGCAGCTCCGGGAAGCGCGCTGCCAACCGATCAGCGATCGCCAGCAGGTCATCCAGCGCAGCCAGGACGCTGGCCGGGGCACGGCCAAGACGCACACGCGCCTGAGCCAGCACTTCACGGCCACCGCACAGCTCAACCAGGGCACGCAGCATGCCGCCCAGGTCCTGCGGCAGGTCAGCGGTCAGTGCGTACACTTCATCGCGGGCCTTGCGCTGCAGCGCATCGAACAGCTGCTGCTCGACATCGCCGGACAATCCGGCAGCACGCGCCAGACCACGGTAGATACCGACGTGGCCGAGGTCCATATGCACGTCCGGCACATCGGCCAGGCGCAGCATGGCCAGCATCAGGCTGATGACTTCGACATCGCTGGTCGGGCTGGCATCGCCATACAGCTCGGCGCCGAGCTGGATCGGGCTGCGCGAAGTAGACAGCTGGCGCGGCTGCGCATGCAGCACGCTACCGGCGTAGCACAGGCGGCTCGGACCTTCACGGCGCAGGGTGTGGGCGTCGATGCGCGCTACCTGCGGGGTGAAGTCGGCACGGAAGCCCATCAGCCGACCGGACTGCGGGTCGACCACCTTGAAGGTATGCAGGTCGAGGTCCTGGCTGGCACCGGTGAGCAGCGATTCCAGGTACTCGATATGCGGAGTAACGACCAGTTCGTAACCCCAACTCTGGAACAGGTCCAACACCTGCCGCCGCGCGACTTCAATGCGCGCAGCTTCAGGTGGCAGTACTTCCTCGATGCCATCTGGCAGCAGCCAGCGGTCTACCGTTGCCATTACGCCTTTTCCCCTTTGGTCCGAGCGGCCAACCCATAGGCAAGCCGTGAATACAGGCATTGGCACACAACAACAGGCAGCACTAATCCCAGCGCTACCGCCGTACCAACACCCTCGAATTACTAGCGCCGGGCTGACCCAATGCGAGCCAATCAACCTTGCAGACGCAAAAAAGCCGGGAAATTTCCCGGCTGACTCATCATACACCCCTTTTCCTTCGGGATGCACCCCGCCGGCAGTTTTACCTGCCAGGCGGGGCCTTGTCGCTTACGGCCGGCTCTTGTCCAGGTACCGGAAGAACTCGTTCTTCGGATCCAGGACCAGCACGTCGCTCTTGCTCGAGAAGCTCGCACGGTACGCTTGCAGGCTACGGTGGAACGAATAGAAATCCGCATCCTGGTTGTAGGCCTTAGCGTAGATGGCGGCCGCCTGGGCGTCACCATCACCGCGGGTTTCCTCGGATTCACGATAGGCTTCGGCCAGCAGTACTCGACGCTGACGGTCGGCATCCGCACGGATACCCTCGGCCAGCTCGTTACCTTTGGCGCGATGCTCACGGGCCTCACGCTCACGCTCGGTGCTCATACGATCGAACACGCTGCGGTTGACTTCCTTCGGCAGGTCGATGGCCTTGACGCGAACGTCGACCACTTCGATACCCAGCTCCTTGTTGGCCATGCGGTTCAGCGATGCAGTGATGTCAGCCATCAGTGCGTCACGCTCACCGGATACCACTTCGTGCAGGGTGCGTTTACCGAACTGGTCACGCAGGCCGCTTTCCAGACGTCGCGACAGACGCTCGTCGGCGATCTGCTTCATGCCCGAGGTCGCGGTGTAGAAACGGTCGGAATCTTTCACCCGCCATTTGGCATAGGCGTCGACCATTACCGCTTTCTTTTCCAGGGTCAGGAAGCGTTGCGTCGGTGCGTCCAGGGTCATCAGCCGCGCGTCGAACTTGCGCACCTGGTTGACGTACGGGATCTTCACATGCAGGCCGGGCTGAACATCAGCCTGAACCACACGACCGAATTGCAGCAGTACCGCACGTTCGGTCTGGGACACGATGTAGAAGCTGTTCCAGGCCACGACAGCCAGCACGACTGCGGCGATCAGGGCGATCAGCGATTTATTGCTCATCAGCGGCTCTCCCTAGTACGCAGTGCCTGTTGTTGCTGTTGCAGGTCCTGCGCTGCGCGCACGGCTGCGTCGTTGACCGACGGCGACGCGCTGCTGCTGCCGGCAGAAGCCGACGTGTTGCGACCGCCTTCAACCATCTTGTCCAGCGGCAGGTAGAGCAGGTTGTTCTGCCCGTCCTTGGTTGCCACCATGACCTTGCTCGAATTGCTGTAGACCTCTTGCATGGTCTCCAGGTACAGACGCTGACGGGTTACGTCCGGCGCCTTGCGGTACTCGGTGACCAGCTTGGTGAAGCGATCGGCTTCACCCTTGGCGCGGGCAATCACTTCATCGCGGTAGCCGTTGGCGTCTTCGATGATGCGCTGCGCCTGACCACGGGCCTCTGGCACCACGCCGTTGGCGTAGGACTCGGCCTGGTTGCGCGCACGCTGCTCGTCTTCACGGGCACGGATCACGTCGTCGAAGGCTTCCTGCACTTCACGCGGGGCTGCCGCGCTCTGTACGTTGACCTGAGTCACGGTGATACCGGTACGGTAAGTGTCGAGGAAACGCTGCAGACGCTCGCGGATGTCCACGGCCATCTGCTCACGACCTTCGGTCAGCACCTGGTCCATCGAGGTCGAGCCGACCACGTGACGCAGGGCACTGTCGGTCGCATGCTGCAAGCTCACTTCCGGCTGGTCGACGTTGAGCACGAAGTCCTGCAGGTTGGTGATCTTGTACTGCACGGTCAGCGGCACTTCGACGATGTTCTCGTCTTCGGTGAGCATCTGCCCCTGCTTGGTGTACGCACGCTCACGCGTCACGTTTTCCATGTACTTGCGATCGATCGGCGGGAAATAGATATTCAGGCCTGGACCCACGGTCTCGTAGTACTTGCCGAAGCGCAGCACAACCGCCTGCTCCTGCTCGTCGACCACGTACACGGCACTGTACAGCCAGATCGCAGCCAACACCGCCAGGCCTATGCCCAGCAGGCCGTAACCGCCACCCTTGCCGATATTGCGGTCACCACCGCCGCGTTTCTTGCCGCCACCGAACATGCCGTTCAGGCTGTCCTGCAGCTTGCGGAAGGCCTCGTCGAGATCAGGTGGGCCTTTTTTGTCGCCACCGCCACCACTGCCGCCGCCGCCACGGCGACCGCCCCAGGGATCCTGGTCTTTCGAGTTGCCACCCGGCTCATTCCAAGCCATAGCGCTCTCCATCTGATAAAGCAAAGACGCGCCCACGGCGCGCCGTCCAATGCTACAGAATGCCTGTCACGGCTGCCCGGCGACCTCGACGGGCATTTATTGCAAAGTGTGTTGCGCGATAAACGTCTGCGGCTCGATGCCGGCACGGCTGACCAGGCGATTAAGCTCGATCATCGGCAGGCGCACGCTGAGCAGGCTGCTGCCCTCTTCATCATGTTCCTCGCTCTGCACCGCGCCCAGTTCGAACAGCTGCGCGCGCAAGCGAGCGAAACGCTGATCAAGGCGCAGGGTGGCGACAAACAGATCATCCCCCAGCAACTCGGCAATTGCCTGGCCAACCAGCTCCAGGCCACGTCCATCACGTGCCGACACCCAGACCCGTTCCGGCTTGCCATCGGCATCGCGCTGGATCTGTGGCTCGACATCTTCAAGCAGGTCGAGTTTGTTATAGACCTCGAGGATCGGCAAGCCTTCTGCGCCGATCTCGCCCAATACCGCCAGCACCTGCTCGATCTGCTCCATGCGCTCTGGCTCATGGGCGTCGATCACGTGCAGCAGCAGGTCGGAGTTGCTCGACTCTTCGAGCGTAGCCCGAAATGCCTCGACCAGCTTGTGCGGCAGATGGCGAATGAAGCCCACGGTATCGGCCAGCACGATCGGCCCCAGGTCGTCGAGTTGCAGACGGCGCAAGGTCGGGTCGAGGGTGGCGAACAGCTGGTCGGCCGCGTACACGTCGGATTGGGTCAGGGCGTTGAACAGGGTCGACTTGCCGGCGTTGGTATAACCCACCAGCGACACCGACGGGATGTCCGCACGTCTGCGCCCGCGCCGCGCTTGCTCACGCTGGCTGCGGACCTTTTCCAGGCGCGCCTTGATCTGCCGCAGGCGGACCCGCAACAGGCGCCGGTCGGTTTCAAGCTGGGTCTCCCCCGGACCGCGCAGGCCGATACCACCTTTTTGCCGCTCAAGGTGAGTCCAGCCGCGCACCAGCCGCGTGCTCATGTGCTCAAGCTGGGCCAGTTCGACCTGCAGCTTGCCTTCATGGGTACGCGCCCGTTGGGCGAAGATATCGAGGATCAGCCCGGTACGGTCAAGCACGCGACACTCGAACACACGTTCGAGGTTACGCTCCTGACTGGGCGTGAGGGTGTGATTGAAAATCACCAGATCGACATGCTCGGCACTGACCAGGTCGCGTAACTCCTCGACCTTGCCACTGCCAATCAGGAATTTGGCGCTGGGCTGATGCCGTGTCACCGTAGACAGCAAGACGATTTCAGCACCGGCCGACAGGGCCAGCTCCTGGAACTCCTGCGGGTCTTCGCGCGCCTCAGGGTTCTGACCTTCCAAGTGAACGAGCAACGCTCGTTCACCACCACCGTGGCGCTCAAAGAACAATGCAGGCTCCTAATCAGGCGTTGCCTGGCTCGCTGTCACCGTTCTCGGAATCGGACGGGCTTGGCAGACGAACCGGACGTGCAGGTACGACAGTCGAAATGGCGTGTTTGTAGACCATTTGGCTGACGGTGTTTTTCAGTAGAACTACAAACTGGTCGAAAGATTCGATCGAGCCCTGCAGCTTGATCCCGTTGACCAGATAGATCGAAACCGGGACCTTTTCTTTTCTCAAGGTGTTCAAGTAAGGGTCTTGTAGCGAATGCCCTTTTGACATATGCCGCACTCCTGTAAGGATAAATAATAAAAAAACGAGAAAATTCTATGATTACGCCGCCCACTCGCAAGAGTAGACGGCAATTAGCAGGGACTCAGCTCAATATGGAGATGGCCCCAAGGTATTTCAAGGTGCGGGACAGATTGTCGCAGGCCAGGCTGTCCAGCCAGTGCACGTCGGACCAACCGCGCAACCAGGTGAACTGCCGCTTGGCCAGCTGGCGAGTCGCAATGATACCGCGTTCTCGCATCTCATTCTCATCTAGCTTGCCGTCTAGGAAATCCCAGACCTGCCGATAGCCCACTGCCCGTATAGACGGCAGCCCGGCGTGCAAGTCACTTCTGGCTCGCAGCTCTCGGACCTCATCGATGAAGCCCTGTTCCAGCATCTGTGAAAATCGTAACGCAATTCGCTCATGCAGAATGTGACGATCTGCAGGAGCGATCGCCAGACTGGCCACAGTATAGGGCAAATGGCCGGCCGCGCCTGCGTCTGCGCCGCTACTTTCGGCTGATTGGCGCTGGCGGTGGGCAGTCATGCTCTCACCACTCACCCGATACACCTCCAGCGCTCGGATCAAGCGCTGCGGGTCGTTGGGGTGGATGCGCGCCGCAGACACCGGATCGACCTCGGCCAACTGCCGGTGCAATTCGCCCAGGCCCAGTGCGCTGGCCTGGGCTTCCAGCTCGGCGCGCACGGCCGGGTCAGCCGCCGGCATGTCGGCCAGGCCTTCAAGCAAAGCCTTGTAGTAGAGCATGGTGCCGCCGACCAGCAGCGGGATCTTGCCGCGTGCGGTAATCTCGGCCATGGCCGCCAGGGCATCGCTGCGAAACTGCGCCGCGGAGTAGCTCTCGGCGGGGTCGATGATATCGATCAAGCGGTGCGGGTACGCCGCCAGGATGTCTTTCGACGGTTTCGCAGTGCCGATGTCCATGCCGCGATAGACCAGCGCCGAATCGACGCTGACCAGCTCGCAGGGCAGCACTTTGCTCAACTCGATGGCGAGATCGGTCTTGCCCGCCGCAGTCGGGCCCATGAGGAAGATCGCTGGAGGTTTGCTGCTCATGTCACCGACCGCGCAGGAAGAGTTTGTCCAGATCGTCCAGGCCCATCTGGGTCCAGGTCGGTCGGCCGTGGTTGCACTGGCCGCTGCGCTCGGTGTTTTCCATGTCGCGAAGCAAGGCGTTCATCTCGGGGATCGCCAGGCGCCGGTTGGCGCGCACGGCGCCGTGGCAGGCCATGGTCCCGAGCAGCTCGTTGAGGTGCGCCTGGATGCGGTCGCTGGTGCCGTATTCCATCAGGTCAGCAAGCACGTCCTGCACCAGCCGATTGGCTTCGGCCTGTTTCAGCAACGCCGGGATCTGGCGAATCGCGACCGTCTCCGGGCCTAGCCGCTGCAGCTCGAAGCCGAGGCGCTGGAACCACTGTGCATGCTCTTCGGCGCAATCGGCTTCACGCTGGCTCATCGCCAGGGTTTCCGGCACCAGCAGCGGCTGGCCACTGAGGCCTTCGCTGGCCATGGCCACCTTGAGCCGCTCGTACATGATCCGCTCGTGGGCGGCATGCATGTCGACCAGCACCAGGCCTTGGGCGTTTTCGGCAAGGATGTAGATGCCCTTGAGCTGCGCCATGGCGTAGCCCAGCGGCGGTATATCGCCCTGGCCGTCGGGCAGCGCGACCGGCGCGGCGCTGTTCAGCGGCGCATAGAATTCGCGGTAAGCGGCCTGCGCTTCGGCCACCGGCAGTGGCTGCGAGGGGCGCGGCGTGTGCTGGTACTGGTACTGGTAACCCGCACCAGCGCCGGAGCCGGAGCCGGCTGGAGCAGGCTGCTGCTGTTCGAGCACAGGCGTGGCCAGGCGCATCTCGCCCTGAGGGCCGAACTCGCCAGCCAGCTGGCCACCAGCACGCACCAGCTCGGCGGCTGCGGCAGGAGCGGCCACCTGACCTTCCGGGCGCACATCGGCCAGCGCGCGATGCAGGGTGCCGTAGAGAAAATCGTGAACCGTACGCCCTTCACGGAAGCGTACTTCGTGCTTGGTCGGGTGCACGTTGACGTCGACGCCGTTCGGCTCCAGCTCAAGGAACAACACAAAGGTCGGATGGCGGCCGTTGAACAGCACGTCGCGATACGCCTGGCGTACCGCATGGGCCACCAGCTTGTCGCGCACCGCCCGGCCGTTGACGAAGAAGTACTGCAGGTCAGCCTGGCTGCGCGAGAAGGTCGGCAAGCCGACCCAACCCCATAGGCGCAGGCCGTTGCGCTCGACGTCGATCGGCAGCGCCTGCTCAAGAAAGCCCGGGCCACAGATCGCGCCGACTCGCCGCGCCCGCGACACATCATCGGCGGCCTCGTGCAGGCTGAGGATGCTCTTGCCGTTGTGACGCAGGTGAAAGCCGACATCGAAGCGTGCCAGTGCCAGGCGGCGGATGACTTCCTGCAGGTGATCGAATTCGGTTTTCTCGGCCTTGAGGAACTTGCGCCGGGCCGGGGTATTGAAGAACAGGTCGCGCACTTCTACCGAGGTGCCGACCGGGTGCGCCGCAGGCTGTACCCGCGGGGTCATGTCGCGGCCTTCGGTCTCGACCTGCCAGGCTTCGCTGGCATCGGCGGTGCGCGAGGTCAGGGTCAGCCGTGCAACCGAACTGATCGACGCCAGTGCTTCACCCCGAAAGCCCAGGCTGAGTACGCCTTCAAGGTCTTCCAGCTCGCGAATCTTGCTGGTGGCGTGCCGTGCCAGGGCCAGCGGCAGGTCATCCGGGGAGATGCCGCTGCCGTCGTCACGCACACGCAGCAGCTTGGTACCACCCAGCTCGACCTCGACATCGATGCGCCGGGCACCGGAGTCGAGGCTGTTTTCCAGCAGCTCCTTGGCTACCGACGCAGGTCGCTCGACTACTTCGCCGGCAGCAATCTGGTTGGCCAGCCGCGGGCTGAGCAGCTCGATGCGCGAACCACCGGTCATTGCTGCGACGCCAGGGTGGTACCCGGAATATCCAGATGCTGGCCGACCTTCAGCTCATCGGTTTTCAGGCTGTTGCTGCTGCGCAGGGCAGCCACGCTGACCTGGTAACGCACGGCGATCATCGCCAGGGTTTCACCCGGACGCACGGTATGGTCACGCGGGCCTTGGGCAATCTTGCCGCTGTCACGCAGCCAGGCGATGTAGGTGCCAGGCGGCGGGCTCTGTTGGAAGTACTGGCGCAAGCCGGTGTGGATCGAGCGCGCCAGCGCCTGCTGGTGGCTCTTGGTAGCCAGCTTGGCGGCTTCGTTGGCGTTGGAGATAAATCCGGTTTCGACCAGGATCGACGGAATATCCGGCGATTTCAGCACCATGAAGCCCGCTTGCTCGACCCGGCGCTTGTGCAGCGAGGTGATGCGGCCCATGTTGCCCAGCACTTTTTGCCCGACATCCAGACTGGAGCTGAGCGTAGCGGTCATCGACAGGTCGAGCAGAACCCCGGCGAGCATGCGGTCCTTGTCGTCGAGGCTGACGTTGCCGGCACCGCCGATCAGGTCGGAGCGGTTTTCCGTGTCGGCCAGCCAGCGCGCGGTTTCCGAGGTAGCGCCGCGGTCAGACAAGGCGAACACCGAAGCACCAAAGGCGGCCTTCGACGGCGCGGCGTCGGCATGGATCGAAACGAACAGGTCTGCACCCTTCTTGCGGGCGATCTCGGTGCGTTTGCGCAGCGGGATGAAGTAGTCGCCGGTACGGGTCAGCTCGGCGCGGTAGCCTTTCTCGCTGTTGATCTGGCGCTGCAACTCTTGAGCGATCTGCAACACGATGGTTTTTTCGTGCTGACCGCGCGAGCCGGAAGCGCCCGGGTCTTCGCCGCCGTGACCGGCGTCGATGGCAACCACGATATCGCGCTTGCCGCTCGGTGCTGGCGGCAGCTTGATCGCCGGCTGGGTCGGCGTTACCGGGATGGCCGGCGTGGTGGCCGGCGGCTGCACCGGCGTCGGCGCGGGCGTCGGCGTAGTGGCCGCGATGGCGTCGGCTTCCTGATCGTACAGGTCGACCACCAAGCGGTTACCGTACTGGGCATTGGGCGCCAGAACGAAGCTTTTCGGGGTGACGGCCTTTTTCAGGTCGATGACCACGCGCAGGTCGGTCGGCGTGCGTTGCGCCGAGCGGACACTGCTGATCGGGGTGTTGGAGGTGGCCACGTTGAGCGGCGCGCCGAGGGTGGCACCATTGATATCGATAACCAGCCGATCCGGTGCGCTCAGCGTAAACACGCTGTGCTGCACGGGCCCGGAGAGGTCGAACACCAGTCGTGTGTTGTCCGGCGCGCGCCACAGACGCATGCTTTTTACTTGTGTGGCGGCCAGAGCGTTGACAGTCACTGCGCTGAGCAGCAGACCGACAACGACGACCAGTGCGCGTATGCGCATACCTAACCCCATTTACTGTTGAATTTTGTTGGCCAGCGCGGTGCACCAGGCTTGGCCACGAGCGCCCTGCGGCAACAGGTTAAGCGAGCGTCCGCCCGCTTGCGGGCTTATGGTAATGGTCAGGTCGGGCTTTGGCAAAACGCCCGCACCTTTATCGGGCCATTCGAACAGGCACAGGGCGTCACCTTCGAAGTAATCGCGAATGCCCAGGTACTCCAGCTCTTCCGGATCGACCAGCCGGTACAGGTCGAAGTGAAACGCCCGCACATCGCCGATTTCGTAGGGTTCGACCACGGTAAAGGTCGGGCTCTTGACCGGCCCGGTATGGCCCAGGCCACGGATCAGGCCACGCGACAGGGTGGTCTTGCCGGCGCCGAGGTCACCCTCGAGAAATATCACGCCATGACCGCCGGTCACTTCGGCCAGTCGCGCGCCGAAGGCCACAGTGGCTTCTTCGTCGGGCAGAAACAGGGTTACACCTGACACGCTGAATGCTCCTCCAATAATTCACGAATGACCGGCAGCAGATCACTGGCTGCCAGGCCCCTGCCCTTGACGCCCAGGCGCTCGCCAGCGCAGGCATGCAGCCACACGCCCAGGCATGCCGCCGACCAGCCATCCAGACCCTGCGCCAGCAATGCGCCAAGCACACCAGTGAGCACATCGCCCAGCCCTGCACCGGCCATCGCCGGGTGGCCTCGCTGGCACAGCGCCAACTGTCCGTCCGGATCAGCCACCAGAGTACCCGCGCCTTTAAGCACGCAGATGCTGGCGTACCTGCGCGCCAGCTTGCGCGCAGCGCCGGCACGGTCAGCCTGCACCGCCTCGGTGGAAATCCCCAACAAGCGCGCCGCCTCCCCTGGGTGCGGGGTGAGGATGCTCGCGCCGGGCACGGCCAACGGGCTGCTGGCGAGCATGTTCAACGCATCGGCATCCCACACCTGCGGCACATCGCTGTTGGCCACAGCCGACAGCAGGCTGCGCCCCCATGCGGCCTGGCCAAGCCCGGGGCCGACCACCAGCACGGAAGCGCGGGTCAATACCTCGATCAACTGATTGGCCGATGACACGCCCAGGCACATGGTCTCGGGCAGCCGGGTCAGCGCCGCTGAAACATGCTCAGGGCGCGTGGCGATGCTGACCAGGCCAGCACCACAGCGCAGCGCGGCCTCGCCACTGAGCAGCGCGGCGCCGCCGGTGCCGAGGTCGCCACCGACCACCAGCACATGGCCGAAGTCGGTCTTGTGCGCGTCTGCACGGCGCGCCGGCAGCCGGGCGAGGTTGCCTCGGCTGAGGGTTTTTACCGCGTTGCCGGGGTGTTTGGTCTGGGGCATGGGGTCAAAGGCTCCGATGTCTGGCAGAATTATACGCACCTGAGCCTGTAATGCCTTGCCCATCCATGTCCGTTTGTATTCCTGACCTCGCCGCGCTGGCCCAATCGATCAAGGATTGGGGCCGCGAACTCGGCTTCGCCCACGTCGGTATCGCTGGTGTAGACCTGGGCGAGCATGAACAGCACCTGGAGCGCTGGCTTGCCGCCGGCTATCACGGCGAGCTGGACTATATGGCCGCGCATGGCAGCAAACGTTCCCACCCCGAGCAGTTGATCCCGGGGACACTGCGGGTGATCTCGCTGCGCATGGACTACCTGCCCGGCGATACGCGCATGGCGCAGGTGCTCGCACAGCCGGAAAAAGCCTACGTGTCGCGCTACGCTCTGGGCCGCGACTACCACAAGCTGGTGCGCAAACGCGTGCAGCACCTGGCCGACCGCATTCAGGCAGACATCGGCCCGTTCGGCTTTCGTGCCTTTGTCGACAGCGCGCCGGTGCTGGAGAAAGCCATCGCGCAGGAGGCCGGGCTGGGCTGGATCGGCAAGAACACCCTGCTGCTCAACCGCAAGGCCGGCAGCTACTTCTTTCTGGCTGAGTTGTTCGTCGACCTGCCGCTGCCGGTGGATGAAGCCCAGACCAGCGAGCACTGCGGCCGCTGTCAGGCGTGCCTGGACGTGTGCCCGACCAATGCCTTCGTCGGCCCGTATGTACTCGACGCACGGCGCTGCATTTCCTACCTGACCATCGAGCTGAAGCAGGCGATCCCGGTCGAGCTGCGCGCGATGATCGGCAATCGGGTGTTTGGCTGCGATGACTGCCAGATCGTCTGCCCGTGGAACCGCTTCGCCCGCCCCACCCAGGAAAACGACTTCAAGCCGCGTCACGGCCTGGACAATGCCGGCCTGGCCGAACTGTTCATGTGGGATGAGGCGACCTTTCTGGGCAATACCGAAGGCTCGCCGCTGCGCCGCGCCGGCTACGAACGCTGGCTACGCAATCTGGCCGTCGGGCTGGGCAACGCACCGTCGACCATTCCGGTGCTGGAGGCGCTGCAGGCACGCCGCGAGCACCCGTCCGAACTGGTCCGCGAGCATGTCGAGTGGGCGCTGGCCCAGCACGCAGAACGGCAGGCGCAGCCAGCGAGCTGAGTGACTACTGCTGGTCGTTATAGTGAAACTTGGGCATTTCCCAGTGAAAGCGGATCGCCAGCAAACGCACCAGAAAACCACCAAACAGAGTCAGCAGCGTGGCCTGCTCGGCCGGCAGATTGAAGTGCACGCAGCCCAGATAGAACCACGCCGCCGCAAACGACACGCTGGCATACAGCTCGCGGCGAAACACCAGCGGGATGTCGTTGCAGAAGATATCGCGCAGAATCCCGCCGAAGACCCCGGTGATCACCCCACTGATCGACGCCACCAGCAGGCCTTGGCCCATCTCCAGCGCCGTCATGCAGCCAATCAGCGTAAACGCCACCAGCCCCAGCGCATCGAGCACCAGAAACAGCGAGCGCAGATGGCGCATCAGTGGCGCGATAAAGATCGTCAGCAGTGCAGCAAAGCTGGTCAGCACCAGGTACTCGGGGTGCTTCACCCAGGTCAGCGGATAGTGCCCCAGCAGCACGTCGCGCACCGAGCCACCACCCAGCGCCGTCACGCAGGCGATCAGCACCACACCGAACCAGTCCATGCCGCGACGGCCGGCGGACAAGGCCCCGGTCATGGCTTCGGCGGTGATAGCGACGAGGTAGAGCATCAGCAACATGGTGCGAGTCCGTGCGAGAAAGGCGCGCAGTCTACCCAGTTGCACCCCGCACCAGAAGGGGGCGCGCCGACTATCGTCCGCCGGCGCAGCAGGCTTAAACCTTGATGAAGTGTTCGCGGTAGTGACGCAGCTCGGCAATCGACTCGCGAATATCGTCCAGCGCCAGGTGGGTGCCACCCTTCTGGAAGCTGTCGCGCACCTCAGGGGCCCAGCGTGCAGCCAGTTCCTTGAGGGTAGAAACGTCGAGGTTGCGGTAGTGGAAGTAGCTTTCCAGCGACTTCATGTGGCGGTACAGGAAGCGCCGATCCTGGCAGATGCTGTTGCCACAGATCGGCGACTTGCCCTTCGGCACCCACTGCTGCAGAAACGCGATGGTCTGGGCCTCGGCTTCGGCCATGCTGATACGGCTGTCACGCACACGCTGGGTCAAGCCCGAGCCGCCGTGGGTACGGGTGTTCCACTCATCCATGCGTGCCAGCACTTCATCGCTGTGGTGAATGGCGATCACCGGGCCTTCGGCCAGGGTGTTGAGGTTGCTGTCGGTGACGATGGTCGCCATCTCGATGATGACGTCGCTGTCCGGATCCAGACCGGTCATTTCCAGATCGATCCAGATCAGGTTCTGTGTGTTGTCCATGAAGGGCTCCTGAGATAGGCCGTCATAGTAGCTTAGTGGCCCGACCGGGTAATTGGCTTTGCTCGCTAATTCACTGTGTTCAACGATTCCACAGGCACCTCCCCAACCAAGGTTAACGAATAGGCCACAACAGGAGCATGCTAAACTGTCAGCCGTTTTCCAACCGCAAGCCACCACGGAACATTCATGGCCAAACGCCAGCTCAACCGCCGCCAAAACTGGCGCATCGAAAAAATCCAGGGCGAACGCGCCGAACGCGCCGCCAAACGCGAGCAGCACGTCTTGCAGGAACTGGAAGGCGGCGACCTCGGACCCGAGCAATTCGGCCTGGTCATCGCCCACTTTGGCGTCCAAGTCGAAGTCGAAGCCCAGGACGGCGACACAGTTGGCCAGATCTTCCGCTGCCACCTGCGCGCCAACCTGCCTGCACTGGTCACCGGTGACCGCGTGGTATGGCGAGCAGGCAACCAGGGCATCGGCGTAATCGTCGCGCAACTACCGCGCTCGACCGAGCTGACCCGCCCCAACAACCAGGGCGTGCTCAAGCCGGTAGCCGCCAACGTCGATCTGATCGTGATCGTCTTTGCCCCCGCCCCTGAGCCCCACGCCAACCTGATCGACCGCTACCTGGTCGCCGCCGAGCACGCCGGCATTCGCCCGTTGCTGTTGCTGAACAAGGCCGACCTGATCAACGAGCAAAATGCACCGGCGCTGAATGCCTTGCTCGAGGTCTACCGCGACCTGGGCTACCCCCTGCTGGAGGTGTCGGCGCACCACGGCGACGGCATGCAGCAGCTGCAGAAAATGCTCGATGGCCACGTCAGCGTGTTTGTCGGCCAGTCCGGTGTCGGCAAGTCGTCGCTGGTCAACAGCCTGCTGCCGCAGGCGCACACGCGGGTGGGTGATCTGTCCGAGTGGTCTGGCCAGGGTACCCATACCACCACCACGGCGCGGCTTTATCACTTCCCCAACGGCGGTGACCTGATCGACTCCCCCGGTATCCGTGAATTCGGCCTGGTGCACGTCAGCCGCGATGATGTCGAAGCCGGCTTCATCGAGTTCAGCGAACTGTTCGGCACCTGTCGCTTTCGCGACTGCAAGCACGACCGCGAGCCAGGCTGCGCCTTGCTCAAGGCGCTGGACGAAGGCCGGATCAAGCCACAGCGTATGCACAGCTACCGCTCGATCATCGCCAGCCTGACCGAAGACAGCTATTAACAGCTGGGGCAGGTAAGTCGGGGCTGCTTTGCAGCCCAATCGGCCTAACTGACTGGCATTACCGCATTGCAGCCCTTTTTTGCTGTGCCGCAGGCGGTTATTCCTTCGGCTCGTCCATCTTCAAGGTACCGTCCTCGAAGATATTGAGCTTCTGCCGTAGCTCACGCGGCTGCATCGGCGCCTCGCCGGCACCAGCGGGCGCTGCTGCACCTGGCGCTGCCGAGCCTGGCGCCGCGGGTGCGTCAGATGCCGGCGGTGCATCCGGAGTGCCCTGCTCGCCCTCGATATTGCGCTGGGCCTTCTTGGTCAGGACGATGATATCGATGCGCCGGTTGACCGGGTTGAACGGGTTCTTGCGATCGAACAGCGACGACGAGGCATAACCCACCACCCGCGCCACCTGATCATCCGGATAGCCACCCGCCACCAGCGCACGTCGCGCAGCGTTGGCACGGTTGGCCGACAGCTCCCAGTTGCCGTAGTCACCGCTGCCGGCATAGGCCTTGGCATCGGTGTGGCCGCTGACGCTGATCTTGTTCGGCACCGCCTTGATGGTGTCGGCCATGGCCAGCAGAATGTCCTCGAAGTACGGCTGCAAACGCGCGCTGCCGATGTCGAACATCGGCCGGTTCTCGGCATCCATGATCTGGATACGCAGGCCGTCCTGGGTGATCTCGAACAGGATCTGATCCTTGAACTTCTGCAGCTGCGGGTTTTCTTCGACCTTGTTCTGCAGCTCCTGCAAGAGCAGGTTCAGGCGTTCCTTTTCAACCTGCTCGGCCATGGTCTCGACCTGATCCTTGTCCAGCTGCACGCTGGTGTCGGGCGTCGGCTCGGACTTCACCTCAGGGTTGATGGTCTTGTCCGGCGCCAGCTCCGGCGAGCCACCCAGGTCAATCACATAGGGCGTACCGCTTTCGGAGAAGCCGATCGGGTCCTTGAAGTAGCCGGCGATGGCGATCTTCTGCTCTGGGGTGGCCGTCGACATCAGCCACAGCACCAGGAAGAACGCCATCATCGCCGTCGCGAAGTCGGCAAAGGCGATCTTCCAGGCGCCGCCATGGTGACCGCCGCCAAAGCGCTTGACGCGCTTGATGATTATCGGCTGATTGTTTTCCATGAATCAGCGACCGCGAACTGCTTGTTCCAGCTCGGCGAAGCTCGGACGGTGCTTGGGGTACAGCACCTTGCGCCCGAATTCCACGGCCAGTGACGGCGGCATGCCCGAGGCCGAAGCCACCAGCGACGCCTTGATCGACTCGTACAGATTGACCTCTTCCTTGGCATCGTGAGCCAGGCAGGTAGCCAGTGGGCCGAAGAAGCCGTACGCAGCAAGAATACCGAAGAAGGTACCCACCAGCGCCGCACCTACGTGCATGCCGATGGCAGCCTGGTCGCCCTCACCCAACGAGGCCATGGTGACGACGATACCCAGTACCGCCGCAACGATACCAAAGCCAGGCATGCCGTCGGCGATCCCGGTGACCGCGTGCGAAGGGTGGTCGAGTTCTTCCTTGAGGCTCAGCAGCTCCATGTCGAACAGGCCTTCGAGCTCGTGCGGAGCCATGTTGCCGGTGGACATGATGCGCAGGTAGTCACAGATGAACGCAGTCATGCGCTCATCACCCAGCACTGCCGGGTACTTGGCGAAGATCGGGCTGGCCGAGGCGTCTTCGATATCGCCTTCGATCGCCATCATGCCTTCGCGGCGGCTCTTGTTGAGGATCTCGTAGACCAGGCCCAACACCTCCAGGTAGAAGGTATGGGTGAAGCGCGAGCCGAACATCTTCATCGACTTCTTGATCACGTGCATGGTCATGTAGCCAGGGTTGGCCTGCAGGAACGCGCCAAACGCAGCCCCGCCAATGATGAGCACTTCGAACGGCTGGATCAGCGCCGCAATCTTGCCGTGGGAAAGCACGTAGCCTGCGATCACGCTCGCGAAGACGACGATGATGCCGATAATTTTAGCCATAGGTTCAAAGCACTTGAAGTCGAGGTCAGGGTCGGGGACGGGAGCTTGAAAACTCTTCTTCTACTTATCGGCAGAACTGCGCCAGACTATAGCCACTCCAAGTGAAAAGCCAGTTCGGACTGATGTCAAAATGCCAATTGAAACCAAGGTACCAAGTCAGACGCCACGCACTTTAGACCGCTGGATAAAACTGCTGGATGACGTGCGCCTGCCCGTGCCCAAGGAAAGCCACGACCGGGTACTGGCGGCCATCAATGACAACCGTCGATCATTGCGCGACATCGCCGAACTGATGCAGGACAGCCCCGCCTTGGTACTGTCGGTCATGCGTGAGGCCAATCACTCGGCCAACGCCAGCCAGGCCGAGCCGGCCGAGAGCCTCGAAGTTGCCCTCAATCGCCTCGGACTTGAGCGCAGCGCACAGCTGCTGGCGCGCCTGCCGGCCTTGCCCGGCGATGACATCCCGCCGGTACTGCGCCAGTTTCTGTTGATCAGCCAGCATGCCGCGCAGCAGGCCAGTGGCCTGTTCGCCAGCCGCCTGGCGCGGCTGTGGCAGGAGATTCACTGGGGCAGCCTGCTGTTCCTGTCGCCGCTGTGGCCGATGGCCGTGACCTACCCCAAGCTGCTCGACACCTGGGAGCTACGGGTTATCCACAAGGGCGAAAACGCTGCCGAGGTCGAGATCGAGCTGTTTGGCGTACGCCTGATGGAGCTGTGCCAGGCGGTCGCCCTGCACTGGCGCCTGCCGGAGTGGGTAACCCAGGGCTACCGCCTGCTTACCAGCGAACGCGAACAATTGGCTCAGGTATTCAACATTGCCCGCGAGACGGACAGCCTCGAGCAGCAGCATCGGCTGGATGAAGAACCAGGCCTGCGCCGCTGGTTCAACCAACCGGCCAACACCGTATTGCTGGCCAACGGCCTGGCACTGGCGGCGCAAGTCGGCTGGGACAACCCGCACCTGCTGCGCTGGCAACTGCTGACCGCGCTGTATTTGCAGACCTCGCTGGACGACGTCCAGCAGCAGGTTCACCAGCAAGCCGCAGCGAGTGCCCGCCATCACGCCCGCCACGCCCTGTTCCACCCGGCCGAAGCGTTGATCTGGCCATGGCAGCAGCGCCGCCCGCACCCGGACATGCTCACACCACCGCCGCCGCCTGCAGAAAACCTGGAGCGCTGGCGCTCGCTGTGCGCCGAAATGCTGGCCCAGCCCAGCCGCTTCAGCAATGCCGTGCACCTGGCTACCCACGCCCGCGATGCACTGCTCGCCTGCGGCATGCAGCGGGTACTGCTGCTGACCTACGACAAGGCCACTGATGCCTTGCGCGTGCAGCAGACTGCTGGCCTGCCCAAGGAAGCAGCTGCACTGAACCTGGCAGTCAAACAGAACAAACTGTTACAACGCTTGACCAGTCAGGCCGGGCAATTGCGCCTGACGCCGGACAACCACGCCCAGTTCGCCGCCCTGCTGCCAGCGCCGATCAATGCCCTGTTCCCCAGCGAGCACCTGCTGCTGCGCTCGCTGGCGGTCAATGGCCAGGTAATCATGCTGCTGCTTGCCGATCAGGCGGGCCGCCCGCTGGCCGACGTCAGCGTGCAGGCACTGGGCAAGACTGCACAGTGTATCGAGCGCGCTCTGGCTACCTTCGCCACCCGCAGTAGCTGAGCCTTACGCTACAATCGCCCCCTCGCGTTCCACCTGGAGACTGTGGATGACTGATTTTTCCGGCTTGCCGCTGGTTATCGAAGCGCAAGACCTGTTGCCACGCCTGGGCTCGCCCGCGCTGATCGTGGTCGACCTGACCAGCGCCAACCGCTATGGCAGTGGCCACGTGCCCGGTGCGCGCTTCGTCGACCCCAAGCGTACCCAGCTGGGCCAACCGCCGGCGCCTGGGCTACTGCCGGCGCGCGCCGACCTGGAAAAGCTGTTCGCCGAACTCGGCCATCGTGACGATGCCGTCTATGTGGTCTACGACGACGAAGGCGGTGGCTGGGCCGGGCGCTTCATCTGGCTGCTGGATGTCATCGGTCATGCGCAGTATCACTACCTCAACGGTGGTATCCAGGCCTGGCCGGCTGATCAGCTGTCGACCGAGACGCCCGCCAGCGCCACCGGCTCGGTCAGCCTGACCATAAACGACGAGCCGACCGCCACCCGCGAATACCTGCAGAGCCGCCTCGGCGCTGCCGACCTGGCCATCTGGGACGCTCGCGCGCCGGGTGAATACCGGGGCGAGAAAGTGCTCGCGGCCAAAGGCGGGCACATCCCCGGCGCCGTCAACTTCGAGTGGACCGCAGGCATGGACATGAATGACCACCTGCGCATCCGCAAGGACATGGCCGAGATCCTGCAAAATCTGGGTATCACTCCCGACAAGGAAGTGATCACCCATTGCCAGACCCATCACCGTTCAGGCTTTACCTATCTGGTGGCCAAGTCCCTCGGCTACCCCCGGGTCAAGGCGTACGCCGGCTCGTGGGGCGAATGGGGCAACCATCCGGACACGCCCGTAGAGGTTTAAGGAAATTCAATGAAATCGCGTTTGTTCATCATCAGTCAGTACCTGCTGCCGCACCATCTGCTGTCACGCCTGGCCGGTTGCGTTGCCGAGTGCCGCGCGCGCTGGTTCAAGAATGCCTTCACCGCCTGGTTCGCCAAGCGTTATCAGGTCGACATGTCCGAAGCGCTGGTCGAAGACCTCAGCGCCTATGAGCACTTCAACGCCTTCTTCACCCGCGCCCTGAAGCCAGGTGCGCGCCCGCTGGATGAAACTCCAGGAGCCATTCTGTGCCCGGCCGATGGCGCCGTCAGCCAACTCGGGCCGATCGAGCACGGCCGCATCTTCCAGGCCAAGGGCCATGGTTACAGCGCGCTGGAGCTGCTCGGCGGCGATCCGGCGCTGGCCGCACCGTTCATGGGCGGCGAGTTCGCCACCATCTACCTGTCGCCGAAGGACTACCACCGCGTGCACATGCCGCTGGCCGGCACCCTGCGCGAGATGGTCTACGTGCCAGGCCGGCTGTTCTCGGTCAACCAGACCACTGCCGAAAACGTACCGGAGCTGTTTGCCCGCAACGAGCGCGTGGTCTGCCTGTTCGATACCGAGCGCGGGCCGATGGCCGTGGTGCTGGTCGGGGCGATGATCGTGGCTTCGATCGAAACCGTCTGGGCCGGGCTGGTCACGCCGCCCAAGCGTGAGCTGAAGACCTTCCGCTACGACGAAGCCAGCCGCACACCGATCCACCTGGAAAAAGGCGCCGAACTGGGCCGTTTCAAGCTCGGCTCCACTGCCATCGTGCTGTTCGGCCCGGAGCAGGTGAAGTGGGCTGAAAGCCTCGGTGCCGGCTCTGCCGTGCGCATGGGTGAACTGCTGGCGGTACCGACCGCAGTCTGATCCGCCGCCTAAGAAAAGGCCCCGCATGGCGCAAACCATGCGGGGCCTTTTCGTTTGTCGGGGCCGCTCTTCGCCCCCTTACGGGCTCAGATCAGCCGCGAGCGTCGCGGTCGCGCAAGCCGAGCAGATACAGCACACCATCCAGACCAAGGGTCGAGATCGCCTGTTTGGCCGACTGGCGCACCAGTGGTTTGGCGCGGAAGGCCACGCCCAGCCCTGCCAGCGACAGCATGGGCAGATCGTTGGCGCCGTCGCCTACAGCAATGGTCTGTGCCAGTTGCAGGCCTTCCTTGCTGGCCAGCTCCTGCAACAGGTCAGCTTTACGCTGGGCATCGACAATTGGCTCGATGGCCACGCCTGTGACCTTGCCGTCGACCACTTCCAGTTCGTTGGCGAACACATAGTCGATACCCAGCCGCGCCTGTACCTGCTTGGCGAAGTAGGTAAAGCCACCGGACAGGATGGCGGTCTTGTAACCCAGGCGCTTGAGCTCGGCGAACAGGTTTTCGGCGCCTTCGGTCAAGCGCAGCGATGCGCCGATCTCGTCCAGTACCTTAACGTCCAGGCCTTTGAGCAACGCCATGCGCTCCTTGAAGCTGGCGCGAAAATCCAGCTCGCCGCGCATGGCCCGCTCGGTAATGGCGGAAACCTGCTCGCCGACGCCGGCGGCCTTCGCCAGCTCGTCGATGACTTCGGCTTCGATCAGCGTCGAATCCATGTCGAACACCGCCAGCCGGCGGTTGCGGCGGAACAGGTCATCCTTCTGGAAGGCGATATCCACGGCCAGCTCTTCAGACAACGTGAAGAACGCGGCACGCAGGGCCTGAGCATCACTCGGCTCGCCGCGCACAGAAATCTCCAGACACGCTTTGCCGTGCTCGCTGTCGGCGTTCAGCGCCACCCGCGCCGACAGGCGTTCGATGCGCTCGATGGTCAGGCCATACTGGCTGATGATCGCACTGACCCGCTGCAGCTGCTCGGGGGTGACCTTGCGGCTGAGCAAGGTGACAATCTGCCGGGCGTCGCCCTGGCCATCGGCCCAGTGCTGGTAGTCAGCCTCGGAAATCGGTGTGTAGCGTGCCTGCAGATTGAGCTCGTGGGCCTTGCTCTGCACGCTGTGCAGCAACTGCGTGGCGACTTCGTTATCCGGGATATCGACGAGGATGCCAAACGACAAAGTGCCGTGCATCACGGCCAGGCCGATGTCGAGAATGTTCACACCGCCCTGGAGCAGGACGCCGGTGATGGCGGCAGTGAGACCTGGGCGGTCTTCACCGGTGATGTTGATCAGAACGATTTCGCGCACAACCTGGCTCCGACTTCGATGAAAAATGCGCATTCTACCGACTTTCGGTGACTATCGGGCGCCACTTGCACTTTGCCGACAAATGCCGGGTCGCTATACTGCGCAGCACTTTCTCGTCATAAAGAGCCGCGCTCTGTGAACCGGCCCACGCCAGTTAAATCCGATAACTTCTTCCTGATGCTGTTCCATGCTCTGCGCCAACGCCGCGTACCCTTGGCATTGCGTATCGCCAGCACCAATATTTTCCTGGTGGCCATGGCGCTGGTGATCTATGCCTGCGTGATGGGCCTGCAGTTCAAGCAGGCCATGCATGAGCAGGCGGACGCCCTGGGGCAGAGCCTGACCATCCAGACGGCCACCTCGGCGACCGAGCTGCTGGTGTCCAACGACATCCTCAGCCTCAACGTGCTGCTGGGCAATCTGGTGAAGAACCCGCTGGTGGCCCACGCCGCCATCTACAGCGTCGACAACCGCATCCTCGCCGAGGCCGGTCAGCGCCCGAAAAACACCCTGCTGGGTGAAGCCGAAGGCCTGTACCAGACCAAGATCACCTTTCAGGACGTGACCGCCGGGCAACTGCGCATCAGCCTGGACATGAGCGAGTTCCAGCAACCGATGCTGATCAGCTTGCAGAGCATGGGTATTCTGGCGGGGATCCTGCTGGTCTTGGCCCTGACCCTGAGCCTGCGCCTGGGCCGCTACATCTCCACGCCGCTGCTGCAGCTGCGGGTCTGGCTACGTGATCCGCACCCGTACACCCCGGCCATCGATCGTCAGGACGAGATCGGCGACCTTGCCCGTCAGTTGCATGCCCGCCTCGCGCCACCGCCGCCGCCTGAGCCGGAAGAAGAGGAAGAGCACGACGACGAGCATGACTTCGCCGACCTTGATCACGCCCCGGCAACCACCAGTGTCGCTGCCCGCAGCCGGGCTATTGCCCAGCAGGATGAGGAAGACGATGAAGCCTTTGCCGGCCTGATCGACGTCGAGCAAAGCAGCGCCAAGCCGGTTGTGGCCGCGCCAGTCTCGACCGAACCGCAGTACAGCGCCGTACTGGCCGTACAGCTGGGTTCGCAGGAGCAACTGCGCCGCCTGCCGCGCACGCGCCTGACCGAGCTGCTCGAACGTTATCGCGACTGCCTCGAGCAGGCTGCTTCGCTGTATGAAGGTGAAACCTTCACCCTGACCGACGGCAGCACCTTGCTGCTGTTCCACAGCCGCGAGACGGGTGAAGACTACCTGACCAATGCCATCTGCTGCGGCGAGCTGCTGCGCGCCCTGGGCCATGCCCTGCAGATCGAAGTGGCCGATAGCGGCATCACCTTGCAGCTGCAACTGGGGCTGACCGTGGGTGATGACCTGCAAGGACTCGAGCAGGTCGATCTGCTGATGACCGAAAAAGCCCAGGATGCCCTGGCCCTGTCGCAGCACAGCCGCAACCTGCTGTTGGTCGAGCGCAAGATCACCGATGATGCGCTGGTCCGCCAACGCGCCCGCATCCGCCCGATTGCCAGCCCTGAGGGTGCATGCTGTGTCGAGCGGTTGATGGAGCCGTACCCATCGATGCTGGAGCGGCAACTGGCGCGCATGCACGAGCGCCGGGCCTGAGGATTGGTCCACCCTGTGGGAGCGGGTGAACCCGCTCCCACAACCCGCACAAACAAAAAGGCCGCCCCCACAGATTTCTGCAGGGGCGGCCTTTGCAAGCGCCTCAATTCAAACTCAGAACCTGAACACTTCCATATCGGTACGCACCGGCGAAGCAATCGGGATCTTCGACTTCTCTGGGGTCTTCTTGACCTGCACCGGCGCCGCCGGCTTCTTGCGGGTTTCTTCAGCCAGGGCCGGCTGATTGGCCAGCGGCTTGACCGCGTTGCTCAACTGCTCGGCCAGCTTCTGCAACAACTGCCCTTGCGCCTGCACCTGGGAAGACTCGCTGCCCTCATGCGGTTGCTCAAGGTGCACTATGCGGTTGTCACGCACGTTGCCGCGGCGATCCAGCAGGCGCCACTGTGCATCCAGAATGGCCGGCTGATCCTTGCCCGAATCCAGCCGAGTGATCGACAGCAGCACCTGCACGTCCGGCGCAAAACCACTGCTCGCCGGCGCCAGCACCACCCGTTGGCTGTCTAGGCGCCAGGCCAGCTGGCGCACCAGCAGTTGGTCAATATCCGAAGACAGGCTGCCCGCCCAACGACCGTCCGTCGCCGAAGTCAGGCTGCCGTCTGCCTGGCGCTGCAAAAAGGTCTCGCGCTGCAGGTAGTCAGCCACCGAAACCGGGCCCAGCACCACAGCCATACCGGCACTCTGCGAAGGCTGGCCAGGTTCACCACTGTCCAGCTGATACAGGGCTACCGGCTGGTGCACACTGCACCCGCCCAGGCCCAGCAGACCGGTCATCAACAGCGCAAATGGAAAGCGCGGAAATTTCATCATCCCATCCAGGTGGCAGCCATTCGGCATACCGCAGTGATACACATGTAGAGTCTTTGGGGCGCTCGGCCACGCCGGCGCCGCGAGCGCCTATCATCCGCGAAAAGGTCGTCCGACTCCAGTAGTTCCGCCGCGAACAACGCCGAAAGTGCCGGTTCAGACGACTCGCCTGGTTAGCTCGAAGCTTCCACCAGCAGCCCATCGACGCGCTGGAAGCCGCGGGGCAGCTTGCTGCCTCGCCGACCGCGTTCGCCCTTGTAGTGCTCCAGATCATCTGGTTTGAGCGACAGGGTACGCTTGCCAGCCTGCAATACAAGGGTCGAACCCTCGCTGATGACGGCCAGGTCGGTGACGTACTCCTCGCGACTGGCAACCCGGTCGCCAGGTACGCCAATGATCTTGTTGCCCTTGCCCTTGCCCAGCTGCGGCAGGTCGGCGACCTTGAACACCAGCAAGCGGCCTTCGGTGGTCACCGCTGCCAGCCAGTCCTGCTCGCGGTTGCTCACCGGCCGCGGCGGGATCACCTTGGCGCCGTTGGGCAGGCTGAGCAAACCCTTGCCGGCCTTGTTCTTGGCCTGCAGGTCTTCGCCCTTGACCACGAAGCCGTAACCCGCGTCGGAGGCCACCACATACAGGGCGTCGTCCTCGGGCAGCAGCACGCACTCGAAGGTCGCCCCCGGCGGCGGTGTCAGCCGCCCGGTCAGCGGCTCGCCCTGGCCACGGGCCGAGGGCAACGTGTGCGCGGCCACCGAATAACTGCGCCCGGTGGAGTCGATCAGCACGGCAAACTGGTTGGAGCGCCCCGCCGCAGCGGCCTTGAAGCCGTCACCGGCCTTGTAGGAAAGCCCAGTGGCATCGATGTCATGGCCCTTGGCGCAACGCACCCAGCCTTTTTCCGAAAGCACCACGGTAACCGGCTCGGTCGGCATCAGCTCGTTTTCCGAGAGTGCCTTGGCTTCGCTGCGCTCGACAATTGGCGAGCGACGGTCGTCGCCATACTTCTCGGCATCTTTGATCAGCTCGCTGCGCACCAGCTTTTTCAGCTTGGCGTCGCTACCCAGCAGGGCCTGCAGCTTGGCCTGCTCTTTAAGCAGTTCGTCCTGCTCACCGCGGATTTTCATTTCTTCCAGGCGAGCCAGCTGGCGCAGGCGCGTCTCGAGGATGTATTCAGCCTGGATTTCGGTCAGCTCGAAGCGGGCAATCAGCGCCTGCTTGGGGTGCTCTTCGGTACGGATGATGTGGATAACTTCATCCAGGTTGAGAAACGCCGTGAGCAAGCCGTCCAACAGGTGCAGGCGCCGCTCGACCTTGTCCAGGCGGTGCTGCAGGCGCCGGCGCACGGTGCCGACGCGGAACTGCAACCACTCCTGCAGCAACAGCCGCAGGTTTTTCAGTTGCGGCCGGCCATCGAGGCCGATGATATTAACGTTGACCCGGTAGCTGCTTTCCAGATCAGTGGTGGCGAACAGGTGCTGCATCAGCTCGTCGGCATCGACCCGATTGGAGCGCGGGATGATCACGATTCGGCATGGGTTCTCATGATCGGACTCGTCGCGCAGGTCAGCCACCATTGGCAGCTTCTTGGCCTGCATCTGCGCAGCGATCTGCTCGAGCACCTTGGCCCCGGAGACCTGGTGCGGCAAGGCGGTGACGACAATGTCGCCATCCTCGACGCGGTACACCGCACGCATGCGGATCGAGCCTTTGCCGCTCTCGTACATCTTCAAGATGTCGGCACGCGGCGTGATGATCTCGGCTTCGGTCGGATAGTCCGGGCCTTGAATGTGCTCGCAAAGCTGCTCGATGGTCGCTTTCGGCTCGTCGAGCAGGCGCACACAGGCGCTGGCGACTTCGCGCAGGTTGTGCGGCGGCACATCGGTGGCCATGCCCACAGCAATACCGGTGGTGCCGTTGAGGAGGATATTCGGCAGCCGCGCCGGCAGAACCGACGGCTCCTGCAGAGTGCCGTCGAAGTTGGGCACCCAGTCGACCGTGCCCTGGCCGACTTCGTCGAGCAGCACTTCGGAGTAGCGCGACAGGCGCGCCTCGGTATAACGCATGGCCGCGAACGACTTCGGATCGTCCGGCGCACCCCAGTTGCCCTGGCCGTCGACCAGGGTATAGCGGTAGCTGAACGGCTGCGCCATCAGCACCATGGCTTCATAGCAGGCCGAGTCGCCGTGCGGGTGGAACTTGCCGAGCACGTCGCCGACGGTACGCGCCGACTTCTTGTGCTTGGAATCGGCATCCAGACCCAACTCGCTCATGGCATAGACAATGCGCCGCTGCACAGGCTTGAGGCCGTCGCCGATATGCGGCAGGGCGCGGTCCATGATCACGTACATGGAGTAGTTGAGGTAGGCCTGTTCGGTGAAGTCAGCCAGGGAACGGCGCTCGACGCCGTCGAGACTGAGTTCCAGTGAGTCGCTCATGCGGGCCTCGTCATTTCAGGTTCTGGCGCAACAGCATGCTGCCGCCGCGCTGGGTAAATTCAAGTTGTTTGAGGGCGCTCATGCCGAGCAGCACGGTTGTGCCGTCAAGGCCGGGCACCACCAGGGCGCGTACGCCCTGCAGGCGGATATCACCTAGTTGCAGGCTGTCCAGACGGGTCCGGTAGCCTTCAGTGCGGCCATTGGCGGTACTCACCAGCACAGGCGCACCGCGTTGCAGCTCAAGGCCTTTGGCCAGCGACTCGGGGATGGCGACATCGGTCGCGCCGGTGTCGAGCATGAAGTGCACGGTCTGGCCGTTGATTGCGCCGTCGGCGACAAAGTGGCCCTGACCATTGCTCAGTAAGCGAACTTCGATGAAACCATCACCATGGGCCGACTCGGGTTGCGCATTGGGGTTGCGCTGCTGATCCTCCCAGACGCCAAAAAAGCGCGTGGCAAGAAACATCGCCGCCGCCCAGGCGAGAATCATCAGCACCCTGCCCGCGCGCTTGCCGGCCGGCTGGCTCATGGTTTGCCACTCCAGCCGCCTTGTGGCGCAGCAAAGCGCCAGACGATCGGCCGTACTTCGCCATCGCCGCGGGCGCCGTTGTTGTTGTCCACGCCAATCCAGGCGCCCTCGTCATCGATGATCAAGGCTTCGGCGACGCCAAACAGCTGGTCATAGCGGCGCGCCTCGGTCAGCGCATCGGCGGCAAACGACCAGCAGCGCTCGACGGCGCCGCTGTCCACGGCGCGCCGGCATACCCGGTAGGCATTACGCTCCAGGGTAAACAGCTTGCCGGCATACAGCGCCAGGTCGGCAAAATCGCGCGACACCGGCCGCGGCTTGTCCACTTGCGGCGGCTGCATCTCGACCCCAGCCTCGCTGAACAGCACACAGCTGCGCACGCAGGTCCACAGCGACTGCTGGCGTTGCAACGCAACCAGGCCGCGCCGTTCCCGTTCGGCGGCCAGCCATAGGCGATCGCCCGCCGGGTTGATCACCACCCCCTCGAACAAGCCATTGAAGCGCAGCAGCATGCCGCTGGCACGTGCCCGGCCAACCATCAACGGGTCGATCTTCAACCAGTTCGGCTCACCTTGCAGCGGCAGCTGCAGCACCGCCGCATGGGATTCGCTGACCAAGTAGAAGTTACCCGCCTGATCGCAGCTGATACCTTCAAAGTCCAATTCACCACCGCGCACTGCGGCGACCGCCCAACTGCGCACCTTCAAGCCTAATGGCAAGCCACTGTCAGGCGCCGGCGGCGCGCTGAAGGGCATCGCTTCGGCCTGCCAGGCGCCATCGCGCTGCTCGAAGCGGTAGATCCGGTCGTCATCGCGGTCGGATACACCCCAGAGCGCGCCACGGCACATCGCCAGGCCCGAGAGGTTGCCGCTGGGCATGCCGTCAATGGCGTGCTCGCTGCTCAGCTTCAGCTCCGGCCAGTCGCTCGCCAGACTCGGCAAAGCGACCAGGGCCAGCACTGCGGCAAGCAACCGAACAATCAAACCATGACCTCAGCCAGGTTGCCTTTGGTTTCCAGCCAGCTCTTGCGATCACCGGCGCGCTTCTTCGCCAGCAGCTTGTCCATCAGCTCGCAGGTGGCCTCGACGTCATCCAGAGTCAACTGCACCAGGCGCCGGGTGTTCGGGTCCATGGTGGTTTCGCGCAACTGCGGCGGATTCATCTCACCCAGGCCCTTGAAGCGGGTGACCTGCGGCTTGCCACGTTTTTTCTCGGCGACCAAACGGTCAAGAATGCCGTCACGCTCCGCTTCGTCGAGGGCGTAGTAGATCTCCTTGCCCAGGTCGATGCGGTACAGCGGCGGCATGGCGACGTAGACGTTGCCCGCCTCGACCAACGGCCGGAAGTGCTGCACGAACAATGCGCAGAGCAAGGTGGCGATGTGCAGGCCGTCGGAGTCGGCGTCGGCGAGGATGCAGATCTTGCCGTAGCGCAGCTGCGACAGGTCGGTGGCACCTGGATCGACACCGATGGCCACGGCGATGTTGTGCACTTCCTGGCTGGCCAGCACTTCGCCGCCGTCGACTTCCCAGGTATTGAGGATCTTCCCGCGCAGCGGCAGGATGGCCTGGAATTCCTTGTCTCGCGCCTGCTTCGCCGAACCGCCGGCGGAGTCACCCTCGACCAGGAACAGCTCGGAGCGCATCGGGTCCTGGCCAGCGCAGTCGGCCAGCTTGCCGGGCAGTGCCGGGCCCTGGGTAATGCGCTTGCGCTCGACCTTCTTGCTCGCCTTGAGGCGGCGACCCGCGTTGCTGATGGCAAGCTCCGCCAGCTGCATACCCAGTTCAGGGTGCGCGTTGAGCCACAGGCTGAAGGCATCCTTGACCACGCCGGAGACGAACGCCGCCGCCTCGCGCGAGGACAGGCGCTCTTTGGTCTGGCCAGAGAACTGCGGCTCCTGCATCTTCATCGACAGGACGAAGCTGATCCGCTCCCAGATGTCTTCCGGGGCCAGCTTGACCCCACGCGGCAGCAGGTTGCGGAACTCGCAGAACTCGCGCATGGCATCAAGCAGGCCCTGGCGCAGGCCGTTGACGTGGGTCCCCCCTTGCGCCGTCGGGATCAGGTTGACGTAGCTTTCCTGCACGCTGTCGCCGCCCTCGGGCAACCACAGCAGGGCCCAGTCGACCGCTTCCTTGTTACCGGCCAGGCTGCCGCAGAACGGCTCGTCGGGCAGCCGCAGGAAGTCGCTGACCGAATCGACCAGGTACGAGCGCAGGCCGTCTTCGTAGTGCCACTCGACTTTCTCGCCGCTGGCCTTGTCTTCGAAGCTGATCGACAAGCCCGGGCACAGCACGGCCTTGGCCTTGAGCACATGCTTGAGGCGGCTGATGGAAAACTTCGGCGAGTCGAAGTACTTCGGATCTGGGCTGAAATACACGCTGGTACCGGTGTTGCGCTTGCCGACCGTACCGATCACTTCCAGCTCGGTGGCCTTGTAGCCGTCGGCGAAGGTCATCTGGTATTCGTTGCCGTCACGCTTGACCCGCACCCGAACCTGGGTCGACAAGGCGTTGACCACCGAGATACCAACGCCGTGCAGACCACCGGAGAACTGGTAGTTCTTGTTCGAGAACTTGCCGCCGGCGTGCAGTTTGGTGAGGATCAGTTCGACACCCGAGACGCCCTCTTCTGGGTGGATGTCGACCGGCATGCCCCGGCCATCGTCGCTGACTTCCAGCGAGTGGTCGGCATGCAGGATGACCTGCACCGAGCGGGCGTGGCCGGCCAGGGCTTCGTCGACACTGTTGTCGATGACTTCCTGGGCCAGGTGGTTGGGCCGGCTGGTGTCGGTGTACATACCGGGCCGTTTACGCACCGGATCGAGGCCGGAGAGGACTTCGATGGCGTCGGCGTTATAGGCGCTAGCGCTGGGGTTGGCCATGGGTTCTCGTCGTCAGTCTGGTGAATGCGAAAAATCAAAATACAGAAAAATCGAGCGCCGCATATTGCTCGCGGGCAATGCCGGCAAAAGCCAGCAACGCCGGCAGGCGCTTGGTGAAGCCCTGGAAACTGTGGTCGCCACCGGCTTCGATACGCAGCGCGCAGGCCTGGTAGTAGGCAGCGGCGTGGCGGTAGTCGAGGGTTTCATCGGCGGTCTGCAACCACACCTGGTAGCGCGCGGCGTCGGTTGGCGGCGCCACTTCGAGCTCGGCCAGGGCCTGCACGTGGTCCAGGGTCAGCTCCCAGGGCTCATCGGTATACAGGTTGCGCTGGGTGCCCAGGTAGCCGTCGAACAAGCGGTGCGGCGCTACCGCCGGGTTGATCAGCAGGGCCTTGAGGCCATGCCGCTCGGCCAGATGGGTCGCATAGTAGCCGCCCAGCGAACTGCCTACCAGCAAGGGCGCGCCCAGCTCGGCAATGGCGGCTTCGAGCTGGCCAATCGCCTCACGCGGATGATGGTGCAGCGCGGGGATGCGCAACTGGCCAGCCAGGCCCAGTTGCTGCATCACAGCCTCAAGCTGGCGCGCCTTGGTCGACAGCGGCGAGCTGTTGAAGCCGTGGATATAAAGGATGGAACCCGACATGCTGCCCCCAGTGTCTGCTGCGGCGCGCCCGCCAGTTGGGGCGCAGGGACGCGCAGTGTAGCGTGTTCGCCGAGCATTGGCGCTGCTTCGGGATTTTCGTAATACATTGTTCAAGGTGGCTGGGGGCTGCGCGCTCAATAACCGGCGCTGTTGAAATCCAGCTGCAGCACATAATCCAGCGCCCGCTCTACGCCTGTTTCCAGCTGACCGTCTGCATGCAGGCGCAACCAACGGTATCCCGGCAACTCTTCACTGACCTTGAAGTCGACGCTACCCGGTGCGAACTGGATGCAGGTCGACGGTGTGGCCATGTAGCGCACGCCGTCACGCGTCTGCTCGAAGGCCTGGTGCACATGCCCCCAGAGCACCGCGCGCACCTGCGGGTGAGCCTGCACCCGTTGCAGCAACTCATCGCTGTTGCGCAGGCCGATCGGCGCCATCCAGGCGCAGCCGATGTCCACCGGCTGGTGGTGACAGCAGATCAGGCAATGGCGCTGGGGGACACTGTTCAGGGCTTGATCGAGGACGGCAAGCTGCGCCGGCGCGAGCAGGCCATGGGTCGCGCCCACCACTGCCGAGTCGAGCATGATGATGCGCCAGTTGCCCACATCGGTTACCGACTGCAACAAATCCGTACCTTGCGCCACCTCGGCCATCACTCGCGCCTGATCATGGTTGCCCGGTAGCCAGCGGGCTGGCGCGCGCAGCGTCGCCGTCATCTCGGCAAAGGCGCGATAGGCCGTCGCGCTGGCATCCTGCGACAGGTCGCCGGTGCACAGCAGCAAGTCGATTGCAGGTTGTTCGCGATGCACCTGGTCGATCACATGCTGCAGGCTGCCGCGGGTATTCAGGCCCAGCAGGGTGCCCGCCGGATCAGCAAACAGATGGGCGTCGGTCAGTTGCACGACATTGATCGGTGCGTGGGGATGGTTGGGCTGCGGCAACGGCCGTCTCCTCGAGCGAGTTCTGCGCGATTATCGCCGCTGACAGCTTTCACGCAAGCCGGCGAAGCCGACTCGCATCACATTTTCAGCGTACTGCCGCCAGTTCATGGCCGCAGGCCAGGCAGTGGCTCAGCCATTCGCCGAGAAACAGGTTGAGCTGGGCCTTCTCGTCGGGCTGGTGCATGGCTTCGTTGGGGTACGGGTAGATGCTGCGAAAGCGCCGTGCATGCTCGGCGCTGACCACTTCGGCCATGCGCGCATCGTGGTACACCTGCACTTCCAACTGCGGTACCGGCAGCCAAGGCAGGCTATGCTCCTGACGCACGCGCAGGGTGGTGGTGTATGGGCACGTCAGCAGCACGTCCAGCACCAGCACGCCAAGCATCTGGTCGCCCTGGGTCATACCGATGCGCCGCGAGCTCTGGGTAGTACGCATGTCCGGCAGCAGGCGCATCAAGCGAGCGTAGTTGGCCTCGCAGGCACTTTGCAGCCCGACCAGATCGACCCGATAACGCTCGCGCAGCAGGTTCACTTCCACATCCCCCGTACTTCGTCGCGGTTCAGCGCCAGCCATTGCAGGCCGATGATGCTGGCCGCGTTGCAGATGCGCCCGTCACGTACCGCCTGCAGGGCGTCCTCGAACGACCAGGCACGCACGCGGATATCCTCGCCCTCTTCCTCCAGCCCATGCAAGCCGCCGGCACCTTCGCTGACGCAGCGGCCGAGAAACAGATGCACGAACTCGTCGCTGCCGCCCGGCGATGGGAAGTAGCGGGTCATCGGCCACAGGGCCGAGAAGGTCAGGCCGGCTTCTTCTTCGGCTTCGCGATGGGCAACCTCTTCAGGCTGCTCGTCCTTGTCGATCAGGCCCGCGACCATTTCAATCAGCCAGGGATTGGCCACCTTGCCCATGGCGCCAGCGCGGAACTGCTCGATCAGCACCACCTCGTCGCGCAGCGGATCGTACGGCAGCACGCACACTGCATCGTGGCGCACGAACAGCTCGCGGCTGATCTCACGGCTCATGCCGCCGGCGAACAGCTCATGGCGCAGGTGCAGCTTGTCGAGCTTGTAAAAGCCCTGGAAGCAGTTCTCGCGCTTGACGATCTCAACCGTCTTGGGCACCGAATTGGACGTGTCTGTCATGGAAATCCTCATTACCTCAACTACCGCATCGCGCCATCCTACTCTGCGTTTGACCGGGTTTCACCCCTTTCCGTTGACCGTTCAGGCTGCTGGAAGCGGGTGCGCCATGTCTGTTAGCTTAGTGGCGAACCGACGGCTTTGCCGACGGTCCAAGGCCGACTATCCAAGTTCTGCAAGGATCATCATGACGCTAGTCAAACTGACTTCCGTGGCTGTGCTGGCGGTGGCACTGAGCGCCTGCCAGAGCCTGTTCGCGCCCAATTACCGGGCCCCACTCGAGGTCAAGCGCGATGCCTGGGAGCACGTCAAGCCGGGCTGCAGTGCCAGCGACTGCCCGCTGGTGAACATCGACACCGTGCACTTCCCGGCGCTGCCCAAGCTCGACGCCATCGTCGAAAGCCGCCTGCTGCAACTGACCACCGACAACGCCCGCAGCAGCGCGCCGACCTCGCTCAAGGCCTACGAGGATCAGTACCTGGCCAGCGCCGACAAGCGCAACAGCAGCTACCTGCAAGCCAAGGTACGTGAACAGCATGACGGCTTGGTGATCATCGAGCTGTCCAGCTACCTCGACAGTGGTGGCGCCCACGGCATGCCCGGCCGCGCGTTCATCAACTACTCGCGCAAGCAGGACAAGGTCCTGACCCTGCAGGACATGCTGGTGCCAGGCCAGGAAGACACCTTCTGGAAAACCGTCGAAGAGTCGCACCGCGCCTGGATGATCAGCACCGGCATGGACAAGGACGCCGAATTCGTCAAGACCTGGCCGTTCAAGAAGTCCCCGCACATCGCCCTGACCTACGGTGCGGTCGTGGTGAAGTACGAGGTGTATGCCATCGCGCCCTACTCCATGGGCCACGTCGAGCTGAAGATCCCCTACCCGCGCCTGAATGGCGTGATCAAGCCTGAGCTGTTTCCCGGCCGCGGCTGACACTCAATAGCCCGTACAGCAGCCCTGCCAGCACCAACGCCGGCAGGGTTGCACCGACCTCCGGGGCCAGATTGGCAATGCCATGGTAGGCCGCGACGCCCACCGCCCAGGCCAGCAGCGCCTGCCAGTGCAAGCCGTCGACACGGGTCGGCAACTGGCGCTGGCGGATCACGAAGTGGTCCGTCAGCACCACGCCGAACAGCGGCGCGAACACCGAACCGATCAACAGCAGGAAGTTCTCGTACTGGGCCAGCGGCGCCAGGCAGGCGATCAGCGTGCACAGCAGGCCGATCGCCAGGGCCAGGTGTTCGACCTTGATCGGCAGCAGCAAGCCGGTGGAGACCGCGCCGGAATGGATATCGGCAAAAGCGTTCTCGGTCTCATCCAGCAGAATCAACAACAGCGGGATACCCAAGCCGGCGCCGGCCAGCGCCAGCAGCAGGGCATTGGCCTCACCGCTTGGCGCAAAGGCCAGGGTGTAGGCAACGCCAAGGCTCATCAGCCAGGCATTACCAAGCAGATAACCGAGCACGGTGCCACTGAACACGCGGCCCGCATGCTGGGCGAAGCGCGAATAGTCGGCAATCAACGGCAACCACGACAGCGGCATAGCGATGACGATGTCAAAACCGACTGCCAGCGACATCGAGCCATCGCCCGCACGCTGCCAGATAGCGCCCAGATCGGCCTTGGCAAACAGGTTCCAGGTCAGCCACAGGCAGGCGCCGATCAATAGCCAGATACCCCACCTGCGCAAGATCTTGCGCACGAAGGTCAGCGGGCCGCAGATTGCCAGCAGCGTTGCCAACGCGCCAAAGCACAGCGTCCACAGTAGCGGGTTGGTCCAGGCACTATCGGCTCCGAACGCCCGCGCGCCGAGCAGGCTGGCGGCGTCGCGCATGACGATGATTTCGAACGAGCCCCAGCCAATCAGCTGGAGCAAGTTGAGTACTGCCGGCAGGCGCACGCCGTGCCGGCCAAGGCTCAAGCGCAAGGTGCCCATGGCCGACAGGCCGGTGTCACTGCCGATCACCCCGGCGGCAGCCAGCAGCAGCACGCCAACCGCAGTGCCGAGCACGATTGCCAGCATCGCGCCGGCCAGGTCCAGGCCCGGCGCGAGCATGGCGCCGACCTGCAGCACCATCAAGCCAGTGCCAAGGGAGAACCACAGGACAAACAGGTCCCGCCCGCCAAACAGGCGCTGGCTGGCGGGGATCGGCTGATCGGGAGAGAAGTTGCTGGGGGTGGTCATAGTTGATGCTCGCCGGAGTTATTGTGGAGATGCGAGGGCTTCGCGCTCGTTCGCGGGTAAACCCGCTCCCACAAGGTTTTGCAGCGCCGCCTAAATCTGTGGGAGCGGGTTTACCCGCGAAGGGCTGCAAAGCAGCCCCAGTTGCATCACACCTTCTGGTACAGCTGGCTGCCGGTCTGACGGAAGCGCTCGGACTGCTCGCGCATGCCCTCCTCGACCGACATGTCGACCGCCTCGATACGCTGATTGGCAGCGTACTCGCGCACTTCCTGGGTGATCTTCATCGAGCAGAACTTCGGCCCGCACATCGAGCAGAAGTGAGCGACCTTGGCCGACTCCTTGGGCAGGGTCTCGTCGTGGTAGGCACGGGCGGTGTCCGGGTCCAGGCCAAGGTTGAACTGGTCCTGCCAGCGGAACTCGAAGCGCGCCTTGGACAGCGCGTTGTCGCGGATCTGCGCGCCGGGGTGGCCCTTGGCAAGGTCGGCGGCGTGGGCGGCGATCTTGTAGGTGATGATGCCGGTCTTGACGTCATCCTTGTTCGGCAGGCCGAGGTGTTCCTTGGGCGTGACATAGCAGAGCATGGCGCAGCCAAACCAGCCGATCATCGCCGCACCGATGCCCGAGGTGATGTGGTCGTAGCCCGGCGCGATGTCGGTGGTCAGCGGGCCGAGGGTGTAGAACGGCGCCTCGTCGCAGCATTCCAGCTGCTTGTCCATGTTCTCTTTGATCAACTGCATCGGCACATGGCCGGGACCTTCGATCATGCACTGCACGTCGTGCTTCCAGGCGATCTTGGTCAGTTCGCCCAGGGTCTCCAGCTCACCGAACTGGGCGGCGTCGTTGGCATCGGCAATCGAGCCCGGACGCAGGCCGTCGCCGAGCGAGAAGCTGACGTCGTAGGCCTTCATGATTTCGCAGATTTCATCGAAATGGGTGTAGAGGAAGTTCTCCTGGTGATGCGCCAGGCACCACTTGGCCATGATCGAACCACCACGGCTGACAATGCCGGTGACGCGCTTGGCGGTCAGCGGCACGTAGCGCAGGAGCACGCCGGCATGGATGGTGAAGTAGTCCACGCCCTGCTCGGCCTGCTCGATCAAAGTGTCGCGGAACAGCTCCCAGGTCAGGTCTTCGGCAACGCCGCCGACCTTTTCCAACGCTTGGTAAATCGGCACGGTGCCGATCGGCACCGGCGAGTTGCGGATGATCCACTCGCGGGTTTCATGGATGTGCTTGCCGGTGGAGAGGTCCATGACCGTGTCCGAACCCCAGCGGATGCCCCAGGTCAGCTTGGCCACTTCTTCTTCGATGGACGACCCCAGCGCGCTGTTGCCGATGTTGCCGTTGATCTTCACCAGGAAGTTACGGCCGATGATCATCGGTTCGAGTTCGGTGTGGTTGATGTTGGCCGGGATGATCGCGCGGCCACGGGCGATTTCGTCGCGAACGAACTCTGCGGTGATTTCCTTGGGCACGCTGGCGCCGAAGCTGTGGCCGGCGTGCTGCTGCTCAAGCAGGCCGGCAGCGCGGGCCTCTTGCAGCTTCATGTTTTCGCGGATGGCTACGTATTCCATCTCGGCAGTAATGATGCCCTGCCGCGCGTAGTGCATCTGCGTGACGTTGGCGCCGGCCTTGGCCCGGCGCGGATTGCGCACGTGGGCAAAGCGCAGCTTGGTCAGTTCGGCATCGCTCAGGCGCTGCTGGCCGAAGTTCGAGCTCAGGCCCTCCAGGCGTTCGGTGTCGCCCCGCGCGTCGATCCAGGCCGAGCGGACATCGCCCAGGCCCTTGCGCACATCGATGCTGACAGCAGGGTCGGTATACGGGCCCGAGGTGTCGTACACCAGCACCGGCGCATTGGCTTCGCCGCCAAAGTCGGTAGGGGTGTCATCCAGGCTGATTTCGCGCATGGGCACACGGATATCCGGGCGCGAACCCTGGACATACACTTTGCGCGAACGGGTGAAGGGTTGCACAGACTGCTGATCGACTTGCGCCGATTCGCTGAGGTTGATCGCTTTTTCTTGTTTGCTCATCACAGGCTCCAGACAGCTTCCTAGCGGCGGAATGTCGGGGAGAACCTGAATGACGCGGACACACCCTTGATGGGTGCAGTGCCGGATACCTGGAATGCCAATGCGCGGCTGCGCTGCTCGACAAATCCCGGACCTGACACAAGAGACTCGCCGGGAAAGCGAGAAATCTTGTTCCCTACGCAGGCGCTAACCTGATCAGGTTCAACGGGATCCGGAAACTTCCGATCTCAGCCTTTGCATCAAGGCACCCCGACAAGAACATGCGCAGTCTAGACTGGAGTTGCGCGCAAAGCCAAGGGTGCTTGCAGCGCGGCGATCAAAGGCGCCAATCAGCGATTGTTGCCGGCCGTGCACAGCCTTACACTGGCGCACCGATACTCAACGGTTCAGTAATTAAAACTCGTACAAGGATTGCCCTATGCTGCGCAAACTTTCACTGGCGGTTGCCGTGTCTTGTGCGTCCAACGGAGTGGTCTGGGCGGCTGACCTGCCCGCGCCGGTGAAGACCGACCTGATCAGCGTCTATCAGGAAGCGGCCAGCAACAACGCCGACCTTGCCGCTGCCCGCGCCGATTATGGCGCACGCCGCGAAATCGTGCCGCAGGCCCGCGCCGGGCTGCTGCCGAACCTGTCGGCGGGTGCCGAAATGATGAACACCCGCACCAAGCTCGACGAGCCGGCGATCACCTCCAATCGCAGCGGCAATTCGTGGAGCGCGACCCTGTCGCAGCCGATCTTCCGCGCCGATCGCTGGTTCCAGTTGCAAGCCGCCGAAGCGGTCAACGAGCAGGCGGCGCTGGAGCTGTCGGCCAACGAGCAGAACCTGATTCTGCAGACCGCCGAGAACTATTTCTCGGTACTGCGCGCACAAGACAATCTGGCCTCGACCAAAGCCGAGGAAGCCGCCCTCAAGCGCCAGCTGGATCAGTCCAACGAGCGCTTTGACGTCGGCCTGTCGGACAAGACCGACGTGCTCCAGTCGCAAGCCAGCTACGACACGGCGCGGGCCAACCGGATCATCGCCGAACGCCAGGTAGCAGATGCCTTCGAGGCATTGGTAACGCTGACCAACCGCGACTATGGCTCGTTGCAGGGCGTGGTCCACAGCCTGCCGATCCAGGTGCCGGTGCCCAACGATGCCAAGGCCTGGGTCGAGACCGCCGCACGGCAGAACCTCAACCTGCAGGCGACCAACTACGCTGTCGATGCCGCCGAAGAAACCTTGCGCCAGCGCAAGGCCGGGCATGCCCCGACGGTCGACGCGGTGGCGCGTTACCAGAAGGGTGACAACGATGCGCTGGGCTTCTCCAACCCGGCGTCGCAGCCCGGCGTGCGCTACGGCGGCGACGTCGAACAGACCAGCATCGGCCTGCAGTTGAACATCCCGCTGTACAGCGGCGGCCTGACCAGCTCGCAAGTGCGCGAGGCCTATCAGCGCTTGAGCCAGAGCGAGCAACAGCGCGAAAGCCTGCGCCGCCAGGTGGTGGAAAACACCCGCAACCTGCACCGCGCGGTGAATACCGATGTCGAACAGGTGCAGGCGCGCAAGCAGTCGATCATCTCCAACCAGAGTGCGCTGGAGGCGACCGAAATCGGTTATCAGGTCGGCACCCGCAACATCGTCGACGTGCTCGATGCGCAACGCCAGCTGTACACCTCGGTGCGTGACTACAACAACAGCCGCTACGACTACATTCTGGATAACCTGCGCCTGAAGCAGGCTGCCGGCACCCTGAGCCCGCAGGACCTATCCGACCTGGGCCGCTATCTGAAAGCCGATTACAACCCGGACAAGGACTTCCTGCCACCGGATCTGGCAGCAGCGGCGGCGAAGAACTTCGAACGCCGGCCCTGATCTGCGACTGCGGCGCCGGGCTCGCCCGGCGCCGCGATCTATCGCTAGCCCAGCAGCCGAGCCAGGCCATCCAGCAAGCGCTGCAACGCGCCCTGGTTGGCCTGCATCACCGCCCTGCCCGCTTCGCCCATGCGCTTGGCGTCCTGCGGCAACTCGACCAGCCGCTGCACGGCGGCGGCCAATGCCTGGCTGTCGTCAACTGAGTGCAACGCGCCGGCATCTTTCAGCATTGCGCTGATATCGAGGAAGTTGAACACGTGTGGGCCGCTGATCACCGGCAAGGCCAGCGCAGCCGGCTCCAGCGGGTTGTGGCCGCCTGTTGGCACCAGGCTGCCGCCGACGAAGGCGATGTCTGCCAGCGCGTAGAGGAACAGCAGCTCGCCCATGGTATCGCCGAGCAGCACCTGGGTTGCGTCGGTGACCAACTCGGCGCTGGAACGGCGCACGGTAGCGAACTGTTCGGCACACAACGCATGCACCGCGTTGAACCGCTCAGGATGACGCGGCACCAGAATCAGCAGCGCATCGGCATGCACCTGCAGCAGACGGCGGTGCGCCTCGAGTACCTGCGCATCCTCGCCTTCATGGGTGCTGGCTGCGATCCAGACCGGGCGTTGGCTGGCCTGCCATTGCTCGCGCAACTGGCGGGCACGGGGCAGCAGCTGTTCGTCAAGCTTGAGGTCAAACTTGATCGAGCCGGTCACCTGCACGCATTCAGGCCGCGCGCCGAGGCTACGAAAGCGCTCGGCTTCGGTTTCGGTCTGCGCCGCGATCAGGCTCATCTCGGCGAGCATTGGCCGGGTCAGTTTGGCGAAGCGGCCATAGCCGCGCGCCGACCGCGCCGACAAGCGCGCATTGGCCAGCGCCACCGGGATGCCGCGCCTGGCGCACTGGTGGATATGGTTGGGCCACAGCTCGGTTTCCATGATCACGCCCAGCCGCGGTCGCACCTGGTCGAGAAAACGCGCCGCCGCCCAGGGCAGGTCATACGGCAGGTAGCAATGCTGAATGCGTGGTTCATCGGCAAACAGCGCGCGAATCCGCTCCGAACCGGTAGGGGTCATGCAGGTTACAGTGATCGCCAGCTCGGGATAGGCCTTGAGCAATGCGCGCACCATCGGCGCCGCCGCGATGCTCTCGCCGACCGACACCGCATGCACCCAGATGCCGCCCTGATGCATCGGCGGCAGCTTGATGGCAAAGCGCTCGGCGACGCGTTGGCCGTAGGCCGGCGCCTTGCGCGCACGCAGGAACAGGCGCAGCGCTACCAGCGGCAGGCCCAGGTGAAACAGCAGGGTATAAAGGGTTCTGTTCATGGCGGCGCAGTTTACTAGGAACTGCCTGAAAAGGCCTGCCCATGTCCGCCCAAGCCATAAAAGCGGCGGACATAGTGTGAAAGCTGGCAAGCGGATCGCCTAGAATGGCCGCCAATCAATCGAGGAACGCAGCGTGAACGCATATGTTTATCTGGCCATCGCCATTTGCGCCGAGGTCGTCGCCACCGCTTCGATGAAGGCGGTCAAAGGCCTCAGTACGCCGCTACCGCTGTTGCTGATGATCGCCGGCTACACCGTGGCGTTCTGGATGCTGACCCTTGTGGTACGCAGCATTCCGGTAGGTATTGCCTACGCCATCTGGTCGGGGCTGGGCATCGTCCTGATCAGCATCGCCGCTTGGCTCATCTATGGGCAGAAACTGGACCTGCCGGCCGTGCTCGGCATGGCGATGATCGTCGGCGGCGTGGTAGTCATTCAGGTATTTTCCAACAGCAGCGGGCACTGACCGCTGCGTTGCGCGGTCAACGGCAAAGACATCAGCCTGTATACTGCTGGCCTGTCCCTGTCTTTGAGGTGCCCGCATGCCATCTGCCATTTCCACTGACGTACTGATCGTCGGCGCCGGGGTCGCAGGCCTCTGGCTCAATGCCCGGCTGCAGCGCCTGGGCTATTCGACGGTGCTGGTGGAACGCGCAAGCCTGGGCGGCGAGCAGACCATCAAGTCGCAGGGGATCATCCACGGCGGCATCAAGTACGCTCTGCACGGCAGCCTGACCGGCGCCTCCGAGGCGATCGCCGACATGCCGCGGCGCTGGCGCGAGGCGCTGGCCGGCAGCGGCGAGCTGAACCTGGACAAGGTGCGCTTGTTGTCCGATGCACATTACCTGTGGTCGCCGGGCGGCCTGCTTGGCAATGTCACCAGCTTTTTTGCCAGCAAGGCCATGCGCGGCCGGGTCGATCAGGTCAAGGGCGAACAACTGCCGCCGGCCCTGCAAGACCGCGCCTTCAAAGGCAAGGTCTATCGCCTCGCCGAGCTGGTCATCGACGTGCCCAGCCTGCTCGCCAACCTCGCTGCGCTGGCCGGTGACAGCTTGCTCGCCGGCGAGCAGATCGAGCCGTTGCGCGAAGGCGATGAACTGGTCGGCCTGCGTGTCGACGGGCGCGAGATTCACGCCCAGCGCATCGTGCTGAGCGCCGGTGGTGGCACCGCCGAGCTGCTTCAGGCCCTCGGCCTGGACCAACCGGCCATGCAGCGCCGACCGTTGCACATGGTTCTGGCCAAGGGCCCCAACCTCAAGCCTTTGTACGCGCACTGCCTCGGCGGTGGGCCCAAGCCGCGCATCACGGTCACCACTCATCCCGGCGCGGATGGCCAGTGGGTGTGGTACCTGGGTGGTGATTTGGCTGAAGCCGATGGCGTTGCCCGCGAGCCAGCGGCGCAGATCGCTGCCGCGCAGAAAGAAGTCGCCAGCCTGTTGCCATGGGTAGATCAAAGCCAGCTGCGCTGGGCCACCCTGCGGGTTGATCGAGCCGAGCCTGCGCAGTCTGGCCAGGTGCGGCCGGACAACGCCTTCCTCGCCGAAGAGCAGCGCCTGCTGGTCGGTTGGCCGACCAAACTGGCGCTGGCGCCGGACTTCGCCGATCACGTGCTGGCCAAGCTCGAACGCGATGGTATTCGCCCTCAAGCCAAGCCTGACTTGTCCGGCCTGCCCCGGCCTGCGCTCGGCGTACCGGCCTGGGAGCAACTGCTGCCATGAGCCTGCCCGATCTGCATGACCTGCACCGAGCGCTGGGCAGCACTGGCCTGATGGTTTCGCCGCTGGGCCTGGGCACGGTCAAGCTGGGCCGTGATCAGGGCGTCAAATACCCCACCGGGTTCACCATCCCAGGCGACGACGAGGCACGCATGCTGCTGGCCCAGGCGCGTGAACTGGGGATCAACCTGATCGATACCGCGCCGGCCTACGGTCGCAGTGAAGAGCGCCTCGGGCCGCTGCTGCGCGGTCAGCGTGACGAGTGGGTGATCGTCAGCAAGGTCGGTGAAGAGTTCAACGATGGCCAGTCGCACTTCGACTTCTCTGCCGCGCACACCCGGCGTTCGGTCGAACGTAGCCTCAAGCGTCTTGAAACGGATCGAATCGAGCTGGTGCTGGTCCATTCAGATGGTAATGACCTGGCGATCCTCGAGCAGGAAGAGGTCTACCAGACCCTCGCCGCGCTCAAGCAGGAAGGCAAGATTCTCGGTTTTGGCTTGTCTGGCAAGACCGCCGCAGGTGGGCTCAAGGCGTTGCAGGAGGGTGACTGTGCGATGGTTACCTACAACCTCAACGAGCAAACCGAACGCCCGGTACTGGACTACGCCGCCGAGCATGGCAAAGCCATTCTGGTGAAGAAGGCCCTGGCCAGCGGGCATGTCTGCCTGGCGCCGGGGGTGGATGCGGTGCAGGCCAGCTTCGAGCTGCTGTTTGCCCACCCAGGCGTGAGCAGTGCTATCGTCGGCACCATCAACCCGCTGCATCTGGCCCATAACGTGGCCACCGTTGCCCGTATCTTGAGGCAGCAATAGGGCCGCTGGCACGGCTACACAAGCGCAAGGAGGAGCCTCGTGGCACGTACGCTGATCCGCAAGAACCCGAGCAACTTCAAAACGCTGCCGCTGCATGTCGAAGCCACTGCCGAGGGCCTGAGTTATCAGACCATCGGCATGCCGCTGAACTTCGCCCAGACCCTGCAACGACGCAAGGCCGTGCAGGTGGCAGACAGCGAGCGCTTCGTGGTTGAGCTGGCCAACCTGGGCGTGTCGGTGCGGCTGACGCTGCAGTGGCAGAACCGCGAATACTGGGTGCTGGTGCGTCAGCGCCGGCAAGACCGTGGCGATGTGGTGCTCAAGCTGATTTCCGGCTATGTGCCGGCGCAGGAGCTGAACCTGCCGCTGCATACCGCGATTCAGGAGGTAGCCGAAGAGTGCCTGCTGGAGACGCCAGAGGGCTGGCTGGGCGGGCGCTTCAACGATACCTGGTTGCCCGCGCCCTACGCGGCGGCGCTGCATTATCGGGAGGCGTTGCCGTTTGTGCTCACCTCACAGGCGACGGCGGCGCGGCCGGTGCAGTCGGGCAACCTGGTGTTGATCGAACAGCCGCGGGCCTATGTGCATTTGCCTACAGCGTCGTTGCAGCTGATCTATGACTTGCGCTTGCAGGTGCCGCGGGAGGCCAAGTCGCTGAGTCTGTTTCATGTGGATGAGCGGCTGGAAGGGGATCAACTGGTGGCGCGGCTTAATCGCAAGCGGCCTGATCTGTACTTGATGCCGTTGGTGGATGGGCGGCCTACGGCTGAGCTGTTCACGCTGAAGAAGGATACCTTGGTGCCGGCCAGTACCCGTGGGATCTGGCTGGCCGAGAGTTTTGCCCGGCAGGAAGGCTGGGTGGTGCGTGACGAGCGAGTGCGCTGGAAGGATTGGCTGCGCCAGCAGGGGCTGGTGGAGCCTAGGCCGGCTTCGCGGTTGCAGCGGCTGACGGGCAAGGCGCGGGCTCTGCTGGCTCGGGCGCGGACTTCGCTGCATAAATAGTTACGCGGACTGCTCTTTGTAGGAGCGGCCTTGTGTCGCGAGAGGCCCGCAAAGCGGGCCCAGCAATGTCGGCGGCGGAGCTGAAATTTGGGGGGCGCTTCGCACCCCCTTCGCGACACAAGGCCGCTCCTACAGGGGATCGGGGCATGCCGAGAATGAAAAGGGCCGCTAAGCGGCCCTTTTTCAGTTCTTGCGGATCTTTTCCACTATTGCAGTGGTTGAGCTGTTTTCCACAAGGCCGAGCACTTTCACCGTCCCGCCGTAGCTGGTAACGATGTCGGCGCCGACCACTTGATCGATGCCGTAGTCGCCACCTTTGACCAGCACATCAGGCTTGACCTGACTGAGCAGGTTTTCTGGAGTGCCTTCCGGGAAGCTGATGACCCAGTCGACGGCGCCCAAGCCTGCGAGTACTGCCATGCGCCGGTCGACGCTATTGATCGGCCGGCCGGGACCTTTCAGGCGGCTGACCGAGGCGTCGTCGTTGACGGCGACGATCAGGCGATCACCTTGGGCGCGGGCTTGCTCCAGGTAGGTCACGTGGCCGGCATGAAGGATGTCGAAACAGCCGTTGGTGAACACGATCGACTCGTTGTGCGCGCGCGCATCGTCGATCGCCAGCAACAACTGTTCGATGGTCAACACGCCGCGCTCCGAACCTTCTTCGCGCTGAATCGCACGGCGCAGTTCAGGGGCGCTGATCGCCGCGGTACCGAGCTTGCCGACCACGATGCCGGCGGCAAGGTTGGCCAGGGCCACGGCATGGGGCAGGTCTTCGCCAGCAGCGATAGCGGCGGCCAGGGTCGAGATGACCGTGTCGCCGGCACCGGTGACGTCGAACACTTCACGGGCCCGGGCCGGCAGGTGCAGCGCCGGGTGGTCGGCGCGCAGCAGGGTCATGCCATGTTCGCCACGGGTCACCAGCAATGCACCCAGGTCCAGCTCCTGCATCAATTGCAGGCCTTTGCCGACCAGGTCGGCTTCATCGACGCAGCGGCCGACAATGGCTTCGAACTCGCTCAGGTTGGGCGTGATCAGGCTCGCGCCGCGGTAGATCGAGAAGTCCTTGCCCTTGGGGTCGGCCAATACCGGAATACCGCGGGCACGCGCCGCCTGGACCAGGCTCTGGTGGTTTTTCAGGGCGCCCTTGCCGTAGTCGGACAGGACCAACACCTTGACCCCATCCAGCAGCTTTTCAACCTCTACACCCAATGACAGCGGGTCGGTGGCGAACGGTTCTTCGAAGTCGATGCGCAGCAGTTGCTGATGACGGCTCATGACCCGCAGCTTGACGATGGTCGGCTGGTGGGCAATGCGCTGGAAGATCGAGCGTACGCCCGCAGCCTGCAAGCTGTTGCTCAGGCTCTCGGCCGCTTCGTCCTGGCCGGTCACACCGACCAGCGAGGCCGGCGCGCCCAGGGCGGCAATGTTCAAGGCCACGTTGGCCGCGCCGCCGGGACGGTCTTCGATCTGTTCGACCTTGACCACAGGCACCGGCGCCTCCGGGGAAATACGTGAAGTACCACCATGCCAGTAGCGGTCGAGCATGACATCGCCGACCACCAACACCGGGGCTTGATCGAAACTCGGCATGGACAACTTCATGGGCAACCCATATGGAAAAATTAACAGGGGCAGGATATTAGCACAGGCCAGACGATGGCTTTAGCGCCAAGCTGGCCTGGACAATTCCGGTGACAATCGGGGCCGGATCGGCCCCGCAACAGCCGACTCAGGTGATATCGACTTTCTCTGGCTGATCAAGGCCCATCGCGTGCAGGCGGGCATAATGGCCATTAGCCTCAAGCAGTTCGGCGTGAGTACCGCGCTCGACCAGACGGCCTTGGTCCATGACCAGGATCATGTCGGCCTTTTCGATGGTCGACAAGCGGTGGGCGATGACCAGCGTGGTGCGACCTTGCATAACGTGATCCAGCGCGGCCTGGATGTGCCGCTCCGACTCGGTATCGAGCGCCGAAGTGGCCTCGTCGAGAATCAGCAGCGGGGCGTTTTTCAGCAAGGCCCGGGCAATCGCCAGGCGCTGGCGCTGGCCGCCGGACAACAGCACACCGTTCTCGCCGACTTCGGTGTCGAAGCCCTTGGGCAACTGATCAACGAATTCCTTGGCGTAGGCGTCGGCGGCGGCAGCCTCGATGGCCTCGCGCGGCGCACCAGCCAGATCGCCGTAGGCAATGTTGTTGGCGACGGTATCGTTGAACAGGGTGACGTGCTGGGTGACCTGCGAGACATGCCGGCGCAGGTTGCGCAACTTGTACTCTTCGATCTCCACGCCATCGAGCAGAATCTGCCCTTCATTGTGGTGATAGAAGCGCGGGATCAGCGCTGCCAGGGTCGACTTGCCACTGCCGGAGCGACCAACCAGGGCGATCATCTGCCCAGGCTCTGCGGTGAAGCTGATGTCGTTCAGCACCTGGCGCTCGGTACCGGGGTAGGTGAAGCTCAGGTTGCGCACCACCAGACGACCCTCGACGCGGTCCTTTTCAACCGTGCCAGCGTCCACTTCGGCAGGCTCGTCGAGCTGCTCGAAGATACTCTCGGCACCGGCCAGGCCTTTCTGGATGGTCGAGCTGACTTCCGAAAGCTGACGAATCGGCTTGGGCAGCAGGCCAGCGGCAGTAATGTAGGCCACCAGATCGCCGGCCGAAGCGTCGCCGCGCAGGAACAGCACGAGGAACATCAGCGACGCCATGGCGGTGTAGATCACCAATTGCAGCGCCGGCGTGTACAGCGCGCCAGTCTTGGTCATGCGCAGCTGTTTGTCGGTGTTGCTCTGGCTGGCCGCGTTGAAACGGCGCTGCTCGTAGGCTTCGCCGCCGAAGCTGCGCACCACACGGTAGCCTTGGATGGTCTCGGAGGCGACATGGGTCACATCCCCCATCGCGACCTGGATCTTCTTGCTCTGCTTGCGGAATTTCTTGCTGGCAGTACTGACCATCACCGCGATGATCGGCAGGATCGCCAACATCACCAGGGTCAGTTTCCAATTCATCCACAGCAGGTAGGCGAACAGGAACACCACCGTCAGGCCTTCACGGATCACCACCTTGATTGCATCGGTGGCAGCACCGGTGACCATGGTCACGTTGAAGGTGATGCGCGAGATCAGGTGGCCCGAGTTGTGGCTGTCGAAATAGCGGTTGGGCAGCACCAGCAGCTTGTTGAACAGCTCGACGCGCAGGTCGTGGACCAGGCCCAGCGAGACCTTGGCCAGAAAGTAGTTACCCAGAAACGAACCAAGGCCCTGCCAGGCGGCGATCAGAATGATCAGCAGCGGCACTGCCTGCAGCAGTTTCAGGTCGCGCAGGTACGGCACGGAGGGGAACAGCACGGCTTGAGAATCGCTCAGGCCGTCGACGAAATACTTGAGGATGCCGGCCAGCATGGGCTGGGTCGAAGCAAAGATCACGAAGCCGAGGATGCTGAGCATGAAGATGCCGAGATAGGGCTTCACATAGCTGAGCAGGCGGAAATAGATCTTCAGGCTCGAGGGCGCGGACGATTCGGGAACTGTCATGACAATCCGTCGGGTGAAAAAGAGTCGGGATTATACCACACGCGGTGTTGCCGACCGCCTGCTGCAGGTAAGATAGGCGGCTGCCCTGCCCTTGGCCACACTCTGGAGACTTGATGCAAGCGCTTGAACAGGCACGTTATCTCGCACTGCGCGAAGGCGCCACTGTGCTCGAAGCCGACGGCACCGGCGACAAGGTCCTGCGCCTGGCCGATGGCAGCATGCTCAAACTGTTTCGTCGCAAGCGCCTGCTCAGCTCTGCTGCGTGGTATCCGTATGCGCAGCGCTTTGCCGACAACTGTCGGCACCTGCAGGAGCGGCAGATTCCGTGCCCAGTGGTGAAGGCGGTATACCGTATTGGCGCAATCGAGCGCGATGCCGTGCACTATGCGCCACTGCCTGGGCAGACCTTGCGTCAGGTGCTTGAAGAGCCTGCCGATCACGACCAACTGCGTGCGCAGCTGGGCCGGTTCATTGCGATTCTGCACGAGCGCGGGGTGTACTTCCGCTCGGCGCACATGGGCAATGTGGTGCTCACGCCTGAGGGTGAGCTGGGCTTGATCGACATCGCCGACCTGCGCATCTTCCGCCGGCCGCTGCGCAAATCGCAGCGGCTGCGCAATTTCAAGCACATGCTGCGCTATCCTCAGGATCGCCAGTGGCTACTCGACGCCGGCGACTGCAGCTTTGTCGACGGCTATCTGGCCGCTCAGCAGCTGTGCAGTCGCGAAGAGCTGACCAGGGTTCTGGCCTGAAACCGCGCAAACCTTGAATTCACCGCGACCTGTAGGAGCGGCCTTGTGTCGCGAAAGGCCAGCGTAGCTGGCCCGCGAAGTCAGCGGCGATGCTGAGGCCGTCGGGCCCGCTCTGCGGGCCTTTCGCGACACAAGGCCGCTCCTACAGGGATCGCGCAAGCTTCTGATCTGTTACCAGCGCGAGCGCTGTTGTTGCTGGACAACCCTGCCCAACACCATCGCTGCCGGCAACAACACCAGCGGCCAAAGCTCATCCGGATTGCCGATCAGCTTGCTGCCATCGAAATTGAGCATCACCAGCGCGCACGCCAGGTACATACCCCACGGATCGCGCAGGCGAATCGCTTCGATCAGGGTCATGGCCATGACGATCAGGAACAGCACCAGCGAAACGCCACCGGTGTACAAGCCCATCGCGACGAAGATGTTATGCGGATGCTGAATCGGCATCACACCGCTGAGCAGCTTGTCGGTCTGGAACTCTACGCCACAGCCAAGCAGCCAGCCGCAATTGCGCCACTCGCCGACCATGATCTGGAACAACTCGATGCGATACGAGTCGCCGCGCGCAAACAGGTTATGGAACCACTGCGCATCCTTGACCAGCCACAGCGCTATCGCCCCCATCACCCCACACGCCAACAGCCAAGGCCCGGCAACCCGGGGGAAGCGCCACAGCGCGTAGCACGCCCAGGCCGCGAACAGGAAGGCTGCGCCGACCAGTGCAGTGCGCGTCTGCAAGACGAAACTGACCGCCACCACCGATAGCACTACGGCAGCACAGGCTTCCACCCAGCGACGGTTCTTGACCCACGCTGGCATGGCCAGGGCCAGCGCGCAGAACAACCAGATGCTGGCATAGATCACGTTCTCAAGCCGCGCGGGCAGGATCCCTACTCGCGCGCCGAAGCGGAACTCGCCAGACTGGTAGGCATAGGCCGCACAGCCATAGATATACAGGCACAGCGCCCAGAACAGGGCTCGGGTGAATGCCTCGGAGCGGAAGAAGTCCGGATTGAGCAGCCCGCCCAGAATGAACACGAACAAGGTCACATAGAGGATGTGCTTGTAGAACTGCCCATCGCCAGCCACCGCCGCTGGCACCAGGAACCACAGCAGAAACACTACCCAGGCCCAGCCCAGCTTGTTTGCAAACAATCCCGCGCCGCGCTCCTTTATCAGGAACACCAGCCCAGGCAACGCGACGAACGCGTAAAAAATGTTGTTGGTCCACTTCGAGGACGCCATCAACACATAGCTGAGCAGAAACACGATCAGTGCTGCAGCAAAGTATTGCCTGCTCATTGCGCCCTCCTTGCCTATCTTTTCAAACATCCTTCAATATCCATCCAACCAGCAGTCCAATAACGAGCGCAGCCATCAATTTGATGCGCTCCATGCGCTTGCGCCGAAGCTTCTTGACCTTCTCTTCGGGCATTTCCACGTGCTCACCGAAACCGGTGTGCAATACAGCGTCGTTTTCAAGAATCAGTGCGTAGCGGTTGGCGTCGGCATACAGCCGCGACAGGCTCTTCTCGCCCGAATGCGAGGCATACGGCGCGTGCGCCTGGTAATCAGCCAGCCGGCGCAGGCCCGGATTGAAGGAGAACCCCTGCCATTCCGGTTTGTTCGAACCCAGCTGGTAGAACGGGATGCCGGCGTGCACCTGACGCTCGTGCAGGAACACATACGGGCTGTGCACCTGCAGGTCATGGGCAAAGCTGCGCAGCCAGACCTGCAAGGCCTGTGGATCGGCTTCAAGCAGGGCCATGGAGTCTTCGATGAAGCCCGGGCGGTAGAACGCCCAGTCATCTTCACAGTGGAACACCCAGAACGTCCTGATCTGCGCGTACGCGGCGTCAACCGAACGCAACTGGCCCAGCTTCGGGTTGTTGACGATAAAGGTCGTGTGCGCACGCCAGTGTTCGGGGATGCACTCGCGCACGGCTTCGTCGCCGGCGTCTTCGGTGATGAACACCTCGCGGATGGGCGCGGTGTTGAAGCGGTCGAAAGTCTCGAGCGTGCGCTTGAGCAGATCGAACCGACCGCAACTGGTCACCATCAGCGTGATTTCGCTGCTTTCACTGAAAAGCATGGTTGTCCTCGATGGTTTAGGGTCGGGCGTTATAGACCCAGGGCGCGACGCAGACGTTGCCACGGGCCCGGGTTGTCACGCTGACGCAAAGGGGGACGCATGGCCTCGACGATCGCCTGGCCGATGGCGTGGAAGCTGAAGCGCTGCTCTGCCAATGCCTGGCCATTGCGGGAAATACGCTCGGCCAGGGCGCTGTCGGCACGCAGCACCGCGAGTTTTTCACGCAATTGCGCAAGGTCGCGGTACAGCACAATGTTGTCCATGTCGACAAAGCCCAGGGCGCGGTTTTCTTCATCACCCTGGTCGTAGGCGAACAGCACACAGCCACAGGCCATGGCTTCGAAGTTCTTGATCATGTACTCGCCCATGCCGACATCGGCACTGACGAAGTAGCGAATGCGGCTGAGGGTCTGGCTGTACTCTTCGCCGGACTTGGTGCGGGTGATGACCAGGTTTTCCACCTCGGCCAACGAGTCGAGCATGGCCTTGCGCCCGGAATAGGCGACGCTGCGCAGGCTGCCGACAAACGCCAGTTCGATATCGCGCTCACGGTTCTCGTTGCGCAGCAGCGCCTGATCATAGCCCTTGGGCACGAACACCGCGTCAAAACCTTCGTCCTGCAGACGGCGGGTGACCACCGCACCAGAGGTGATCACCCGCGCCCACGGCAGGCGGCGGTAATGCGCGCTGAACTTGCCGGTGTACTTGCAGGGGATGTAGTTCTGGTAGGCATCGTGCTCGAGGATGACCAGATTGGGTATCTGGCTGATGAAGCGAACCTGACGGATCTCCTTTTTGAAGCGCAAGAAGAACAGGATGCGGTCGTACTGTTCGACCTGCACATGCTGCTTGAAGTAACCGCGCAGGTCGTCCTGTTCGGCGTCGGTCAGCCAGCGGATATCACACTCGCAACTGGCGGCGATGCCTTCATACAGCCGATCAAGGATGGCGCGCTGCTCTTTCTGGACCAGAAACAGGACTTTCACTGTGGTTTACTCTTGTCGACCAGTGTCTCGACCCAAAACAGTTCGTGGCGACGCACTGCCTTACGGAAGAACTCGTTTTTACCAAATAGCGGCCAACGGCGACCAGCCAGATACTGTTGCAGCAGGCGCCGAACTCGCCTTTTGAGCGGCGCCGGCGGCTGCAGGTCGTGCATCATAGCCAAAGACATGGCCTTTTGCCTCTGTCGCTCAGGCGAGACTTGCAGTGCCCACGGGCACATCCCCGGCTGCGCCTCGAACAACGGCGGCAAAGCCACGCCGTCACCCGCCTCGCCCATCGGCCAGCGGTCGTTGTCATGAAGGTGGTTGGCGTACAGCAGCAGGGTCTGCGGCTGCCACTGGCACGCGGCCAGCGCCTCGCGCAGTGCGTCGTGGGCGCAGACGTGATCGGGGTGCGGGTCGAGCTGCGGATGCGGCAGCACCACGGTGTCCGGTCGCGCGCGCTCGATCAGCTCGCACAGGTCAGCCACCAGGGCCTGCCAGGTCGGCTGACCGTGTGCATCACTCTGAAGGGTGCATTCGTTGAAGCGGCGAAACGGACGCGTGTCGACCAGATCGGCCTCACGGGACGCCACTGCTGCCTGCGGATCGGCCTGCATCGCGCTCAATTGCATGCAGAAGTAACCGAGCTGCACACTCTGCGCCGATGGCACCCCGGCCCAGCGCGGCACGGCGACGCTGTCCCAACTGCGCAGCTCGCCCTTGAGCCGGGCTGCCTGCACGGTGTCCAGGGCCAGTGTGTCGCGGTAGTACTCATTTTCAATTTCGCCAGCGGTCAGGGTGACGATCCAGCTCTGCTCGGCCTGGGCATACGCTGCAAAGGCCGCCAGTTCGGCATCATCGGCATGCGGCGCGATCACCATCAGGGTGCCGGCAAGGTAGTCGGCGTGGCCGATAACCAGCAGCTCCATTTCAGCTGCCAGCCGGCAGTGGCGCCCGCGCAAACGCAGTTGCCCAGCTGCCAATGCCGCCTCTTGACCACTTAGATTGAGGTAGCGCACGCCCTTGGCGCCGCGCTCGAAGCTTTGCTTGTCGGCGTTGCCGCCTTCGATGACAACGGCAGGGTCAAGCAGCCGACCCAGCAAGCTGGCGCGCAGTTGCACCCGCAGCAGCAGGGTCTGGCTGGCATCCAGTACGCAATCTGCAGGCAGCGTCAGCAGGCCGTCGCGGCTGTGCAGCGGGTAGCGCGCGCAGCCTTGCAGGTCGTACTCGTAATCACTGGCGGCCACGTAGAACAGGTGATCGGAAAACCAGGCTTCATGGCCGACCCACAGCAACAGCGCGAGTACCGGCGGCAGCCACCACAGCCACAAGCCCGACAGCAATAGAACGCACAACAGCACCAACACTACCAGCCGTTTGCGCTTGCGATGACGATTGAGTAACTGCTGCTTGCGTGCGCTCATGGTCAGACCTGATACACCGGCACCGGCGTGCACCAACGCTCCTTGTACTCCCGGTCAGCACGACCGAAGGAGAACCGCAGGGCCTTGTTGCGCGCGCGGGCATCTTCCCAGGCGGCCTGGGTATTGAGGAAACTCAGCACGCTACCGGGGCTGAACGCCTTGGTCTCGGGGTCGACGCCGCCGTTGACGTACTCGACGCTGACCCACTCCGGGGCCTCGACACGGTAGATCAGCTGGATGGCAATCGGTGCACCTTCAAGCAATACCACCGAACCGATCAACAGCTCGCGCAGGCGCTCCAGCACTTCAGGCATATGCTGCGCGCCGGTGGCGGCGAAGCCCCAGCGGCGCTGGAACAGGTCGCAATACATGCTGGCGATCTGCGCCGAGGTAAAATCGCTGATCGGCTGCACCTGCCCGCCGGCTTCTTCCAACAGGCGCAGTTCACGGCGCTGGTTGTAGCGAAACTTCTTCGACAGGTCTTCCGGCGCGCGGGCCATGGCCAACTGTTCAGTTTGCGCCTGCAGGCCGCTGAAGCGCCCGTGATTGAGCTCTGACAGGTAGCGCCCGGCGTGCCGCAGCGGCGCCTCGGCAGTGCTGGACGCCGGCAGAATCAGTTCGGCATTGCCCAGGTCGAACAGACCCTTTTTGCCGTGACGCTTGAGCACGTCCTTGGACAATGCCAGGTGGCGTCCCCAGGTCGGAATGGCCGCCTGTAAATCACCGCCCTGCTCCCACCCCAGATAGCGGACCGGGATCTGCGCAAGCTCAGCCAACTGTTCGAGCACCCGCGGATGGGTCGCGACGCTGCCGCCGAAGCGCTGCCAGGTCTCGGCATAGGCGGCGGCATCGATGACTTTCCAGCCGCGCTCGCGCACAGCCGGGATGCGGTTGAAGATCACGGCTGCACCGCCAACGCCTGTGCTTGCGGCAACTGCCAGAAGGTCTCGGCGACGGCCTGGTCACTGAAGCGCTCGCGCAAGCGTTGCAGCATGTGCTCGGCACACGCCTGACGCTGCTGGTCGTCCAGCCTGGCCATATGTTCCAGGCCCTGGGCCAACTGCCCGGCATCGCCCAGCGGGAACAGCATGCTAACGCCCTCGACCACTTCGCGGGCACCGCCACAGGCCGTGGCCAATACCGGAACGCCGGCGACCATAGCCTCCAGCAGAACCATGCCGAACGGCTCGTGGTCCGAGCTCAGCGCAAATACATCGAACGCCTTGAAGTAGCGCCGCGCATCCGCCACCTGGCCAAGAAAGTCGACCTGAGCAGCAATACCCAGTTCGACCGCCAGGGCCTTGAGCTGTGGCTCCAGGCGGCCAGTGCCGAGGATCGCCAGGCGAGCACCGGCAGGCAGATTCGGCAGCGCCTGGGCAAAGCCTTTGAGCAAGGTCGCCTGGTCTTTGTCCGGGTGCAGACGGCCAACATTGCCGACAATCCACGCCTGTGGGTCGAGGCCAAGTACGCGCCGAGCTTCCGCAGCCGGCACCAGGCTGGCCTGCAGTGCATCGACGTCGATGCGGTTGTACAGGGTTTGAATACGTTCGGCCGGCCACTGCGTCAGGCAGCGGCGCATATCGTCGCGCACCGCGTCGGACACGCCGAGCAAGCTCAGGCGCTGGCGGAACAGATTGGCGAAAAGCCGGCGGCTGTTGCGCTGATAGTCGCCGAACGCGTGGTGCACGCCGATCACCGGCAGGTCGGTGCCGAGCAAGGCGACATAGATCGGCTTGAAGCGGTGGGCGATGCACAGGGCAAAGTTGCGCTCGGCAGCGATCCGCCGCAGCGCACGTATCGCCCCCAGCTTCAGGCCGCGCACGGCCTTGGAGCTGAACTCGAGAAACAGCACTTCGTCCGAAGCACAGCCCGCTGCTACCTGCGGATCGGCCTTGCCGGTGAGAAACACCGTGGTGACCTGATAACCGCGCCCCTGAAACAGGCTGGCGTACTGACGGGCGCAGTCGAGAAACGGCCCGTCATAACCATGGCAGAACTGCAGAATGCGCGGTTCAGAGCGGCTGGTCATAAGGCGCAGCGCCATCCTTCACGACCAGGATGTCTTCCATGATCAGGTACTGCAGGTCCGAGCCGAAGAACATGTTCAAGGCGTCGGTCGGCGAGCAGATCATCGGTTCGCCACGACGGTTCAGCGAGGTGTTCAGCGACACGCCGTTGCCGGTCAGGTCTTCCAGCGCTTTCATCATGTCGTAGTAGCGCGGGTTGTATTCGCGTTTGAGCACCTGGGCACGCGAAGTGCCGTCCTCGTGGACCACTTCCGGTACACGAGTTTTCCATTCATCCGACACTTCGAAGGTGAAGGTCATGAACGGCGCAGGGTGATCGATCTTGATCATCTGCGGCGCAACGGTGTCGAGCATCGACGGGCAGAAAGGCCTCCAGCGCTCGCGGAACTTGATCTGGTGGTTGATCCGGTCAGCAACCCCGGCAACGCTTGGGCAGCCGATGATCGAACGGCCACCGAGCGCGCGCGGGCCAAATTCCATACGGCCCTGGAACCAGGCCACCGGGTTGCCATCGACCATGATCTTGGCGATCTGCTCGGGCATGTTGTCCAGCTTGCGCCACTGCGGCTGGCTCGGATGGCGAGCGCAGGCGGCAATCACGTCCTCGTTGGAATACGACGGGCCGAGGTAGACGTGCTCCATCTTCTCGACCGGGACGCCACGGGCGTGCGACACGTAGGCAGCAGCGCCGACCGCAGTACCGGCGTCACCGGAGGCAGGCTGCACGAACAGCTCCTTGACGTCCGGGCGGGCGATGATCTTCTGGTTGAGCTTGACGTTCAGCGCGCAGCCGCCAGCGAAGGCCAGCTTGCCGGTCTGCTTGAGGATGTCGCCCAGGTAATGGTCGATCATCTGCAGCGCAAGCTTCTCGAACAGCGCCTGCATGCTCGCCGCGTAGTGGATGTACGGCTCGTCGGCGATATCGCCTTCGCGCTTGGGACCCAGCCACTCGATCAGTTTAGGCGAGAAGTAGAAGCCCTTGCCCTTTTCTTTATAGCGACGCAGGCCGATGACGTTGGCGTATTCGGTGTTGATCACCAGTTCGCCGTTTTCAAAGCTGGCCAGGCGCGAGAAGTCATATTTGCTGGCATCGCCGTATGGCGCCATGCCCATGACCTTGAACTCGCCGTCGAGCATTTCGAAGCCGAGGAACTCGGTGATCGCGCCATACAGGCCGCCGAGCGAGTCCGGATCGAAGAACTCCTTGATCTTGTGGATCTTGCCGTTTTCACCGTAGCCAAAGAAGGTCGTGGCGTATTCGCCCTTGCCATCGATGCCGAGGATCGCGGTTTTTTCTTTAAAGCCCGAGCAGTGGTAAGCACTGGAGGCGTGCGCCAAGTGGTGCTCGACCGGCTCGATCTTGATCTTTTTCGGATCGAAGCCCAGTTGTTCGAGGCACCAGACGATCTTGTTGCGATAGCGCTTGTAGCGACGGTTGCCCATCAGCAGCGCGTCAAGGGCGCGGTCCGGGGCATACCAGTAGCGCTTGGCATAGTGCCAGCGGGCCTTGCCGAACAGGCTGATCGGGGCGAAGGGTATGGCGACCACATCGACGTCCGACGGCTTGATGCCGGCCTGCTCCAGGCAGAACTTCGCCGATTCGTAGGGCATGCGGTTCTTCGCATGCTTGTCACGCACGAAGCGCTCTTCTTCGGCGGCGGCAATCAGCTTGCCGTCGATGTACAGGGCCGCGGAAGGGTCATGGCTAAGGGCGCCGGACAGGCCAAGAATCGTCAATGCCAAGGGTCTAGCCTCTTCATTCGGTAGAGATGCGCGGTCGGCCTCACGGGCGGACGGCGGCTAAAGGGCGGGATTATAACGCAAAGCTCCATCGCGCACCGCCCCTGTGTGGAGCGGGCCCGGGGCGGCGAGACAGGATCGGATTATTCCGCAATCAGCCAATCGAGGCGCCAGCTACCGTCAGTCTGGGCCAGCTCTTTGGCCAGCAGCGGCAGCAACTCGCGCAGCTCTTCTTCCAGGCCCCATGGCGGGTTGGCAATCGCCAGGCCGGAACCGTTCAGACCCTGCGGGCTGTCCTGATGATGCACATACAGCTCGGCGCGCAGCAGCTTCGGCGCGCCGGTGCTGGTCAGGTCCTGATAGTAGCGAGTCAGCAAGCGCTGGTCCTTGATCGGGTACCAGATCACCGCCACCGTCTGGCGCATGCGCCCGATCGCTTCCTTGACTGCAACGGTGCAGCGCTTGAGCTCGTCGGCCTGCTCGAACGGCGGATCGATGAGCATGATCGCGCGCTTTTCCTGCACTGGCAGCAGCGCCCGCGGCACATGCCAGCCTTCGCCCAGATGAACGGTGACGCGCGGGTCCTTTTTCATGTTCTCGCGCAGCAATGGGCCGTCTTCCGGGTGCTTTTCGTTGAACAGCGCACGGTCCTGCTGACGCATCAGCCGGCGCGCCAACTCGGGCGAGCCCGGGTAATAGCGCAGCTCACCTTCTGGATTCAGGCGCTTGATCACGCGCAGGTAGTCGGCGGTGATCCCGGGCAGATCGTCACGGCCCCACAGCCGGGCAACGCCCTCCAGGTACTCACCGGTACGGCTCGCCTGGTCGCCGTGCAGGTCGTACAGACCGAGGCCGGCGTGGGTATCGATGTAAGCGAACGGCTGCTCCTTGCGCGACATCAAGGCGATGAGGCGGGTCAGCACGATGTGTTTGAAGACGTCGGCATGGTTGCCGGCGTGGAAGGCGTGACGATAGTTCATGGCAACTCCTGCGCAGGCGGCAAGTTTACCTTGTCAGGCTGGAGCCGTCAGGCCTGCGTATGCGCCAGGCGACTGCAGGCCTGCCTTGCAGCGGGCAAGAAAAAGCCCGCACCTAAACAGGCGCGGGCTTTTTCATACAGCGGTCAGGGCAACATTACTTACCGATGTGGTAAGCCTCGTCAGCCTTCTCGAAGCGCGAAACCATGCTCGAGGTCGGTGCGCCCAGCTTGCTCACCAGCACGATGGCGATGGTGGCAAACAGGAAGCCCGGGATGATTTCGTACAGGCCGGTGTCCAGCTGCTTCCAGAAGATCACGGTCAGTGCGCCAACTACGATACCGCTCAGCGCGCCATTGCGGGTCATGCCCTTCCACAGTACCGACAGCAGGACTACCGGACCAAACGCAGCACCGAAGCCAGCCCAGGCGTACGCCACCAGACCAAGCACGCGGTTTTCCGGGTTGGCTGCCAGGGCGATGGCGATCAGTGCCACGGCCAGGACCATCATCCGGCCGACCCAGACCAGCTCGACCTGGGAAGCGTTTTTACGCAGGAAAGTCTTGTAGAAGTCTTCGGTCAGGGCGCTGGAGCAGACCAGCAGCTGGCAGCTCAGGGTGCTCATCACCGCCGCCAGAATGGCCGACAGCAGCACACCGGCGATCCACGGGTTGAACAGGATCTTCGCCAGCTCGATGAACACACGCTCGTGGTTCTCGGTAACCGGGCCAGCCAGTTCAGGGTTGGCCGAGAAGTAGGCGATACCGAAGAAGCCCACGGCGCAAGTACCAGCCAGGCACAGGATCATCCAGGTCATCGAGATGCGACGAGCATTGGCGATCGACTTGACCGACTCGGCAGCCATGAACCGCGCGAGGATGTGCGGCTGGCCGAAGTAGCCCAGGCCCCAGCCCATCAGCGAGATGATGCCGATGAAGGTCGCCCCTTTGAACATGTCGAAGTTGGCCGGGTTCTGCGCTTCGATGGCGAGGAAGGTGGTGTCGAAGCCGCCCGTCGAGATCAGCACGATGATCGGCGTCAGGATCAGCGCGAAGATCATCAGCGAGGCCTGCACGGTGTCGGTCCAGCTCACTGCCAGGAAACCACCGACGAAGGTGTAGGCGATGGTCGCAGCAGCGCCGGCCCACAGCGCGGTTTCGTACGACATGCCGAAGGTGCTTTCGAACAGGCGAGCACCAGCCACAATGCCGGAGGCACAGTAGATGGTGAAGAACACCAGGATGACGATCGCGGAGATGATCCGCAGCAGGCCGCTCTTGTCTTCAAAGCGGCTGGCGAAGTAGTCCGGCAGGGTCAGCGCGTCGCCGTTGTGCTCGGTCTGCACACGCAGACGGCCGGCCACGAACAGCCAGTTCAGGTAGGCACCAACGGTCAGGCCGATGGCGATCCAGGCTTCGGACAAGCCGGACATGTAGATGGCGCCTGGCAGGCCCATCAACAGCCAGCCGCTCATGTCGGAGGCACCTGCGGACAGCGCGGTGACAACGCTACCGAGGCTACGTCCGCCGAGAATGTAATCGGAAAGGTTGTTGGTGGAGCGATAGGCGGCGAAGCCGATCAGTACCATTGCTGCGATGTAGACCACGAAGGTGATCGTCAGTGGATTGCCCATGGTTGTGCCCTGGCGTTTGTTTTTATTTCATGCAACCTGCCGACAAAGCGGTTGCACCCAGGCGGCGCATGCTATGCAACAACATGAACCGGGTGCAACCATTTTTCATTTGCCAGTTGCACCCTGAAATGCGTTTACACAGAAAACGTCGCTTTTAGACACTTTTGTCGCAAACGCCGCGTTTATCAAAGGAAAACGCACCACAATCGAGCAGCGCGACGACCTGAAACCACGCGCCAGACGAGTTGCACCTCAAACTATAAAAAAACGGGTTGCACCAGGTTGCACCCGCAATGGGCTAGCGCTAATCTTGGCCTCAGCTAAAGCCACAGCAAGTGGCAATAATGAGGATAAGAAATGGCGACGACCACCCTTGGGGTCAAACTCGATGACCCTACCCGTGAGCGACTCAAGGCAGCTGCGCAGTCGATTGACCGCACGCCGCATTGGTTGATCAAGCAGGCTATCTTCAATTACCTGGAGAAGCTCGAGGGTGGCGCGACCCTGCACGAAATCAATGGCCATGGTGCCAACCTCAGTGACGACGCCGGCGAGGTACAGCCTGAGCATAGCCATCAATGCTTCCTCGAGTTCGCTGAAAGCATCCTGCCGCAATCGGTACTGCGTGCTGCCATCACTTCGGCCTACCGTCGCCCCGAGCAGGAAATGGTGCCGATGCTGCTGGAGCAGGCGCGCCTGACCACTGCCCAGGCCGAAGCCACCAACAAGCTCGCCTCGGGCATCGCCGAGAAGCTGCGTAACCAGAAGAGCGCCAGCGGTCGTGCCGGTATCGTTCAGGGCCTGCTGCAGGAGTTTTCGCTGTCGTCGCAGGAAGGCGTTGCACTCATGTGCCTGGCCGAAGCCCTGCTGCGCATCCCCGACAAAGGCACCCGCGACGCGCTGATCCGCGACAAGATCAGCACCGGCAACTGGCACCCGCACCTGGGCAACAGTCCGTCGCTGTTCGTCAACGCAGCAACCTGGGGCCTGCTGCTGACCGGCAAGCTGGTCTCGACCCACAACGAATCCGGCCTGACTTCGTCGCTGACGCGCATCATCGGCAAAAGTGGCGAGCCGATGATCCGCAAGGGCGTCGACATGGCCATGCGCCTGATGGGCGAGCAGTTCGTCACCGGCGAAACCATCGCCGAAGCCCTGGCCAACGCTAGCCGCTTCGAGTCCAAAGGCTTCCGTTATTCCTACGACATGCTCGGTGAAGCCGCACTCACCGAGCATGACGCACAGAAGTACCTGGCCTCCTACGAGCAGGCGATCCACTCGATCGGCAAGGCCTCCCATGGCCGCGGCATCTATGAAGGCCCGGGCATCTCGATCAAGCTTTCCGCCCTGCACCCTCGCTACAGCCGCGCGCAATACGAGCGGGTGATGGACGAGCTGTACCCGCGCCTGCTGTCGCTGACCTTGCTGGCCAAGCAGTACGACATCGGCCTTAACATCGACGCCGAAGAAGCCGACCGCCTCGAGCTGTCGCTGGACCTGCTCGAGCGCCTGTGCTTCGAGCCATCGCTGACTGGCTGGAACGGTATCGGCTTTGTCATCCAGGCTTATCAGAAGCGTTGCCCGTACGTGATCGACTCGGTCATCGACCTGGCCAAGCGCAGCCGCCATCGCTTGATGATCCGCCTGGTCAAGGGCGCCTACTGGGACAGCGAAATCAAGCGCGCCCAGGTCGAAGGTCTGGAAGGCTATCCGGTCTACACCCGCAAGGTGTACACCGACGTTTCCTACATCGCCTGCGCACGCAAGCTGCTGTCGGTGCCAGAAGCCATCTACCCGCAGTTCGCTACCCACAACGCCCACACCCTGTCGGCCATCTATCACATTGCCGGGCAGAACTACTACCCGGGCCAGTACGAGTTCCAGTGCCTGCACGGCATGGGCGAGCCGCTCTACGAGCAAGTGGTGGGCAAAGTTGCCGATGGCAAGCTGAACCGTCCGTGCCGGGTGTATGCCCCGGTCGGTACCCACGAGACGCTGCTGGCCTATCTGGTGCGACGCCTGCTGGAAAACGGCGCCAACACCTCGTTCGTCAACCGTATTGCCGACCACTCGATTTCGATTCAAGAGCTGGTCTCCGACCCGGTTGCCAATATCGAGCAAATGGCGGCCCAGGAAGGCAGCATCGGCCTGCCGCACCCGCGCATCCCGCTGCCGCGTGACCTGTATGGCAGCGAGCGGGCCAACTCGGCCGGTATCGACCTGGCCAACGAACATCGCCTGGCGTCGTTGTCCTGCGCGTTGCTGGCAACCGCTCACACCGAGTGGAAGGCCTCACCAATGCTGGGTTGCGCCAGCAGCCAGGAAGTGCCGGCAGCCGTGATCAACCCGTCCGATCATCGCGACGTCGTCGGTCATGTGCAGGAAGCCACCGTCATTGATGTCGACAACGCCATCCAGTGCGCGCTGAACGCTGCGCCGATCTGGCAAGCGACGCCGCCAGCCGAACGTGCAGCGATCCTCGAGCGCAGCGCCGACCTGATGGAGGCCGAGATCCAGCCGTTGATGGGCCTGCTGGTGCGTGAAGCCGGCAAGACCTACGCCAACGCCATTGCCGAAGTCCGCGAAGCGGTGGACTTCCTGCGTTACTACGCAGTACAGGCCCGCAGCAACTTCAGCAACGACGCCCACCGCCCACTGGGCCCGGTGGTGTGCATCAGCCCGTGGAACTTCCCGCTGGCGATCTTCAGCGGCCAGGTTGCCGCGGCCTTGGCTGCCGGTAACCCTGTGCTGGCCAAGCCTGCCGAGCAAACTCCGCTTATCGCTGCGCAAGCGGTGCGCTTGATGCTTGAAGCCGGCATCCCTGAAGGTGTGCTGCAACTGCTGCCAGGCCGCGGTGAAACCGTCGGCGCCGGTCTGGTCGGTGACGAGCGGGTCAAAGGTGTGATGTTCACTGGCTCGACTGAAGTCGCCCGCCTGCTGCAACGCAATATCGCTGGCCGCCTCGACGCTCAAGGCCGGCCGATCCCGCTGATCGCTGAAACCGGCGGGCAGAACGCGATGATCGTCGACTCGTCGGCCTTGACCGAGCAAGTGGTGATCGACGTGGTTTCCTCGGCGTTCGACAGCGCCGGTCAACGTTGCTCGGCCCTGCGCGTCCTGTGCCTGCAGGAAGACTCCGCCGACCGCGTCATTGAAATGCTCAAGGGCGCCATGGCGCAAAACCGCCAAGGCAACCCGGAACGACTCTCGGTGGACATCGGCCCGGTAATCGACGCCGAAGCCAAGGCTGGCATCGAGAAGCACATCCAGGCCATGCGTGAAAAAGGCCGCGCCGTGTATCAGGTGGCCATCGCCGATGCTGCCGAGTGCAAACGCGGTACCTTCGTCATGCCGACCTTGATCGAGCTGGACAGCTTCGACGAACTCAAGCGCGAGATCTTCGGCCCGGTACTGCACGTAGTGCGCTACAACCGCCGCAATCTCGACCAGTTGCTCGAGCAGATCAACGCCTCCGGCTACGGCCTGACCCTGGGCGTACACACCCGCATTGACGAAACCATCGCCAAGGTTGTGGATACCGTCAACGCCGGCAACATGTACGTCAACCGCAACATCGTCGGTGCCGTGGTCGGCGTGCAGCCGTTCGGTGGTGAAGGCCTGTCCGGCACCGGCCCGAAAGCCGGCGGCCCGCTGTACCTGTACCGGCTGCTCTCAACCCGCCCGGTCGACGCCGTGGCTCGCCAGTTCAAGGAGGCCGATGCTGCCAGCAAGGTCGACAGCGTCCTGCGCGAGCAACTGATCAAGCCGCTGCACAGCCTTAAAGCCTGGGCCGAAAGCAACCAGCTGAGCGACCTGGCCAGCCTCTGCGAGCAGTTCGCAGAGCAATCACAGAGCGGCATCACCCGCCTGCTGCCGGGCCCGACCGGCGAGCGCAACAGCTACACCATCCTGCCGCGCGAGCATGTGCTGTGCCTGGCAGACAATGAAGCTGACCTGCTGGCTCAATTGGCTGCAGTACTGGCCGTAGGCAGCTCGGCGGTATGCGTCGACGGCGAGCCGGCCAAGAGCCTGCGTGCGCGCCTGCCTAAAGAGCTGCAAGGCAAGGTCAAGCTGGTGGCCGACTGGACCAAGGATGAAGTAGCGTTCGATGCTGTTATCCACCACGGCCACTCGGACCAACTGCGCGCCGTGTGCGAGCAGGTAGCCAAGCGCGCCGGGGCGATTGTCGGCGTGCACGGGCTGTCCAGCGGCGATCAGCAGATTGCCCTGGAGCGTTTGGTGATCGAGCGCGCAGTGAGCGTCAACACCGCTGCGGCGGGGGGTAACGCGAGCTTGATGACGATCGGCTGACACCGACACGGCAGTAACCAAAAAGGAGAGCTTCGGCTCTCCTTTTTTATGACTTTCAGATACAACTTGCTGCCACTTGCATCGCCTGATTCCAGGTCGGCGTCGCCTGTATTGGGGCTGCTCCTACAGTACCGCGCATGGCGGCGGGCGAGGCGTCTGGCGCGCCTATGCCGACTGGACGCGATCCCTGTAGGAGCGGCCTTGTGTCGCGAAAGGGCCGCGAAGCGGCCCCGACATCAGCAGCAGTTACACCAAACTACGTCCAATAGCCGGCCGTTGGCGCACCGCAGCGCAATCACCGCCGCATCCCCAACTCGGCATCATCCATCAGCGCCTTGGCCAGCGCGCTCAAGTCATGTGAAGCCCTTCGAGGAAATGGCGACTGCGGGGAGCGCTCTCAAGATCCAGCGCCGCCCGCGTGGCGCATCGCGCCACAAGGCCGCTCCAGAAGCCCGTGACATGCACTTAGTGGCCGCAATTCGCCACCCCTCCCCCACACCATCACCTCAATCAATGATGCTGGCCTCACCCACTCCTCATTCCTAGACTCGCCTTAAGCCCCTCACCACTGGACCCGCCAGCATGTCCGAAACCCTGCTCAGCTCCCGCAACCTGGCTTTCGAGCTCTACGAAGTACTCGACGCCGAGGCCCTGACCCAGCGCCCGCGCTTCGCCGAGCACAGCCGGGAAACCTTCGATGCGGCGTTGGCCACTGCGCGCACCATCGCCGAGAAGTACTTCGCCGGGCACAACCGCAAGGCAGACGAAAATGAACCGCGCTACGTCGATGGCCGGGCCGAGTTGATTGCCGAAGTGAAGCCTGCGGTCGATGCCTTTTTGCAGGCGGGTTTCCTCAATGCCAACCGCGATTTCGAGGTCGGTGGCATGCAGTTGCCGAGCCTGCTCTCGCAAGCCTGTTTCGCGCACTTCCAGGCAGCCAACGCGGGCACTACGGCCTACCCGTTTCTGACCATGGGCGCCGCCAACCTGATCGAGAGTTTCGGCAGCGATGAGCAGAAGCGCTTGTTCCTGCAGCCGATGATCGAGGGGCGCTACTTCGGCACCATGGCCCTGACCGAACCCCATGCTGGCTCGTCACTGGCGGATATCCGCACCCGCGCCGAACCGGCTGGCGATGGCAGTTACCGGATCAAGGGCAACAAGATCTTCATCTCCGGCGGCGACCATCAGCTGTCGGAGAACATCGTCCATCTGGTGCTGGCGAAGCTGCCGGACGCGCCCGCCGGGGTGAAGGGCATTTCGCTGTTTATCGTGCCCAAGTACCTGGCCAATGCCGATGGCAGCCTGGGCCCGCGCAACGATGTGCTGCTGGCCGGGCTGTTCCACAAGATGGGCTGGCGCGGCACCACCTCGACGGCGCTTAACTTTGGTGACCAGGGCAACTGCGTGGGCTATTTGCTGGGCCAGCCGCACCAGGGCCTGGCCTGCATGTTCCAGATGATGAACGAGGCGCGGATCGGCGTCGGCATGGGTGCGGTGATGCTCGGCTATGCCGGCTACCTGTACTCGCTGGAGTACGCGCGCCAGCGGCCACAGGGGCGTTTGCCGGACAACAAGGATCCGCTCAGCGCGGCAGTGCCGATCATCGCTCACAGTGACGTGAAGCGTATGCTGCTGACGCAGAAGGCCTATGTCGAAGGTGCGTTCGATCTGGGCCTGTATGCAGCGCGGCTGTTCGACGATACCCACACCGCGCCCAGCGACAGCGAGCGCCAGCAGGCCCAGGCATTGCTCGACCTGCTGACGCCGATCGTCAAGTCGTGGCCCTCGGAGTTCTGCCTCAAGGCCAACGAGCTGGCGATCCAGATCCTCGGCGGTCACGGCTACACCCGCGAGTATCCGGTCGAGCAGTACTACCGCGACAATCGCCTGAACCCGATCCATGAAGGCACCCACGGCATCCAGTCGCTCGACCTGCTCGGCCGCAAGCTGGCGCACAATGGCGGCGCCGGGCTCAAGCAGTTGATCCGCCTGATCGCCGCAACGGCCGAGCGCGCCAGCCATCACCCTGCCCTCGATGACCTGCGCCAGCCGCTTGAGCAACTGGTCAATCGGCTGCAGGCGGTGACCTTGGCGCTACTTGGCGATATGGCGGCGGGCAAGGTCAGCACTGCGCTGGCCAACTCGGCGCTGTACCTCAAGGTGTTTGGCCATTGCGTGATTGGCTGGCGCTGGCTGGAGCAGGCGCTGCATGCCGAGCGCGGGCTGGTCAACGGCGCGGCGGCCGACCACCACTTCTATCGTGGCAAGTTGCAGGCGGCGCGTTATTTCCTGACTTGGGAAGTACCGGGCTGCCATACTGAGCTGGCACTGCTCGAGGCCCGCGATGACACTTGCCTGAGCATGCACGAAGGGTGGTTCTAGGGGGAGCCGCCGCGTTCACGGAGTTCTGCCCATGTTCGATTCCAGCGCCCTGCTGCGTCAGCGCTTTGCCTCGCTGCGCAGTACGGCCGAGGTGTTTTCGCTGCGCCACGTCAAGCAGTCCTATCAAGGCCTGGCGGTGCGCCGCAATGTTGCCCAGCCACCGTTCTTCAATCAGGACGAAGGCGCCATGCTCACCGTGCGCATCAACGGTGTCGAGGCCTATGCGGCCACCGCCGATCTTTCGCAAAGCGGCTTGCAACGGGCCCTGGAGCAGGCCGAAGCGCTGGCCCGGCAGATCGCCCGGCACAGCCTGCTGGACTTGACCACGCAAGCGGTGCCGAGTGAGCGCCATGACCATGTCTCCCCCAACTTCATTCAGCCGCTGCCGAACCTGGCCGATTGCCTGGGCCTGCTCGCCGCCGAATCGGCCAGCGTGCCGACGGATGACCGCCTGGTCGATTGGCAGGCGAGCCTGGGTATCAGCGAAGTCGAGCAGACCTACTTGAACTCGGCCGGCGCCGAACTGCGCCACGCCCAGCGCTTTTTGTTCCCGGGCATGGCCGTCACTGCCAGCGACGGCCAGGACAGCCAGAGCCGCAGCCTGGGCCGGGACAATTTTGGCCAGCAGGGCGGTTTCGAGATCATCGAGCGCTGCGGTCTGATCGGTGCCGCGACGCAGGTTGCCGATCAGGCCTTGCAACTGTTGCTGGCGCCCAACACGCCGAGCGGCAAGCGCGACCTGTTGCTGATGCCTGACCAGATGATGCTGCAGATCCACGAGTCGATCGGCCACCCGCTGGAGATGGACCGAATTCTGGGCGACGAGCGCAACTACGCCGGTACCAGTTTCGTCAAAGCCAGCGACTTCGGCGAGCTGCAATATGGCTCGAGCCTACTCAATGTGACCTTCGACCCGACCATCGCCGAAGAGCTGGCCAGCTACAGCCACGACGATGACGGCACGGCCGCCAGCAAGCAGTTCCTGATCCGTCAGGGCAAGCTGTTGCGCCCGCTAGGGGGCGCGCTGTCGCAGTTCCGCTCCGGGCTTGATGGGGTCGCCAACAGCCGCGCCTGCAGCTGGAACCGCGCGCCGATCGACCGCATGGCCAACCTCAATATCGAACCCGGCGAGCAGTCGCTGGCGCAGCTGATTGGCGGTATCGAGCAGGGCATCCTGATGCGCACCAACCGCTCGTGGTCGATTGACGATGCGCGCAACAAGTTTCAGTTTGGCTGCGAGTGGGGCCAGTTGATCGAAGACGGCCAACTCAAGGGCGTGGTCAAGAACCCTAACTACCGCGGTATTTCGGCGCAGTTCTGGCGCGACCTGTCGGCAGTCGGCGACCGCAGCACTTTCGAGGTACTCGGCACCCCCAACTGCGGCAAGGGCGAGCCCAATCAGGTGGTGCGGGTCGGCCATGCGTCGCCGGCCTGTGTGTTCAGCCAGATCGATGTATTCGGAGGAGACGCCTGATGCGCGCCACACCCCAGGAGCAATTCCAGCAGCTGCTGCAAACCTTGCGTGCAGCCCTGCGCGACGGCGAGCAGTTCACCCTCGGTTTCAGCGCCGAGCAGTCGCAGTTCATTCGTTTCAACCATGCCAAGGTGCGCCAGGCCGGTGTGGTCAGCCAGGCCAACGCCCAACTGCGGCTGGTCGACAATGGCCGCCAGGCCGAGCAGCAGTTCACCCTGTGTGGCGATGCCGAGCTTGACCAGCAGCGCCTGCACGATGCCCTCAAGCAATTGCGCCAGACCTTGCCGCTGCTGGCCGTCGACCCGTACCTGAGCCTGGACGACAGCGCCTGGCATTCGCACAGCCTGCAACAACAGGCGCTGCCGGACCCAGCCGAGGTGCTGGCGCTGGTCGAGCGCGAAGCTGCCGAACTGGATTTGGTCGGCATTTACGCCGCCGGCCCGATCTGCCGCGGCTTTGCCAGTTCGTTCGGGGCGTTTGGCTGGCATGAAGCGGTCAGTTTCAACTTCGACTGGAGCCTGTTCCACGCCAACGGCGAGGCAGTCAAAGCCAACTATGCCGGCCAGAGCTGGGACGCTGCTGCCTTTGTCGAGCGTTTGCGCCTGGCCCGCGAGCAACTGGCCTATCTGGGCCTGCCTGGGGTGCTGCTCAAGCCCGGCAGCTATCGCGCTTACCTAGCGCCAGCGGCCATGGATGAAATCGCCGGCATGCTCTGCTGGGGCGGTTTTTCCGCGCAGGCACTGGCCACCGGCAACAGCGCCTTGCAGCGGCTGTACAGCGGCGATGCGCAATTGAGCCCGCTGGTGAGTATCAGCGAGCAGGTCAGTGGCTCGTTGAGCCCGGCGTTTTCCGACGAAGGTTCGCAGCGCCAGGACCTGCAACTGATCGCCGAGGGTCGCGGCCTGCAGCGCCTGGTCAGTGCCCGCAGCGCAGCGGAGTTCAAGCTGGCCGCCAACGGCGCCGACAGCTACGAGTCGCCCTGCGCGCTGAGCCTGGCACCGGGCGAGTTGGCCACCGCCGACATCCTCCAGCGCCTGGGCACCGGCCTGTACATCAGCAACCTGTGGTACCTGAACTACTCTGACCTGCCAGCAGCACGGATGACCGGCCTGACCCGCTTTGCCACCTTCTGGGTGGAGAACGGCGAGATTCAGGGGCCGGTCAGCACCATGCGCTTCGACGACACCCTGTACAACCTGCTCGGCCAGCAGCTCGAAGCCTTGACCGCCGAGCGTGAGCTGATCCTTTCGACCAGCACCTACGGCCAACGGCAAACCGGATCGAGTCATTTGCCGGGCGCGCTGGTCAAAGCGATGACCCTGACTCTGTAACACCGCCGCCTAGAAGGATTTGAGGCCGCCATGACCGATCGCGCACCGCTTGACCCTGTCACCGCCCGCTGGATCCCGTGGGTGGTGGCGATTGCCTTTTTCATGCAGTCACTCGACGGCACCATCCTCAACACCGCGCTGCCGGCGATGGCGCGCTCGCTCGAAGAAGACCCGCTGCGCATGCAAGGGGTGATCATCGCCTACATGCTCACCGTGGCCTTGCTGATCCCGGCCTCGGGCTGGATCTCCGACCGCTTTGGCACCAAGCGGATCTTCTTCAGCGCGATCCTCTTGTTCAGCTTTGGCTCACTGCTGTGCGCCCTGGCCAACAGCCTCGGTTTCCTCATCGGGGCGCGGATCATTCAGGGCCTGGGCGGCGCCTTGATGCTGCCGGTCGGGCGGCTCGTGGTGCTGCGCGCCTACCCGCGTTCAGAGCTGGTGCGGATCATGAGCTTCATCACCATCCCTGGCCTGCTCGGCCCGCTGCTGGGGCCGACCGTCGGTGGCTGGCTGGTAGAAATCCTCAGTTGGCACTGGATCTTCTTGCTCAACCTGCCGGTGGGTGCGCTGGGCTGTTGGGCGGTATGGAAGTTCATCCCCGACCTGCGCGGCAGCGAGCGCACGACCTTCGATACGCCAGGGTTCCTTCTGTTTGGTGCAGCGATGGTGCTGATCACCATTGCCATGGAAGGCCTGGGCGAGCTGCACATGCCGCACCTGCGGGTGATGTTGCTGCTGTTTGCCGGCATGGCATGCCTGGCGGCCTACTGGCTGCGCGCCGGGCGCGATCCCGAGCCGCTGTTCTCGCCCAGCCTGTTCCGCGTGCGCACCTTCGCCATCGGTATTCTCGGCAACCTGTTCGCCCGTCTGGGCAGCGGTGCCCTGCCCTTTCTGGTGCCGCTGCTGCTGCAGATCGCCCTGGGCTATTCGCCGTCCCAGGCCGGCATGAGCATGATCCCTCTGGCAGCAGCGGCGATGGTTGCCAAGTCGGTAGCACGGCCGCTGATCGAGCGGCTCGGCTACCGCATCATCCTCACCGGCAATACCGTGCTGCTGGGCATCCTCCTGGCGAGCCTGGGCCTGGTCGATGAGCAGACGCCGTATGCTTTGTTGCTGGTGCAGCTGTCGTTGCTCGGTGCAGTCAACTCGCTGCAGTTCACCGCGATGAACACGGTGACCCTGATCGATCTCGACGATGCCAGCGCCAGCAGCGGCAACGGCTTGCTTTCGGTGGTTGCGCAACTGGCCTTGAGCCTGGGCGTGGCCTGTGCCGGTGCCCTGCTCGGCGGCTTCACCGCGGCTGGTAACGGCGATGGCGTTGAGAGCGTGCTGGGGGCCTTCCAGCTGACCTTCTTCACCATCGGCCTGATGTCGATGCTGGCAGCGGCGATCTTCCTGCAACTGGCGCCAAGCGACGGCAGGCGTGCCCGTCGTCCGGAAGCCGAGATCGAACCTTAGGGGGAATGGCCACGAGGCTGGTAGACTATCGGGCATTTTTCGCTTTGCTACCCAGGCCCGCCTCGTGACCACCGAATCCACCGCATTTGCCTCTTTGCCCTTGTCTGCCGCCATGCTGGCCAACCTGGAGGCGCTCGGCTATGCCGCGATGACCCCGATCCAGGCCCAGAGCCTGCCGGTGATCCTGCGTGGCCAGGACCTGATCGCCCAGGCCAAGACCGGCAGCGGCAAGACTGCCGCCTTTGGCATCGGCTTGCTCAATCCGCTCAACCCGCGCTACTTCGGCTGCCAGGCACTGGTCCTGTGCCCGACCCGCGAGCTGGCTGACCAGGTGGCCAAAGAACTGCGCCGGCTGGCCCGGGCGGAAGACAACATCAAGATCCTGACCCTCTGCGGTGGGGTTTCGCTCGGCCCGCAGATCGCCTCGCTGGAGCACGGCGCGCACATCATCGTTGGCACTCCGGGCCGGGTTCAGCAGCATCTGGACAAGGGCACGCTGGTCCTCGACGGGCTCAACACGCTGGTGCTCGACGAAGCCGACCGCATGCTCGACATGGGCTTCTTCGACGCCATTGCCGCGATCATCGGCAAGACCCCGTCGCGCCGGCAGACCTTGCTGTTCTCGGCCACCTACCCGAGCGGCATCGAGCAACTGGCTGCTGACTTCATGCGCAAGCCGCAGCAGGTCAAGGTCGACGCGCTGCACAGCGAAACCCAGATCGAGCAGAGCTTCATCGAGATCGACCCGCAGCAGCGCCTTGAAGCGCTGACCCGCGTGCTCGCGCACTACCGCCCTGAATCGTGCGTGGCGTTCTGCTTCACCAAGCAGCAGTGCGACGAAGTGGTCAACCACCTGACCGCCAAAGGCATCGTTGCCCAGGCGCTGCATGGCGATCTGGAGCAGCGTGACCGCGACCAGGTGCTGGCGATGTTCGCCAACCGTAGCATCTCGGTGCTGGTTGCCACCGACGTTGCCGCGCGCGGCCTGGATATCGACGGCCTGGACATGGTCATCAACGTCGAACTGGCGCGTGATGCCGAAATCCACGTACACCGAGTCGGCCGTACCGGCCGTGCTGGCGAAAAGGGCGTCGCCGTCAGCCTGGTCGCTCCCGCCGAAGGCCATCGCGCCCAGGCCATCGAGCAGCAACAGAAGCGCCCCCTGCGCTGGGAACAGCTGGACAACCTCAAGAGCCAGGGCGGCGAGCCGCTGCTGCCGGTAATGGTCACTCTTTGCATCGGCGCCGGGCGTAAAGACAAGCTGCGCCCGGGTGACATCCTCGGTGCACTGACCGGCGACGCCGGCATCCCTGGCAAGCAGGTCGGCAAGATCGCCATCTTCGACTTCCAGGCCTTGGTTGCGGTCGAGCGAGCATTGGCCAAGCAGGCCGTGCAGCGCCTCAACAGCGGCAAGATCAAGGGCCGCGCGCTGAGAGTGCGGATCCTCTGATAGCTGCAGCAACCCTGTGCCGACGGCGCAGGGTTGGCCTCACCTTCTGTTCAACTGATTCCAGGTAACTCCCGTGCACTCCACCGACGTGATCATCCTCGGCGCTGGCGCCGCCGGCCTGATGTGCGCTCAGCTCAGCGCCAACCGTGGCCGCCGCGTGCTGCTGCTCGACCATGCCAACAAACCGGGCAAGAAGATCCTCATGTCGGGTGGCGGGCGTTGCAACTTCACCAACATGTACACCGAGCCGAGCAACTTCCTCTCGAACAACCCGCACTTCTGCAAATCGGCGCTGGCCCGCTATACCCAGTGGGACTTCATCGAACTGGTGGCTAAGCACCAGGTGCCGTATCACGAGAAGAAGCTCGGTCAGCTGTTCTGCGACAACAAGTCCAGCGACATCCTCGATTTGCTGCTGGCTGAATGCGACGCTGCCGGGGTGGACCTGCGCATGGACACCAGCATCGAGACCATCGAGAAAACCGCCGAGGGTTATCGGCTGCAGACCAGCGCCGGCCCGTTCGCCTGCCAGTCGCTGGTGATCGCCACCGGCGGGTTGTCGATCCCGACGCTGGGCGCCAGCGGCTTCGGCTACCAGGTGGCGCGCCAGTTCGGCCACACCTTGCTGCCAACCCGTGCCGGGCTGGTGCCGTTCACCATCACCGAGCCGCAGCTCAAGGCCATGTGCACCGAGCTTTCGGGCACCTCGCTGGACTGCACCGCCAGCTGCAACGGCAGCAGCTTCCGCGAGAACCTGCTGTTTACTCACCGCGGCTTGAGTGGCCCGGCGATTCTGCAGATTTCTTCGTTCTGGGAGGCCGGCGACAGCGTCGAGATCAACCTGCTGCCTGACCGTGACGCGCTGGACTGGCTGCAAAGCCAGCAAATCGAGCGCGCCAACAGCGAGCTGAAGACCGTGCTCGGCGAGGTGTTCACGCGCAAGCTGGCAAACCTGCTGGCCGAGCAGTGGTTCGAATCCAAGCCGATGAAGCAGTACACCCCGGCCGAGCTGGCACAGATCGCTGACAAGCTGGCCTGCTGGCAGGTGGTGCCGGCCGGCACCGAAGGTTATCGCACGGCCGAGGTCACCCTGGGCGGCGTCGACACCCGCGAAGTGTCGTCCAAGACCATGGAATCGCTGAAAAGCCCTGGGCTGTATTTCATCGGTGAAGTGCTCGATGTCAGCGGCCATCTCGGCGGATTTAATTTCCAGTGGGCCTGGGCTTCCGCCAACGCCGCGGCGCAGTTCGTGTAATGTAGAATCCTTTCAGCAATGCCCTGAAAGGTTCTCATCGATCACTGCCAGCAGGCCACTATGTCATCGAGCTCGTTTCGTCATTCTCTGCGTCGTTTGTGGGGCCAGGACAAGTTCAGTTATGCCATCCGGGTGACCATCGCCCTCACCGGCAGCATGGCCTTGTGTTGGTATCAAGATGAAATGAAGCTGTTGATCCCGCTGTTTCTGGGGATCATCGCCAGCGCCCTGGCCGAGACCGACGACGGCTGGCAGGGCCGCCTCAGCGCCCTGCTGGTGACCCTGGCCTGTTTTGCCATCGCCGCGCTGTCGGTCGAGCTGCTGTTCCCCTACCCCTGGATCTTTGCCTTCGCCCTGGCCCTGGCGGCGTTCTGCCTGACCATGCTCGGCGCCTTGGGCGAGCGCTATGGCGCGATTGCCTCGGCGACCTTGATCCTCTCGGTGTACACCATGATCGGCGTCGACCAGCGCGGCGGTGAGGTCACCGACTTCTGGCACGAGCCGTTGCTGCTGGTGGCAGGCGCTGCCTGGTATGGGCTGCTGTCGGTGCTGTGGCAGGCGCTGTTCTCCAATCAGCCGGTGCAGCAGAGCCTGGCCAAGCTGTTCTACGAGCTGGGCCGCTACCTCAAGCTCAAGGCCAACCTGTTCGAGCCAATTCGCAACCTTGAAGTGGAATCGCGACGGCTGGAGCTGGCCCAGCAGAACGGCAAGGTGGTCGCAGCCCTCAACGCCGCCAAAGAGATCATCCTGCACCGGGTCGGCAACAGCCAACCCAACTCCAAGGTCAGCCGCTACCTCAAGCTGTATTTCCTGGCCCAGGACATTCACGAGCGCGTGAGTGCCTCGCACTATCCGTACAACGCCCTGGCCGAGGCGTTTTTCCACAGCGACGTGATGTTCCGCTGCCAGCGCCTGTTGCGCCAGCAAGGCTCGGCCTGCCAGCAGCTGTCGGAATCGATCCGCATGCGCCAGCCGTTCGTCTACGGCAGCGGTTTTGCCGAGGCGCTGGAAGACCTGCACGCCTCCCTGGAACACCTGCGCATCCAGAGCAACCCAGCCTGGCGCGGCCTGCTGCGCTCGCTGCGGGCGCTGGCCGGCAACCTCGCCACGCTGGACCGCCTGCTCGCCGACGCCAGCAACCCGGACGGCCTTGCCGATGCCAGTGACAGCAGCCTGCTGGACCGCTCGCCGCGCAACTTCAAGGACGTCTGGAGCCGCCTGCGCACGCAGCTGACGCCGACTTCGCTGCTGTTCCGCCATGCCTTGCGCCTGCCGCTGGCGCTATCAATCGGCTATGGCATGGTGCATCTGATTCACCCGACCCAGGGTTACTGGATCATCCTCACCACGCTGTTCGTCTGCCAGCCCAACTATGGCGCGACGCGGCGCAAGCTGGTGCAGCGGATTTTCGGCACGGCGATCGGCCTGACGGTCGGCTGGGCGTTGTTCGATCTGTTCCCCAACCCGGTGGTGCAGTCGTTGTTCGCGGTGGTTGCCGGGGTGGTGTTCTTCGTCAACCGCACCACCCGCTATACCCTGGCCACGGCGGCAATCACGCTGATGGTGCTGTTCTGCTTCAACCAGATCGGCGACGGTTACGGCCTGTTCCTGCCGCGCCTGTTCGATACCCTGGTCGGCAGCCTGATCGCCATTCTGGCGGTGTTCCTGTTCCTGCCCGACTGGCAGGGGCGGCGGCTGAACAAGGTGCTGGCCAATACTTTGACCTGCGCCAGCGAGTACCTGCGCCAGATCATGCAGCAGTATGCGTACGGCAAGCGCGACGACCTCGCCTATCGCCTGGCCCGGCGCAATGCGCACAACGCTGACGCAGCGCTGTCGACCACTCTGGCCAACATGCTGATGGAGCCTGGCCACTTCCGTAAGGAAGCCGATGTCGGTTTCCGCTTCCTGGTGCTCTCGCACACCTTGCTCAGCTACCTGTCAGGACTAGGTGCGCACCGCGATACGGCGCTGCCGCCAGAGGTCCACGAGCAACTGATCGACGGTGCCGGGGTCAGCCTGGCCAACAGCCTCGAGCAGATCGCCAACGGCCTGGCCGCGCGCCTGCCGGTGGCGATTCACAGTGATGAAGAAGAAGCCTTGGCCAATGCCCTCGAGCAGATGCCGGAAGAGCTGGATGAGCATCAGCGCCTGGTGCAGACGCAGCTGGCCTTGATCTGCCGCCAGCTCGGCCCACTGCGGACCATGGCCGCGCACCTGATCAAGGAAGGTGCGCCGAGCTGAGCCTGGGCTCAAAAGCCATGCTGGCGCAGCAGGCGCTGATAACTGCCATCGGCTTTCATGGCCGCGATGGCGCGCTCGAAGCGCTGCACGATCTGCCGATGTTGCGGGTGCTGCAAGCTGACAAGAATGTGCAGGCTGTTCTCACCCAGCGGCGGATCGACAAAACTGACCGAGTCACGCACCTGCTGCGGCTCGCGCTGCAGGTTGTAACGTGCGACGTACTCGTCTTCCACTGCCAGCTTGACCCGCCCGGCCGCCAGCATGCGCACAGCTGAGGAGAAATTGCGCACCTGTACCTTGCTCAGGCGGCTGTCATCGTCGAAGCTCGGCGAATAGGCATAACCGCGCACCACGGCGATGCTGTAGGGGTACAGGTCAGCCTGGCGCTGATAAGTGAAGGCCTCACCCTGGCGCTTGAGCAGGCGAATGCGGTTACTCAAAAAGGCACTGGAAAACTGCCCGATCTGGGTGCGCGACTCGTTGTACCAGGCGTTGACCAGCACGTCGTAACGTCCTTCGCCCAACCCTTTCAACGCACGCGCCCAGGGCACTTCTTCGTATTCACTGGCAAAGCCTGCGCGCGTCAGCGCCGTGGTCACCAGGCTGGTCGCTAGGCCACCGCCGGGCAGGCTGGCGTCGGTGAACGGCGGCCAGCTGTCGGCAACCAGACGCAGTTTTTGCTCTGCAGCTGCAGGCGAGGCCAGCAACGCCAGCAACAGCCCGGCAAGGCACAGCAGTGGCCGCATGCACGAATCCTTTTGGCAATGGGGGGCTCCCGCGGATGACGGTAACATGTGCTCCGTCATACCGAGCAGAATACAGATCCGCGGGACTGCCGACAGCGGACAATGATGTCAAATGGCCTCTATTTTGGCCAAGCCGGCAGATTACTTGCCAAAGCAATAATCAGGCCTCGTTGCGAGGCCCAATTGGTCAGCGTTGCAGCACCTCCAGCACGCAGCGGGCAATCTGCGCATCCTGCACCGCAACGCCGGTCAGATCGGCGAGAGTCAGTTGCCCGTCGTGTTCGCGCCCGGTCGCGTGCCCTGCCAGCACCTCGCCGAGTTCGCTCAGCTGGCTTGGGGCTATCAAACCGGCCTTGAGCGCATGAGACACCTCGCCGTACTGGCTACATTGGCGGCGCGAATCGACAATGATCCGCTGAGCACTGGCGACCAGCTCCACCGCCAGTTCCTGCTTGCCTGGTGCATCGGCACCAACCGCGGTGATATGGCTGCCGGGCAGCAGCCATTCACGTTGCAGCAGCGGCTCGCGGGAAGGCGTGGCGCAGACCAGCAGGTTGGCCGCCTCGGCCACTAGCCGCGGTTGCTCGACACAGCGCACCGTGCAGCCCAGCGCCTCGGCAAACGCCCTGTAGTCGCACCGCGCGGCGTCACTACGACCCCACACCAGCACCTCGCGGCAGGCGGTGACTGCCAGCAACTGCTCCAGCTGCAAGCGCGCCTGCATGCCGGTGCCGAGGATGCCGATCGCTTCGACCCGGTTCGGCGCCAGCAACCGTGCCGCGATGCGCCCAGCCAGGGCGGTGCGCATGCAGGTTAACCAACCCTGATCCGCCAGCAGCGCCAACGGCTGGCCGGTGCTGGCACTGAGCACCAGCATCAGCCCGTCGTTGCTCGGCAAGCCCTGCTGCGGGTTGCTGTAGAAACCAGTGGAAACCTTGACCGTGAAGGTCTCACTGCCCTCGACATAGGCCGATTTGATACAGCAGTCGCCATTTGCCTGAGGGAAGCCGAATGCCTGCACCGGTGGCACCTGCACCCGGCCTGCGGAATAAGCGACAAAGCCCAGTTCGATGGCGCACATGGCCTGATGGGCATCCAGCGCGGCCATGATCGCCGGCAGCTCGTAGACCTTCATGCGATAGCCTCGAGGTATTTCTCCAGCACGATGTTGCGGCCGCACAGCACGACTGCGACTTTCTTGCCGTGATACTCCTCGGCCAGCGCCAGCATGCCGGCCATCGCCACGCCTGCGGCGCCCTCGATGATCCAGCGCTCGCTGGCGGCGACCTCACGCATGGCAGCCTTGATCTGCGCCTCACTGACCAACACGCGCTGACTCAACAGCCGTTGGCACAGGCCGAGGGTAACGCTGTCGGGTTCGACGCCGCCGGCGGTGCCATCCGAGATAGTCTCCTCCTCGTCGACCTCGATGATCCGCCCTGCTGCGAGTGAGGCATGCAGGGCCGGTGAGTTGGCTGGCCAGCAACCAACGATGCGGGTTTTCGCCGACAGGCCATGCAGGGCCGCTGCAATGCCGCTAATCAGACCACCACCGCCCACAGCCACGAACACCGCATCCAGCTCCGGCTGCTGCTCGAACAGTTCCATTCCGACCGTGCCCTGACCGGCGATGATCTGGTAGTCGTTGTACGGCGACACGTACGGTTTGCCTTGCAACTGCGCCTGGCGCCCGGCTTCCAGTTCGGCGCCGAGCGGATCGAGATCAAGGCTGATGACCTCGGCGCCCAGTGCGCGCATTGCTTCCAGCTTATAGCTGGAGGCCTGCGTGGTGGTGTAGACGCTGACCGGCACGCCCAGTGCCTGGCCGGCCAAGGCAAGGCCCTGGCCGTGGTTGCCAGAGGACGCGGTGATGACGCCACGCTGGCGCTGGACCGGGTCAAGCAGGCGCAGCTTGTTGCTGGCACCGCGGTATTTGAACGAGCCGGTGTGCTGCAGGTGCTCGCACTTGAGGTAAACCTCACAGCCGCTCAAAGCACTCAGGCGGCTGCTCAAGGTCAGCGGCGTGACCGCGACCTGCGGGCGCAGCGCGGTGTGTGCTTCAGTGATGGCCTGCTGCAGGGAGCCCAGTGCTTGGTCGTCGATCATCGGTAATGCTCTCGGTGACAGAGCGCTACCCAGGCAGCGCGCTCATATGGAAATTAAATCTACGATAGATTTTATTTCCACGGCACGCAAGCACCAGCGAGCAGGTCGACAGGTGATCAGCTTTCGCGAGCGAGCTTCACGTACTTGTAGACAGTCGCCCGGCCCATGTTCAGCACGTTGGCCACATAGTCATAAGCGCTCTTGCCGCGGAACGCCCCTTCGCCATGCAGAGCCTCGATCAGCTCGCGCTTGTGCTCGCGCTCCAGCGTGTTGAGGCTCTGGCTACGTTCGGCCAGCCAGCTGTGCATGAAGGTGTTGATGCGCTCCTGCCAGTCATCACGAAACAGCACTTCAGGTTGCGGCAGCAGGCGGCTGGCCTGGAAGAACACATCCAGCGCCTGCCTGGCCTGCTCCAGCAGCGATACGTTGAAGTTGATGCACAGCAGCGCTTCGGGCTGGCCGTTGTCATCGAGCATCACACTGCTGATCGAGCGAATTTTCTGGCCGTCCCAGTTGAGCTTTTCGTACGGACCCAGGCGGGTGGCGCCATTGAGGTCGGCGGGCAAGTCGTGCAGCGCCGAGTCGTCGCCCAACTGGCGCTTGGAGATATTGTTGGCGATGTGCACGATGGTCTGGCTGCGCAGGTCATGCACCACCACTTCAGCATGCGGAAACAGCAGCGTGGCGACGCCATCGGCCATGGCGGCGTAGTTGCTGAAGCGGGGGCTGAGCGCCGGCCGGGGTGCAGACATCGCAAGCATTCCTGAGGGTAAAGCGCGCCATGCTAAGCCAGGCGCGACAGGCAGGGAAAGTGCAGCGGCCGCGAGCGACCCGCTGCAGATGATTCAGGGGTAGCCCAGCACCTGACGGATGTGCACCAGATGCGCGCCGATCCACTGCTTGTCGATCGCACCCCAGTCGCGGATGCGGTACTGCCCGGCATGGTTACGGGCACCGCTCTCCTGCTCGAATTCGCAGATGATGTCGAGGTCGGCCAGCGCAGCGATGGTGTCCTGAGCGGTACGCCGGGGCATGCCGGTGGCTTCGGTCAAGGCCGGTACGCTGGCGGCGGTCTGGCTGTCGATCAGCCAGGCGACGTACAGGCGGCGGTAGAAGCTGCTCTTGGTCTTGCTCACTTCCATGCTCGGGGTCCTTAGGATTGATTGGGCAGTTCCTGGTAGGTCAGGTAAACGCGCAGGTCGAATTCCAGTTGATGGTAATCCGGCTCCATGTGCTGGCAGAGCTGGTAGAACGCCTTGCTGTGGTCGCGCTCACGCAGGTGCGCCAGCTCATGCACGACGATCATGCGCAGAAACTCTGGCGCGGCGTCCTTGAACAAGGCCGCGATGCGGATTTCTTTCTTGGCCTTGAGCTTGCCGCCCTGTACCCGCGACACAGCCGTATTCAGACCCAGAGCGCGGTGGGTCAGGTCGAGGCGGTTGTCGAACAGCACCTTGTCCAGGTTCGGCGCACTGCGCAGGTAGTTCTGCTTCAGTTCCTGAGCGTAGGCGTACAACGCCTTGTCATTCTGCACCTGGTGACGGGCGGGATAGCGCTGGCGCAGGTACTCGCCCAGGCGGTCGCTGGCGATCATCTGCCGCACCTGCTCTTGCAGCTGCGGTGGGTAGGCTTGCAGGTAACGTAGGTCGGTCATGGCACAGCGGTCGATAAAAGCACACGCGATTCTAGCCAATCATTGCCCGGGCCAGTGGAAAAACAATGGAAAGTCGCTCGCATCGGCAGCGGTCATCGGCCGTGCCACCAAAAAGCCCTGCACATAACAGCAGCCGTGCGCCTTCAGCCAGGCCGCCTGGGCTTCGGTTTCCACGCCTTCGGCAATGACCGTGATCGCGTAGTCGGCGCACAGGCCAATGACGCTGCGCACCAACGCCGCATCGCTGGCCGAGTCGGGCAGGCGCGCGACCAGATGGCGGTCAAGCTTGAGCGTGTCGATGGGCAGATCGCGGATCATCCGCAGCGAACAGCCGCCGGCGCCGAAGTCGTCCAGCGCTACTCGCACGCCAAGCTCACGCAGGCGGTTGAGCTGCTTCACGGCGGCGTCGACGTTATACATCAGCGAGGTTTCCGCCACCTCGACCTCAAGCTGCGCCGGGCGCAAACCGTGCGCCTGGATCACCGCCTGCAGTTCATCGACCAGATTTGGCATGGCGAACTGGACCCGGCTCAGACTGATCCCCAGTACCAGGTCATCGGCAAAGCCCGCGCGCCAAGCCTTGCGCTGGGCAGCACCCTGATCGTAGATCCAGCTGGCCAGGCGGCTGATCAGCCGGGTCTCTTCCAGCAACGGGATGAACAAGCCCGGCGGTACATCACCGACGCTGGGGTGCTGCCAGCGCAGCAGCGCCTCGAAGCCACGCAGCTGGCCATCGGCAAACGCCACCTGCGGTTGAAACACCAGGCTGAAGTCCTTTTGCTCGATGGCGCTGCGCACGCCGTCTTCGAGCATCAGCCGTGACCGCGCACGGCCGTTCAGCTCCTGATCGTAAAACCGGTATTGCTGACGGCCAGCATGCTTGGCGGCGTACATCGCCGTGTCCGCCGCGCGCAACAGGCCCTCGAAAGTGCCGCCGCAGTCGGGATAGGTGGCGATACCAATGCTAACGCCCAGGGATACATCCACCCCGTCTACCTGGTGGGTGATCGACAGGCGTTCGAGCACCCGCTCAGCGAAGCGTCCGGCCAGCTCTGGATACGGCAGGCCGTCGAACAAAGCCGTGAATTCGTCACCGCCCATCCGTGCCAGCAGCGCCTCGCTGCCCAGGCAATCCTTCAGTTGAGACGCGACCCAGTGCAGGATCTCGTCGCCTGCCTCGTGCCCGAGCGAATCATTGATCCGCTTGAAGCCATCGAGGTCCATGTACATCAGTGCCTGGACCTTCTCCGAGTGCTCGTTGCGCAGCAGCGCAGCTTCGGCAGCCTGGTAGAAGCCGCGCCGATTGAGCAGGCCGGTGAGCGGGTCGGTGACCGCCTGCTGTTCCAGCTGCTGATGCAGGCTGCGCACCACTGACATGTCCAGCAGGGTAATCACCATGGCGTGCTGTTCGCTCGGCAGCGGCGCGCAGGACAACGCCACTGGCACCAGTTGCCCGTCGGCGGTGCGCAACTGCGCATCGTGCACGCGGAAGATCTGCCGTTGCTGGTACGCCTTGAAGAAGTCCGACTCGCGCCACAGGCTCGGTGTCGCCAGTTGCAGCAGGTCAAGCACGTGGGCGCCCTGGAGCACCTGCACCGGGGTATCCAGCAGACTTGAAATCGCCGGATTGGCAAAGCTGATGGTGCCGCTCTCATCCACCACCAGGATGCCTTCGGCGGCGTTTTCCAGGATCGAGGCATTGAAGGCCCGCGCCGCTTCAAGCTCGCGGGTCAGGCGCTGCAGCATGCGTCGGTTGCGCTGCTGCTCGAGCAGGGCCTGCACCTTGGGCTTGAGGATCTGCGGGTCGAATGGCTTGAACAGATAATCCACGGCGCCGGCGGCGTAGCCCTTGAGCACGGCATCCTGCGACTGCTCGTTGGCAGTCAGGAAAATGATTGGAGTGAGTCGAGTGCGCTGGCTGCCGCGCATCAAGCGGGCGACTTCAAAGCCGTCCATCTCGGGCATCTGCACGTCGAGCAAAACCAGGTCGACTTCATGGCGGAGCAGCGCGCCGAGCGCCTCGGTGCCCGAACAGGCAGTCAATACCTGCCAATCCTGACGGGCCAGCAGGGCGCGCATGCTGATCAGGTTCTCTGGGTAATCGTCGACAACCAGCAAGACGGACTTGCCGTCCGTTGCAGTGGGTTGAGCTTCATCCATGCTGCTTCTCTTGTAAGAGCGACTGCTTCCTACCCGTCTACTCTAGACCGCAGTTGGCGGGGTGCAATGGAATCAGAACGCTATCACCGAATTTAGTTTCCCATACCGACTAACGGTCATCTCGCAGACATTAAAAAACCCGCATCGCTGCGGGTTTTTTCAAGCATCCAGCCCTGATCAGTTGACCTTGGCAGCCAGCTCACCTTTCAGGTAACGCTGATACATGCCTTCGAGGGAGATCGGTTTGATCTTCGAAGCATTGCCGGCGGTGCCGAAGGCTTCGTAACGGGCGATGCACACGTCACGCATGGCCTTGACGGTTTCGCCGAAGAACTTGCGTGGGTCGAACTCGCTCGGGTTGGTCGCCATCAGACGACGCATGGCACCGGTCGAGGCCAGGCGCAGGTCGGTGTCGATGTTGACCTTGCGCACGCCGTACTTGATGCCTTCGACGATTTCTTCAACCGGTACGCCGTAGGTCTCTTTGATGTCGCCGCCGTACTGGTTGATGATCGCCAGCCACTCTTGCGGTACCGAGGAAGAACCGTGCATCACCAGGTGGGTATTGGGGATGCGCTTGTGGATTTCCTTGATGCGGTCGATTGCCAGCACGTCGCCGGTAGGCGGCTTGGTGAACTTGTAGGCGCCGTGGCTGGTGCCGATGGCGATGGCCAGGGCGTCGACCTGAGTCTTCTTGACGAAGTCGGCGGCTTCTTCCGGATCGGTCAGCATCTGGCTGTGATCGAGCACGCCTTCGGCGCCGATACCGTCTTCCTCACCGGCCATGCCGGTTTCCAGCGAACCCAGGCAGCCCAGCTCGCCCTCTACCGAAACACCGCAGGCGTGGGCCATGGCGACGGTCTGCTGGGTGACGCGGACGTTGTAGTCGTAGTCGGTTGGGGTCTTGCCGTCTTCGCCCAGCGAGCCGTCCATCATCACCGAGCTGAAGCCCAGCTGGATCGAGCGCTGGCAAACGTCAGGGCTGGTACCGTGGTCCTGGTGCATGCACACCGGGATGTGTGGGAACTCTTCGATTGCCGCCAGGATCAGGTGGCGCAGGAAGGGTGCACCGGCGTATTTGCGAGCACCGGCCGAGGCCTGCACGATGACCGGAGAGTCGGTCTTGTCGGCGGCTTCCATGATGGCGCGCATCTGCTCGAGGTTGTTTACGTTGAAAGCTGGAACGCCGTAACCGAACTCGGCGGCGTGGTCCAGCATCTGGCGCATGCTAATGAGTGCCATTGTGTATCTCTCTCCCGACAAGCGTCGTTGTTTCGTGCAAACCTGCCATAGGGCGGTTGCTGTTCATGTTATGTGGGCCGCCGAAGCGACCCGGCCATCACGGTGCCTTGCAGCCCCGCCCTATCAGATCGTTGGTTGCTACCCAGTACACCAGGCCTTCTTCGCCGCGCAGATGCAGGGCCAGAACGCCATCGCTGTACAGCGCGCCAGAGGCGCCCGGCTCGGACTTGAGCCGGTAGACCTGGTCATTACCGCCAAGGCGGACATCGACCGAATCCTGGCTGGCATCGGCGAAACGCCAGGATACTTCGGTCTGTGTATCACAGACCCAGCGCGTCCAGGTGTCTGTCGGCGCAGCCGGTGCCGGCTGCAGCAGTGAGCAGCCTGCCAGGGTCGCCAGGGCCATCAGGGCCAATAGCGCTTTCATCCGAAACCCTCGTTATGGGTCCGCTATGCGGCCCTTCCCGGGTAAACCCGCTCCCACAGGTTCGGTGCACGTCTGTGGGAGCGGGTTTACCCGCGAAGGCCGTGAAGCGGCCCCTAATCCAAGACCACAAAACCCAGTTTAGGTTGCCCGCCAACCCATCACGGGCAACCGGGCGCCTTGCGTTGGTGCTCGTCGTCGTACTTTTCCAGCCCGTCCGGACCCAGCCGCTTGTTGATCACCGGCACCGTCTCGGCCTGCCACTGCGACTGGTAACAGCCGCCCGGCACCGCCTGCGACGGCTCGTCATCGGCAGCCGGCCCGCTGGAGCAGGCGCCCAACAGACAGGCCACGATCATCACCGGCAATTGCTTGAGCATCCGCTCGCTCCCTGCGCCAGGCGCCTTCATGCTCAGGCCTTGGCTCGTTGTTCCAGGATTTCCACAGCAGGCAGAACCTTGCCCTCGACGAACTCGAGGAACGCGCCGCCACCGGTAGAAATGTAGGAGATATCGCTGCCAACGCCATATTTATCGATGGCCGCCAGGGTGTCACCACCGCCCGCGATGGAAAACGCGTCGCTGCTGGCAATGGCCTGGGCCAGTACTTTAGTGCCGTTACCGAACTGATCGAACTCGAACACGCCGACCGGGCCGTTCCACAGCACGGTCTTCGACGACTTCAGCAACTCGGCGAACTGCTCGGCAGTTTGCGGGCCGATGTCGAGGATCATGTCGTCGTCGGCAACCTCGCTGATCAGCTTGACGGTAGCCACGGCGCTCTCGGCGAACTCCTTGGCCACTACCACGTCGACCGGCAGCGGCACATTGACCTTGGCGGCGATGGCCTTGGCGGTGTCGACCAGGTCTGGCTCGTACAGCGACTTGCCGACTTTGTGGCCAGCGGCGGCGAGGAAGGTGTTGGCAATGCCGCCACCGACGATCAGCAGGTCGCAGACGCTGCTGAGGCTGTTCAGTACATCGAGCTTGGTCGACACCTTGGAGCCGGCAACGATAGCAGCCATTGGCTTGGCAGGCGCTTTCAGGGCCTTGCCCAATGCGTCCAGCTCAGCAGCCAGCAGCGGGCCGGCAGCGGCAACCTTGGCGAACTTGGCCACGCCGTGGGTCGAGCCTTCGGCGCGGTGGGCGGTGCCGAACGCATCCATCACGAATACGTCGCACAGGGCAGCGTACTGCTGCGCCAGCTCGTCGGCGTTTTTCTTCTCGCCCTTGTTGAAGCGCACGTTCTCGAACAGCACCAGCTCACCGGCGGCGACTTCAACGCCGTCGAGGTAATCGGCCACCAGCGGTACTTCACGGCCGAGTGCCTTGCTCAGGTAGTCAGCCACCGGCTTGAGGCTGTTTTCGGCAGAAAACTCGCCTTCGGTTGGCCGACCGAGGTGCGAGCAGACCATTACCGCGGCGCCTTTTTCCAGGGCCAGCTTGATGGTCGGCAGCGCCGCCAGGATACGCGCATCGCTGGCAACCGCACCGTCTTTGACAGGCACGTTGAGGTCTTCGCGAATCAGTACGCGCTTACCTTGCAGGTCGAGGTCAGTCATCTTCAACACGGTCATGAATGCAGTCCTTCAGGGCTGTTTGCTGCGGGTTTGGTGGACGACGTGCAGGAAATGATCAGCAACGTCGAGCATACGGTTGGCAAACCCCCATTCGTTGTCGAACCAGGCCAGCAGGTTCACCAGCCGGGGGCCGGAAACGCGGGTCTGGCTGGCATCGACGATGGCCGAATGCGGGTCATGGTTGAAATCACAGCTGGCGTGCGGCAGCTCGGTGTAGGCCAGCAGCCCTCGCAGCGGGCCGCTCAGGGCTGCATCACGCAGCACCTGGTTGACCTCGGCAGCGGTGGTGTCACGGGCGGTCTGCAGGGTGATGTCCAGGCACGACACGTTGACAGTGGGCACACGCACCGCTTTGGCCTGAATTCGCCCGGCAAGTTCCGGCAGCAGCCGTTCGATGCCACGCGCCAGACCAGTGGACACCGGGATCACCGACTGAAACGCCGAGCGGGTGCGGCGCAGGTCTTCATGGTGATAGGCGTCGATCACCGGCTGGTCGTTCATCGCCGAGTGAATGGTGGTGATCTGCACGTACTCGATGCCGAACGCCTGATCCAGCACGCGCAGCAGCGGCACGCCGCAGTTGGTGGTGCAGGAGGCATTCGACACCAACTGCTCGGCACCGCTCAGGCAAGCCTGGTTGATGCCATAGACGATGGTGGCGTCGACGTCGGCCTCGCTGGCCATCGGCTGCGAGAACAGTACCCGTGGCGCGCCGGCGTCGAGAAAGCGCTGGCCATCGGCGCGGGTGTTGTAGGCACCGGTGCATTCGAGCACCAGGTCAACCTCCAGCGCGGCCCAGTCGATGCCTTCCGGGGTGGCACTGCGCAACACCTGCACGCAGTCGCCGTTGATATGCAGACAATCGCCATCGACCTTGACCTCGCCGGGGAAGCGGCCATGGGTGGAGTCGAAGCGTGTCAGGTATTCCAGGCTGGCCTGATCGGCCAGGTCATTCAAGGCAACGATCTCGAAGCTCGCAGCAGCCCCCCGCTCAACCAGCGCGCGCAGGACACAGCGGCCAATGCGGCCGTAACCGTTGAGTGCAACTTTGTAAGGGCGACCTTGAGACATGCAGGACTCGCTAACACAGGATGATCATTGACCGTCGCGGCACAAGGCCGCGCCTACAAGATACTGCACAGGCAATAACTTGTAGGCGCGGCCTTGAGTCGCGAAAACGAGGGCAACGCCCTCGCCTCGCTCAGGATGAATCAGTCTTCCAGCAGCTCTTCAGCGGTACCGAGGATGTTCTCCAGGGTAAAGCCGAATTCCTCGAACAGCGCCGAGGCCGGAGCCGATTCGCCGTAAGTGGTCATGCCGATGACGCGACCTTCAAGGCCAACGTACTTGTACCAGAAGTCGGCATGGGCAGCCTCGATGGCGATTCGCGCACCGACTTCAAGCGGCAGCACAGCCTGCTTGTAGCTGGCGTCCTGGGCATCGAACACGCTGGTGCATGGCATCGAGACGACGCGGACCTTGCGGCCTTGCTCGCTCAGTTGGTCGAACGCCTGCACGGCCAGACCGACTTCGGAACCGGTAGCGATGAGGATCAGCTCAGGCTCGCCAGCGCAGTCCTTGAGCACATAACCGCCGCGCTCGATGTCGGCGATCTGCTGCGCATCGCGCTGCTGATGCTGCAGGTTCTGACGCGAGAAGATCAGCGCCGACGGGCCGTCCTTGCGCTGCAGTGCGTGCTTCCAGGAAACCGCCGACTCGACCGCATCGGCCGGGCGCCAGGTGTCCAGGTTCGGCGTGCTGCGCAGGCTGGTCAGCTGCTCGATTGGCTGGTGAGTCGGGCCGTCTTCGCCCAGGCCGATCGAGTCGTGGGTGTAGACGTGGATGACGCGCTGCTTCATCAGAGCCGACATGCGCACGGCGTTGCGGGCGTATTCCATGAACATCAGGAAGGTCGCGCCGTAAGGCACCAGGCCGCCGTGCAGGGCGACGCCGTTCATGATCGCGGTCATGCCGAATTCGCGCACGCCGTAGAACACGTAGTTGCCGCTGGCATCAACGGCGTCGACGCCTTTGCAGCCTTTCCACAAGGTCAGGTTGGAGCCGGCCAGGTCAGCCGAACCGCCGAGGAACTCGGGCAGCAGCGGGCCGAAGGCGTTCAGGGCGTTCTGGCTGGCCTTGCGGCTGGCAATGGTTTCACCCTTGGCAGCAACTTCGTTGACGTAGGCCTGAGCCTTGGCCGAGAAGTCGGCAGGCAAGTCACCGGCCATCCGACGCTTGAACTCGGCAGCCAGCTCTGGGTGAGCAGCGGCGTAAGCTTCAAAGCGCTGGTTCCACTCGGCTTCGGCCTTGGCACCGGCGGCCTTGGCGTCCCACTCGGCATAGATGTCGGCCGGGATTTCGAACGGGCCGTAGTTCCAGTTCAGCTCTTTGCGGGCCAGGGCGATTTCGTCATTGCCCAGCGGTGCGCCGTGGCAGTCTTCCTTGCCCTGCTTGTTCGGCGAACCGAAACCGATGATGGTCTTGCAGCAGATCAGGGTCGGACGATCGCTCTTGCGCGCCGTCTCGATGGCCATCTTGATTTCTTCGGCATCGTGGCCGTCGACGTTGCGGATCACTTGCCAGTTGTAGGCTTCGAAGCGTGCCGGGGTGTTATCGGTGAACCAGCCGTGGACTTCGCCATCGATGGAGATGCCGTTGTCGTCGTAGAACGCGACCAGCTTGTTCAGGCCCAGAGTGCCGGCCAGCGAGGCGACTTCATGGGAGATGCCTTCCATCAGGCAGCCATCGCCGAGGAACACGTAGGTGTTGTGGTCGACGATGTTGTGGCTGTCACGGTTGAACTGCGCCGCCATGACTTTTTCGGCGAGGGCGAAGCCGACCGCGTTGGCCAGGCCCTGGCCGAGTGGGCCGGTGGTGGTTTCGACGCCTGGGGTGTAGCCGAACTCCGGGTGGCCCGGGGTGCGGCTGTGCAGCTGACGGAAACCTTTGAGGTCTTCGATCGACAGGTCGTAGCCGGTCAGGTGCAGCAGCGAATAGATCAGCATCGAGCCGTGGCCGTTGGACAGCACGAAGCGGTCACGGTCGGCGAAGCTCGGGTTGCTCGGGTTGTGCTTCAGGTAGTCGCGCCAAAGCACTTCGGCGATATCCGCCATGCCCATTGGGGCACCGGGATGGCCGCTGTTGGCCTTTTGCACGGCATCCATGCTGAGGGCACGAATGGCGTTGGCACGATCACGACGGCTGGGCATCGCTAAGTCTCCTGGGGGCTTGAATAAGTAATGAAGCGCAAAAAAGACGACCATTTTCCCCCACAGTCGGCTCCGGGGCAATGACGGATGGTCGCAGTTGGGTGTTTTTCCTGTGATTGATGAGCGATTCGCGAGAATAGACGGTGGTTCGGACTGACTCGGGCCATCCATCGTCCAATATCAAAACTTTTTGATATTGCCCTTGCGAGGGCAACCTTGCCTGTCTAGACTGCCGCGCTATGAATCTTCCCGCGCAACCATTGGCCCTGCAACGCAGCGACGACCTGGCAGCTTTATGCAAAGCCAGCGGCGACGAGCTGCGCCTGCATGTATTGCGCGCGCTGGCCAGTGACTCGTTCGGCGTGCTCGAGCTGGCGCAGATCTTCGACGTCGGCCAGTCCGGCATGAGTCATCACCTCAAGGTGCTGGCCCAGGCCGAACTGGTGGCCACACGCCGCGAAGGCAACGCCATCTTCTACCGGCGCGCCCTGCCCGACAGCCTGCGCCCCGGTGGCCGGCTGCATACGGCACTGCTTGAAGAGGTCGACGACCTCGCGTTGCCGGCCGCAGTGCAGGCGCGCATTGCCCAGGTGCAACAGCGCCGGGCCGCTACCAGTCAGGACTTCTTCCTGCGTGTGGAAGAAAAGTTTCGTGCCCAGCAGGACTTGATTGCCGGCTTGCCGCAGTACCGCGAGAGCCTGCTGGCACTGCTCGACAAACTCAGCTTCGGCGCTGACGCCAGTGCCCTTGAAGTCGGCCCGGGTGACGGTGGTTTTCTGCCCGACCTGGCGCGGCGCTTTGCCAGCGTCACGGCGATGGACAACAGCCCGACCATGCTCGAGCTGGCGCGCCAGGTCTGTGAACGAGAAAGCTTGAGTAATGTAAACCTGCAGTTGGCCGATGCATTGGGTGCAACGGATGTGACAGCCGACTGCGTAGTGCTGAACATGGTCTTGCACCATTTCAGCGATCCGGCCCAGGCCCTGCGCCTGCTGGCCAAACGGGTAAAGGCAGGCGGCAGCCTGCTGGTCACCGAACTGTGCAGCCATGATCAGCATTGGGCCCGCGAGGCCTGCGGCGATCTCTGGCTGGGCTTTGAGCAGGATGACCTGGCCCGTTGGGCCCGGGCAGCAGGGCTGGCTCTCGGAGACAGCCTGTATGTGGGCTTGCGTAACGGTTTCCAGATCCAGGTCCGCCATTTTCAGCGGACGGCTGGCGACATCACCATCGGTAAATTTTAGGAACCCGTCGAGATGAGCGAATATTCCCTTTTCACCTCCGAGTCCGTGTCTGAAGGACATCCGGACAAGATCGCCGACCAGATTTCGGACGCGGTCCTGGACGCCATCATCACCCAGGACAAGTTCGCCCGTGTGGCCTGCGAAACCTTGGTCAAGACCGGTGTTGCCATTATTGCCGGCGAAGTCACCACCTCGGCCTGGGTCGACCTTGAGCAGATCGTGCGCGACGTCATCGTCGACATCGGCTACAACAGCTCCGACGTCGGCTTCGATGGCGCGACCTGCGCGGTGATGAACATCATCGGCAAGCAGTCGGTCGATATCGCCCAGGGCGTTGACCGCTCCAAGCCTGAAGATCAAGGCGCCGGCGACCAGGGCCTGATGTTCGGCTACGCCAGCAACGAAACCGACGTGCTGATGCCAGCACCGATCTGCTTCTCGCACCGTCTGGTCGAGCGCCAGGCCGAAGCGCGCAAGTCCGGCCTGCTGCCGTGGCTGCGTCCGGATGCCAAGTCGCAGGTCACCTGCCGTTACGAAGGCGGCAAGGTTGTTGGTATCGACGCAGTCGTGCTGTCGACCCAGCACAACCCTGAAGTCTCGCAAAAAGACCTCAAAGAAGCCGTCATGGAACTGATCGTCAAGCACACCCTGCCTGCCGAACTGCTGCACAAGGACACCCAGTTCCATATCAACCCGACTGGCCAGTTCATCATTGGCGGCCCAGTGGGCGACTGCGGCCTGACCGGGCGTAAGATCATCGTCGACTCCTACGGCGGCATGGCCCGTCACGGCGGCGGCGCATTCTCCGGCAAGGATCCATCCAAGGTTGACCGTTCGGCGGCCTACGCCGGTCGTTACGTCGCCAAGAACATCGTGGCTGCCGGCCTGGCCGAGCGTTGCGAGATTCAGGTGTCCTATGCCATCGGTGTCGCTCAGCCGACCTCGATCTCGCTGAATACCTTTGGTACCGGCAAGATTTCCGACGCCAAGATCGTCCAGCTGGTGCGTGAGTGCTTCGACCTGCGTCCTTATGCAATCACCACCATGCTCGACCTGCTGCACCCGATGTATCAGGAAACTGCGGCCTACGGTCACTTCGGCCGTACCCCTGAGCAGAAAACCGTGGGTGACGACACCTTCACCACCTTCACCTGGGAACGCACCGACCGCGCCCAGTCGCTGAAGGACGCTGCTGGCCTGTAAGCTTTCTTACAGCCACAGACGAAAGCCCCTGCCGAGTAATCGACAGGGGCTTTTTTGTGACATATCGCCTGACAAACTGGCCCAGCGTTGATCCGCTTGCGCGCTTAGGCTGAGGGTTCCGAATCGCCTGGCAAGGATGCTGGCCATGATGCTTAAACTGCTGCTGTGTTTGCTGCCGCTGTTGTACCTCTCGGGTGCTCAGGCCGCCGCTTGCCCCGCCTGGCCTGGCGAGCGGGCGCAACAAGAGGTCGAACAGTTGCGCCAGTCACTGGCAACGTGGGATGACCACTACCATCGCCAAGGTATCGCGCTGGTCGATGATGAACTCTACGACCAAAGCCGGCAGCGCCTGCTGGACCTGCAACAGTGCTTTGCCATCAATGCCAGTGACGACCCGCTGGCCAGCGCGCGCGGCCCGCTGGCGCACCCGACGGTTCATACCGGCGTCGCCAAGCTGCGTGATGAGCAGGCCGCCGCACAATGGCTGCGCGGTAAACAGGCCGTGTGGATTCAGCCCAAGGTCGATGGTGTGGCGGTCTCGCTGGTTTACCGACAAGGTCGGTTGGTGCAGTTGCTGAGCCGCGGTGACGGCGTCCATGGGCATGACTGGAGCCGGCACCTGCCGTACCTTTCGGGCATCCAGCGCGAACTGCCACGCGCCCTTGATCTGGCGCTGCAGGGCGAGCTGTACCTGCGCCTGGACAACCACGTGCAGGTAGCCGCCGGTGGGCGCGGCGCCCGCGGGAGTGTCGCCGGCCTGATGGCGCGCAAGCAGCTCAGCGCGCAATTGGGCGCGGATATCGGCCTGTTCGTCTGGGATTGGCCCGAGGGCCCAGCCACACAGGCAGAACGGCTCAGTGCACTGACTGCACTAGGCTTCAGCGACAGCCAGCAGTACAGCGTCGCCATCGATACCTTCGAGCAGGCCGCTCACTGGCGCCAGCACTGGTATCGATCAGCCCTGCCGTTCGCTACTGACGGAGTGATCCTGCGCCAGGATCAGCGCCCCGCCGCAGAGCGTTGGCAGGCCAATGCGCCGCACTGGATTGCAGCCTGGAAGTATCCGCTGCGCCAGGCACTGGCCGAAGTGCGCGAGGTGCAGTTCAAGGTTGGCCGCACCGGGCGCATCACGCCTCTGTTACAGCTGAAACCGCTGCAGCTGGATGATCGCCAGGTCAGTCAGGTCAGCCTCGGGTCGCTGGCACGCTGGCAAGCGCTGGACATCCGTGCAGGCGATCAGGTGGCAATAAGCCTGGCCGGCTTGACCATTCCGCGGTTGGAGTCCGTGGTGCAGCGCAGCAGCCAGCGTGCGCCGGTACAGGTCCCGGAACCGGGCCGCTACCATTCGCTCAGTTGCTGGCAGGACAGCCCCGCCTGTCGCCAGCAGTTTGTCGCCCGCCTGCACTGGCTGGGCGGCAAGCAAGGCCTGAACATGCCAGGAATGGGCTCGGCAACCTGGACTCAGTTGGTCGACAGCGGCCTGGTCAGTACGCTGGACGATTGGCTGAACCTGGACCGGGAGCAGTTGCTGGGTGTTGCGGGCATCGCTGAAACGCGCGCCGAACAGCTGCTCGAGGTGTTCACCCAAGCCCGCCAGCAACCCTTCCAGCGCTGGCTACACGGCCTGGGTATGCCTGCGCCGCGCCACCTTGAGCCAGGCCCTGACTGGCAGACCATGGCGAGCAGAACCGCACGAGAATGGCTGCAGGAACCCGGCATCGGCAACGGCCGTGCCGAGCAGTTGCAGGTATTTTTCAATGACGACGCAGTGCAATTACTGGCCGGGCAGTTACGCCATCACACAATCAAGGGTTTCTAATTTTGCCGGATCAGGGCAGCATTTCCCTTTTCGCTGCCCTGCACCCGAATGGAGCCCCCGATGAAACTGTTCTCTACCCTCGCCCTGTCCGCCTTGCTTGGCCTCACTGCCCACGGCGCGCTGGCTGCCGAGCAGACCGAGCTCAAAGGTTGCGCCGCCAAGAAGCAAGCGATCAGCGAACAGATCGAGCAGGCACGTGCCCACGGCAACAGCAACCAGCAGGCTGGTCTGGAAAAAGCCCTGAGCGAAGTGACTGCCAACTGCACCGACAGCAGCCTGCGCAAAGAGCGCGAGCAGAAGGTGCTGGATGCGCGTCACGAGGTGAACAAGCGCACCAAGGATCTGGACAAGGCCATGAAGCGCGGCGACTCCGAGAAGATCAACAAGCGTAAAGACAAGCTTGCCGAATCGAAAAAGGAGCTGCAGGAGGCGCTCGACGATCTGGAAAAGTAACCACTCCGACGCCACGCTGAACCGTGAGCGCGCTGCCGGCGTCAGCGCGGCCTAGTGGTTACGAAATTCGGTGTGGCAGGCCTTGCAGGCCGCTTCGACCTTGTCCGTAGGCGCTTGCAACTGCGCTGCGTGCAGCGGTTTGTTGCTGCTCGCGGCAACCAGTTCACCGGTCACGCCTTCCAGTTGCCGGGCCAGCTCCTCGAAGCGCGCCTGGCGCTGCCAGACCTCGGCCCGCGCACTGCTGTCGCCGCCATCCTGAGCCTGCGGAAAATGCTTCCAAGGGGCGTGCGCCAGACCATCGAGCTTGATGGCGCCGGCAGCGAACTTGTCGCCATCGAACGGCAAGCGTCCGCGCAGCATGCCGCCAAGGTCTTCGCTGGTGTTGAGCATCTGCTTGAAGATCGCCTTGCGCTGCCCGAGCGGTGAGTTAGGATCGACACGGTCGCAGCCCAGCAGGGCCAGGCTAGCTACCAGCAGCACGGTGAAACATTTGAACATCACGGTCACATTGGCATCGGAAGAGGGCCGACAGTATCCTCGCCTGCTCGACAAAGACCAATACCCTTACAGAAAACAGGGGCAGCCACGCCGCTGCCCGCTCAAGGATTCAACCATGAAATCTGCTCTGCGCCAGCTCGCCTGGGCGCTGCCAGCCCTGGCCCTGCTGGCCGGCTGCAACGGCGGTGACAGCACCAAGCCTGAACCGCACGCCATTGCCACCTATGCTCCCGCCACCTGGAAAGATCTGCCCAGCGTCAGTGATGCTGATCTGTTGGCGGGCTTTCAGGCGTGGCGGGTCGGCTGCGAGAAGCTCAAGCGCGATGCGGTCTGGGCAGCGACCTGCGAGGCGGCGCTGCGCATTCCTGACGATGCCGCCCAGGCCCGCGCGTTTCTCCAGCAGAACCTGCAGGTGTACGGCCTGCGCTCGGCCGAGAACAACGCCACCGGGCTGATCACCGGTTATTACGAGCCGGTCTACCCTGGCAGCCTGACCCGCACTGCAGCGGCCCAGGTGCCGGTGTACGGCGTGCCGCAGGACATGATCGTGGTCGATCTGGCGAGTATTTACCCTGAGCTCAAGGGCAAGCGCCTGCGCGGGCGCCTGGAAGGCCGCGTGCTCAAGCCCTATGACACCTCGGAAACCATCTACCGTGATGGCGTCAACGCACCTGTGCAGGCCTGGCTGACGGACCCGATGGACCTGCAATTCCTGCAGATTCAGGGCTCTGGCAGGGTTCAGTTGGAAGACGGGCGCCAGTTACGCCTGGGTTATGCCGACCAGAACGGCCACCCGTATCGGCCGATCGGCCGCTGGCTGATCGAACAAGGCCAGTTGAAGAAAGAAGATGTCAGCATGGGCGCGATTCACGCCTGGGCCCAGGCCAACCCGCAGCGGGTACCGGAGTTGCTGGCGAGCAACCCCAGTTACGTGTTCTTCAGCACCCGGCCGGACAGCAACGAAGGCCCGCGCGGTTCGTTGAACGTGCCGCTGACCGCAGGGTACAGCGTCGCCATCGACCGCAAGGTGATCCCGCTGGGCAGCCTGCTGTGGCTGTCGACCACCCGCCCGGATGGTTCACCCGTGGTGCGCCCGGTCGGCGCGCAGGATACCGGCGGGGCGATCACCGGCGAAGTACGTGCCGACCTGTTCTGGGGTACCGGGCCGCAAGCCGGTGAGTTGGCCGGCAACATGAAGCAGCAAGGGCAGATCTGGATGCTCTGGCCCAAAGGCCAGCCATTGCCTGAGCTACCCAAAGTCCCCTGACACCATCGCCTCCCCCCTGTAGGAGCGGCCTTGTGTCGCGAAAGGCCAGCAGAGCTGGCCCGGCGATAAACGCGGCGAAGCATAAATCGTGGGGCCGCTGCGCAGCCCTTTCGCGACACAAGGCCGCTCCTACACGGTCGGCGTAAGTCGCTCGGTCAAACCGAGACTACAAAAAACGCCACGATCAATGCCAAACCGGCAAACCACACTATCGAGCGCAATATCGCCCAATCGGCCAGGTAGCAGATGATGAACAGCAACCGGCTGGTGATGTACATCACCCCCAACACATCCTGGGTCACTTGTTCGGCGTTGCCGACGATATCCGCCACCAGCACCGCCGCCGCAAAGGCCGGGAAGGCTTCATAGCTGTTCTGCTGGGCAGCATGGGCGCGGCGTGGCAGGCCTGACAGCGTGTCCAGAAACGCCCGCGGGTCATGGTTGTGTTGCATGCCGAAACGGCCGCTGCTGAGTTTGGCGATCAGCGCACACAGCGGCGGCAGGATCATGGCGATCAAAATGCACCACAGGGCAACGGTCATGGACAGAATTCCTTGTTCAAAAGAGTTGGATTCAGAGCTTCATCACCAGCATACCTGCCAGCACCAGCCCGCAAGCTAAGAGCCTCGGCCCGCCGAAAGGTTCTTTGAGGTAGCGCATGCCCAGCAGCACCACCAGAATCACGCTGATCTCGCGCAACGCCGCCGCCTCGGCCACCGACCCCAGGTGCATCGCCCACAGCACCAGAGCGTAGCTGGCCAGCACGCAAACACCCACCGCCAGGCCCAGCCGCCATTGATTACGCCAGAACTGCACGAACGGTGCACGCCGGGCAACGCCGGCCAGCAGCGGAAACGGCCAGGTACTGAGCAACGTCAGCCACACCAGATAATCCCAGGGCTTGCCCCACGCACGCACGCCCTGGCCGTCGAACCAGGTGTAGCAGCCGATACACATCCCGATCAGCCCCACTACCGGCAACATCGACCATGGCAAACGCGCACCGCCACCGCCCTGCCAGAGCAGGCAGGCCATGCCACAGGGGATCAGCAAGATGCCGATGATCTGCTGGCCGCTGAGGGTCTCGCCGGCAAACGCCAGAGTAAGACCCAGCACCACCAGCGGTGACAAACCGCGCATCAGTGGGTAAACCAGGCCAAGGTCGCCGACCCGATAGGCCTTGATCAGCAAGACCCGGTAGATCTGCTGGGCCAGCGCCGAAACCAGCAGCCAGGGCCAGATTTCGCCAGGCGGGAAATCGACGAACCACACAGCCACCACAGCGAACAGCAACGCTACCGAGTCCATGCTGGCAATCACCAGCAGCCGCTCGCCACTGAACTTGACCAGGGTGTTCCAGATGGCATGCAACAGGGCTGCGACAAGAACAAGAACGGTTGCCAGCACGCGAGGTTTCCTTGGAGGGCTCAGACTCAGAGGTCGGCACAATATAGCGGGTTACGCAGCGGACAGGGCCAGGGCGCCCTTGTACATATTTTGAACGATTCGGACATTTCTGGTCATAGAGTGTGTCCCACACCCCCTGCTGGACCATCAAACCCGTGACCCGAGCGATTCGGGTCCGACTTGGAAGCCACTTTTTACAGGATTCGGGATGCTTGAACTTGTTGCCGCTTTTATCTGCCTGACCACCCTCCTCACCTATGTCAACTATCGCTTCATCGGCCTGCCGCCGGCCATCGGTGTCATGGTCACGGCGCTGCTGTTCTCGTTGATTCTGCAGGGTCTGAGCCTGATCGGCTTTCCGGGCCTGGAAGAACGCGTCGAAGGTTTGATGAACCAGATCGACTTCAATGACCTGCTGATGCACTGGATGCTGGCATTCCTGCTGTTTGCCGGCGCCCTGCACGTCAACCTCAGCGATCTGCGCAGCTACCGTTGGCCGATCGGCCTGCTGGCGACCATCGGCGTGCTTATCGCCACCGTGGTCATCGGTTTTCTCGCGCACTGGGTGTTCGCCATGTTCGGCTGGCACGTCAGCCTGATCTACTGCCTGCTGTTCGGCGCATTGATCTCGCCGACCGACCCGATTGCCGTGCTCGGCGCGCTGCGTACGGCCAACGCCTCCAAGCCGCTGAAGACCACCATCGTTGGCGAGTCGCTGTTCAACGACGGCACGGCGGTGGTGGTGTTCACGGTACTGCTCGGCATCGTCCAGCTGGGCGAGACGCCAAGTATCTCCGAGACCGCCCTGCTGTTCGCCCGCGAAGCCATCGGCGGGATCGCCTTCGGCGGCCTGATCGGCTATGCGACCTATCGCATGATCAAGAGCATCGACCAATACCAGGTCCAGGTCATGCTGACCCTGGCGCTGGTCATCGGCGGCTCGGCAATGTGCTACGAGCTGCATGTCTCGGCACCGATCGCGATGGTGGTGGCCGGCCTGATCATCGGCAACCTGGGCCGCAACCTGGCCATGAACGACATGACCCGGCGCTACATGGACGGTTTCTGGGAACTGATCGATGACATGCTCAATGCCTTGTTGTTTGCCCTGATCGGCCTGGAGCTGTTGCTGCTGCCGTTCAACTGGATGCACCTGGCCGCCGGTTCGGTGCTGGCCCTAGCCGTGCTGATGTCGCGCCTGCTCACGGTGGCGCCGGCAATTCTGCTGCTGCGCCGCTGGCGCAGCGTGCCGCAGGGCACCATTCGCGTGCTGACCTGGGGTGGTTTGCGTGGGGGCGTGTCGGTGGCGCTGGCGTTGTCGTTGCCGCTGGGTGAAGAGCGTGATTTGCTGCTGTCGATCACCTACATCGTGGTGCTGTCGTCGATCCTGATTCAGGGTCTGAGCATTGGTCGTGTGGTGAGCAAGGTTAGCGTTCAGCCTTGAGAATGTCGGGGCCGCTTTGCGGCCCCGAAAAATCACTCTACGGCAGAGTCGGGAAACTGATCCTGCACGTACTTGATCTCGGTGCGCCCATGCGCAGCCGGCAAGCCATCGTCACCCAGGTTGACGAAGACCATCTTGTCGACGGTGAGGATGCTCTTGCGGGTGATCTTGTTGCGCACTTCGCACTTGAGGGTGATCGAGGTGCGGCCAAACTCGGTGGCAGTAATGCCCAGCTCGATGATGTCGCCCTGGCGCGAGGCGCTGACGAAGTTGATCTCCGAGATGTACTTGGTCACCACTCGCTGATTACCCAGCTGGACGATGGCGTAGATCGCCGCTTCCTCGTCGATCCAGCGCAGCAGGCTGCCGCCGAACAGAGTGCCATTGGGGTTGAGGTCTTCGGGTTTTACCCATTTGCGGGTGTGGAAGTTCATCATTGCTCCTACCAGCTTTGGCTAACGTGCAGTCATGATGGCAGAGCCTGCCACAGGGCTCCATTGGTCATCGACTATCGTCGCGATTAATCGACAGAAAACCTTGGGCCTGATCGCCCTGCCCGGCTATAATCAGCGCCGTTTAACATGGCCACCCGCCGCGGTGCCATGCCCGCCACCTGTCCGAGGGGCGCTGCAGCAGGTTCGACCTGTCAGGCTCGGATGGGGCGTTGTCCGCTCAAGTGGACGCTCAACGCACAACGGCGCCCATTCGCACACTACGAATGGAGGCTCTTCATGAGCGCTGTAAACACGCCTGCTGGTTTTACCGATTTCAAGGTCGCTGACATCTCCCTGGCCGCCTGGGGCCGTCGCGAAACCATCATCGCCGAATCGGAAATGCCGGCACTGATGGGCCTGCGCCGCAAGTACCTCGAAGAGCAACCGCTCAAGGGTGCGAAAATCCTCGGCTGCATCCACATGACCATTCAGACTGCCGTGCTGATCGAAACCCTGGTTGCCCTGGGTGCCGAAGTGCGCTGGTCGTCCTGCAACATCTTCTCCACGCAAGACCAGGCAGCTGCGTCCATCGCCGCTGCCGGTATCCCGGTCTTCGCCTGGAAAGGCGAGACCGAGCAAGAGTACGAGTGGTGCCTGGAGCAGACCATCCTCAAGGATGGCCAGCCATGGGATGCCAACATGATCCTCGACGACGGCGGCGACCTGACCCAACTGCTGCACGACAAGTACCCACAGGTTCTGGATCGCGTCCACGGCGTTACCGAAGAGACCACCACCGGTGTTCACCGTCTGCTCGACATGCTGGCCAAGGGCGAGCTGAAAGTCCCGGCGATCAACGTCAACGACTCGGTCACCAAGAGCAAGAACGACAACAAGTACGGCTGCCGTCACAGCCTCAACGACGCTATCAAGCGCGGCACCGACCACCTGCTGTCGGGCAAGCAGGCGCTGGTCATCGGCTACGGTGACGTCGGCAAGGGCTCGGCCCAGTCGCTGCGTCAGGAAGGCATGATCGTCAAGGTTTCCGAAGTTGACCCGATCTGCGCCATGCAAGCCTGCATGGACGGCTTCGAGCTGGTTTCGCCGTTCATCGACGGCCTCAACACCGGCAGCGAAGCCTGCATCGACAAGGCTCTGCTGGGCAAGATCGACCTGATCGTGACCACCACCGGTAACGTCAACGTCTGCGATGCGAACATGCTCAAGGCGCTGAAAAAGCGCGCTGTAGTGTGCAACATCGGCCACTTCGACAACGAAATCGACACCGCTTTCATGCGCAAGAACTGGGCATGGGAAGAGGTCAAGCCGCAGGTGCACAAGATTCACCGCACCGGCGCTGGCGACTTCGATCCGCAGAACGACGACTACCTGATCCTGCTGGCCGAAGGCCGTCTGGTCAACCTGGGCAACGCCACTGGCCACCCAAGCCGGATCATGGACGGCTCTTTCGCCAACCAGGTGCTGGCACAGATCTTCCTGTTCGGGCAGAAGTTCGCTGACCTCTCGGCCGAGAAGAAAGCCGAGCGTCTGACCGTTGAAGTGCTGCCGAAGAAACTCGACGAAGAAGTCGCTCTGGAAATGGTCCGTGGCTTCGGCGGCGTGGTCACCCAGCTGACCTCGCAGCAGGCCGAATACATCGGCGTCACCGTCGAAGGCCCGTTCAAGCCAGACGCCTACCGCTACTAAGCGAGTGGCCCGCGGCAGACATGCTTGCTGCGGGCAGTCCATGCAATGAATGACGCCAAGCCAGACCGGCCTTCACCGCTCTGGCTTTTACTTGCAGATTGCAGCTGAAGGCGCGCTACTGGCGTTGGCTGCATGAGGAACGAACGATGTCCGAAGAACGCCGTTACAGTTTCGAGTTTTTCCCGACCAAGACCGAAGCCGGTCACGAAAAGCTGATGGCCGTTGCTCGCCAGCTGGCTGGCTACAATCCTGATTTTTTCTCCTGCACCTACGGCGCTGGCGGTTCGACCCGCGACCGCACGCTTAACACCGTGCTGCAGCTGGAACATGAAGTCAAAGTCGCCGCCGCACCGCACCTGTCCTGCGTCGGTGATTCCAAGGCCGACCTGCGCGGCTTGCTCAGCGAATACCGGGCTGCCGGCATCAAGCGGATCGTCGCTCTGCGCGGTGATTTGCCGTCAGGCATGGGCATGGCCTCGGGCGAACTGCGCTACGCCAGTGACCTGGTCGAGTTCATCCGCCAGGAAAGCGGCGATCACTTCCACCTGGAAGTTGCCGCTTACCCCGAAATGCACCCGCAGGCGCAGAACTTCGAAGCCGACCTGAGCAACTTCGTGCGCAAGGTCAAGGCCGGTGCCGACAGCGCCATTACCCAGTACTTCTTCAATGCCGACAGCTATTTCTACTTCGTCGAACGCGTGCAGAAAATGGGCGTGGATATCCCGGTAGTGCCCGGCATCATGCCGATCACCAACTACAGCAAGCTGGCGCGCTTCTCCGACGCCTGTGGTGCTGAACTGCCGCGCTGGATCCGCAAGCAACTGGAAGCCTATGGCGACGACAGCGCGAGCATCCAGGCCTTTGGCGAAGAAGTGATCAGCAACATGTGCGAGCAACTGCTGCAAGGCGGCGCACCTGGGTTGCACTTCTATACCCTGAACCAGGCCGAACCGAGCCTGGCGATCTGGAACAACCTCAAGCTGCCACGCTAACGCGATCTGCTTTGTGTAGGAGCGGCCTTGCCGGGGCGCCGGACCGGTCGGAAAGGCCAGCGTAGCTGGCCCGGCGATATTGGCGGCGAAGCTGAAAATCTGGGGCCGCTGCGCGGCCCTGTCGCGACACAAGGCCGCTCCTACAGGCGTTTGTGAACGGCACCCAGGTGTTTACAACTATCAGCGTTTGTACAAGCCCCGTTCACTGTTCATCGCCCGATGGACGGCGTACTCTCACGCCATGTCGCTTCTGCCCCGCCTACTCTGCCTGTTGCTTGTCTGCCTGAGCTGTTCGGCTCAGGCCGAACGCCTGCGCGTGGTCAGCGATGACTGGGCGCCTTATGTCTACGAACACAACGGCCAGCCGCAGGGTATCGAGTACGAGGTTGCCAGCGAGGTGTTCAAGCGCCTCGGTGTGCAGGTCGACTGGGAGTTCATGCCGTGGAAGCGCTGCCTGGCGATGGTCGAGCAGGGCCAGGCCGATGGCGTGCTGGGGATTTTCCAGAACGATGCGCGCAAGGTGTTCATGGTGTTCCCTGACGAACCCCTGTCCGCAGTCGAGTTCGTTCTGCTCGGCAGACACGGCCAGCACCGCGCCGTCAAGCGACTGGAGGACCTCGCCGGGCTGACCCTCGGCACCTCGCCGGGCTACGACTATGGCGCGGCATTCAATCAGTCGACATTGTTCAAACGTGAGCCGGCGCCCACTCACGAGGCCAATTTCGGCAAACTGATGCTCGGCCGCATCGATCTGCTGGTCACCGACAGTCGCGTCGGGCGCTATCTGCGCCGGCAGATGGGGCTGCAGCAGCAAATCGAACAGTTGCCGCTGCTGATCGATCGGCAAAACCAGTATCTGGGTCTGGCGCGCAAGCCCGGGCGCGAACAACTGGCTCGCTCGTTTGCCGACGAACTGCGCCGTTTCAAGCAAGAACCTGCCTACGTGCAGATGATCGCTCGCTTCGAAGACGACCTTGGAGTGCTGCCTGGCGCCGTTGAGCAGCAGGAACGCAGCACACTTCGCTAGCTCTGTTATACTCGGGCCTTCCCGCCAGGCTCACGCCCGGACGCTCGGTCTTCATCCAGGCATCTCGATCATCGCCAACGCGCTCTACAGCGCAGGCCCGATGTTTCTCTGATGCGCAGTGGACACCAAGCTGGACCGGACGCGATCGCATCCCTCAGATGCCCGTCGCGCCAGGCAGATCACCCTATAGGGCCTAGCCCCCACCAGAACAGGATTGCCCATGTCCTTTGCTTCCCTCGGTCTCTCCGAGGCACTTGTCCGCGCTATCGAAGCAGCGGGCTACACCGAGCCTACCCCAGTGCAACAGCGGGCCATCCCCGCCGTGTTGCAAGGTCGCGACCTGATGGTCGCCGCACAGACAGGTACTGGCAAAACCGGCGGTTTCGCCCTGCCGATCCTGGAGCGTCTGTTCCCGGGCGGCCACCCAGACAAATCCCAGCGCCACGGCCCGCGTCAACCGCGGGTACTGGTGCTGACCCCGACCCGCGAACTGGCGGCTCAGGTGCACGACAGCTTCAAAGTGTATGCACGCGACCTCAGCCTGGTCAGCACCTGCATCTTCGGCGGTGTCGGCATGAACCCACAGGTTCAGGCCATGGCCAAAGGCGTCGACGTACTGGTGGCCTGCCCTGGCCGCCTGCTCGACTTGGCCGGCCAAGGCAAAGTTGACCTGTCCCGCGTCGAAATCCTAGTCCTCGATGAAGCCGACCGCATGCTCGACATGGGCTTCATCCATGACGTCAAGAAGGTCCTCGCCCGTTTGCCGGCGAAGCGCCAGAACCTGCTGTTCTCGGCGACCTTCTCCAAAGACATCACCGACCTCGCCGACAAGCTCCTGCACAACCCCGAGCGCATCGAAGTCACGCCGCCGAACACCACGGTCGAGCGTATCGAACAGCGCGTCTACCGCCTGCCGGCGAGCCACAAGCGTGCCCTGCTGGCGCACTTGATCACCCTCGGTGCGTGGGAACAGGTGCTGGTCTTCACCCGCACCAAGCATGGCGCCAACCGCCTGGCCGAGTACCTTGAGAAGCACGGCCTGCCGGCTGCAGCGATCCACGGCAACAAGAGCCAGAACGCACGCACCAAGGCCCTGGCCGACTTCAAGGCCAACGAAGTGCGCATCCTCGTCGCAACCGACATTGCCGCGCGTGGCCTGGACATCGACCAGCTGCCGCACGTGGTCAACTTCGAGCTGCCGAATGTCGAGGAAGACTACGTGCACCGCATCGGCCGTACTGGCCGTGCCGGTCGCTCAGGTGAAGCCATCTCGCTGGTTGCCCCGGACGAAGAGAAACTGCTCAAGAGCATCGAGCGCGTCACTCGCCAGAAGATCCAGGACGGCGATCTGATGGGCTTTGACGCCAGCACCGTCGAAGTCGAGAAACCTGAAGTCCGTGAGCGCCCGCAGGCCAACGGCCGCGGTGGTCGTAACCAGCCGCGCAGCGACGCCAGCAAAGACAGCAACGGCGGACGCAAGGACAAGGGCAAGGACAAAGGCCGCGCCAAGCAGAGCAGCGCCGCTGAAAAGCCGGCCGACAAGCCTGCAGGTGAGCGCCAGCAGCAGCCGCGCAAGCCACGTGAGAACAAGCCGCGCCAGCCACAGGGCGAGCGCCGCGAAGCATCGGCGCCAGCCAACGGTAATGGCAACGGCAACCGTGACCCGGAAGCGTTCCTCGACGACGACGTGGATAACTTCGGTAACAAGGCCGACTACGTCAGCCCTTACCAGAATGGCAAGAACCAAGGCCGCAACCGTCGCCCAGGCGCTGCAGCTGGTGCCGGCCAAACCCAAGGCAGCGGCACTCGCGGTGCCGGTGCGCCAGCAAAAGGCCGCAGCAACAACGGCGGCAGCGGCCAGCCCCGTCAGGGTGCTGGCGACAAGCGCCCACGCAGCAACAACGGCAGCAACGCTGGTGGTGGCCGTCGCGACGGCAACCCGGGCCGTAACCGCCCAGCCCGTGACGACAGTGCTCGTCAAGAGCCAGCAGTACGCAACCCGCGTGAATCGCAAAGCCAGCCAGTGATCATCCGCAAGGAATCCAAGCTCGAGCGTTACCCAACGCCTGAGCAGCTGGAAGACTTGCCGAGCCGCCCGCGTGGCGAGCGCCCGGCCCTGCTGACCCGTAATCGCTGATTACGGTTTTGCAGACATGAAAAAGCCGCCCTGATGGGCGGCTTTTTCGTTTGCGGCTGATTACTTCTGCTTCACGCCTTCAACACTGATATCCAGATCCAGTGTCTGCGAGGTTGGGCCTGGGCCCTTGATGCCGAAGTCGTTCAGGTTCAGGGTAGTGGTGGCGTTGAAGCCAGCGCGCTCGCCGCCCCATGGATCCTTGCCTTCACCGTTGAAGGTAGCCTTGAAGGTTACCGGCTTGGTCACACCGTGCAGGGTCAGGTCGCCGGTCACATCAGCGGTCTTGTCACCGGTCGATTTGACTGCGGTGGAGACGAACTTGGCCTCTGGATACTTGCTGACGTCCAGGAAGTCCTTGCTCGCGATGTGCTTGTCACGTTCGGCATGGTTCGACCACAGGCTGGCGGTCTTCAGGTCGACGTTGATCTTGCTGGCTTCAGGCTTGGCCGAATCCCAGGTAAAGCTACCGTCGAAGTCTTTGAAAGTACCGTGGATGAAGCTGTAGCCCAAATGGCTGATCTTCCAGTCAACGAACGCGTGCTGGCCTTCCTTGTCGATCTTGTAGTCAGCAGCCATGGCCTGACCAGCGGCGAACAGAGCGGTACCGAGCGCCAGAGCGGCAAAAGTCTTTTTCAACATCCTTTCGATTCCTTGCAATTGAGGTTGAGGGTCAAGCTTTGCGGCCCAGCATACGAGTCAGGGTCGCGTCACGGTCGATAAAGTGGTGTTTCAGTGCTGCCAAGCCATGCAGGACGGCGAAAATCACCAGCCCCCAGGCCAGGTAAAAATGGATCACGCCAGCGGTGTCAGCCTGGTCGGGCAGGTTGCTGAGCAATGCCGGCACATCGAACAGGCCAAACACCGAGATCCCCGCGCCATCGGCGGTAGAGATCAGGTACCCGGCGATCATTACCGCAAACAGCCCTGCATATAAAGCCAGGTGGCCCAGTTTGGCTGCAACTCGGGTGAAGCGGTCATGGCTGGCCAGCACTGCCGGCGGCGGACTGATGAAACGCCACAGCACCCGCAGCAGCATTACCGCCAGCAACACCAGGCCAATACTTTTATGCAGATCCGGGCCGGCCTTGCGCCACGGGTCGTAGTAGTCAAGATCGACCATCCACAGGCCCAGGGCAAACAGCCCGAAGACTGCCAGCGCTACACCCCAGTGCATGACCATGCTGACCAGGCCGTAGCGAGTTGATGAATTGCGTACTTGCATGTTGGCGGCGCTCTCCCTTGAAGCTGCGTACAGACTAGCGCGAAACGTATCGAATAAAAGCGGAAAAAATTGCTTTGGTAGATCGAATTAATCGATGCTTATTCTCTCGACCGGTTATTAAGGAAACATTAACCCTAGACCAGCCCGGTACACTCGCAGAATAAGAAAGGGCCGCGATGCGGCCCTTGGGGGTGTTGGATCAATCAGCCTTGGCTGCTGGTCGCCGGTTTCTTCACCGGCTCGGCCTTGGCGGGAGCCTTTTTCGCTTGCGCAGGCTTGGTTACGGCCTTTTTCGCGGCATCCGATTTGGCAGCTGGCTTATGCGCAGGCGCATGCTTGGCTGGTGCGGCCTTGCTTGCCGCAGGCTTGACCGGTGCAGGCTTGGCCGCAGGCTCCGGTACCGGCGCAACCACTGGCGCTGGTTCAGGCGCCGGTGCTACTGGTGCAACTTCCGCAGCCTTGGCCACAGGTACCGGCTTGGCTGCAGGCTCTTCTGCGCCACCAAACAGGCGCGAGAAGAAGCCAGGCTTGGCTGGCTCGGCGTCCTTGGCCTTGGCCGGCTCGTCCTTGGCTGGCGCGTTGTCCGCCTTGGCCGCCTTGTCGCCGCCGCCAAACAGATTGGAGAAGAAGCCGCCCTTGGCCGCTGCGGCGCCGGTTGCGGCAGCTGCCGCCACAGGCACGGCCTTGACCGGATCAAACGACTTGCCTGCCAGCAGGTCCTGCACCTGGCCGGCAGCACGCTGGCCGCTGCGCAGGGCGCCTTCGAGCGTGCCTGGGTAGAGCGCGTCGGTATGCTCACCAGCGAAGCTGATGCGCTGCAGAGGGCGCTCCCACAGGCGCCAGTATTTGCTGATCTGCCCCGGGCCATATGCCAGATAGGCACCACCAGTACCAGGATCCGCGCTGTAGCGCTTCACTTCATAGCCAGTGAATGCGCCGCGCGCCTTCGGGTAGAACGCATGCAGGCGGATCAGCACCTGGTCGGCCATCTGCTTGTCGCCAAAGGCCTGCAACAGACGGGCGTTGTCGCCCGACAGGTTGATCACCACGTTGGCACCACCTTTCAGCGCCGGCTCGATCCAGAGCATGCCCAGGCCGGTGTTGCTGAAGATCTCACCCGACATCCGCGCCCGGCTTTCCCACACAGGCTGCTTGAACTTGAGCAGTATCTGGTCACGCCAGCCATAGTTGGTGCCTTTGATCGCAGCCATATGCTGGTTGTCCAGGCCTGGGGTCATCTGGATCTTGGCCAGTGCCCGCAGCGGCACCGCCATCACCAGGTAGTCGGCGCGATAGCCGACAGCGCCGACCTTGACGGTAACGCCGTCCTTGTCCTGGACGATCGCGGTAACCGGTGCGTTGGTCTTGATGGTTTTCAGCTGCTTGACGAAGGCCTGAGCCAGCACCGGGCTACCGCCAGGCAGGCGCGCAGCACGCAGGTCACGGTCGCTGACGCCACGATAGACACGGGTCTGCTGGGCGAAATAGAGCAGCGACAGGCGCGAAGGCTCGTCATAACGGCTGCGAATCTGCTGGTTGATCAATTGCCGCGCAGTGGCAGGCAGTTGCAAACGGTCGAGCCAGTTGGCGACGTTGATCTGGTCGAGGGCGAATAGCGTGCTGTTGGCCTGCGGGTTGAGCGGGTCGTCGATCGAGCGGGCCAGATCGTCGAGGGTTTTCTCGTAGCGCTTGAGCGCTTCGGCAGTTGCCGGCTGCTTGACGGCCAGGTCAGCTGCGCTGAAGTATTCGCCATCGATCAGGTAGCCCGGCGTGCGCACGAACTCAGGGGCCGGCAAGGTATCGAGCTTGAAGCGATCCAGGTACTGGTTGAGTACCGGCTGGGCTTTGCCGTTGCCGATCCATTCGCTGGTGGCCAGGCCAGAGCGCCCGCCCATGCCCGCCTTGGCTTCCAGCAGCGTGACCTGCCAGCCTTTGTTCTGCAGCTCGTAGGCAGCCGTCAAGCCGGCCAGGCCGCCACCGACGACGATTGCCGTGGGTGTCTTGTCCTGCGCCAGCGCCGAGGTGCTGGAAAATCCGATCAATACCAACGCGCACAGGCGCACCCAAGCAGCAGCCATGTCGGCAAACTCCGGTTGAAAACAGGTCGATGAAAACGGGAAAGAAGCCCCGAGAAAATTGCGCTAAGAATACGTCACCCGTGGGCACCCTGCCAGCAGGGCGATGCCAAGCCGCTTACGCAACTGGTATTTTTGTCAGTAGCCAGCAGCGCCGCTTTCGTCGGACAGTGGCGTCCACGACCGCAGCGGGACTTCAGCCATGCAACAGCACCACTACTTTCTGGCTGACCTTGTCAGGCCTGGCCGGCACCGAAAGCGTGCATGGTCACTACGCCAGTTCGCCCACCCGCCAGATGCTGCTGGGGCCATTTCGCACCCTGGCCATCTCCACCACCCACGCCGGCACCGTGCACATCCCGGCCCTGAGCTGGCAGCCCGTTGTGCGCCATTGAGCCTGATCACGGTTGTGGTGGCCGGCACCTTTGCTTAGGCTTGTGCGGTCAAACCAAGCCGTGCCGCCAGGAGAAGTGCCGATGGGCCTCAATGATCAGTGGATGCAACGTGACCTCAAGGTCCTGTGGCACCCCTGCACCCAGATGAAAGACCACGAAAAGCTGCCGCTGATCCCGATCAAGCGCGGCGACGGCGTGTGGCTCGAGGACTTCGAAGGCAAGCGCTACCTGGACGCCGTCAGTTCGTGGTGGGTCAACGTGTTCGGCCATGCCAATCCGCGCATCAACCAGCGCATCAAGGACCAGGTCGACCAGCTCGAACACGTGATCCTGGCTGGCTTCAGCCATCAGCCGGTGATCGAGCTGTCCGAGCGCCTGGTAGCCATGACTCCAGCCGGGCTGGACCGAGTGTTCTACGCCGACAACGGCTCGTCGTGCATCGAAGTCGCGCTGAAGATGAGCTTCCATTACTGGCTGAACAAGGGCCAGAGCAGCAAGAAGCGCTTCGTCACCCTGACCAACAGCTACCACGGTGAAACCATCGCAGCGATGTCGGTGGGCGATGTGCCGCTGTTCACCGAGACCTACAAGACGCTGTTGCTCGACACCATCAAGGTGCCCAGCCCGGACTGCTACCTGCGCCCTGAAGGGGTCAGCTGGGAGGAGCACTCGCGGACGATGTTCCTGGCCATGGAGCAGACCCTCGCCGAGCATCACGCCACTGTCGCGGCAGTCATCGTCGAGCCGCTGATCCAGGGCGCCGGCGGCATGCGCATGTACCACCCGGTTTACCTCAAGCTGCTGCGCGAAGCCTGCGACTGTTATGGCGTGCACCTGATCCACGACGAGATTGCCGTGGGCTTTGGCCGCACCGGGACGATGTTCGCCTGCGAGCAGGCCGGCATCCGCCCGGACTTCCTCTGCCTGTCCAAGGCCCTCACCGGCGGTTACCTGCCGCTGGCGGCCTGCCTGACCACCGATGATGTCTATCAGGCTTTCTACGACGACTATCCGACCCTGCGCGCATTCCTCCACTCGCACAGCTACACCGGCAACCCGCTGGCCTGCGCTGCCGCGTTGGCAACCCTGGATATCTTCGAGCAGGACAACGTCATCGAGGCCAACAAGGCCCTGTCAGCGCGGATGGCCAGCGCCGCTGCGCACCTGGTCGATCACCCGCATGTGGCCGAAGTGCGCCAGACCGGCATGGCCCTGGCCATCGAAATGGTCGAGGACAAAGCCAGCAAAACCGCTTATCCATGGCAGCAACGGCGCGGCCTCAAGGTATTCGAACATGCCCTGACCCGCGGCGCCCTGCTGCGCCCGCTGGGCAGCGTGGTGTACTTCCTGCCGCCGTATGTGATCACCCCCGAGCAGATCGACTTCCTTGCCGAGGTGGCCACCGAGGGTATCGATATCGCCACCCGCGACAGCATCAGCGTGGCCGTGCCGCAGAATTTCCATCCCGACTTTCGCGATCCGGGCTGAGCACAGCCCGTGCAGCAGGCCTCGGCGGCGGGCTCTCCCGCCGCCGAGGTGTATGTGTCTTCCCTAATTCCAGAGCAGAACCATGAGACTGTCCCGCTTCTTTATCGACGCCCCGCTGTCCATCGGCGAACACGACCTCCCCGAAGCCCAGGCCCATTACATCGGCCGCGTGCTGCGCATGGCCGCCGGCGATGCCGTGCAGCTGTTCGATGGCAGCGGCCAGGAGTACCTCGGCCAACTGCTTGAAGTGGGCAAGAAGAGCGTGCGCGTCAGCCTCGACCAGGCTCTGCCCGGCCAGGCCGACTCAAGCCTGCACGTGCACCTCGGCCAAGGCCTGTCGCGCGGCGAGCGGATGGACTGGGCCATCCAGAAAGCCACCGAACTGGGCGTCAACCAGATCACCCCGATCGTCAGCGAACGTTGCGAAGTGCGGCTCAAGGACGAACGCGCCGACAAGCGTCTGGCGCACTGGCGCCAGGTGGCGATCAGCGCCTGCGAACAATGCGGCCGCTCGACCCTGCCGCTGATCAATCCGCCATTGACCCTGGCCGAGTGGCTGAAGGCAACCGAGGCTGACCTGAAGCTGGTGCTGCACCCGGTCGCCGAGCCGCTGACCAGTCACCAGCGGCCCGAGCGGCTGGCGTTTCTGATCGGCCCTGAAGGCGGTTTGACCGACGCCGAGGTCGAGCAGGCCAAGGCCGCCAGCTATCATGCCGCGCGCCTCGGCCCACGCGTGCTGCGTACCGAAACCGCGCCGGTAGTGGCGCTCGCAGTAGCGCAGCAGCTGTGGGGCGATTTTTAACTGCTGCTCAGCGCACGTAGAAGCTGATGGCGATGAAGTGCAGCAGGCTGCCGGCAATCACGAACAGGTGCCAGATGCCGTGCCAGTGGCGAAAGCGGCTGTCATAGGCGAAGAAGATGATGCCGATGGTGTAGCACGCACCACCGGCCGCCAGCCAGGCAAAACCGGCAGTGCCCAAAGTCTGCAGCAGCGGCTTGACCGCTACCAGCACGATCCAGCCCATCAGCGCATAGATGATGATCGACAGAATCCGCGCTTCCGAGCGCGGCTTGATCTCTTGCAGCATGCCGATCACCGCCAACCCCCAGACCACGCCGAACAGGCTCCAGCCCCACGGGCCGCGCAGGCTGATCAGGCAGAACGGGGTGTAGCTGCCGGCAATCAGCAGGTAGATCGACAGGTGATCGAGCTTGCGCATGATCACTTTGGCCTGGCCGCGGGTGCTGTGGTACAGGGTCGAGGTGCTGTATAGCAGCACCAGGGTGCCGCCGTAGATCGAGAAGCTGATGATCTTCCATGGGTCGCCTTGCAGGCCGGCGGTGATGATCAGCCAGCTGGCACCGATGAAAGCCAAGATGGCACCGACCAGGTGCGTCCAGGCATTGAAGCGTTCACCGTAATACATGCAGTCAAAGACCTCCTCGCTAGTTCCGGGTTTCAGCGCAGCGCCGCCTCGCGCACCATCCGCTCCAGCGCGACCAGGTCCGGCACCCGCGCTACTTGCTCGCCTACCTGGACCGCCGCCAGCTCCAGCGCGTTCAACGGCACGTCGACATAATTGAGCTGGCTGTCCAGCTTGCACGCCCGCGGGATGCCCTGCAGCAGCAACGCCAGGTAGCGCAGGCCGGTATCACCCAACGCATTGAGCACGACAATCCGCGCGCGCTCGCCGCACACCGTCTGGCCGCCACAGGCCGCCTCGAAACCAATCAGCGGCAAGCGTTGCTGGCGCCAGTCGAGCCAGCCCAGGTGCCAGTTTGGCTCACCGATCTGACAAGACAACGCACGCTGGCCGATCAACTCTGCCACAGCCACATTCGGCAGAACCAGGGTCCGATCACCTAGGGGCAGCAGCAGGCCGGTCAGGCTGCTGCGTTGGCCGGCGATATGTTCAAGCATGGGTTTGGCTCCAGTGGGCAATGCTTTGCAGCAGCAGCGACTCCTGATACGGCTTGCCCAGGTATTCGTTGACGCCGATGGCCATGGCTCGGTCGCGGTGCTTATGGCCGCTGCGCGAGGTAATCATGATGATCGGCAGGTCCTTCAGGCGCTGGTCCTGACGAATCCGCGTGGCCACTTCAAAGCCATCCATACGGGGCATTTCGATGTCCAGCAGCAGTACGTCAGGCCGATGCTCTGCCAGCAGGGCCATGGCATCAACGCCGTCCTTGGCGGTCAGCACGCTCATGCCGTGGCGCTCGAGCAAGCGGCTGGTGACCTTGCGCACCGTTACCGAATCGTCGACCACCATCACCAACCGTTGCCGAGGCGCGGCCTCGAACTGCCGCTGTTGATGCACATCGCCACTGGGCAGCCGGGCCAGGCGCCGTTGCTGGCCGCGGAGCTGGCCGAGCAGATCGAGAATCAGCACCACCCGACCGTCACCGAGCAAGGTTGCCCCGGACAGCCCCGGCACTGCAGCAAACTGCGGGCCGAGGCTCTTGACCACGATCTCGCGGCTGGGTGACAGGCTGTCGACCTGGATCGCGAACGACGCTTCCTGCGAATGCACCAGGATCACCGGCAGCGGCACGCTCTGGCCAAGCAGGCCAGGCCGGGCAACACCGCTTTGCAGCAACTCGCCCAGGTAGCGCAGCTGGTAGGCGTGGCCGCCATACACGTAGCTCGGCGTATCCAGCTGGTAGCAGGCAGCCAGTTCGCTGGGCGGCACGCGGACGATGCCTTCGATGGTGTTGAGCGGAATGGCGTATTGCTCATCACCCAGGTGGACCATCAAGGCGCGGTTGATCGACACCGTGAATGGCAGTCGGATCTGGAAGCGCGCGCCCTTGCCGGGGCTGGAAGCGATGCTCATGGCGCCGCCGAGCTGCTTGACCTCTTCATGAACAACATCCATGCCCAGCCCGCGGCCGGAAATCTGAGTGATCTTTTCTGCCGTCGAGAAACCGGGGCGGAGGATGAACTGGAGGATTTCGTGGTCGCTCAGGCGCGCGCGCGGATCGAGCAGGCCGCGCTTGATGGCTTTGTCGCGCACCGCCGCGAGCGGCACCCCGGCACCGTCGTCACTCATCTCGATAACGATGTCGGCGCCTTCGTGGAGCAGATTCAGATGGATCGTACCTTGCTCAGGTTTACCGGCAGCCAGGCGCGCCTCGCGCGACTCCAGGCCATGGTCGACGGCGTTGCGCAGCATGTGTTCAAGCGGCGCCACCATGCGCTCCAGCACGCTGCGGTCAAGCTCGCTCTCGGCATTGCCGACCACCAACTCGACCTGCTTGCCGAGTTCGCTGGAGACCTGCCGCACGACACGTTGCAAACGCGGCACCAGGCGCTCGAACGGCACCATCAGGGTAGCGGTAAGGCCCTCCTGCAACTGGCTGTTGACCCGCGCCTGCTGCTGCAGCAGGCCGTGGGCTTCCTGCGCCCCCTGAGCCAGGGTTTCCTTCAGGTCGAGCAGGTCCGAGGCGGATTCGAACAGCGCCCGCGACAGTTGCTGCAACTGTGAATGGCGGTCCATTTCCAGCGGATCGAAATCGTCATAGCTGTCGCTTTCAGCCTGATAACGGCTGGCGCTGCTGGCCTGAGTTTCTATATCCAGGCGCAGCAACTGATCACGCATGCGCTCAAGGGTGGTTTCCATCTCGCTGAGGGCGAACTGGGCGTCGCTGACCTGCTGCTCGATACGGCCGCGGATCAGCGCGTGCTCGCCGGCCAGGTTGCCAAGATCATCGAGCAGCTCGGCATCGACCTTGACCATATCGCCCGGCGCCCGCTCCGGGGCAACCGCTGCCGGTTCAGCGGGCACTGCCGCTTCGCTGGCGATGGCCGGCGCGGCGGCGCTGTCGGTCAACGCCGCGCTGCTGAAGTTGCGGATGTAGTCGATCAGCGCCGTGGCCGCATGCAGCGGCTCGCCCAGGCGCACCGCATCGAGCATGTGCGCCAGGCGGTCGTGGCAGTTCTGCAGCAGGGCAAACAGCGCTGCGGTCGGCGGCAGGCGGCCAGCGGCAAGCAGCTCGTAGAGAAATTCCAGCTCATGGGCGAGGTCGCCGATCGCGGCGATTTCGACCATGCGCGCGCCGCCCTTGAGCGTATGCAGGTCGCGCAGCAGGGTCTCGACCTCGACACTGCTGCGCGGGTCGGCCTGCCAGCGGGCCAGCGCTGCCGCAGAGCTTTCGACGATGTCCGAGCTTTCTTCGAGGAACACCTCGAGTAGCTCCTGATCACCTGGGCTGTCCGCCGCTTCGGCGGGTTCAACAGGCTCTACAGTAGCCGGAGCCTGACTTGGCTCGGGCGGTGCTTCGAGCAGCGCTGGCTGCACTACTTGCGCATATTCGAGGGGCGGCAGCGGCGTGATCCCATCACGGCCGATCAAGCCGGTGCCATCGGGCGCCAGCGCTTGATCGAGCAGTGCGCGCAAACCGTCGACGCACTCGCCGCGCGAGCTGACTTCCTGCCCGGCGGCAATCTCGTCGAGCATGTCGATCAGCACGTCGTGGGCCTGGCGGGCCTGGTTGAAAAAGCGCGTGTCGGCGACCAGGCTGCCCTCTTCCACCGCACCGTACAGATCGAGCAGCGCCTCACAGACCTCGTCCACTTGCCAGAGGTCGGCCAGGTTCGCGCCGTGGCTGAGATTGGTCAGTTCGTCGAGCAGGGTTTCCAGCTCCTGACGCTGCTGCGGTTGCTGCTGCCAGCGCGCCAGCAGCGACTCGGCATCGAGCAGAATGTCCATGCTCTCGGCCAGAAAGCTGGCGATCAGCTGCGGGTCACGCCGACTACGGCGATTGGCCGAGGATTCGTCGTGCAATGCCGCTAACTGAGCATCGACGCCCTGACCAACCTGTTCGATCAACTCGGCGGCGCCGGCGATGGGCGCCAGCGGTGTGCTGTGCAGCTGCGCCAGGCCCAGATGGAACAGCGCGTGGGCGGCTTCCAGCCAGTCGAGTTCGGTCTGTTGCAGGCGCAACTCATGGCTGCGGTATTCCCGCGCGAGCCGATCGAAGGCCGTGGCCAGCTCGGCGATCGGCATCACCCCGGCCATGGCGGCGCTGCCCTTGAGCGTGTGCAGCGCGCGCTGCAAGCTGTCGCTGACCGGCGTGCCATGGCTGTCGGCAGCTAGCAGAAACGCCTCGAGGCTGGCCAGATGGCCTTGCGCCTCGTTACGGAAGATCTCCAGCAACTGCGGATCAAGCCCATCCAGCCCCGCCGCGACAGGGGCTTCGTTGACGGCCAGCGCATGCAACTGGCTGACCAGATGCTCGACCTCGGCCAGCGGCGGCAAATGGCCCACGGCGAAGTCGGCGAGCAGGTCCGGCAGGCGCACGAAAGCCTGCTGCAAGGCGACCAGGCCTTGCCCGGCCAGGCCGACCCGGCCTTCGAGCACCCGGTTGATCAGCCGCTCGGCGCCCCAGGCCAGCTCCGCCAGAGCTTCGGCGCGGACCATGCGGCCGCTGCCCTTGAGCGTGTGCAAAGCCCGGCGCACTTCGATCAGCGCCTCACGCAGGCTGTTGTCGGCACGCCAGCGCAGCCAGTGGCGTTCGATCTCGGGCAGCAGCTCGTTGGCTTCTTCAAGGAATACCTCGCGCAACTCGGCGTCGATTTCCTCGCCTTCATCAGCTAGTGCGCCATGCCCACAGTTCACGCCAAGTGCCGTCAGGCTGGACCTGGCCATGTCGATGAACGGCTGGGCGTCGGCCAGCGGATCAGCCACGCGCCACTGCAAGTAGCATTCGCCGGCACACAACGCATCGGCCAGGTGGGTCAGTTCATCCAGCTGTGGCTCTTCCTCCAGATGCGCAAGCCAGCCCTGCACATAGCCTGCGGCACCGGCAAACAGCTCGGCGGCAGCAGGCAGCATGAGCATCGCCAATGCACCGCGCACTTGCTGCAACAACCCCGGCAAGGCTTGCAGGCGCTGACGTGGCCAGCCCGATTCGAGGCAGTCGCCAATCAGGTCCTTGGCCTGTTGCAGCACCGACACCGCTTCGCTGAGGACCACGTGGCGGATGTGCGCCATGTCCGAGCCGGGCATGCTGCCCTGGCCGCTTTCTTCCAGGGGGCCGACCATACCATTGAGGGTTGCCTCGACGTACAGCAGGGCCCCGGCAACGTCCATCAACAGCGCATCGTCGACGCTCTGCTGATCCTGTGCCAGAGCCTGCAACGCCAGCACCTGATCGATGATGACCCGCCGCGGTTGCTGGAAATTCAACACTGCCAGGGTGTCTGCGACCTGACGCAAGGGCGCGACCAAGGCGTCCAGTTGCTCGCGCGATTGCTCGCCTCGGACAAACTGATCGAGGCAGTCCTTGATCCGCATCAGGTCATCGCACAGCGCCGCCACCACCGAACGCAGGGCGTCGCGGCCCTGGCCAGCCTGTAGTTGCTCGCGCCAGTTGCCCAGCGACAGGTCCAGGTCAGCCAGGTCGGCAGCACCGGCCAGGCGCTGCGCCGCTTCACCCATCAGGCTGCCCTGGGCCAATGGCTCGACACCACGGCACTCACGCAGGCGATTGAGCAACGGCAGCATCACCAGCGGCAGGTCGTGGCGGGCGCCGCGCAGGCGCTCAAGGTAAGGTGGTAGCTGTTCAAGGCCACGGAACATCGCGCCGAGGCAGTCGCCGCGCGGGCTGATCTGGCCGTCGGCCATGGCCCGCCCGAGCAGCTCGAGTTCTTCGGCCAGGCGCGTCGCCCCGCGCAGTTCAAGCATGCGCAGGCAACCGTGGACCAGGTGCAGGTTATCCACATACAGCGCCAGCGTGGCCAGCTCCGTAGGGTCGCCGGCAAACCGCTCAAGCGCCTGCCGGGCCTGGGCCAGGCAATCGAGAATGGGCACCTTGGTCCAGGCCAGGGCGACCGTGTCGTGACGTTCGGGGCTTACTGCTGCCGAGGCCATGGGTTACTCCTCAGCGGGGTTCGGCCGGGGCCGGCAGTGTGAAACCGGAGACCGAGCGGCGCATCTCGCTGGCCATCCGCGCCAGGTGGCGAATGCTGTCGGCGGTGGCGCCGGAGCCGCTTGAGGTCTGCGCGGTAATCTGCTGGATCACAGCCATGGTGTGGGAAATCTGCCCGGCTGAAGAGGTCTGCAGTTGGGCGGCATCGGAAATACTGTGAATCAGCTCGGCGAGGGTCTGCGAGACGCCTTCGATTTCCGCCAGAGCCACCCCGGCATCCTGCGCCAGACGCGCTCCGCGGACTACTTCGGCGGTGGTCTGCTCCATGGAGATGACCGCCTCGTTGGTGTCGGTCTGAATGGTCCGCACCAACGCCTCGATCTGCCGGGTGGCCGACGACGAGCGTTCGGCCAGACGCTGGACTTCGTCGGCAACCACGGCAAAACCGCGGCCGGCTTCACCGGCCAGCGAGGCCTGAATCGCTGCGTTGAGGGCGAGAATGTTGGTCTGTTCGGCAATGTCGTCGATCAGGCTGACGATGTCGCCGATCTCCTGAGACGACTCACCCAGGCGCTTGATCCGTTTGGCGGTGTCCTGGATCTGCTCGCGAATGTTGTCCATGCCGTGGATGGTGTTGTGCACCACCTCGTTGCCTTTGTTGGCGATGGCCACCGAACGCTCGGCGACCTTGGCCGACTCGTAGGCGTGGGCCGACACCCGGTCGATCGACTCGACCATGTCGCCCACCGCCACCGAGGCTTCGCTGATCTGCTCGGCCTGCTGCTCAGAGGCCTTGGCCAGCTGGCGTGCGGTGTTCTGCGTGTCCTGCACGGCGGCGGCAACCTGCAGGGCGCTGTGGTTGATGGTGGTGACCAGGTCACGCAGCTGGTCCACCGAGTAGTTGATCGAGTCGGCGATGGCCCCGGTGAAGTCTTCGGTGACCGACACCGTCACTGTCAGATCGCCGTCGGCCAGCTCCTCGATTTCGTCGAGCAGGCGCATGATTGCCTGCTGGTTGCGCTCGTTCTTTTCCGCGGTTTCGCGCAGCTGGCGATTGGTCGCGCGGACCATCACCGAGCCGATGAGGATGATCGAGGCCAGCGCCAGCAAGCCGAGCACGTAGCCGCCAACGGTATCAAGGGTGCGCCCGTTGGCCAGGTTCTCGAAGCTGTTGGCCAGGTGCGAGGCTTCATCGAGCAGGGTTTGCGACAGGCTGAAAATATTGCTCGCCGCTTCGCGCACGCGGAACAGTTCGGGGGAGGTTTCGAGGATTTCATCGACACTGCCGGAGACAAACTGGAACAGCTCGGCAATCTCCGCCAGTCGCGCGCGGGCATCGGCGTCCTCGACCCGGGTGACCTGGATCGCCGGGTTGCCGCCGAGCATGCCTTCAAGCACCTGACCAAAGCGGCTGGCATCGCGGCCAAAGGCATCGGCCGCCTGCGCTGCCGAGTCATCGCCGGCCAGCACGGTGTTGACCGAACCCAGAATCCGCTCAGCCAGCAACAACTGGCGCTGGGCTACCGCCACTTGCGCGGCGGGGGCACCGCTTTGCAGGAGGATCTCGACCACCTTCTCGTATTCGACCTGCAATTGCGGCACGGTCTCGGCCAGTGTTGCCGCGACCTGGTGCAGCGACAACACGGTCTGTTCACTGGCGAGGATCACGTCGGTGTTCTTGCGCAGCGTCTCCCAGTCCTGGCGCACCGCTTCCATTTCATCGCGGACCTTGGCTGGCGCTGCCGGCAGCGCGGTGGCCTTGTCACCTTCACGCAGGTAGCCCCAGCGCCGCTCGAAGTCGTTGCGCGCATCCGACAGCAGGCGAAACGCCAGGGCCTTGCCGGCAGCGGCCTCGGTAGCGTTCTTGGCGATACGTTGGGACAGCACGCGCAGCTCACCGGCGTGGCCGATGTACTGCTTGTCGTAATTGGACTGGGTATTGAGGTAGGCGAAGTTGGCGAACAGCAGGATGATCGACAGGATCAGCACCACGAACAGCACAGTGATCTGCGCACTGCTGCGCACGCGCGGAGTCACGGCCGGTGGAGTGACGGGGCTGACAGGCTTGTTCACGATCGTTCCTCTACAACGCTACATCAAGAAAACCCGGCGCCTGGGCCAGGGCCAGCGGGCTGAAGATGGCCCAGTTGTGCTCGCGGGCAAAATGGCCATGCACAAACGGCGTCGCCGCCGCCAGCAACGGCTGCGGTGGCGACAGCTCAAGGCTGCTCAGGCTGAAGTGCTGCAACCCCAGCACCTCATCGACCAGCAAGCCGGCAAACAGTGCCTCGTGATCCAGCACCAGCACCCGCCGTTGCTTGCCTGGCGGCAGTGGCCCAAGGCCAAAAAAACTGCTCAGGTCCATCACCGGCAACAGCCGCCCACGCAGGTTGGCCACCCCGCAGACCCACGGCTGCACGCCGGGGACGCGGCTGCTGCGCGGCTCGCGCAAGACTTCGGCGACTTCGACCATGGGCGCCACGAACCACTGTTCGGCAACGCGAAAGCCAATCCCGCTCCACTGTTGCAGCCGGCTGTCCTGCGACGGCTGATCGGCCTCCAGCAGACGGCAGCGGCGATCGATGTCGAGCAGCAGCTCGAACGCAGTCAGCGAGGCGCGGCGGGTGGTCAAATGTCGAGCACCGCTTTCAGCTTGGCCAGCAGCGAGTCTTCATCGACCGGCTTGATGAGAAAATCACGCGCGCCCTGGCGCGCCGCCCAGACCCGATCGGTTTCCTGGTCCTTGGCGGTGATGACGATTACCGGGATGCCGCTGGTAGCGGCGTCCTTGCTCAGCTGGCGAGTTGCCTGAAAGCCGTTGAGGATGGGCATGACGATGTCCATCAGGACCACATCGGGCTTTTCCTGGCGGGCCAGCGCCACGCCGTTGGCGCCGTTGTCGGCCTTGAGCACCTCATGGCCATGCTTTTCCAGGATCGCGGTGAGTTTGTGCAACTCTGTCGGCGAATCATCGACAATCAGAACTCGGGCCATGCTGTTCCCCATTGAAGGAAAGTGCCGCCGCCATGCCAGGCGCGGTCAGGATGCAGGTTGCGCCTGAGCGGCAAATTCCGGCACATGGGCCCGGATCGCCTCAAGCAATTCTTCTTTGCTGAATGGTTTGGTCAAAAATTGATCAGAGCCAACGACGCGGCCGCGGGCTTTGTCGAACAGGCCATCACGCGACGACAGCAGGATCACCGGGGTGTCCTTGAAGGCGCTGTTGTGCTTGATCACGGCGCAGGTCTGGTAACCGTCCAGACGCGGCATCAGCACGTCGACGAAGATGATCCGCGGCCTATGGTCGACAATCTTGGCCAGCGCGTCAAAGCCGTCGCTGGCGGTGATCACTTCACAGCCGACCTCACCCAGCAGCAGCTGCGCAGTGCGGCGGATCGTGCGTGAATCGTCGATCACCATCACCTTCAGGGGTTGTTCCATAATCGCCTACCGACAATGACGTTGCGCCGCACAGTACAAGGTTCACGCGCCCGGAAAAAGCGCTGCGCCAGCGACTGTGCGCATTTACCAGCAGCTTATAGCGTGCAGCTTGAAGCTGCACGCATCCTGACAGCCTTTGCCATCGCCGCCCCCTTGACCGACGGCGCGCGCGGCGCCACCCTGAGCCACTTTATCTATTGCCATCGCGGCCAATTGCCGCCAAGAGGAATTCCCCCATGAGCGTTCGCCTCGGGATTGTCATGGACCCTATCGCGTCCATCTCCTACAAAAAGGACAGTTCGCTGGCCATGCTGCTGGCAGCCCAGGCCCGCGGCTGGACGCTGTTCTACATGGAGCAGCAGGACCTGTACCAGAGCGCAGGCGTGGCGCGGGCGAAGATGCGCCCGCTGCAGGTATTCGCCAATCCCGAGAAGTGGTTCGAGCTGGAGGCTGAAATCGACGCACCGCTGAGCGACCTCAACGTGATCCTGATGCGCAAGGATCCGCCGTTCGACATGGAGTTCGTCTACAGCACCTACCTGCTGGAGCAGGCCGAAGCTGCCGGGGTACTGGTGGTCAATCGCCCGCAGAGCCTGCGCGACTGCAACGAAAAGCTGTTCGCCACGCTGTTCCCGCAGTGCACCCCGCCGACCCTGGTCAGCCGCCGCCCGGACATCATCCGTGCGTTTGCCGCCGAGCATGGCGATGTGATCCTCAAGCCGCTGGACGGCATGGGCGGCACCTCGATCTTCCGCCACCGGGTCGGTGACCCGAACCTGTCGGTGATCCTCGAAACCCTGACCGCGCTTGGCACCCAGCAGATCATGGCGCAAGCCTACCTGCCGGCAATCAAGGACGGCGACAAGCGCATCCTGATGATCGACGGCGAGCCGGTGCCGTACTGCCTGGCACGCATCCCGGCCAGCGGCGAAACCCGTGGCAACCTGGCTGCTGGCGGCCGTGGTGAAGCGCGCGAACTGAGCGAGCGCGACCGCTGGATCGCCGCCCAGGTCGGGCCAACCCTGCGCGAAAAGGGCCTGCTGTTCGTCGGCCTGGACGTGATCGGCGAGCATCTGACCGAAATCAACGTGACCAGCCCGACCTGCATCCGCGAAATCGACAACGCCTACGGCACCCAGATCGGCGTGCAGTTGATGGACGCCATTGATCGCAAGCTGAAGGCGCGCTGACCACCGACGCGAAGCGCAATCGCTCAGTGCGGTATGATGCCGGTCCTTTGACCTGCTGCCCCGCCTGGCGATTGCTGGATACCCGATGACGCTGCCCGCTGACATCCCTGCCGACCTGCTGCCACCCCGCGTTCGCCCGGTGGACCGGCTTGGCTTTACCTTGTTTCTGGCTGCCCTGGTGCACCTGGCGCTGATCCTCGGGGTCGGCTTCACGGTGGTCAAGCCGAGTGAAATCCGCCACACCATGGATATCACCCTGGCAACCTTCAAGAGCGAGAAAGCGCCTGAGAAGGCCGACTTCCAGGCCCAGGACAACCAGCAAGGCAGCGGTACCCTGGACAAGAAAGCGGTGCCCAAGACCACTGAACTGGCGCCGTTTCAGGACAGCAAGATCAACAAGGTCACGCCTCCGCCGGCCGCCAAGCGCGAAACGCCACCCGCTCCGCAGAAGGCCGCAGTCGCCACCACGGCAGCCAAGGCGCAGAAGGTCGAACCCAAGCCCAAGGAAACCAAGGCCCAGCCCAAGCCTCCTGCGGCGACCCCGGAATTTGACAGCTCGCAGCTGTCGAGCCAGATCGCCAGCCTTGAAGCCGAGCTGTCCAACGAGCAGCAGCTGTATGCCAAGCGGCCCAAGATCCATCGTTTGAACGCGGCTTCGACCATGCGCGACAAAGGTGCCTGGTACAAAGAGGAATGGCGCAAGAAGGTCGAGCGGGTCGGCAACCTCAACTACCCCGACGAGGCGCGCCGCCAGCAGATCTACGGCAACCTGCGCATGATGGTTTCGATCAACCGCGATGGCTCGTTGTTCGAGGTGCTGGTGCTGGAGTCGTCCGGCCAACCGCTGCTGGATCAGGCCGCGCAGCGCATCGTTCGCCTTGCCGCGCCGTTCGCGCCGTTTACCGGTGATCTGGCCGAATTCGACCGTTTGGAGATCATTCGTACCTGGCGCTTTGCCCGCGGCGACCGGCTGTCGAGCAACTAAACCGCGTCAGTGGTTTTTTCTCACAGCTTGCAGCTTGAAGCTGGCGTCGCCTGGCGCCACACTACCCCCATGAAAAACCTCACTCCGAGTTACCTCAAGCATCAGTTCCTGATCGCCATGCCGCACATGGCCGATCCGAACTTTGCCCAGACCCTGACCTATATCGTTGAGCACAACGCCAATGGCGCCATGGGCTTGGTGGTCAACCGGCCGCAGGAACTCAACCTGGCAGACATCCTCGAGCAGTTGCGCCCGGACGAAGAACCGCCGTTGAGTACCCTGCAAGTACCGATCTACATCGGCGGGCCGGTACAGACCGACCGCGGCTTCGTTCTGCACAGCAGCGAGCGCAGCTATGAGGCCACCATCGAGCTCGAAGGCCTGTCGCTGTCGACCTCGCAGGATGTGCTGTTTGCCCTGGCCAACGGCGAAGGCCCGGCGCAGAGCCTGATCACCCTCGGTTACGCGGGCTGGGAAGCCGGCCAGCTGGAGGCCGAACTTGCCGACAACGCCTGGCTCAACTGCCCATTCGACCCTGAAATCATCTTCAGCCTGGCCAGCGACCAGCGCCTGAGTGCGGCAGCAGCGTCACTGGGCATCAACCTCAGCCTGCTGACCAGCCAGGCAGGTCACGCCTGATGGCCGAGGTGCGCCTGCTGCTGGGCTTTGACTACGGCACCAAACAGATCGGCGTCGCGGTTGGCCAGGTCATCACCGGCCAGGCCCGCGAGCTGTGCACCCTGCGTGCCCAGGACGGTATTCCGGATTGGGCCCAGGTGGAAAAACTGATCAAGGAATGGAAACCCGACGCCATCGTCGTTGGCCTGCCGCTGAACATGGACGGCACCCCCAGCGAGATGAGCGCCCGCGCGCAGAAGTTCGCCAACCGCCTGCACGGCCGCTATAACCTGCCGGTGCACACCCACGACGAGCGCCTGACCACCTTCGAAGCCAAGGGCGAGCGCATGGCCCGTGGCGGTCAGCGCGGCACCTATCGCGACAACCCGGTCGACGCCATCGCCGCCGCGCTGCTCCTGCAGGGCTGGCTGGAGGCCAATACCGGTCACTGATTCCACCTTTCGCTTTGCCGCCGGGTCTGCCGGCGCCCCGAGGAGCACGCAATGAGCCTACCCAACCCCGCCGAGTTGATCCGGCAGATGGCTGTCGACCTTCGCGCCCACCTGGCCCGCCGCAACATTGCCGAGCCGCGCTTCATCGGCATCCGCACCGGTGGTGTGTGGGTCGCTCAGGCGTTGCAGCAGGAGCTTGCCGACAGCAGCCCGCTGGGCACCCTTGATGTGTCGTTCTATCGCGACGACTTCAGCCAGAACGGCCTGCACCCGCAAGTGCGCCCCTCCGAGCTGCCGTTCGAGGTCGAAGGCCAGCACCTAGTGCTGGTCGATGACGTGCTGATGAGCGGGCGCACCATCCGCGCTGCCCTCAACGAACTGTTCGATTATGGCCGCCCGGCCAGCGTCACCCTGGTGTGCCTGCTCGATCTGGATGCCGGCGAACTGCCGATCCGGCCCAACGTGCTCGGCGCCACGCTGTCACTGGCAGCCCATGAGCGGGTAAAATTGACCGGCCCGGCCCCGCTCGCCCTCGAGCGCCAGGACCTTGCTACCGCTTCCGCCCTTTAAGAGTCCCCCGCGATGACGCCACTCGACGCCAAGCGCCCGCTGCAGCTCAATGATCAGGGCCAGCTGCGCCACTTCCTCTCGCTTGATGGTTTGCCCCGCGAACTGCTCACCGAGATTCTCGACACTGCCGACTCGTTTCTTGAAGTCGGCGACCGGGCAGTGAAGAAAGTCCCGTTGCTGCGCGGCAAGACCGTGTGCAACGTGTTCTTCGAAAACTCCACCCGCACCCGCACCACCTTCGAGCTGGCGGCCCAGCGGCTGTCGGCCGACGTCATCAGCCTGAACGTGTCGACCTCCTCGACCAGCAAGGGCGAGACCCTGTTCGACACCCTGCGCAACCTTGAGGCCATGGCCGCCGACATGTTCGTCGTGCGCCACTCCGACTCGGGCGCGGCGCACTTCATCGCCGAGCACGTGTGCCCGGACGTTGCCGTGATCAACGGTGGCGACGGCCGCCACGCGCACCCGACCCAGGGCATGCTCGACATGCTCGCCATTCGCCGCCACAAAGGCAGCTTCGAGAACCTCTCGGTAGCCATCGTCGGCGATATCCTGCACTCGCGGGTGGCCCGCTCCGACATGCTCGCGCTGAAGACCCTGGGCTGCCCGGACATCCGCGTGATCGGCCCGAAAACCCTGATCCCGGTGGGCATCGAGCAGTACGGCGTGAAGGTCTACACCGACCTCGCCGAAGGCCTCAAGGACGTCGACGTGGTGATCATGCTGCGCCTGCAGCGTGAGCGCATGGCCGGCGGCCTGCTGCCCAGCGAAGGCGAGTTCTACCGCCTGTTCGGCCTGACCACGGCGCGCCTGGCCGGGGCCAAACCGGATGCCATCGTCATGCATCCGGGGCCGATCAACCGCGGCGTCGAGATCGAATCGGCAGTCGCCGACGGTAAACATTCGGTAATCCTCAACCAGGTCACCTACGGCATCGCCGTGCGCATGGCGGTGCTGTCGATGGCCATGAGCGGGCAGAACACGCAACGACAACTGGACCAGGAGCACGCCCTGTGAGCATCAGTATTCTTGGCGCCCGGGTCATCGATCCGATTAGCGGCCTGGACAGCATCAGCGACCTGCACCTGGAAGCGGGCAAGATCGTCGCCATCGGCGCCGCCCCGGCCGGTTTCAGCGCCAGCCGCAGTATCGACGCCAACGGCCTGGTCGCCGCACCGGGCCTGGTCGACCTCGACGTCGCCCTGCGCGAGCCGGGCTACAGCCGCAAGGGCAACATCGCCAGCGAAACCCGCGCGGCCGTCGCCGGTGGCGTCACCAGCCTGTGCTGCCCACCGCAGACCAAGCCGGTGCTGGACACCTCGGCAGTGGCCGAGCTGGTGCTCGACCGTGCCCGTGAAGCTGGCAACAGCAAGGTCTATCCGATCGGCGCCCTGACCAAGGGCCTTGAAGGCGAGCAACTGGCCGAGCTGGTGGCCCTGCGTGATACCGGCTGCGTAGCATTTGGCAACGGTTTGAAGCAGATCCCCAACAACCGCACCCTGGCGCGCGCGCTGGAGTACGCCGCCACCTTTGACCTGACCGTGGTGTTCCACTCCCAGGACCATGACCTGGCCCTCGGCGGGCTGGCCCACGAAGGTGCGATGGCCAGCTTCCTCGGCTTGCCCGGCATCCCGGAAAGCGCCGAAACCGTCGCCCTGGCGCGCAACCTGCTGCTGGTCGAGCAAAGTGGCGTGCGTGCGCACTTCACCCAGATCACCAGCGCCCGCGGCGCCCGCCTGATTGCCCAGGCGCAGGCACTGGGCCTGCCGGTCACAGCCGACGTAGCGTTGTACCAGCTGATCCTCACCGACGAAGCGCTGCGCGACTTCTCCAGCCTGTACCACGTGCAGCCACCGCTGCGTACCGCGGCGGATCGCGATGGCCTGCGTGAAGCGGTCAAGTCGGGGGTGATCCAGGCGATTTCCAGCCATCACCAGCCGCACGAGCGCGATGCCAAACTGGCGCCGTTTGGCGCTACCGAGCCTGGTATCAGCAGTGTCGAGCTGTTGCTGCCGTTGGCGATGACGCTGGTCGAGGATGGCCTGCTGGATCTGCCGACCTTGCTTGCGCGACTGACCAGCGGGCCTGCCCAGGCACTGCGCTTGCCGGCAGGTGAGCTGAAGGTTGGCAGTGCGGCGGATCTGGTGTTGTTTGATCCAAAGGCCTCGACCGTGGCCGGTGAGCATTGGCTGTCGCGCGGCGACAACTGCCCGTTCATCGGCCACTGCCTGCCGAGTGCGGTGCGCTATACGCTGGTGGACGGCCACATCTGCCACGAAGCCTGAGGCTTGGCGCGGCCGTTCCTGCACCGACCGCGAACACCGCGATCTGTAGGAGCGGCCTTGTGTCGCGAAAGGCCCGCACAGCGGGCCCGGCGATGTCGGCGGCGAAGCTGAAAATATGGGGCCGCTCCGCGACCCTTACGCGACACAAGGCCGCTCCTACGCCGACCGCGTACCCCATCGGGCATCGCTTGGCCCTGAAGCCAACCATCCATCCGCCAAGGTTGAAATCTTTCCCCCCTCCCCCCATATGAGTCTGCATCAGGCATTTTCGCCCCGCTGCGTGGAGACTCTCCCTTGACTACCATCGTTTCAGTCCGCCGCCACGGCAAAGTCGTCATGGCGGGCGACGGCCAGGTATCCCTCGGCAACACCGTGATGAAAGGCAACGCGAAAAAAGTCCGCCGCCTGTACCACGGTCAGGTCATTGCAGGCTTCGCCGGGGCCACTGCCGATGCCTTCACCCTGTTCGAGCGCTTCGAAGGCCAGCTGGAAAAACACCAGGGTCACCTGGTTCGCGCCGCCGTCGAACTGGCCAAGGAATGGCGCACCGACCGCTCCCTGAGCCGCCTCGAAGCCATGCTCGCCGTGGCCAACAAAGACGCCTCGCTGATCATCACCGGCAACGGTGACGTGGTCGAGCCAGAAGACGGCCTGATCGCCATGGGTTCCGGCGGCGCCTTCGCCCAGGCCGCTGCCCGCGCACTACTGGACAAGACTGAGCTGTCGGCTCGCGAAATCGCCGAAACCGCGCTGCACATCGCCGGTGACATCTGCGTGTTCACCAACCACAACCTGACCATCGAGGAGCAGGACCTGGCCGAGTGATCAGTTGTTCTGGCGTCCCGCTCAGCGCGGGACTTTTCCACACTGATTACTGTGCCCGAGGACCGAATAGATCATGTCCATGACCCCCCGCGAAATCGTCCACGAACTCAACCGCCATATCATCGGCCAGGACGACGCCAAACGCGCCGTCGCCATTGCCCTGCGCAACCGCTGGCGGCGCATGCAGCTGCCGGCTGAGCTGCGCGCTGAAGTCACCCCGAAAAACATCCTGATGATCGGTCCGACCGGCGTCGGCAAGACCGAGATCGCCCGTCGCCTGGCCAAGCTGGCCAACGCGCCGTTCATCAAGGTCGAAGCGACCAAGTTCACCGAAGTCGGCTACGTTGGCCGCGACGTCGAGTCGATCATTCGCGACCTCGCCGACGCTGCGTTGAAGCTGTTCCGTGAGCAGGAAATCATCCGTGTGCGCCACCGCGCCGAAGATGCCGCCGAAGACCGGATACTCGATGCACTGCTGCCACAGGCCCGCAGCGCCAGCAGCTTTGCCGAAGAAGCCGCGCCGTCGAGCAGCGATACCAACACCCGTCAGCTGTTCCGCAAGCGCCTGCGCGAAGGCCAGCTGGACGACAAGGAAATCGAGATCGAAGTAGCCGAGAGCATGGGCGTCGACATCGCCGCTCCGCCCGGCATGGAAGAGATGACCAACCAGCTGCAGAGCCTGTTCGCCAACATGGGCAAGGGCAAGCGCAAGTCGCGCAAACTCAAGGTCAAGGAAGCGCTGAAGATGGTCCGCGAAGAAGAAGCGGGCCGCCTGGTCAACGAAGAAGAGCTCAAGGCCAAGGCCCTCGAAGCGGTCGAGCAGCACGGCATCGTGTTCATCGACGAGATCGACAAGGTGGCCAAGCGCGGCAATGTCGGCGGCGCCGATGTCTCCCGTGAAGGCGTACAGCGCGACCTGCTGCCGCTGATCGAAGGCTGCACGGTCAACACCAAGCTGGGCATGGTCAAGACCGACCACATCCTGTTCATCGCCTCCGGTGCATTCCACCTGAGCAAGCCGAGCGACCTGGTACCCGAGCTGCAAGGCCGTCTGCCGATCCGCGTCGAACTCAAGGCGCTCACCCCGGAAGACTTCGAGCGCATCCTGCAGGAGCCGCACGCGTCGCTGACCGAACAGTACCGCGAGCTGCTCAAGACCGAAGGCCTCACCATCGAGTTCGCGGCCGACGGCATCAAGCGTCTGGCCGAGATTGCCTATCAGGTCAACGAGAAGACCGAAAATATCGGTGCGCGTCGTTTGCACACCCTGCTTGAACGTCTGCTCGAAGAGGTTTCGTTCAGTGCTGGCGACCTGGCCAGCGCGCATGACGACGCGCCGATCCGGATCGACGCCGAGTACGTCAACGGCCATCTGGGTGAGCTGGCGCAGAACGAAGATCTGTCTCGGTATATTCTGTAAGACTGCTGGGGGCTGCTACGCAGCCCTTTCGCGACACAAGGCCGCTCCTACAGACATCGCGGTCCCCTGTAGGAGCGGCCTTGTGTCGCGAAAGGGTCGCGGAGCGGCCCCCATGGCCCTCAGCTCCGAAAGAGATCCCGACCCATGCCCCGCCTCCCAACCGCGATCAACCTGCACAAAGCCTCGAAAACCCTCGCCCTGACCTACGCCCCCGGCGAGGTCTACCAGCTGCCGGCCGAATTCCTGCGGGTGCACTCGCCTTCCGCCGAGGTCCAGGGCCACGGCAAACCCATCCTGCAATTCGGCAAGATCAACGTCGGCCTCATCGGCGTGGAACCGGCCGGCCAATATGCACTGAAATTGATCTTCGACGACGGCCATGACAGCGGATTGTTCACCTGGGAATACCTCGAACAACTCAGCCTGCGTCAGGCCGAGCTGTGGGCCGACTATCTCGACGAGCTGCGCAAGGCCGGCAAATCCCGCGATCCTGCCGAATCTGTGGTCAAGCTGATGCTCTAGCGCAAGGATTGTCATGTTTAGAGCGCATTTTCTAATTTGCTCTGCTTGAATGGCTTGATGCCAGCCAGGGTTTGGGCTGTCTTGCGCAATACATGAAAGTCGGGTAACCAATGGAGCTGGCAAGCTCCCTGCATTGCATTCAGCCAAGCAGGGCCGAGCCGGTTGTTGTAGAGGTCGCGAGCGAAAGCAGGCTGTCTTCACACGCAGAATCCCCCGCAGCTCATCACCACTACGCATCCGCTCGCCGCAGCGCTGTTCCTTATCACTGGTCACCCGAGCGATCTGTACCGGCATGTGCTGTGTATCTGCCTCAGCCAGCCGGTACTCGTCTCAGGACAACGGAGCGTCGTAGATGAGTAACAAGAACAACGATGACTTGCAGCGCCAGGCCTCGGAAAACACCCTGGGCCTGAACCCGATCATCGGCATTCGCCGCAAGGATCTGCTCAGCACGGCGCGTACGGTGTTGCGCCAGGCCATTCGCCAGCCGCTGCACAGCGCCAAGCACGTCGCCCACTTTGGCCTGGAACTGAAAAACGTGCTGCTGGGCAAGTCCAGCCTGCAACCGGCCGGCGACGACCGCCGCTTCAATGATCCAGCCTGGCAACAAAACCCGCTGTACCGACGCTACCTGCAGACCTACCTGGCCTGGCGCCAGGAGCTCAACGACTGGATCAGCACCAGCGACCTGTCGCCACAGGACATCAGCCGCGGCCAGTTCGTCATCGGCCTGATGACCGAGGCCATGTCGCCGACCAATACCCTGTCCAACCCGCAAGCGGTCAAACGCTTCTTCGAAACCGGCGGCAAGAGCCTGCTCGATGGCATGTCCAACCTGGCCAAGGACATGGTCAGCAATGGCGGCATGCCCAGCCAGGTCAACAAGGACGCGTTCGAAGTGGGCAAGAACCTCGGCACCAGCGAAGGCGCAGTGGTGTTTCGCAACGACGTGCTCGAGCTGATCCAGTACCGGCCGATCACCGAACAAGTGCACGCCCGGCCGTTGCTGGTGGTGCCGCCGCAGATCAACAAGTTCTACGTCTTCGACCTGAGCCCGGACAAGAGCCTGGCGCGCTTTTGCCTGCGCTCGCACCAGCAGACCTTCATCATCAGCTGGCGCAACCCGACCAAGGCCCAGCGCGAATGGGGCCTGTCGACCTACATCGATGCGCTCAAGGAAGCGGTCGACGCGGTGCTGGCGATCACCGGCAGCAAGGACTTGAACATGCTTGGGGCCTGTTCCGGCGGCATCACCTGCACCGCGCTGGTCGGCCACTACGCTGCGCTCGGCGAGAACAAGGTCAACGCTCTGACCCTGCTGGTCAGCGTGCTCGACACCACCATGGACAACCAGGTCGCGCTGTTTGTCGACGAGCAGACCCTGGAGTCAGCCAAGCGCCACTCCTACCAAGCCGGCGTACTCGAAGGCAGCGACATGGCCAAGGTGTTTGCCTGGATGCGCCCCAATGACCTGATCTGGAACTACTGGGTCAACAACTACCTGCTTGGCAACGAGCCGCCGGTGTTCGACATTCTGTTCTGGAACAATGACACCACGCGCTTGCCGGCGGCCTTCCACGGCGACCTGATCGAGATGTTCAAGAACAACCCGCTGACCCGCCCCCAAGCGTTGGAAGTGTGCGGCACGGCCATCGACCTCAAGCAGGTCAAGTGCGATATCTACAGCCTGGCCGGCACCGCCGACCACATCACGCCGTGGCAGGCCTGCTACCGCTCGGCGCATCTGTTCGGTGGCAAGATCGAGTTCGTGTTGTCCAGCAGCGGCCACATCCAGAGCATCCTCAACCCGCCAGGCAATCCCAAGGCGCGCTTCATGACCGGTGAAGATCGCCCGGACAGCCCGCTGGCCTGGCAGGAAAACGCCATCAAGCACGCCGACTCCTGGTGGCTGCACTGGCAAGCCTGGCTCGGCGAGCGTGCGGGCGAGCTGAAAAAAGCCCCAGCGCGGCTGGGCAATCGGGCCTATGTCGCCGGCGAAGCTGCACCGGGCACCTACGTTCACGAACGTTGAGCATGACCGCCACGGCCTAGCGCCGTGGCGCTTCGTTCCTCACAGAGTTTCGCGCATGCCGCAACCCTATGTTTTTCGCACCGTCGAGCTGGACGACCAGTCCATCCGCACGGCGGTTCGCCCAGGCAAGCCGCACCTGACGCCGTTGCTGATCTTCAACGGCATCGGCGCCAACCTTGAGCTGGTGTTTCCATTCATCGAGGCGCTTGACCCGGACCTCGAGGTAATTGCCTTCGACGTGCCCGGTGTGGGCGGCTCATCGACGCCGCGCCAGCCATATCGCTTTCCTGGCCTGGCCAAGCTGACCGCGCGCATGCTCGACTACCTCGACTACGGCCAGGTCAACGTCATCGGCGTGTCCTGGGGCGGCGCCCTCGCCCAGCAATTCGCCCATGATTACCCCGAGCGCTGCAAGAAGCTGGTGCTGGCGGCCACGGCGGCCGGCGCGGTGATGGTGCCGGGCAAGCCCAAGGTGCTGTGGATGATGGCCAGCCCGCGGCGTTATGTGCAGCCATCCCATGTGATACGTATCGCCCCGCTGATCTACGGCGGCGCGTTTCGCCGCGACCCGGAACTGGCTGCCCGGCATGCCGCAAAAGTGCGCTCGGGCGGCAAGCTCGGTTATTACTGGCAACTGTTCGCCGGCCTTGGCTGGACCAGCATTCACTGGCTGCACAAGATCAGCCAGCCGACCCTGGTGCTGGCCGGTGACGATGACCCGTTGATTCCGCTGATCAACATGCGCCTGCTGGCCTGGCGCATCCCCAACGCCCAGTTGCACATCATCGACGACGGTCACTTGTTCCTGATTACCCGGGCCGAAGCGGTGGCGCCGATCATCATGAAGTTTCTCGAGCAGGAACGGCAGCGCGCACGGATGCACCCGCGCCCCGCCAGCGGCACCTAGCTACACCTGTGCATCTGGCGCTGTTCGGGCAGTGACGCCGCGACCGCGCTGGTGCAACCGACGCCATCACAACGAGGGAGTGTTGTCATGCAAGAAAAGCCGGCCAAAGGCAACTCACCCGCCCCGGTCACGGTGATGAATGTGCAGAACGCCATCACCGGCCTGCGCGGTCGCGACCTGATTTCGACACTGCGCCAGGTTGGCCGTCAGGGCCTGCGCGATCCGCTGCACACCGCCCGCCACCTGCTCGCCCTGGGCAGCCAACTGGGCCGGGTGATGCTCGGCGATTCGCCGCTACAGCCGCACCCGCGTGACACCCGCTTTGCTGACCCGACCTGGCAGGACAACCCGCTGTACCGACGCGGCCTGCAGGCGTATCTGGCCTGGCAGAAACAATCGCGGCTGTGGATCGAGCACAGTTCACTGTCAGCAGATGATCGCGCCCGCGCGCAGTTTCTGCTCAACCAGATCAACGACGCGCTGGCGCCGAGCAACTCGCTGCTCAACCCGCTGGCCGTCAAAGAGCTGCTCAACACCGGCGGGCAGAGCCTGCTGCGCGGCCTTGGCCACCTGCTTGACGACCTGCGCCACAACGACGGCATGCCGCGCCAGGTCGACCAGAGCGCCTTCGCCGTGGGTGGCAACGTGGCCAACACGCCCGGCGCGGTGGTGTTTCGCAACGAGCTGCTGGAGCTGATCCAGTACCAGCCGATGAGCGAGCAACAGCATGCGCGGCCGCTGCTGATCGTGCCGCCGCAGATCAACAAGTACTACATTTTCGACCTCAGCCCCGGCAACAGCTTCGTCCAGTACATGCTCAAGAACGGCCTGCAGGTGTTCATGGTCAGCTGGCGTAACCCGGAACCGCGTCACCGCGAATGGGGCCTGTCGAGCTACGTGCAGGCGCTGGAGGAAGCGCTCGATGCTTGCCGCAGCATTACCGGCAACCGCGACCCGAACCTGCTCGGCGCCTGCGCCGGCGGCCTGACCATGGCGGCCTTGCAAGGCCATCTGCAGGCCAGGAAGCAACTGCGCAAGGTGCGCAGCGCGACCTATCTGGTGAGCCTGCTCGACAGCCAGTTCGACAGCCCGGCCAGCCTGTTTGCCGACGAGCAGACAGTCGAAGCCGCCAAGCGCCGCTCCTACCAGCGCGGCGTGCTCGACGGCGCTGAAGTAGCGCGGATCTTTGCATGGATGCGGCCCAACGATCTGGTCTGGAATTACTGGGTCAACAACTACCTGCTCGGCAAGACCCCGCCGGCCTTCGACATCCTCTACTGGAACGCCGACAGCACGCGACTGCCGGCAGCCCTGCATGGCGACCTGCTGGACTTTTTCAAGCTCAACCCATTGGCCCACGCCGATGGCCTGGAGGTGTGCGGCACGCCGATCAATCTCAAGCAGGTCGAGCTGGACAGCTTTCATGTCGCCGGCAGCAACGATCACATCACGCCCTGGGATGCGGTGTACCGCTCGGCGCTGCTGGTCGGCGGCAAGCAACGCTTCGTGCTGGCCAACAGCGGCCATATCCAGAGCATCATCAACCCGCCCGGCAACCCCAAGGCCTACTACCTCGACAACCCACGCCTGAGCAGCGACCCGCGCGCCTGGTTCCATGATGCCAAGCGCAGCGAAGGCAGTTGGTGGCCACTGTGGCTGGAGTGGATCGGCCAGCGCTCGGGGCCGCTGAAGGCTCCGCGCAGCAGCCTGGGCAACACCACCTATCCACCCCTGGCGCCGGCACCTGGCACTTACGTATTGGTGCGCTGACTCGATGAAGACCCGTGACCGTATCCTTGAATGTGCCCTGCAGTTGTTCAACCAGCAGGGCGAACCGAATGTGTCGACGCTGGAAATCGCCAACGAGCTGGGCATCAGCCCGGGCAACCTGTACTACCACTTCCACGGCAAGGAGCCGTTGGTCAACGGCCTGTTCGAGCGCTTCGAAGAGGCCCTGATGCCGCTGCTCGATCCGCCGCTGGACGTGCGCCTGGACGCCGAGGACTACTGGCTGTTCCTGCACCTGATCGTCGAGCGCATGGCCCAGTACCGTTTCCTGTTTCAGGACCTGTCGAACCTGACCGGGCGCCTGCCCAAGCTGGCCCGCGGCATGCGCAGCCTGATCAACGCGATCAAGCGCACCCTGGCGGCGCTGCTGGCCAGCCTCAAGGCGCACGGGCAGGTCACCAGCGATACTCAGGCGTTGGGGCAGTTGGTCGAGCAGATCACCATGACCCTGATGTTCTCGCTGGACTATCAGCGCGTGATCGGCCGCGCGGCCGACGTCGGGGTGGTGGTGTATCAGGTGATGATGCTGGTAGCACCGCACCTGCAAGCACAGGCGCGGGCGGCGGCGGAGCAGTTGGCGGTGCGGTATCTGGAGGGGTAGACCTGAGGCTCCGGCGTTGGGGCCTTCGCGGGCAAGCCCGCTCCCACGGAGCCTGCGCTGAGCTGCTGATCGGCGCTGTACCTGTGGGAGCGGGCTCGCCCGCGAAGAAGACGACGCGTTATCAGATCAGGGTATCGGTACCCGTTGGTGCCGACGGCGTGCTGCTGCCCGGAGCCGCGGCAGATGCGGGTGCTGCGGTAGCGGCCGGAGCGGCGCTGGCTGCCGGTTTGGCCGGCGCTTTCTTCGGCGCAGGCTTCTTCGCTGCCGCTGCCTTGGCCGCTGCCGGTTTCGCCGCAGGCTTGGCAGCTACAGACTTGGCCGCCGGCTTGGCTACAGGCTTGGCCGCTGCGGTTTTAGCCGCTGGTTTGGCGGCTGCCGTTTTGCCTGCAGGCTTGGCGCCGGCGGTTTTGGCGGCTGCTTTGGCCAACGGTTTTGCAGCAGATTTGCCTGCGGCCGCCTTGGACACCGGCGTCACCGACGCGCCAGTCAGCTTCTCGATCTGCTTGGTCAGCGTGTCGACCTGCTGGTGCAGCGCCTTGATCTCGTTGCGGCTCGGTACACCGAGGCGCGAGATAGCACTGTTGAGGCGCTTGTCGAAGGCTTCCTCCAACTCGCCCCACTTGCCCAGCGCGCGCTCCTTGACGTCGGCAACGCGCGAAGAGGTTGCCGACTTGGCTTCATCAGCCGCCGAATCAACGGTCTTCTTCGCCTGCTTCTCGGCTTTTTCGCCGTCCTTGACCAACGAATCAAACAGCTTGGGGCCGTCCTGATCGACCTTGGAGTAGATACCCAGGCCAGCCAACCAGATCTTGCGGGAGTACTTCTCGATTCCGCCGATCCAGGAGCCGCCTTCTTTATCGATATTCTTCTTGCCAGCCATCCTGCTCTCCTTATGGTTTGCGCGCGACACGCTCGAGCAACTCGTGGAGTTGTTCCAACTTGATGGACAACGCCTCAACGTCATGTTTAGACGGAATGCCGAGGCGATTCAAGCCACGCGCGACACGCGCATCAAAAGCTTTTTCAATTTTGTCGAGTTGAACTTCAACCTTGCCACGTACGCGGCTGACTTCTTCACCGGCTTCATCGATCTGCTCGTTGGCGGCATCGAGCTTTTTGTCGATGACTTTCTTGCCACGCTTCTCGACGCCTTCGCCAGCCTTGACCAGCTCCTTGAAGTAGTCGGTGCTCTCCTGGCCGACTCGGGCATAGGCGCCCAGGCCTGCCAGCCAGACTCTGCGCGCATAGTTACGCACTTCGTCCAGCGTGCCTTGGGCGTCGTCTTTTTTCTTCAGATTGATCTTGGCCATGCTCTGCACCTCTCGCTCATAGGGGATGGAGGAACTGCCCACGGACTTCGGGCTTGAGCACAACGGTATGCAGAAAAATTAGAATTCTCACCCTAAGCGACGCAACCGCAACGACCAGGCCCACGTTTGATGTATTTACCGCAGGCCACCACCGCCGCTGGCCTAGCGTACGAGCTCCTTTCGCACTGGAGACCTGCACCATGCCGCTTGCCGCCCCAACGCCCATCGCTTCGATCCAACGCCTCGTCGCGGCGCGCTTCGCCAACCGCCCCAGCCTGCGCCAGGTCATTGCCCACGAAGGCCTGGAGACGCTTGCCAGGCGCTATCCGTGGATTCGTACCAGCTACCCTCAGCTCGAATCGCTCGAAGGCTTCAGCATTATCCACGCCCAAGCCCCCGGCGCAGGGCCTGGGCAAAGCCCGCTGGTCGACACGCTGATCGCCCACCTGCTCAGCGGAAAGCGCATGGCGTTGGCGCCGACCGATCAGCTCAGCCTGGCAACGGGACAGGTGTTTCACCCGCAGCAAGCCGGGCCAGGCCAGCCAGAGATCGATCTGCGCATGGCCGACCTCAACCAGGATTTCGACGCCCTGCTGGCCTGCGTGATCGACAGTTTCCAGCAAGCCCAGATCGGCTTCTGGAACGCCCGCGAAGGCGATTCGGAAATCTCCGCTCTGCGCTGGATGCAACAGTTATTGAAAGCAAACCTGCTGGCCAACATCCAGCGCCAGGGCCTCGGCGACGCCGAGAAGAGCGTGCTGTACGGCTTGCTCGAGGGCCGCAGCGATGGCCTGGTGTGCCATGCCCTGCAGGTCAGGCTCAACAGCGCGGGGGTCGAGCACTGCCTCTCACTCAGCAGCACGTTGCTCTGTGCACGCCACGCCGATCGTGACTTGCTGCTCTGGTGCAAGCCCACCGGCACCGTGCACGGTTACCACGACCTGTCCGCCCTCGCCTGCGCCCTGCGCGACGAATTGGCACAGCGGTATCACTTCGAATCGATGGTGTGGGCGAAGGCGCCGCTGGAGGAGGATACGTTCGCACATCAGGCCCGCCAGCTGCTCAATGGCATCCTCGATGAGATTGGCCGCCTGCGACTGGCCGATATCGCTACCCCGCGTGAACTTGAAGCGGCGCTGAGCCTGCTCAGTGACCCTGCGGCCGGCTTTCTCGATCAGCCGTGGCCGCCAGCGGCCCAACCCAACATCGAAGTACCGGGCTGGCTGGCCCAGGCCAGCGCGGGCGATCGTTTCCAGTACCAGACGGCCATGCTCCAGTTAGCCGCCAGCCAAGCCTTGGCCAAAGGCGAGACCTCGTGGGGTGATATCGAAGACCTCAACCAATACGCCTCACGCTGCCTGCGTGAACAGATGCACGCGGATCATCCCCAGGGGAGGCTGTTACAGCCAGACCAGGTGCTGGCGAGCATTGCCCAAAGGGTGCAGACCTCTTCGCTGACCTTCGATCTTCAATACCTCAGAACCGAGTCGCTCACCGCGCTGGCCATTACCCGCCTGCAGGTCGGCGAGCATGAAGCGGTGACCGGCATTCTTCTGGCCGACGGCTCGCAACCGCCTCAATGGCTGACTCCTGAGTATGTCGACAGGTTGATACGGACAGTCGACATCGGCGGGCGCTACCCGGGGTACGTCAATGCCGCGCTGCAGGATGCCCGCAACACGGCCCACCGGGTGCGGCTGCACGCCCGCGAATGGCGCAGCCATCTGCTGCTCGGAGCCCTCCAGGCGAAGATCGCTGGCCAGTTGCGGGACCGCAGCTGGCAGGCGTTGGCCGATTTCTGTGACCGGCCCGGGGATCGCTCCAGCGTCCACGCCATGGCCCCGCTGGCGTTTCTCTGTGCGCCGCAAGCGGCTGCGGCCAATGAGGTCCAGGGCATGTTCCTGATCCGGCTCCAGGCGAACGGGCCCTGGGTGCTTTACCGGGCGCTTTGCAACGAGCAGGTCGTACGCGAATTCGACGACCTCGAGCAACTGATGGACAGCGTTCTCGCCGATCAGCCCCTGCAGCAAGACATGCTGGACTGGATGGACGACGACGCTCGCGCGATCTATGAAGACGGTGGTTTCCAGCGACCGCACCTGCACCGCAATCTGTCTGAACTGGCGCACCTGCTGGCCCCTGCAGACATGCTGGATGCACTGCTGAGTCGATTGCGCCAGCCGGCAAGGGTGCGCTTCAGCGCCTGGCAGGGCGATCTTGACCAGCACATGTTCCAGGCCCGCGGCAAGGCCCTGCTGGTGCTGGCGTCCAGGCAAAGCGTCTCCAACGCTCAACAACGCTGGGCACTGATCAGTCAACTGGCCTGGCTGGCCTTCAACACGGTCGCATCGGTGCTACGCGGTCCAGCCGCGTCAGTGGCCTGGCTGATCATCAGCCTGGCGGCACTCAAGGATGACCTCGCCGCGCTGGAGCGGGGTACGCCTGAAGAGAAGGCCCTGGCTGTCACTGACGTGCTGACCAACCTGGCCATGCTGCTGGTTCACGGTCATGCCAGCGGGGCGCAACCGGACACACTGTCCACACCCCTCAAGCCACGTCTCGAAGGGCCCAGACCGCACGAACCCGGCGCCACGCTCAACCGTGAGGAACCCTCTCCGGCGCCCTGGCAGGAACCCGTCGAACAAGGCCGTCCGGCACCTTTGCGGGTGAGTGGTTGGCAGGGTCGGCAAGGCCTTGGCCATTTGACCGCGGCGCAACGTGAGACGCTGGCCGGCCTGCGCGCAAGGATCTCCCTCGCCGGGCACAGCGCCCAGCCGCACGGCCGCCTGCGCGGCCTGTTCAAGGTGAATGAACGTCACTATGTGGTGCTCGACCACGAGCCCTACGAAGTCCAGGAGACCTTTGCCGGTGTCCGCATCGTCGGCCCCGAGCAGAACCAGAGTGAGTGGTCGGGACAGTGGGGCGGCGCGCCGGACGGTTACTACCTGCCTGATCGAGAACGTGCCCAGGGCCCCTGGATCACCCGCTGGAACGGCGAGTGGCGGCTCGACCTGAGGCTGGCCGGCGGGATGCCGAAAAGCAGGCGCCAGGCGGTCGCAGAGAAAGTGGACCATTTCAACGCGCTGCAGCAGCGTCGCCGCAACAACGACAGCGAGCTGACCAAGCTGGCACCGCTCGCAGAACGCAATGCGCAGTTGCTCAGCGCCTATGATCAAGAAGCCGCAGCTTTTCGAAGCGACATGGAAAAACTGCCGCCTGATGCGCGCGCAGCGCTCCCGGATGATCTGCGTATCCGTCTGGAAAACCTGCATGGGCAGCGCAAGCAACACCGCCCCATCCTCGGAATAATGGCCTCCATTTTCGAGAAACAGTCCGTGCTGATCGAGTCCAATATTGCGCTTTTCACTGAACTCGGCGAACCGCAGTACCAGCGCATGGACCCTGAGGCTCGCGCCCGTCGGGCCCTCAATCAATGGTATGAGCAATCCATAAACAACGATCAGTACCTTTATCATCGGTTACTGGAGCTGACCGATTACGACTCTCTCAGTCAGCAATCACGGGAGCTCGCACGCCTTCCTGTCGAGCCAGCAGAGATCGAATTAGCCACCACGTTTCGCCGCACTGTCGCCGAGGCCCTCACCACCCACCAGCGTATGCTCACCGTCAGCGAAAGGCTCGACGCCAACATCCGCATGATCTACGCCGACCACCGAATCCAGTTCGAGAACCAGCAGGAAAAGATGAGCAAGGCGGTTGCGTATCGCACCTATTCGACCCTCATGGTGCGTGGACAGATCTTCAGCGATCTCGCCCAGTTGGTGATCGACAGGACGCGTCTGGAGCCCGAGAGTTTTGAAGCAGTGCTGCGCCTGCAGGCGGGTCTTCGCAGCAGTGACTTTCATCAGGCCATGCTCAGCCATGACAGCCTCGAAGGCACCGCCCTGGAACCCGCGGAGAGGGTGGAGGTGCTGGGCAACGCATTGCGCGAATACCGCGCCTCGCTGGGCAAGGCCCACGAACTGTTGTCGCTCGACGAGCCTGCGGTGGACAAGCCCAGGGTCGAGGACTACATCCGCGAGCTTTCCCAACTGGAAGCACTGACCGTCGAGCAATTGAGCAACACCCTGCGCGACAACGACAGTGGCGCCACGCCGCCAGTTGTGCCGATGACCCACAGGGAACGACCGGGCAACCGTCGTTTGATCCGCACCGCTCGCGGCAAGCCGCTGCTCGCCGAGCAAAACGATCAAGGAACGCTTGCAGTCCAGCATGATCCGCTCACCGACCAGGCAGTCAGCCACTACGAGCAGCGTGACGGCCAATGGGCCGAGGCGGCCAAAGCCGCGCCGACCCCGCCCGGTAACGCCTACCTGCGCCGTGTTGGCTCAAGCCTGCTGGCGCGCAAGGACGCCAGGCTCGCACTGGCCGCCCGCTACCTGAACGAGCCCAACAGCCTCGCCGACCTGCTGGACTGGCACATCCAGGACATGGACGGCATTGCCACGCAGCTTGAAGCCGGCCAGGAGCAGGCGCTTGCCACCCAACTGCGTGAGGCCATCGGGCAAATGCAAAGTGAAAAGCGCCGCCTGCTGACGCAGGCCTACCTTGATACCCGCCACCCTGACAGCCAGGCGTTGCACTTTCTGGTGGCGCAAGGCGAGGTACAGATCCAACGCGTGCCGACCACGCTGCGTAAACGGCTCAAGGACAAGGATTACCTGGATGTCTACGCCATCAACCGCACGATGCCGCACCAGCAGCTATGGGAAGCGCACTTCCATTACTCCAGCGCACAAGCCGCGCCACGCGCGTTTGCCAAAGGCCACCTGAAGTTCTGGGAGCCACGCGCGATGAGCCGGGAAGAACAACTGCAGCGCACAGTCAACCCGGCGGAGCGGGTGCGCATCTACCGCGGGGATCTACGCCTGGAGCAGATCGAAGACCTGTTCCCGTTTTCCGCCCCCTAGCACGCCTCACTGAGCGCACCTGTACTGGGACGGCTGCGCAGCCCATCGCGACGCAAGGCCGCTCCCACAGAGGCGGCACATGCCTCAAGACTGGAGGCTCAGGCCAGGGCCTTGTCCAATGCCCGTTCGATCTCGCCCTTGATGGTGCCGCTCATCATCGACATCATCATGCCCAGCTTCAATTGAACGCGGATCAGGTCGTCGCCGATTTCGACGCTGCCCTTGGCGCCGCTGCGCGAAACTTCGACCCGATCACCCTGCCAGTTGGCCTCCAGGCCATATTCGCGGGTCAGTTTGTCGACCAGCGCCTCGGCCTTGGCGCGGGCGGCTTCGCGGCCGAGGGCGTGTTTGCGTTCAACGCTGATCTGGGTCATGCGGGCAATCCTGGATATAAAGACAATGGCGCCATTATGCCCGCCCCTGCCCGAGGGCACACCCCGCCAAGACAAATCCGCCCATTGCCCCTAGAATGGCGATACTTTTTTCCGGTGATGCGATATGAACGACCAGCGCAAAGGCGAACACGCCGAACCCACCACTCATTTCGGCTACAAAGATGTGCCAGAAAGCCAGAAAGCGAAGAAAGTCGCCGAGGTTTTCCACTCCGTAGCCGCCAAATACGACCTGATGAACGACGTGCTATCGGGCGGCATGCACCGCCTGTGGAAGCGCTTCACCATCGAGCTGTCCGGTGTGCGCAGTGGCAACCGGGTGCTGGATATCGCCGGTGGCACAGGTGATCTGGCAGCCAAGTTCTCGCGCCTGGTCGGCCCTACTGGCCAGGTCGTGCTGGCCGACATCAACGAGTCGATGCTCAAGGTCGGCCGTGACCGTCTGCTCGACCGTGGCGTGGCCGGCAACATCGAATTCGTCCAGGCCGACGCGGAAAAGCTGCCGTTCCCGGACAACCACTTCGACTGCGTGACCATCGCCTTCGGCCTGCGCAACGTCACTCACAAGGACGATGCCATCCGCTCCATGCTGCGCGTACTCAAGCCCGGTGGTCGCCTGCTGGTGCTGGAGTTCTCCAAGCCGACCAGCAAGCTGATGTCCAAGGCCTACGACGCCTACTCGTTCGCCTTCATGCCGCTGGCCGGCAAGCTGATCACCAATGACTCGGAAAGCTACCGTTACCTGGCCGAGTCGATCCGCATGCACCCCGATCAGGAAACGCTGAAGGCGATGATGGTCGATGCCGGTTTCGACCGCGTCACCTATCACAACATGACCAGCGGTATCGTCGCCGTGCACCGGGGGATCAAACCCTGATGTTGCTGGCCGGGCTGCTCGCCAGCGTCGAGCATGGCCTCAACCGCGTCCTGCGTCTGGACAGCACGGCCTTGCCGCGGCTGGCCGCGCTGGAAGGCAAGGTGATCGCCATCGACTGTCTGCAGCCGGCCCTGCAGCTGTACATCCTGCCCGATGAAGATGGCCTGTTGCTGGCTGCGCATTGGGAAAGCGAGGCCGACTGCACCCTGCGCGCACCGGCCAGTAGCCTGGTCCAGTTGGCCCTGGCCAAGGACAAGACCGCTGTACTGCACAGCCCGCAGGTGCAGCTGCACGGCGACAGCGCCGTGTTGCTCGACCTGGTGGCCGTGCTGCAAGACCTCGAGCTGGACTGGGAGTACGAGCTGTCGCGTTGGCTGGGCCCGGTGCCCACCGCCCTGCTCGCCGGCCACCTGCGCCTGCGTGCACGCTGGACCCGGCAGGGCCTGGCGCGCTTCAGCCAGAACCTCTCCGAGTACCTTGCCGAAGAATCCCGTACCCTGGTCGGCCGCCGCGAAGCCGAGGCCGCATTCAGCGAGCTCGACCGCGTCAAGGTCGATGTCGAACGCCTCGAGGCGCGCATCCGCCGCCTTGCCCGATCCCTTGATACCAGCGATAACGCATGAAGTTGCTCGCCGTCCGCCGCCTGTTTCGTATCCAGCGTGTAGTGATTCGCTACCGCCTCGATGACATTCTGTTCGAGCAACCGCTGCCCTGGTGGCTGATGAGCCTGCGTTTGCTCATGCCCTGGCGCTGGCTGCCACGCAAGCCCTCGCCGCTCAGCCGAGGCGCACGGGTGCGCCTGGCGCTGCAGGACCTGGGTCCGATCTTCATCAAGTTCGGCCAGTTGCTGTCGACCCGCCGCGATCTGCTGCCAAGCGACGTCGCCGACGAGCTGATGTTGCTGCAGGACCGCGTACCGCCATTCGACCCGCAACAAGCAGTGGCGCTGATCGAAGCGCAACTGGGCGCCAAGGTCAGCGAAGTGTTCAGCCGCTTCGACGTCGAGCCACTGGCCTCGGCCTCGGTCGCCCAGGTCCATAGCGCACGCCTGAAGACCGGCGAAGAGGTAGTGGTCAAGGTGGTGCGCCCTGGCCTCAAGCCGATCATCGCCCAGGACCTGGCCTGGCTGTTCCTGATCGCCAAGGGCGCCGAGCGGTTGTCCGCCGATGCCCGCCGCCTGCACCCGGTGGAAGTGGTCGGCGACTACGAAAAAACCATTTATGACGAGCTCGACCTGCTCCGCGAGGCGGCCAACTCGAGCCAGCTGCGGCGCAACTTCGAAGGCTCCGATCTGATGTACGTGCCGCAAGTGTATTGGGACCTGTGCCGGCCCAAGGTGCTGGTGATGGAGCGCATCTATGGCGTGCCGGTCACCGACATGGTGGCCCTGGCCGACCAGCGCACCGACATGAAGCTGCTGGCCGAGCGTGGCGTCGAGGTGTTCTTCACCCAGGTGTTCCGCGACAGTTTCTTTCATGCCGACATGCACCCAGGCAACATCTTCGTCAGCACGGTCAAGCCATGGAGCCCGCAGTACATCGCCATCGACTGCGGGATCGTCGGCAGCCTCACCGCCGAAGACCAGGACTACCTGGCGCGCAACCTGATCGCCTTCTTCCGCCGTGATTATCGCCGTGTAGCAGAGCTGCACATCGACTCCGGCTGGGTCCCGGCGCATACCAAGGTCAATGAATTCGAAGCCGCGATCCGCACCGTGTGCGAGCCGATCTTCGAGAAGCCGCTGAAGGACATCTCGTTTGGCCAGGTGCTGATGCGCCTGTTCCAGACCGCGCGGCGCTTCAACATGGAAGTCCAGCCGCAACTGGTCCTGCTGCAAAAGACTCTGCTCAACATCGAAGGCCTGGGCCGTCAGCTGTACCCGGATCTGGACTTGTGGAGCACGGCCAAGCCGTTTCTGGAGCGCTGGATGCGCGAGCGCATGAGCCCCAAGGCGGTGCTGGGCAATATCTACAGTCAGGCCGAGCAACTGCCGCACCTGGCCGACATGACCCGCGACCTGCTCGAGCGCCTGTCGCAACCGCACCTGCACGACCCGCAGATGCCCCAGCGCCGTCGTAACGGTGATCAATGGGCGCTGCGCCTGCTCGGTGCCGGCCTGCTCGCTGGTGGCGCCATCCTTGCCACGGGCGCCGTCAGCCTGGGGGCGCCAGCGGCGTGGCCGGCCTGGCTGATGCTCAGCGCCGGGCTGTACCTGGTGGTACGCCGATAGCCAGCCACGCTGCTGGCTGGCACACTAATGCAACAGGCCCGATAGCGAAGCGGGCCCGGTTTTGGAGTCGACGATGAAAGACTGGCTGGACGAGATCAAGTGGGACAGCGATGGCCTGGTGCCGGCAATTGCCCAGGACCATAAAAGCGGTCGGGTGCTGATGATGGCCTGGATGAACCGCGAAGCGCTGGCTCTGACGGCCGCCGAAAACCGTGCTATCTACTGGTCGCGCTCGCGTGGCAAGCTGTGGCGCAAGGGTGAGGAGTCCGGCCATGTGCAGAAGCTGCACGAGATGCGCCTGGACTGCGACGCCGATGTGATCATCCTGATGGTCGAGCAGCTGGGCCAGATCGCTTGCCACACCGGCCGCGAAAGCTGCTTCTACCGCGTCTTCGAAAATGGCCAATGGGTCAGCGTCGACCCGGTTTTGAAAGATCCCGATGCAATTTACCGCGCAGGCCACTGACATGAGCGATACCCTGACCCGTCTTGCCGAAGTACTGGAGGCCCGCAAAGGCGCGGCCCCGGACAGCTCCTACGTTGCCAGCCTCTATCACAAGGGTTTGAACAAGATCCTCGAGAAGGTCGGTGAAGAGTCGGTCGAGACCATTATTGCTGCCAAGGACGCTGCGCACAGCGGCGACTGCAGTGATGTCATCTACGAAACGGCTGACTTGTGGTTCCATAGCCTGGTGATGCTTTCGGCACTGGGGCAACATCCGCAGGCGGTGCTGGATGAGCTGGACCGCCGCTTTGGTTTGTCCGGGCATGATGAGAAGGCAGCGCGGCAGCCTTCGGCCTGATAGTGATGCACTGATTGATGGGGCTGCCTTGCAGCCTGTTCCGACCGATCCGGCGCCCCGGCAAGGCCGCTCCTGTACAAGGAGCGTATTGGCGAAGCCGACACACCTTTTTCAGGAGTACAAAATGGGTATTTTTGACTGGAAACACTGGATCGTCCTGCTGGTCGTGGTGGTCCTGGTGTTCGGCACCAAGAAGCTGAAAAACTTCGGCGGTGACCTCGGTGAGTCGATCAAGGGCTTTCGCAAGGCCATGAGCGATGAAGAGCACAAACCTGCCGAGCAGACCCCGCCGCCGGTGCAGCCAGTGCCGCCAACCCAGCAGCCGCATACCACAGCGCCGCTGACTCAACCGCACACCACCCTCGAGGGCCAGGCCCAGCCGGTCCAAGAGCAGCAGCGGAAAGACTGACCCATGTTCGGCATCAGCTTCAGCGAGTTGCTGCTCGTCGGCCTGGTCGCCCTGGTGGTGCTCGGCCCCGAGCGCCTGCCCGGCGCCGCGCGTACGGCGGGGCTGTGGATTGGCCGGCTCAAGCGCAGCTTCAACAGCATCAAGATGGAAGTCGAGCGCGAAATCGGCGCCGACGACATCCGCCGTCAGCTGCACAACGAGCACATCCTGTCGATGGAGCAGGAGGCCCGGCGCATTCTCAACCCACACGCAGAGCCACCCAAGCCAGCCCAACCGCCGGTAGACGCTGGCGCGCCGACCGTGCCGCTGGCAGAGCCACCAGCCGCCGTGCAGGCCCCTACTGCAGTGCCCGCCGAGCCGAGCACGCCTGTTGCCCCGGCCGCCATCCCTGAGCCGCCCCAGACGCCACGAGCCCCATGAGCGATAGACCGGACCACGACCAGCCGATGCCGCTGGTCTCGCACCTGACCGAACTGCGGACACGCCTGCTGCGCTGTATCGCGGTGATCTTCCTGATCTTTGCCGGGCTGTTCTCGTTTGCCCAGCAGATCTACACCCTGGTCTCGGCGCCGCTGCGCGACCACCTGCCGGCCAACGCGACGATGATCGCCACTGACGTGGCCTCGCCGTTCCTGACGCCGTTCAAGCTGACCATGATCGTTTCGCTGTTCCTGGCGATCCCGGTGATCCTCCACCAGATCTGGGGTTTCATCGCACCGGGCCTGTATCGCCATGAGAAACGCATAGCGATCCCGCTGCTGGTGTCGAGCATCGTGCTGTTCTATGCCGGCATGGCTTTCGCCTACTTCCTGGTATTCCCGCTGATCTTCGGCTTCTTCGCCAGCGCCACCCCGGAAGGGGTGTCGATGATGACCGACATCGCCAGCTACCTCGACTTCGTCATGACCTTGTTCTTCGCCTTTGGCGTGGCCTTCGAGATCCCGGTGGCTGTGGTATTGCTGGTGTGGATCGGCGTGGTCGACGTCAAATACCTGCGCAAGATCCGCCCCTACGTGATCATCGGTTGCTTCGTGGTCGGCATGGTCCTGACTCCGCCGGATATCTTTTCGCAGACCCTGCTGGCCGTACCGATGTGGTTGCTGTTCGAAATCGGCGTGCTCTGTGGTGGCCTGATCCGCAAGCGTGGCCCGCTCGATGAACCCGCTGCCGACGATCCGGAAGACCAGCCGCCAGCGACCCAGCCATGAACCTGCTGCTGCTTGAACAGGCCGACTTCATCGCGGCCGACCGCGTCGTGCTGGCTGATCGGCGCTTCACCCACATGCAGGAGATTCATCGCGTTGCAGTGGGCGACAACCTGCGCGTGGGTCAGATAAACGGGCTGATGGGGCAAGCCAGCGTGGTTCGCCTGGAGGGGCACGAGGCGGAGCTGCAGGTCAGCTTTGATCAGCAGCCACCGGCCAAGCTGCCGTTGACCCTGATCCTCGCCGTACCGCGGCCGAAGATGCTCCGCCGGCTGTTCCAGACCATCGCCACCCTCGGCGTGCCACGGCTGATCCTGCTCAACAGCTACAAGGTCGAGAAGAGCTTCTGGCAAACGCCGTTTCTCACCCCCGAGGCAATCCGCGAAAACCTTATCCTCGGCCTGGAACAGGCGCGCGACACGGTGCTGCCGGAAATCATCATCGAGAAGCGCTTCAAGCCGTTCGTCGAAGACCGGCTACCGGCCATCGCCGCCGACACCTTGGGTCTGGTCGGCCACCCCGGCGACTACCCGGCCTGCCCTCGCGCCGTGCAGCAGCCGGTCACCCTGGCAATCGGCCCGGAAGGCGGCTGGATCCCCTATGAAGTCGACTTGCTGGCCAAGGCAGGCCTGCAACCGGTGCAGTTGGGTGCACGCATCCTGCGGGTCGAGACTGCCGTCACTGCCCTGCTCTCGCGCATTTTCTGACTGATCGGTCAGAACTTTTCCGTCAAGTTTCCCCAGCCAAGGCCGATGCCCTGAGCAGCACAAGAAAAAATCTGCAGCGCCAACGCCGGGGGAGTCGAACATGTTCCAGTGGGTTGCCCAGTCTCTGGGAAATATGAGTGTCAGCCGCAAGCTCGGCTTTGGTTTTGGCCTGGTCCTGTTGCTGACCCTGGCAATCACCTTGACCGGCTGGTCCGGCATCAACGGCGTTACCTCGCGCGGTGACACGCTGGGCAACATCTCGGTGATCCATCAGTACACCCAGGAACTGCGCATCGCTCGCCAGCAATATGAGCGTGACCGCGACGAGAAAGGCGTCGCCGCGCTGGAAACAGCCTTGGGCAACCTGGACCGTCAGGTGCAATTGATGCTCGGCCAAATTGAGCAACCTGCCGACCTACAGCGCCTGGAGCAGCAACGTGAGGCGGTGCGTCAATACCAGCAAGCCTTTGCTGACATCCGCCAGGCCGGCCAGCGACGCGATGCCAGCCGCAGCGTGCTCGGCGACAGTGCCGACAAGGCCGCTGCGCTGATCAGCCAGGTCCAGCAGCGCCTGCTAGCGGCCGGCGATGTCAACCAGTACCAACACGCGGTCGAGGTCAGCGCCCTGCTGCAGCAGGCACGCTTCCAGGTGCGCGGTTACACCTACAGCGGTAAACCTGAATTCCAACAGACCGCTCTGACGGCCATCGACCAGGCCTTGGCCGTGCTCAACGCGCTGCCGACCAAGCTGCCGGCTGAATATGCCGCGGGCCTGGATGACGCCTCCACAGCGCTGGCCGCCTACCGCGATGCGGTCAATCAGTTTGCCAGTGCCCAGACCGCCGCCGAGCAGGCACTGCAGCGCATGACCGAGCAAGGCGCTGTGCTGATCGACACCAGCAAGCAGATGAGCAGTTCGCAAACCGAGGTGCGCGACCAAGGCACCCAGCAAGCCAAGACCGTGCTCGCCGGCGCCACCGCGTTGGCCCTGTTGCTCGGCCTGATCGCGGCATGGGCCATCACCCGCCAGATTGTTGTGCCACTGCGCTACACCCTGACCGCAGCCGAACGGGTAGCCAGCGGCGACCTCAGCCAGAACCTGCAGATCGACCGTCGCGATGAACTCGGCCAGTTGCAGGCCAGCATGCAGCGCATGACCGTGAGCCTGCGCGAGTTGATCGGCGGTATCGGCGACGGCGTCACCCAGATCGCCAGTGCGGCTGAAGAGCTGTCGGCAGTCACCGAGCAGACCAGCGCCGGGGTCAATAATCAAAAGGTCGAGACCGATCAGGTCGCCACCGCCATGAACGAGATGGCCGCCACCGTGCATGAGGTTGCGCGCAACGCCGAACAGGCCTCCGAGGCGGCCCTGGCAGCCGACCAGCAGGCCCGTGAAGGTGATCGCGTGGTCGGCGAAGCCATCGCTCAGATCGAGCGTCTGGCCAGCGAGGTGAACAACTCCAGCGAAGCGATGAATCAGCTCAAGGGCGAAAGCGACAAGATCGGCAGCGTGCTCGATGTGATCAAGGCAGTGGCTCAGCAGACCAACCTGCTCGCCCTCAACGCCGCCATCGAGGCCGCCCGCGCCGGTGAGGCCGGGCGCGGCTTTGCGGTAGTAGCCGACGAAGTGCGCAGCCTGGCCCAGCGCACACAGCAGTCGACCGAAGAGATCGAAGCGCTGATCGCCGGCCTGCAGAGCGGTACTCAGCGTGTAGCCAGCGTGATGGACGCCAGCCGCGACCTGACCGAGAGCAGCGTCGAGCTGACCCGCCGTGCTGGCGGTTCACTGGAGACGATCACCCGCACGGTGTCGTCGATCCAGGCCATGAACCAGCAGATTGCCACTGCCGCCGAGCAGCAGAGCGCGGTCGCCGAAGAGATCAACCGCAGCGTGATGAACGTGCGCGATATCTCCGACCAAACCTCGGCAGCCAGTGAAGAGACCGCCAGCTCCAGCGTCGAGCTGGCGCGCCTGGGCACCCACCTGCAGGGTCTGGTGGGGCGCTTCCGGCTCTAGAAGAGCAGCCGAACTGCGTACGGCTTAGGAATTTTCCTAGGCCTCGCAGTGAACTTTCCTACAGGATTTGCAGGTCAAGTCCTACAACCTCCGCGCCGATGAGCAGGCATGGCCACAGTCCGTGGTCATCTTGAATGGACGGAGGTATGCCATGTTCGGCTTTATCAATCGCACGCTCGGCAACCTGAGCGTCAGGCTCAAGTTGGCGCTGGGCTTCAGCGTGGTGCTGCTGCTTACCCTGGCCACCACAATAAGTGGCTGGAACGCCCTCGACGGCGCCATCAGTCGCTCGCAACAGCTCAGCGAAATCACCCGTATCAATGACTTGAGCAAGGACTTGCGCGCAGAGCGGATCACCTACCGGGTGCTCGCTGACGAGACCAGCAGGACGCGCATCAGTGCCATCATCGAGCAGCTCGAGAGCATGCTCGCCACCCTCCAGCAACGCAGCTCAGTCGACCAGTCACGCAAGCTGCTCACGCAAAAACTGGATCAGCTCAAGCGCCTGCGCGAAGACTTCGGCCTGCTCCAGCAAGCCGTGGCCAAACGCGGCCAGTTGCGCGTCGGTATGCAGCAGCAGGAACACACGCTGGGTGAGGCCATCGACGAGTTGCAGAACCAGACCCTGCTCAAGCTCTCGGCCGATGGCCAACAGAGCAACCTGATCAGCCTAATGGACAGCTTTTCGCGGCATGTCGAGGGTGCCAACCAGCAAAGCCTGCTGCCGGCCTATACCTACTCGCCGCTGGAGGCCTTCGCCAAGGTCGGCGACTCGGCGTTGGCCGCCGCCGACAGTACGCTTGCGCAATTGCGCGGTGCCCTTGCACCGTTGGGCCTGCCGCGCGCCCTGAGGGAGCGGCCAGGCACCGAGCTGGCGCGCTATCGCAGCAGCCTCGAGCAGTACCGCAGCGCTGCGATCGAGGTGGAGCAACTGCACGACAACATGGAGAAACTCGGCGACCAGCTGAGCGCCGCCAGCGTTGCCCTGGCCAAGCAGAAGATCGAGCAGCGCGACCATGAGGCGGTTGAAGACCGCTCGCTGCTGACCAGCGTCGCCTTGTTGGCCTTGGTGGTCGGGGTAATCGCCGCCTGGTTGATCACCGGCCAGATCATCCAGCCCCTGCGCCAGACCCTGGCCCAGGCCGCGCGTATTGCCCGCGGCGACCTCAGCCAACTGGACACGGTTGAGCGGCGCGACGAGCTGGGCCAGCTGCAGGCCAGCATGCGCGACATGACCGTGAGCCTGCGCGAGCTGATCGGCGGCATCGATCAGGGCGTCGGCCAGCTCTCCAGCGCTGCCTCGCAACTGGCTGTCGCCAGCCAGGACACCAAGGCACGGATCAACCAGCAGAAGGAGGATACCGACCAGGTCGCCACGGCCATGAACCAGATGAGCGCCACTGTGCAGGAGGTCGCGCAGAACGCCGAGCACGCTGCACAGGCGGCCACCAGTGCCGATCAGCAGGCGCAACAGGGAGATGCGGTAGTGACCCTGGCCGTGGCTGAGATCGAGCAGTTGGCCGCGCAGATGGACCACTGCCTGGAGGCCATGCACCACCTCGCGGCAGAGAGCCAGCGCATCGGCAGTATTCTGGATGTGATCAAGTCAGTATCGGTCCAGACCAACCTGCTGGCCTTGAACGCCGCCATCGAAGCAGCGCGAGCTGGCGAGGCGGGCCGTGGCTTTGCCGTGGTTGCCGACGAAGTACGCGGCCTGGCGCAACGAACCCAGCAGTCGACCGAAGAGATCGAACAGTTGATCGACAACCTGCACAGCGGTACCGATCAGGTCACGCAACTGCTCGACGACAGCAAGCAGCTCACCGAGCGCAGCGTCGAGCTGAGCCGCAAAGCCGGCGATGCCTTGGGCCAGATCACCCAGACGGTGTCCAATATTCAGGGTATGAACCAGCAGATCGCCACTGCCAGCGAGGAGCAAAGCGTGGTCGCCGAGCAGATCAACCGCAGCGTGCTGAGCGTACGTGATGTGTCCGATCAGACCAGCGCGGCGAGTGAGCAGACCGCCGCCTCAAGCGGCGAGCTGGAGCAGCTGGGCCGGCAACTGCGCAGCATGGTCGGTCGCTTCAGCCTGTAACCCGAGCCCGTCGCCAGTCCGGCTGGCGACGGACCCTGCACTTACAGCACCTGGCGCAGGAAAGCCTGAGCGCGCGGGTCTTTAGGCGAGTCAAAGAACGCCGCCGGTGCCGAATCTTCCAGCAACTTGCCATGATCGAAAAACAGCACGCGGTCGGCCACTTCGCGGGCAAAGCCCATTTCGTGGGTCACGCAGACCATGGTCATGCCTTCTTTGGCCAAGGTCTTCATCACGTCGAGTACCTCGCCGACCATTTCCGGGTCGAGCGCCGAGGTCGGCTCGTCGAACAGCATCACCTTCGGCTCCATCGCCAATGCGCGGGCAATCGCCACGCGCTGCTGCTGGCCACCGGACAGCCGCGACGGGAATTCGTTGGCCTTTTCGGCAATCCCGACCTTGTCCAGCAACGCCCGTGCCTTGGCCTCACGCTCGGCCTTGTTGCGTTTGCGCACGACCTTTTGCGCCAGGCACAGATTCTCCAGCACGGTCATATGCGGGAACAGGTTGAAGTGCTGGAAGACCATGCCGACTTCGCGGCGATAAGCATTGATGTCGGTTTTCGGGTCGGCCAGCGGTATGCCGTTGATCGACACGTGGCCGGCATCGAAGTGCTCAAGGCCGTTCAGGCAGCGCAGGAAGGTCGACTTGCCCGAGCCCGACGGGCCCAGTACTACCACCACTTCGCCCTTGGCTACACCGGTACTGACGTTATCCACCGCGCGCACCATCTGGCCGCGGGTGTCGAATACTTTCAACAGATCACGGACTTCAATCACTTTGCGCAAGCCTCCGCTCGAGCCGGCTGGCGAGGTGCGACAGCGGCAGGTTGATCAGCAGGTACAGCCCTGCCACGCAGAACCAGATTTCAAAGGTCGAGAACGAGGTGGTGATCGCCTCGCGCCCGCTCTTGGTCAGTTCGGTGATGGCGATCACCGAGACCAGCGAGGTGTCCTTGACCAGGCTGATGAACTGCCCGGCCAGCGGCGGCAACACCCGCTTGAACGCTTGCGGCAGGATCACATGGCGCATCGACTGGCTGGCATTCAGGCCCAGCGAGCGCGCGGCTTCGTTCTGCCCACGGGCAATCGACTGCACCCCGGCACGCACGATCTCGGCCACGTAGGCGCCGGTGAACAGCGCCAGCGCGGCCACCCCGGCGAACTCGCGCGAGAGGTTGAGCACCGTGCCGATGAAGAAATAGAAGATGAATATCTGCACCAGTAATGGCGTGCCGCGTACCAGCTCGACGTAGACCGTCGACAGATCGCGCAGGGTCGGGTTGTTGGACAACCGGCACAGCCCGGCAAACAGGCCGATCACCAGGCCCAGCGCCCCGGACACAACCGACAGCCACAGCGTGGTCCACAGGCCCCAGGCCAACGGCCCGGCCGCCCAATGGCGGGTGACACCGATCTGGTCGCCTTCGGCAACGTCATCGCCGCGGCTCAGTTGCAGGCTGTCTTTGACCACGTCCAGTACTTGCTGCTCGCCGTCTTCACCCTTGAGGGTAACGCGTGCGTTGTCGCCCTGGACTACGATCTCGGCAACCGTGCCATAGCTGGCGGCGCGCTGGGCTTCTTCAGCCTGGTAGGCGAAATACTGCGGGACGCGGTTCCAGCGCCACTCGTAGGCCATCATCGACGTGGCGAGGTACAGGCTGATGGCCAGACCGACCAGCACCAGCGCGGTCAGCCCGTGCCAGGGCCACTGGGCTTTCTTGTGTTTGATCACGTGGGTACTTCCGTAAATGCGAACGCGCAGGGTTTGCCTGCGCGTCGGGGGTCAAAGCCTGGGCTTGTGGCCTGGGCCCTTATTCCATTTCCTTGAGCCAGTCCTTGTTCTTGAACCACTTGTCGTGGATCCGATCATAGGTGCCGTCGTGCTTGATCTGGTGCAGGAAGTTGTTGATGAAGTTGATGCTGTCGTAGTCGCCTTTCTTCAAGCCGAATGCCAGTGGCTCGTAGGTGAAGGGTTCTTCGAGGAACAGCAGCTTGCCAGCGCCGGCCTTCTCGACCGCCACCACGTTGTAAGGGGCGTCGTAGACAAAGGCATCGGCCTTGCCGTTGACCACGTCCATGACCGCTTCCTGCTCGTTGTCATAGCCGTGGTACTTGGCTTTGCTGATGAGCTTCTTGGAAACCATCTCGCCGGTGGTGCCGAGCTTGGAGGTGATGCGGTACTTGTCGCTGTTCAGGTCCTTGTACGACTTGATCTCGCCCGCCAGCTCCTTGCGGATCAGCAGGGTCTGGCCGACCACGATGAACGGTTCGCTGAAGTTCAGGCGCAGGTTGCGTTCCTGAGTCAGGGTCATGCCGCTGCCGATCATGTCGAACTTGTTGGTCAGGAGAGCAGGGATGATGCCGTCGTAGGCGGTGGAGACGGTCTCCAGCTTGACGCCCATGGACTTGGCCATGGCTTTGAGGATATCGACTTCAAAGCCGATGATCTCGCCACGCTTGTTGGTCATCTGGAACGGCATGTAGGTGGGGTCCATACCGACCCGCAGGGTGCCGCTCTTGACCGCATCGTCGATGGCGCCGGCCTGGGCCGCAGTCACCGCGACCAGCGCCGTGACGCCGACCAGCAGTCGCGACAGGTATTTCTTCATCATCACCAAGTCCCCTAGCAAAGAAAGAGTACGAATCTTATTGTTGGCACGGCCGTACTGGCCTGCTCGGAATACCGGAAGCGATGCTAACGCATGCGCGGCTCGGGACCTAGAGCTGGGGGGGACTTTGTTGGCCAAAAAGAATGGGTATCTCGGGGGCCCTGGAGGGCGCTCTGCGCCCTTTTCGCGACACAAGGCCGCTCCTACACGGGATCGCGCTGTACCTGTAGGAGCGGCCTTGTGTCGCGAAAAGGGCCGCAGCGCGGCCCTCAGGGTTGTATCAGGCGCCGACCAACGTCGGCTGCCCATCACCCTCGGGATGCAACGGCAACAACGGCGAATGCGGATCGCTGTTGATCGAACTGCGCCAGGCGTCGATCCAGGCTGCATGTTCGCCGGCCCAGACCCGCTCGTGCAGACGCGACAGCGCGACCGGGTCGCTCAACAGCGCCAGGCGCGTATTGCCATCCAGCGCGGCCGGGCCGACTTCCAGCGCCTTGGCGATGCGCTCTTCACGCAGTGCCTCGATCGCCGCCGACTGGCCATGCCGGGCAGTGCCCATGGCGCAGGCAAGCGCATTCTGCCGCGGGTCGACCACAGCCCGCACGAAGCCGTCGTTCAATGCATGCCAACGGTTCTCGTGGGTGTACTGGTCAGTGGCGAGCAGCTCGGTTGGCGTGGCGTATTCCTCAGGAATCAGGAACAGCTTCTCGTCCTTGGCGCGCAGACCGAGGCCCACGCGGCTGGAAATCACCGATACCGGAATCGACAGCATCAGCGAACCAACAATCGGCACCAGCCACCACAGGAAGCTTGGGTTGAGCCAGGCTACCAGCACCGTCCAGGCCACACCGAGCAGGGTCTGCGGACCATGCCGACGCACCGCTTCGCTCCACGGCGTGGAGTCGTCATCACGCTGCGGCGAGTTCCAGGTCGCTGCCCAGCCGAGGAACGCGGCAAGCACGAAGCGGGTGTGGAAGATCATCCGTACCGGCGCCAGCAGCATCGAGAACAGCATCTCGATCAGCATCGACACGGTCACCTTGAAGCGCCCACCGAATTCGGTAGCGCCCTTGGCCCAGATCAGGATGATGCTCAAAAGCTTGGGCAGGAACAGCAACACCACCGTGGTGGAGAACAGCGCAATGGCCTTCTCCGGGTGCCATTGCGGCCACAGCGGGTACAGCTGGAACGGCTCAACGAAGTATTGCGGCTCCATCAAGGTGTTGGTCGCCAGCAACGCCGTCGACAGCACCAGGAAGAAGAACCACAACGGCGCGGACAGGTACGACATCACCCCGGTCAGGAACACCGCGCGGTGCACCGGGTGCATGCCTTTTACCAGGAACAGGCGGAAGTTCATCAGGTTGCCGTGGCACCAGCGACGGTCACGCTTGAGCTCGTCGAGCAGGTTGGGTGGCAATTCTTCGTAGCTGCCGTCCAGGTCATAGGCAATCCACACACCCCAGCCGGCACGGCGCATCAGCGCTGCTTCGACGAAGTCGTGGGAGAGGATCGCGCCGGCAAAGGCACCTTTACCCGGCAACGGCGCCAGCGCGCAGTGCTCGATAAAGGGCTTCATGCGGATGATCGCGTTGTGCCCCCAGTAGTGCGATTCGCCCAGCTGCCAGAAGTGCAGGCCAGCGGTGAACAGCGGGCCGTACACGCGGGTAGCGAACTGCTGCAGACGCGCATACAGGGTGTCCATGCCCGACGCCTTGGGCGCGGTCTGGATGATACCGGCGTCCGGGTTGGCCTCCATCAGGCGCACCAGGCTGCTCAGGCATTCACCGCTCATGACGCTGTCCGCGTCAAGCACGACCATGTACTTGTACTCGCTGCCCCAGCGACGGCAGAAGTCGTCGAGGTTGCCACTCTTGCGTTTGACGCGGCGGCGGCGGCGGCGATAGAAGATCCGGCCAAAGCCTTTGGCCTCGCGGCACACTTCAAGCCAGGCCTGTTGCTCGGCCACGGCGATATCCGGATCGTTGGAGTCGCTGAGTACAAAGAAGTCGAAGCGGTCGAGGTTGCCCGAGGCGGCGACCGACTCGAAGGTCGCGCGCAGGCCGGCGAATACCCGCGGCACGTCTTCGTTGCAGATCGGCATGACCAGCGCAGTACGCGCCTGGGCATCGATCGGCTCGTTGCCGGCACTGCTGCCGGAAATCTTGTACTTGTCGCGCCCGGTGAGCAGCTCCAGGAAGCCCATCAAGGCGGTCCAGAAGCCGGCCGAAACCCAACAGAAGAGAATGCCGAAGAGGATCAGGATCGAGGTCTGCAAGGCATACGGCCAGACCTGCACCACGGTGTCCCACAGCGGTTGGCTGAACACTTCGTCAAGGTCGACGAACGACCAGCCCTGGTACGGCAGGATGCCCTTCATGTACCAGCCAGCAACAATCGTCTGGCCGAGCATCAAGGTCAGCAGGATGTAACGGCGCATCGAGCCGACCCAGCGCCAGCGTGCCGCCGGCAGCTCGCGCTGGGGTGGTTGCGGGGCGTTGGGGCGGCCGGTCATGCGCCGCCACATGCGCACCAGCACATTGGTCCGCCATGGCTCTGGCAACACCCGGGTGCGAGTGATCGGCGGAGCGATCTTCAGGCTCAGGTTGCCATTGCTGTCAACGCCGAGCATCTCGGCCTCTTCCATTTCGCCGGCACTGCCGACGGTCAGGCGGGCAGCCACCGACGCCTCGGCAGAGCCGGCGGCCGGATCGGCCGCCAGACGCTGGTGCAGCTCGCTGAATGAGTTGCAGTCGGCCAGTTGCGCGCGCTGCTCGTCACTCAGGGGCAGGTGGGCCAGATACTCGGCAACCGAGACTGGCCGTAGGTTCGAATTACTCATCGGCAGGCAACTGATAGGTCCAGGTCTCGGTCAACACTTTCTCGGTGGTGGCCGGGGCCGCAGGGGTGGCTGCCGCGTCTGCAGCAGGTTGCTCGGCAGGCTTTTCAGCCTTGGCATGCTTGGCCGCAGCCTTGGCATGCTTGCTGTCCTTGGCCGGTTTTGGCGCTTCTACCGGGACGTCCTGCAGCAGCGCTGCACGCATCTCGGTGGACTTCTTCGGATCCTGGATCTTCAACCGCAGGGTCAGGCGCCAGCCTTTGGTTTCCGGGTTGTAGCGCAGGTTGTTCTCGACCACCTCGGCATTGTCGCCAACGCTGATCTGGCTGCGCACGGTGCTGTCTTCAGGCAGAGCGGCAAGCACGGGACCTGCGAAATCGACCAGGAAGGCTACGCTGCCATCCGGTTGACGGATCAGGTTGGACTGCTTGACGTCACCGGTGGAACGCAGGGTCTGCTTGACCCAACCCAGATCAGGGGCCTGGAACTTGGCCTCGTCGATGGTCCAGTGCAGGCGATAGTTGTAATCCGCTGACTGGCCTGGCTCAGGCAGGGTTTCCGGGCTCCAGAAGGCAACGATGTTGTCGTTGGTTTCATCAGCGGTCGGAATCTCGACCAGATCGACAGTGCCCTTGCCCCAGTCGCCTTGCGGCTCGATCCAGGCGCTTGGACGCTTCTGGTAGTTGTCGTCGAGGTCTTCATAGTCGCTGAAGGCGCGGTGGCGCTGCATCAGGCCGAAACCACGCGGGTTTTCCACGCTGAAGTTGCTCACGGCCAGGTGGCGCGGGTTGTTCAGCGGACGCCACAGCCATTCACCATTGGCTGCATGGATCGCCAGGCCTTCGGAGTCGTGCAGGGCTGGGCGGTAGTTGAGCACTTTGGACGGCTGGTTAGGGCCGAACAGATACATGCTGGTCAGCGGTGCAACGCCCAGACGGCTGACGTGGTCACGCAGGTAGATGCGCGATTTGACGTCGACGATGGTGTCGTTGCCCGGGCGTACGGTCAGCTTGTAGGCACCGGTGGAGCGCGGCGAATCAAGCAGGGCGTAGATCACCAGGTGCTTGTCGGCAGGCTTGGGCTTCTCGACCCAGAATTCGGTAAAACGCGGGAATTCCTCACCCGACGGCAGCGCGGTGTCGATGGCCAGGCCACGCGCAGAAAGGCCGTAGGCGTGGCCCTTACCGACTACGCGGAAGTAGCTGGCGCCAAGCAAGGTCATGATTTCGTCTTGCTTGTCAGCCTTGTTGATCGGGTAGAGCACGCGGAAACCGGCATAGCCGAGGTTTTCCACGGTCTTGGCGTCGTGCGGCACGTCGCCGAAATCGAAACGACTGGCGTCGTACTTGATCTCTTCAACCTTGGAGGCAGTGACTTCGTTGATTTTCACCGGCGTGTCGAAGTGCATGCCCTGGTGATAGAACGACAGCTTGAACGGGGTCTTGTCCTGAGCCCACTCGGCCTTTTCCTGGAGGAAGCGGATCTTCTGGTAGTCGGCGTACTTCATGTCACGGAACACCGTCGGCAGATTGCTCTTCGGTGCTTCGTACTTCTGACCGGCCAGATCCTTCGCCTTGGCGGCGACATCGTCAAGGTTGAATGCCCACAGCTGACCCGCGCTCAGCAGGCCGACCAAGGCCACGCCAGCCGCCAGGGCGGTACGCAACCGATTGCCGGGGATCTTTGGTGCATTACGGGGACTTACAATCACGAGCAACCCTCGCCGAAAACAGATCATGAAACCAACGGCCAGCTACAAATGCCGGGTTGGCGAGCACTGTTCGGACCCCGTAAGGGCTCAATGATTCCCCAAACGGCTCCAGACAGTCCTCAAGTCTTGGTACAACGAACCTGCGAACGCAGGTCCCTACAGCCGCGCGATTATCTAGCAGGCCGCGTGACAACGCATCAGGCGGCAACAACTATTTATCGTCAAAACCCTCTTGTTTTGTACAAACAAGCGGTTATTTCGCCTCAGATTTGTAACATAAATGTTACGGGGCCATCATTGACCAGATGGACCTGCATGTCGGCGCCAAAACGGCCACTGGCTACATCGTCGTGTGACGCCCGCGCCTGCCCCATCAGATACTCGAACAATTCAGCGCCAAGTGCAGGTGGCGCGGCGGTCGAGAAGCCCGGGCGCATGCCACTGCGGGTATCGGCCGCCAGGGTGAACTGCGACACCAGCAGCAAGCCGCCGCCAATGTCCTTCAGCGACAGGTTCATCTTGCCATCGGCATCACTGAACACCCGGTAGTTAAGCAGCTTGTGCAACAGTTTGTCGGCATGCTCGCGCGTATCTGCAGGCTCGACCGCCACCAATACCAGCAAGCCCTGCTCGACCGCACCGACCACTTCGCCGGCAACTTCGACGCGGGCGTTCTGCACGCGCTGCAGCAGGGCCTTCACGCTTCTTCCAACGGCAGGTCCAGCAAGCGCCGGGCCATCTGGTCGGCGGCGCGCACCAGCGCGTCGGTGATACCCGGCTCGGACGCGGCGTGGCCGGCGTCGCGGATCACTTTCAGCTCGCTGTTGGGCCAGGCCTGGTGCAGCTCCCAGGCGTTGTCCAGCGGGCAGATCACATCATAGCGGCCATGCACGATAACCGCCGGCAGGTGGGCGATGCGGGGCATGTCGCGGATCAGCTGATCGGGTTCGAGGAAGGCATCGTTGGTGAAATAGTGGCATTCGATACGGGCAATCGACAGTGCACGCTGCGGCTCGGAGAAGCGATCGACCACCAGCGGATTGGGCCGCAGGGTGGCGGTGCGGCCTTCCCAGGTCGACCAGGCCTTGGCGGCGTGCATCTGCGCGATCTGATCGTTGCCGGTCAGGCGCTTGTGGAAGGCCGTGACCAGATCGCCACGCTCGTCGTGCGGGATCGGTGCGATGTAGTCCTGCCAGTAGTCAGGGAACAGCCGGCTGGCGCCTTCCTGGTAGAACCAGCGGATCTCCTGGGCGCGGGCGAGAAAGATGCCGCGCAGGATCAGCCCGTGCACGCGCTCGGGGTGCTTCTGTGCGTAGGCCAGGGCCAAGGTCGAGCCCCATGAGCCGCCGAACAGCACCCATTTGTCGATGCCCAGGTGCTCGCGAATACGCTCCATGTCCTCGACCAGGTCCCAGGTGGTGTTGTTTTCCAGGCTGGCGTGCGGGGTGGAGCGGCCACAGCCGCGCTGATCGAAGGTAATGATGCGGTACAGGTTCGGGTCGAAATAGCAGCGGCTCTGCGCATCGCAGCCGGCACCCGGACCACCGTGGATGAACACCACCGGCAGACCTTCTGGCGAACCGCTCTCGTCGACATACAGCACATGCGGCGCTTGCACGGCCAGATCGTGACGGGCGTAAGGTTTGATCTGCGGGTACAGGGTCTGCATTGCGCACTCCATGAAGGGCTATTCTTCGGCTGCCGCCATCATAAACCCGAATCATGTCAGGGCGCATCGGCAACGCACGCTAACAGTCTGCGTCACCTGCGCAGTGCTACCGCCTTTAGGATAGCGACCCGCTCTTTCAACAGCCGGAAACACCCTAAGAAAATCCTGCATGTCGCCCTGCTGGCGTTGCTCGCGCCTGCTGCGTTCGCTGCTTCCGACGACCCGCGCCTGGAGCTGCGCAGCGCCATGCTGATGGCCGATGCGGCCCAGCAAGCCGCCGTAGCGCAGGGCTACAACATCGTCATCAACGTGCACGACCAGCACGGCAATCTGAAATACCTGCGGCGCGACGCCGCCGCTGGAGTGCAGGCTTACCAGGCGTCCGCGCCCGAGTGAAGCCTGCGCCTGCCTGGTCTCGAGCAACTGCACAGCCCTGTGCCGTGCGCGTCTAGCGCGCGTACCGCGCCTGCCCCCACGCAAGCATCACTTCGAGCAACTGGCGCAGCACTGCCTGAGTAGGCTGGGCCAGGTCTTCACGATAGGCGAACGGCTCGGTTTCGTTCATGTAGGTGCTCTGCGCCAGCTCCAGCTGCACGGCATGCACGTGTTGGGCCGGGGCGCCGTAGTGACGAGTGATGTGCCCGCCCTTGAAGCGTCCATTGAGCACATGGCTGTAGCCCGGCGCCTGGGCGCAGGTGCGCTGCAGTTGCTCGGCCAGTGCCGCGTCGCAACTGGCGCCATTGAAGGTACCGAAGTTGAAGTCCGGCAGCTTGCCGTCGAACAGGTGCGGGATGTGCGAGCGGATCGAATGCGCATCCCACAGCAGTGCATAGCCGAACTCTTCACGCAGACGCGCCAGTTCCCCGCGCAGGGTGTCGTGGTAGGGGCGCCAGATCTGCTCGAGATACTCCGCCCGCTGCGCCGCAGACGGCGCAAGGCCGGCAACGAACAGCGGCTCGCCGTCGAACAGGGTGGCCGGAAACAGCCCGGTGGTGGCCCCGGCATACAACGGCTGGTCATCTTCTGGCCGATTGAGGTCGATGACGAACCGCGAGTACTCCGCGGCGACCACGCTGGCACCCAGTTCACGGGCGAAGTCATACAGCCGTGGGATATGCCAGTCGGTATCGGGCAAGCTGCGCGCCTGTTCGACCAGGCCGTCGCGCACGGCGGCGGTCAAACCGAGGCCGGCGTGGGGCATGCTGATCAGCAGCGGCAGGCGGCCTTGGTGAAAGCTCAATACGTTGTCCATGAGGCCTCGCTCAAAAAGTTGATTGCACACCGCCGCGCACTACCCGCTTGGGCAAGTCGCCGCCCAGCCAGTACGCGAGGTCGGCCGGGCGATCGATCTGCCAGGCGACAAAGTCGGCGACCTTGCCGGCTTCCAGCGTGCCGTGAGTGCTGCCCAGGCCCAGTGCCGTGGCGGCATGCGCGGTAACCCCGGCCAACGCCTCTTCAGGGGTCATGCGGAACAGCGTGCAGCCCATGTTGAGCATCAGCCGCAGCGACAGGCCAGGCGAGGTGCCAGGGTTGAGGTCGCTGGCCAGAGCGATCTTCACCCCGTGCCGACGCAGCGCGTCCATCGGTGGCAGCTGGGTTTCGCGCAGGAAGTAGAACGCGCCCGGCAGCAGCACCGCGACGGTGCCCGCCGCGGCCATGGCAATGGCGTCGTCTTCGGTCATGAACTCCAGGTGATCGGCCGACAGCGCCTGATAACGGGCAGCCAGGCTGGAGCCGTGCAGCGATGACAACTGCTCGGCATGCAGCTTGACCGGCAAGCCCAGTTCGCGGGCCTTGATGAACACCCGCTCGACCTGCGCCGGCGAGAACGCCAGGTGTTCGCAGAAGGCATCGACCGCATCGACCAGGCCTTCGCCGGCCAACGCTGGCAGCAGCTCGTCGCAGATATGCTGGATGTAGTCATCGGCGCGCCCGGCATATTCCGGCGGCAGCGCATGGGCAGCCAGGCAGGTGCTGCGCACGGTCAGCGGCAGCGCTTCGCCCAGACGCCGAGCGACGCGCAACATCTTGCGTTCGTTGACCAGGTCCAGGCCGTAGCCTGACTTGATCTCAAGGGTGGTCACCCCATCGCGCATCAACGCTTCGACCCGCTGCCGGGCGCTGGCCAGCAGCTGCTCTTCGCTGGCCGCGCGAGTGGCGCGCACGGTGCTGGCAATGCCGCCGCCCTGGGCGGCAATCTCGGCATAGCTGACACCCTGCAAACGCTGCTCGAACTCGCCACTGCGGTTACCGCCAAACACCGCATGGGTGTGGCAGTCGATCAGCCCCGGGGTGACCCAGGCACCGCCCAGATCGACCGTCTCCAGGTCGGCCTGTGGCGCCAGCTCGGCGCGTGGGCCGATCCATTCGATCAGACCGGCGCGGGTGATGATCGCCGCATCCTCGATGATCGAATAGCTGCCGCCGACCATGCTTGCCACATGGCAGTGCTGCCATAACGTTGCCATACACTTCCTCCGTTACTAGCGGTGCAGCTCGGCCTGCTGCTCGGCCAACTGACCCTGACCTGCACGCGGCTTGCACCAGAGCAGGTAGGACGCGACCAGAAACACCACCCACACCACCCCGACCAGCAACGCTGCCTGAGTATCCGGGAAGTAGCCGAGCACACCAAAGATGAACACCATGAAGGCAATCGCCAGGGCCGGCCCATAGGGCCAGAACGGTACCGGGAACTTCAGTTTGGCTGCTTCCTCACGGCTCATGCTGCGGCGCATCGCCACTTGAGTGAGCAGGATCATCAGCCAGACCCAGACCGTGGCGAAAGTGGCGATCGAGGCGATCAGCAGGAACACGTTCTCCGGGATCAGATAGTTGAGCACCACGCCGATCAGCAGCGCCGCGCCCATCACTACCACCGTCAGCCACGGCACACCGTGTTTGGACAGCTGGGCGAAGCCACGCGGGGCATGGCCCTGCTGGGCCAGGCCGTACATCATGCGCCCGGCACCGAAGATGTCGCTGTTGATCGCCGACACTGCCGCAGAAATCACCACTACGTTAAGCACAGCAGCAGCCGAACCGATGCCAAGGTTGCTGAATATCTGCACGAACGGGCTGCCTTGGCTGCCGATCTGCGGCCATGGGTACAGGCTCATCAGCACAAACAGAGTCAGCACGTAGAACAGCAGGATACGCAGCGGCACGGCGTTGATTGCCTTGGGGATGACCCGCTGCGGGTCTTTCGCTTCGCCAGCAGTGATACCGATGATTTCGATACCGCCAAAAGCGAACATCACCACGGCAAACGAGGCGATCACCCCGGCAATGCCGTTGGGCATGAAGCCGCCATGCTCGAACAGGTTGCTCACGCCGACCGCCGAGCCACTACCGACCTGGCCCATGCCGAAGGCCATGATGCCAAGCCCGGCGAGGATCATCGCGACAATCGCGCCGACCTTGAGCAGCGACAGCCAGAATTCCATCTCGCCGAACACTTTGACGTTGCACAGGTTGAGCCCGCCGATCAGGAAGACGATGCCCAGCACCCAGATCCAACGCGCCACTTCAGGGAACCAGAAGCCCATGTAGATACCGAAGGCGGTCACGTCGGCGATACAGACAATGATCATCTCGAAGGCGTAGGTCCAGCCCAGCACAAAGCCGGACATCGGCCCCAGGTAGGTACTGGCGTATTGGCCAAAGGAGCCGGCGACCGGGTTGTGCACGGCCATTTCGCCGAGCGCGCGCATGACCATGAACACGGCGGCGCCACCGATCAGGTAGGCCAGCAGTACCGCTGGGCCGGCCATCTGGATGGCTGAGGCAGAGCCATAGAACAGCCCGGTGCCGATCGCCGAGCCGAGCGCCATGAAACGGATGTGGCGGGACGTCAGCCCGCGTTTTAGACCTTGAGATTGTTGCATGCTGCGTCCCTTTTATTTTTATGGACGGATTAGCGCGTTGGGGGCCGCTTTGCGGCCCTTCGCGGGTGAACCCGCTCCCACAGGTTACGGCGGCGCTGCAAATCCTGTGGGAGCGGGTTCACCCGCGAAGGCCTGCGCAGCAGGCCCCCAGCTTTTCACAGGCTTGGCAATACTCCAGCCGGCAACAACCCGGTCAGCGTACCTTCGGCCAGCAGCGCGCTGGCCATTTCAATATCCGGCGAGAAGAACCGGTCACGCTCGTAGTGGGCAACCTTGGCACGCAGGGCGCGGCGCGCCTGCTCCAGCTTGGCCGAGGTTTTCAGGCCCTTGCGCAGGTCCAGGCCCTGGCAGGCACCGAGCCATTCGATGGCAAGCACGCCACGCGTGTTCTCGGCCATTTCCCACAGGCGCTTGCCTGCTGCCGGCGCCATCGACACGTGGTCTTCCTGGTTGGCCGAGGTCGGCAGGCTGTCGACGCTGTGTGGGTGCGACAGCGCCTTGTTCTCACTGGCCAAGGCTGCGGCGGTGACCTGGGCGATCATGAAACCGGAGTTGACCCCACCGTTTTCGACGAGGAACGGCGGCAGCTGGGACATGTGCTTGTCCATCATCAGCGAAATGCGACGCTCGCTCAGCGAACCGATCTCGGCAATCGCCAGGGCCAGGTTGTCAGCGGCCATGGCCACCGGCTCGGCGTGGAAGTTGCCACCGGAAATCACATCACCTTCGGCGGCGAACACCAGCGGGTTGTCGGAGACAGCGTTGGATTCGATCGCCAGCACTTCCGCGGCCTGACGCAACTGGGTCAGGCAAGCGCCCATCACCTGTGGCTGGCAGCGCAGCGAGTACGGGTCCTGGACCTTGCCGCAGTTTTCGTGGGAGCGCGACACTTCGGTCGAGTCACCGAGCAGGTCACGGTAGCAGGCCGCGGCGTCAATCTGGCCGCGCTGGCCGCGCACTTCATGGATGCGCGCATCGAACGGCGAGCGCGAGCCCAGCGCGGCTTCGACGGTTAGGCCGCCGCAGGTGATCGCGGCGGCAAACAGGTCTTCAGCGTGGAACAAGCCGCGCAGGGCATAAGCGGTAGACGCCTGGGTGCCGTTGAGCAGGGCCAGGCCCTCTTTGGCGGCCAGGGTCAGCGGTTCGAGGCCGGCCACAGCCAGTGCTTCGTTAGCTTCCAGCCACTGCCCCTTGTAACGGGCCTTGCCCTCGCCGAGCAGCACCAGTGACATGTGCGCCAGCGGCGCGAGGTCGCCGGAGGCGCCGACCGAGCCTTTCAGCGGAATGTGCGGATAGACTTCGGCGTTGACCAGGCTGATCAGCGCATCGATGACCTTGCGCCGAATGCCGGAGAAACCACGACTGAGGCTGTTGATCTTGAGCACCATGATCAGCCGCACCAAAGCGTCGTCCAGCGGCGCGCCGATGCCTGCGGCGTGCGACAACACCAGTGAACGCTGCAGGTTCTCGAGGTCTTCACGGGCGATGCGGGTCGAGGCCAGCAGACCGAAACCGGTGTTGATGCCGTAGGCGGTGCGGTCTTCGGCGAGAATCTGCTCGACACAAGCGACGCTGGCATCGATCGCCGGGCCCGCGCTGTCGTCCAGGCGCAGCTTGACGGGTGCGGCATGAATGGCGCGCAGCTGGGCCAGGGTCAGGGTACCGGGCTTGAGGGTCAGTTCGGTCACTTCGCTACTCCATTGGCGGGGCCCGCAGGCCCCTTCTTGTTATTCAGTATCGGCGTTGTCGGCGGCGGCTGATCAGCCGTTGATCATCGGCAGATCGAGGCCCTGCTGGTTGGCGCAGTCAACGGCGATCTGGTAGCCCGCATCGGCGTGGCGCATGACGCCGGTGCCCGGGTCGTTGGTCAAGACGCGAGCAATACGCTCGGCAGCTTCATCGCTGCCATCACAGACGATGACCATACCCGAGTGCTGCGAGAAGCCCATGCCAACGCCGCCGCCGTGGTGCAGCGACACCCAGGTCGCGCCGCTCGCGGTGTTGAGCAAGGCGTTGAGCAGCGGCCAGTCGGACACGGCGTCGGAGCCATCCTGCATCGATTCGGTTTCGCGGTTGGGGCTGGACACCGAACCAGAGTCGAGGTGGTCGCGGCCAATCACGATCGGTGCCGACAACTCACCGCTGCGGACCATCTCGTTGAAGGCCAGGCCGAGCTTGGCACGCTGGCCCAGGCCAACCCAGCAGATCCGCGCCGGCAGACCCTGGAAGCTGATGCGCTCACGGGCCATGTCCAGCCAACGGTGCAGATGGGCATCGTCGGCGATCAGCTCTTTGACCTTGGCATCGGTCTTGTAGATGTCCTCGGCGTCACCCGACAGCGCCACCCAGCGGAACGGGCCGACCCCGCGGCAGAACAGCGGGCGGATATAGGCCGGGACGAAGCCTGGGAAGTCGAAGGCATTGCTGACGCCCTCCTCCATGGCCATCTGGCGAATATTGTTGCCGTAGTCGAAGGTCGGCACGCCTTGCTGTTGGAAGTCGAGCATGGCTTTGACGTGCACCGCCATCGACTGCTTGGCGGCCTTGACCACTGCCGCCGGGTCGGTCTGCGCACGGTCGCGGTACTGCTCCCAGCTCCAGCCAGCAGGCAGGTAGCCGTTGAGCGGGTCGTGGGCGCTGGTCTGGTCGGTAACCATGTCCGGGCGCACGCCACGCTTGACCAGCTCAGGCAGGATTTCGGCAGCGTTGCCGAGCAGGGCAATCGAGATCGCCTTGCCCTCCTGGGTGTATTTGGCGATACGCGCCAGGGCGTCATCGAGGTCGCTGGCCTGTTCGTCGACATAACGGCTGCTCAGGCGGAAGTCGATGCGGCTCTGCTGGCACTCGATGTTCAGCGAGCAGGCACCGGCCAGGGTTGCGGCCAGCGGCTGTGCGCCACCCATGCCGCCAAGGCCTGCAGTGAGCACCCACTTGCCTTTGAGGCTGCCGTTGTAATGCTGGCGGCCGGCCTCGACGAAGGTTTCATAGGTGCCCTGGACAATGCCCTGGCTGCCGATGTAGATCCAGCTGCCTGCGGTCATCTGGCCGTACATGGCCAGGCCCTTGGCATCCAGTTCGTTGAAGTGTTCCCAGTTGGCCCAGTGCGGCACCAGGTTGGAGTTGGCGATCAGCACGCGCGGGGCGTTGCTGTGGGTCTTGAACACGCCCACCGGCTTGCCCGACTGGACCAGCAGGGTCTCGTCGTCTTCCAGGCGGGTCAGGGTCTCGACGATCTTGTCGTAGCTCTCCCAGTTGCGCGCAGCACGGCCGATGCCGCCGTACACCACCAGCTCCTTGGGGTTCTCGGCCACTTGTGGGTCGAGGTTGTTCATCAGCATGCGCAGCGGCGCTTCGGTCAGCCAGCTTTTGGCGGTCAGCTTGTTGCCACGTGGGGCACGGATTTCTACGTCACGGTATTTGTTGTTGTCAGTCACGGGAGAGGTCCTTTGCGGTCATCCGACGGCGGGGTGTCGATGAGTAATATACAAACACACCTTTACTTGTATGTACAAGCATGGACAACCAAATTATTCGGAGCTCGCCGTTAGATAGCCGGGGGCGCTACGCACCCCTTTCGCGACACAAGGCCGCTCCTACAGGAACCGCGCATTAGCTTAGTGCGCGGTCTGTGCAGGAGCGGCCTTGCCGGGGCGCCGGACCGGTCGGAAAGGGTCGCGCAGCGGCCCCGGCAATCTCAAACCGTGATCAATTCAATCAGGCAAAACCGCCCCTGCACGTCCAACTCCAGCAACCCGTCGTTGCCTTCCAGGCGCAAACAGTCATACAACCCAAGCCGCTGCAGCTCGCGCCCGGCCATCTGCACTTCAACCTGGCTACCAGCGGCAAACAGCAACAGCGTCGACGACGAGCTATACAGGCGGCTGGTGCCATCGAACCACTGCAACCGCGCCCGATAGCGCTGCGGCGCGTAGATCAGGTTGAAGTCGCGGATCATCCCGCCCAGCAGCTTGCACTGAACCTGGCTCTCGCCGCCGAAGGCAAACGCATCGAACGCCAGCAACGGCCGGCTGAGCTGGCCGTCGACCACCAGACGCATGCCATCCCCCTGCAGCACACTGATGATCCGCTGGTACCCGGCAAAGCTGGAAAAGCCGCCCGACTCTTCGATATCGGCAATCGACAGGCGCCAGCCAAATCCATCCAGGCCATCGCCAGCATCGCGGGCGATCTCTTCGGTAAACCCGCCGCCGTTCTTCCATGGCATGCGCGGGTAATCCGCCGCGTGTAGCAACTGCATCTGGCTCATTTGCTGAAGCGTCCTTCCAGGCGATGGCGGGAACCGGGGTGAATCAGGCGTGCGGCGGTGACCGGCTGGCGACCCGACCAGGTGCGGCGGCGGATCAGCAGGCATGGCTCGCCGGCATCGATCTGCAGCAGGCGACACTCGTCCGGCTCGGCCAGAATCGCCTCGACCACGTGCTCGCCTTCAGTCAGTGGCGCCACCTGCGACAGGTAGGCATAGGGTGTCTGCCGGGTAAAGTCCTGCTTGAGGTAGTCCGGGGCAATCGCGGCGTTGACGTAGCGATCCTCGATCTGCACCGGCACGCCGTTTTCGTAATGCACGATCAACGAGTGGAATACTCGCTGGCCTTCGCGCATATCCAGCGCCAGGGCGCGCTCGGAACCTGCGGCCTCTTCGCCCAGCACGATCACCTGGCAACTATGCTGATGGCCACGGCCGGCGATCTCGTCGGCAATGTTGTTGACCTCGAACAGCGCGGAACGGCTCTTGGGCTCGGCGACGAACGTGCCGACCCCCTGCATGCGCACCAGCAACCCGTCAGCAGTCAGCTCGCGCAGGGCGCGGTTGATGGTCATGCGGCTGAAACCCAGCTGGTTGACCAGCTCGCTCTCGGACGGCACCCGGTGATGCGGCGGCCAGCTGCCGTTTTCGATCTGCTGGACGATCATCTGTTTGACCCGGGCATACAGCGGCGCCGGCCCTTCGCCCATCTGGGCAACCAGCGCGGAGACAGGAGGTGTCGGCACGGCTTTGATCCTTGTGCGGTTTGAGTGAGCAGTAGCTTGCCGCAGTTTACCGGGCAGGCAAACGCCTGTATATGTATATACAAGCTAACAAGAACAGGAAGATGCTTACATGTCCGTGTACTTTGCCGAGCGCGCCCTGCTCCCCAGCGGTTGGGCGCGCAACGTCCGTCTAGAGGTCGACGCCCAAGGCCAGCTTGCCAGCCTGCAGGTCGATGCCTCGGCAGACGGCGCCGAGCGCCTGGCCGGGCCGCTGCTGCCGGGCATGCCCAACCTTCATTCGCACGCCTTCCAGCGCGCCATGGCGGGCCTGGCAGAAGTGGCAGGCAACCCCAACGACAGTTTCTGGACCTGGCGCGAGCTGATGTACCGCATGGTTGGCCAGATCAGCCCGGAACAACTGCAGGTCATCGCCCGCCAGCTTTACATCGAGATGCTCAAGGCCGGCTATACCTCGGTCGCCGAGTTCCATTACGTGCACCACGATCGCGATGGCCAGCGCTATGCCGATCCCGCCGAGCTGTCACGGTGCATCAGTGCCGCCGCCAGCGCCGCCGGGATTGGCCTGACGTTGTTGCCGGTGCTGTACAGCCACGCAGGATTCGGCGGCCAGCCCGCCAGCGAGAGCCAACGCCGCTTTATCAATAGCAGCGAGCAATACCTGCGCCTGCACGAACAGCTCAAGCCAGTGCTAGCGGCACAACCGGCGCAGCGCCTGGGCTTGTGCTTCCACTCGCTGCGCGCGGTCACTCCCGAGCAGATTGCCACGGTGCTGGCCAGCGGCGAGCAGGACTGCCCGGTACACATTCACATCGCTGAGCAGCAAAAGGAAGTCGACGACTGCCTGGCCTGGAGCGGGCGTCGTCCGCTGCAATGGCTATATGAAAACGTCGAGGTCGACCGCCGCTGGTGTCTGGTACATGCCACCCACGCGGCGCCGGACGAGGTCGCAGCGATGGCCGAAAGCGGCGCGGTAGCTGGTTTGTGCCTGACCACCGAGGCCAACCTAGGCGACGGCATCTTCCCCGCGGTCGACTACCTGGCTCGGGGCGGGCGCATGGGGATTGGATCGGACAGCCACGTGTCACTCAGCGTGGTCGAGGAACTGCGCTGGCTCGAATACGGCCAGCGACTGCGTGATCAGCGCCGCAATCGGCTCTATCGCAGCGACCAGCCAATGGTTGGCCGCACCCTTTATGACGCAGCGCTCAGCGGTGGCGCGCAAGCCCTGGGGCAGCCGATCGGCGAGTTGACGGTGGGCAAGCGCGCGGACTGGCTGGTGCTCGACGGTGAGGACCCGTACATCGCTACTGCCGAAGGCGACGCCATTCTCAACCGCTGGCTGTTTGCCGGCGGCGACCGCCAGATCCGCGACGTGATGGTCAACGGCGCGTGGGTGGTGCGCCAGGGCCGCCATGCTCAGGAAGCCGAGAGCAACCGAGCGTTTGCCGAGGTGCTCGGCCAGTTGCTTGGCTGAGGGCTCAGTGTGCGGCGGCGATGTCGCGGTCGGCTACGCGCCAGATCAGGCGATTGGTGTCGTAGCCTTGCTGACGCGCCTTGGCCAGCAGGCTCTCGCGCTCCCAGGCCGGCAGGCTCGGCGTACGCGACAGGACCCACAGGTACTTGCGGTCCGGGCTGCCGACCAATGCGGTCTGATAACGCGAGTCGACATACAACACCCAGTACTCGCCCTTGGCCACACCAGGCGCCAGGCGGGTGAACCAATTGTCGAACTCGACCCAGAGCTTGTCGGTATGCCCGGCCTCCTGCGGCGTGGCGCTGCCTTCGGCGCGGATCCACTGGCCGTCGAGCATGCGGCAACGGTTGAGCACGCCGATGCTGCCATCAGGCCGGGCGTTGTAATGCGCCTCGGACTGCGCGCAGTCGCGCTGGAAGTACATCGGCAGGCGGGCCAGCTCGAACCATTTGCCCTGATAGCGCTTGAGGTCGACGGCGCCTGCCGTCTTCGGCGCCAACGGGTCATGGCTACCCGTGGCGCAGCCGCCCAGCAACAGGCTCAGGCACAGCCCAAGCAGCAGACTCACGTGCCTCATTTAAGGCCCTGCCCGGAGTACATCAATACTTTGTCCGCTGCATACTGCACACTGATAAAGCTGTTCTGGTCACCCCAGGTGCAACTGCTCATGCCCAGCGCGCCCGAGCACTCGGTAGGTGTACCCAGCAGTTGTTCGACCGCCGCGCGGTTCATGCCGGCGCTGAGTTTGGAGTAATTTTCCTGGTTGATCTTGCTGCACGCAGTCAGCACGACGCACAACGACAACAGGGCGAGGGAACGCAACGACATGAAGGGACACTCCTGGACACGGACATCAGGCGAGGCGCCTGTGGAGACCTTGGAGAGCAAAAAGCCTCCGTGGTTCCCTGACCGCAGCGCTTAAATGCCGGCCGTTGGTCGTCTGACCGGCCAACGACTCATGTTTTACCCGCACAAGTCGACACAACGAGCAGTGGAGCAGCAGCTTGCCCTACCCCCTGCCCTTCGACGTGCATTCGCGCAGACTCAGCCATGACCAAAAATCTCAAGTTCAGCCACAAGATCCTGCTGGCCGCAGCCCTCGTAGTCGCGGTCGCCTTCACCTGCTTCGTACTGTTCAACGACTACCGGCAACGCCAGTCGCTGCGCAGCGACACGCAGACGTCGCTGCAGGACCTGGGCAGCCTGACTGCAGGCAACATCCGCAACTGGCTCGACAGCCGCGTGCAGGTGCTCGACAGCCTGGCCCAGCAAGTGGCCGTCGATGGCCCCGGCAAGCCGAGCCTGGACCGTGCCCTGGCACTGCCGGTGTATGCCAACAACTTCCAGCTGAGCTACTTCGGCGGCCAGGACGGCAGCATGCAATCGGTACCCGCCGGCAACCGCGCCGCCGACTACGACCCGCGCCAGCGTGGCTGGTACAAGGCGGCAACTGCTGCCAACCAGACTATCGTCACCGAGCCGTACATTTCCGCCTCGGCTGGCAAGCTGGTGATCACCCTGGCCACGCCGGTGCAACAGGGCGGTCGCCTGCTCGGCGTGAGTGGCGTCGACACCGACCTGCAGACCATCAGCAAGCTGATCAACGCGCTGGACTTCGATGGCAATGGCCATGCCTTCATCGTCAACGGCGAAGGCAAGATCATGATCCACCCCAAGCCTGAGCTGGCCCTGAAAACCCTCGCCGATCTGTTCCCTGGCGACACGCCGCAGATCAGCAGCGGGCTGAAGGAAGTCGAGTTCGACGGGCGCAAGCAGTTCATCAACTTCACCCACGTCGACGGCATCTCGTCGGTCGACTGGTATGTCGCGCTGGTGCTCGACCAGGATGCCGCCTTCGCCATGCTCGGCGAGCTGCGCACGTCGGCAGCCGTGGCGACGCTGATCGCGATCATCGCCATCATTGCCTTGCTCGGCCTGTTGATTCGCGTGCTGATGCAGCCGCTGCATGCCATGGGCCGCGCCATGCGTGACATTGCCGAGGGCGAAGGCGACCTGACCCGGCGCCTGACCATCCATGCTCACGACGAATTCGGCAGCCTTGCCCAGTCGTTCAACCGCTTTGTCGAGCGTATCCACGAGTCGATCCGCGAAGTGGCCTCGGCGACCGGCCAGGTGAATGCCGTGGCCGGCCAGGTGGTGACTGCCTCCAACGCCTCGATCAACAACGCCGATCAGCAGTCGAGCCGCACCAGCAGCGTTGCCGCTGCAATCAATCAGCTCGGTGCCGCCGCCCATGAAATCGCCCAGAACGCCGCGCTCGCCTCGCAGCATTCGACCGCCGCGCGCGGTCTGGCCGAAGAAGGCCAGCAGGTGGTCGGGCAAACCATCAGCACCATGCATCAGCTGTCGGCGCGCATCAGTGACTCGTGCGAGAACATCCAGACACTCAATTCGCACACCAGCAACATCGGCCAGATCCTCGATGTGATCACCGGCATTTCGCAGCAAACCAACCTGCTCGCGCTGAACGCTGCCATCGAAGCCGCCCGCGCGGGCGAGGCCGGGCGTGGTTTTGCCGTGGTTGCCGATGAGGTGCGCAGTCTGGCCCACCGCACTCAGGAATCAGCGCAGCAGGTACAGCGTTTGATCGAAGAGCTGCAGGCCGGCGCGCAGATGGCGGTCAGCACCATGAACCAGAGCCAGCAGCAGAGCGAGCACAGCGTGGGGATTGCCAACCAGGCCGGTGAACGCCTGGGCAGCGTGACCCAGCGCATCGGCGAGATCGACGGCATGAACCAGTCGGTTGCCACCGCCACCGAAGAGCAGACGGCGGTGGTCGAGTCGATCAATCTCGACATCAGCGAGATCAATACGCTGAATCAGGAAGGCGTGCACAACCTGCAGAGCACCTTGCGTGCCTGCAACGACCTGGAACACCAGGTCGAACGGTTGCAACAGTTGGTTGGCAGTTTCAGAATCTGAGCCGGGTGCTGCCCCATTCGCCTACGCAGATGGGGCAGCCGCTCAGCGCTGCATCAGAACCGTGAACCCGGCTCGAGCAGGAAATCCATCTCTTCATCGGTGCTCGGACGGTCCAGCAGCAGATTGCGCTGCGGGAACCGGCCAAAGCGCTCGATCACGCGCTGATGCTGCTCGGCGTAGTCAAGGAAGCCTTCGAACAGGCGGCGGTTGGCCTCCGGTTGCTCGTCCAGCAACTGCCGATAGCGCTCGACACTAAGGTGCTGCCAGTCGAGCACCTCGGCGTGTTCCAGCACCAACAGCACGAACACCCGCTGGATCGGCAGCAACTGGTAATCCCAGTCATGCTGCAAACCCTGCATGGCCACTACCTGCGCGCGCCGGTCACCTTCAAAGGCGCGCGGCGTGTCGCGGTAGATCATGCGCGGCAGTTGATCGAGCAGCAGGATCAGGCCAAGCCAGCCCTGCGGGCTTTGCTGCCAGTCTTCGAGACCACCCGCCAGGGCCTGCTCGCACAGCGCGCCGAAACGCTCGCGCGCCTCGTCATCATGGTGCTTGCCGAACCACAGCGTGCTCTTCTCGTCAGCCACGGCCTGCGGGCTCTTGCCCGGACCGAACCACCACTCCAGCAACGGCTGCCAAGGTGCGAGCATGATTTATTCCTTGTGGTAGGCCGTAACGCGCTCGACCTCTTGCTTCGAGCCGAGGATTACCGAAACGCGCTGGTGCAGGCTGTCCGGCTGGATGTCGAGGATGCGTTGCTCACCGTTGGTGGCCGCGCCGCCGGCCTGTTCGATGATGAACGACATCGGGTTGGCCTCGTACATCAGGCGCAGCTTGCCTGGCTTGCTCGGCTCACGCGAATCGCGTGGGTACATGAACAGACCGCCACGGGTGAGGATGCGGTGCACATCAGCCACCATCGAGGCGATCCAGCGCATGTTGTAGTTCTTTTTCAACGGCCCGGTCTCACCGGCCAGCAGCTCGCCGACGTAGCGCTGGATCGGCGCTTCCCAGTGACGCTGGTTGGACATGTTGATAGCGAACTCGGCAGTGGTCTCCGGCACCTGGATGTTCTCGTGAGTGAGGACAAAGCTGCCCAGCTCGCGGTCCAGGGTGAAGCCTTTGACGCCGTTGCCCAGGGTCAGGATCAGCATGGTCTGCGGGCCATAGATCGCGTAACCGGCGGCGACCTGCTCGGTGCCAGGCTGGAGGAAGGCGTTTTCGTTGAGGGTTTCGTTCTGGCTCAGGTATTCCTGCGGGCAGCGCAGAACCGAGAAGATGGTGCCGACCGAAACGTTGACATCGATGTTCGACGAGCCGTCCAGTGGGTCGAACACCAGCAGGTAGGCACCCTTCGGGTATTTACCCGGGATCTGGTAGGCGTTGTCCATTTCTTCGGACGCCATGCCGGCCAGGTGACCACCCCACTCGTTGGCTTCGAGCAGAATGTCGTTGGAAATCACGTCGAGCTTTTTCTGCACTTCGCCCTGTACGTTTTCGGTGCCCATGCTGCCCAGCACGCCGCCGAGGGCGCCTTTGGACACGTGGTGGCTGATTTCCTTGCACGCGCGCGCCACCACCTCGATCAGGAAGCGCAGATCGGCAGGAGTATTGTTGCTGCGGGTCTGCTCAATCAGATAGCGACTCAGGGTAACGCGGGACATGTATGGCTCCGAAAGGGAAAGAGGGTGAAAAACCCTCGCAGTTTACAGTAATGCCGATGGTTTGGCGTAAAGGCTAGCTAGCAAACACACTCGCCTGGCCGATCAGACGGTCGAACCGGAGTCTAGTTCAGCACGGCACCGGCCGGCGGTCGGCCAGGTGCCCTGCCATGGTCAGCTCAATCCAACGCTTTCCAGATCTCGGTGGCGTACTCGCGGATGGTCCGATCCGACGAGAACCAGCCCATCCGCGAGGTATTGAGCACCGCCATCCGCCACCATTGTTCCGGCTGATGCCACAGCTCGTCGACCTTGCGCTGGGCGTCCCAATAGGCGTCGAAATCGGCGCAGACCAGAAAGCGGTCATGGTCGATCAGCGAGTCGATCAACTGGGTATAGCGCGACGGGTCATCCGGCGAGAACACCCCGCTGCGAATGGCGTGCAGCACATCGCTGAGGCGGTGCGACTCGGCCACCGCTGCACTGGCACCAAAGTCACCCGCGCGTTTGCGCGCCTCGACCTGCTGCGCCGTCAGCCCAAAGATGAACATGTTCTCTGCACCGACCTGCTCGCACATCTCGACGTTGGCGCCGTCCAGGGTGCCGATGGTCAGCGCGCCGTTGAGGCCGAACTTCATGTTGCTGGTGCCGGACGCTTCATAGCCGGCGGTGGAAATCTGCTCGGACAAGTCCGCCGCCGGGATGATGCTCTCGGCCAGGCTGACGTTGTAGTTGGGCAGGAATACCACCTTGAGCAGACCGCGCACGGTCGGATCGTTGTTGACCACCCGGGCGATGTCGTTGGACAGCTTGATGATCAGCTTGGCCTGGTGATAGCTGGCGGCCGCCTTGCCGGCGAAGATCTTCACCCGCGGCACCCAGTCGGTGCTCGGTTCGGCGCGAATTGCCTGATACAGCGCCACCGTGTGCAGCAGGTTGAGCAGCTGGCGCTTGTACTCGTGGATGCGCTTGACCTGTACGTCGAACATCGCTTCGGGGTTGACCGTCACGCCGACGCGGTCCTGGATGATACTCGCCAAGGCACGCTTGCTGTGCAGCCGCTGCGCAGCGAACTGCTTGCGAAACGCCGGTTGCTCGGCGAACGGTTCAAGGTCCTTGAGGCGCACCTCGGCGTCATCCAGCACCTCGCGCCCGAGGGCCTCGATCAGCATCGCAGTCAGCTGCGGGTTAGCCTGGTGCAGCCAGCGGCGGAAGGTGACGCCGTTGGTCTTGTTGTTGATCCGATCCGGGTAGAGCTTGTGCAGCTCGGCGAACACCGTGCTCTTCATCAGCTTGCTGTGCAGCGCGGACACGCCGTTGACACTATGCGAACCGAGAAACGCCAGGTTGCCCATGCGCACGCGGCGGCCGTTGTCTTCTTCGATCAACGACACCGCGCGCAACACGTCGAAATCGTGTTGGCCTTTGGCCCGCAGTGCATCGATATGATAGGCGTTGATCAGATAGATGATCTGCATGTGCCGCGGCAGCATGCGCTCCATCAGCGCCACCGGCCAGGTTTCCAGCGCTTCGGGCAACAGTGTGTGGTTGGTGTAGGCCAGGGTGCCGACGGTTACTTCCCAGGCTTTGTCCCATGGGATTTCATGCTGGTCGACCAGCAAGCGCATCAGCTCCGCCACCGCAATCGAGGGGTGGGTGTCGTTGAGCTGGATCGCCGCCGCATCAGGCAGGTTGAGCAAGCTCTTGTGCATGTTCAGGTGCCGGCGCAGCAGGTCTTGCAGCGAGGCGGAAACAAAGAAGTACTCCTGGCGCAGGCGCAGTTCCTGGCCCGCCTCGGTGCTGTCGGCTGGGTAGAGCACGCGCGAGATGCTCTCGGCGCGGGCCACCTCGGCGACTGCACCCAGGTGGTCACCGGCGTTGAAGCGCTCCAGGTGCAGCTCTTCCAGCGCGCGTGCACGCCACAGGCGCAGGGTGTTGACGCTGGACCCGCGCCAGCCGACTACCGGCGTATCGTAGGCAACCGCCCGCACGGTTTCGCCAGGGGTCCAGATCTGCCGCTGCTGGCCGTCGGCAGCCGTAACGGTTTCGACGCCACCACCAAAGCTGATCGGATAGATCACCTCGGCCCGCTCGAACTCCCACGGGTTGCCGAAATCCAGCCAGTTCTCGGTTTGCTCCTGCTGCCAGCCATCGACCACGGCCTGGCGGAACAAGCCGTGCTCGTAGCGGATACCGTAGCCATGGGCGGCAATGCCCAGGGTCGACATGCTTTCCATGAAGCACGCCGCCAGCCGGCCAAGGCCACCATTGCCGAGCGCGGCGTCCGGCTCCAGCAGACGAATGCGATCAAGGTCGACACCGAGGCCATCCAGCGCCTCGCGGGCGATTTCCAGGTAGCCGAGGTTGCTCAGGCTGTCGTACAGCAGCCGGCCGATCAAAAACTCGAGGGAAAGGTAGTAGACGCGTTTCTGGCTACGTCGGTAGGCCTGCCGGGTGTGGTCCATCCAGTGATCGACCATATGGTCGCGCGCAGCCAGGGCAATGGCTTCGAACCAGTCGTGATCAAAGGCGTGCTCCGGGTCCTTGCCGACCGCGTAGGTCAGCTTGGCCAATACAGCGGCACGGAACTCGGTGACCTCGACGTCACGTGCTTTGGGTTGCTGAGACATGTGACATCCTCGGGCAAGTGGGCGAAGGCAGGAGAGTGTTCAGACTAGACCCTTCGACAGGGGCTGGCAGTTGTTGTTCGCAGTTTTCATGCCGACAAGCATAATCGGGCGAAAGGTTGTTCACAATTTGAACAACTCCGGTATCATCGCGCGCCCCTCCACCGTGATTCGCTCCTTATAACTATGAAACCGACCTTGATTGCCGCGGCTGAAGTCGACCGCCTCGATACCTGGCAGCGCTACTCCAGCCATATGTGCGGGGGCTGCCATTCGACCTGCTGCACGCTGCCGGTGGAAGTGAAGATCAAAGACCTGATCCGTATCGGCGTGGTCGATGACTTCGACAAGGACGAGCCGGCCAAGAACGTTGCCAAGCGCCTGCAGAAGGACGGCATCATCGAGCGGTTCAACCAGAAGTCGGGGATCTTCACCTTGACCCGAATGAGCAACGATGATTGTCTCTATCTGGATCGTAAGAGCCGCCTGTGCACCATTTATGACAAGCGCCCCGATACCTGCCGCAACCACCCCAAGGTCGGCCCACGGCCGGGCTTCTGCGCGTACAAACCGAAGGTGGTCGGGCGCTGATGGTCGGGGCTGCGTCGCGGTCTCTCCCACCTAAGCCGCCCTCCTGAGCGGCTCGCTGCGGCGCTGGAGCGGTCGGAAAGCCAGCAGCGCCAAACTGAAATCTGGGGCCGCTGCGCGACCCCAAAATCCTCAGACAAAAACGCCTCGGCCTTTTGACAGGGGGCATTTTTTCTGTGGTCCAGGTACACATAAAGCAGCCTGCAACGCCGGTGCTCACCCCCAGCAGAGCGACTGTGAAGGCGCTATGTTTCGAACGTGCTCTGCGAGACACGCTGGCGCCGATGACGCACCACCATGACTATCACACCTATGGCAGGCAGTAGTGCAACCACACTACCCATGACGACTGCCGCTTCTATCGAGGCGTTGTTCATATCCACAACCTGTCGATAGAGTCGATCATTGAAGAGAACTCGACCGTCCAACGTAGCCAGCTCACGCACTACGCTCCCACCATTTACGCGTTCTGCCACGAGCACCACCTTGGAATTGATCCGAAGGCCAGAGGCTTTGTACAGCTTATGGGGCGTATAAATACGTTTTCCCTCCCGTTTCCCATCAAGCGTGTACGCTACACTGAAGTGCATCAACGAACGATCAACTTCCCAACTGCTCGGATAACCAGAGACTCTCCCCTCGAGGGCTGTCAACTTAGACATATCAGGGGCAACGTACACTTCACGCTGACTGACAAAAAGTGCAATGCACGCAAGCATGGTAACTAAACAAGCCGAAAGCGCTCCCGCGGACCTCAAGGGAGGAGACACTTTTAATAATCGCAAGAACTCGGAAAATGAGTACAAATGCCCCCCCTTACTCAAGCCGGGCACATCGGCACCGCCGGCCCTTAGTGATATCTATCAAGCCCAGCACCACCCCCACCAGGCGCGATGACCTGAATGGGTCCGATGTCAATGCTCCATCCTGGATACTCCGGCAACGGGAATATCATAACGCCACCGTCTCCACCGGGCTCGAAATACCCCCCACCGCCGGCGGTTATTCCGTACGGATAGGTATCGTCACGCCCCAGCCCTACTTCATGTGAGTCAGGGTCCCAGCGACTGACAGCAATTTGGCTCGTATAGCTTGCGCTGATTTTCGCGAGCGACACAAGTGCCAAATCCGGCGCCACCCAATAATCTGGATATGCCGCATTCGTATTTGTGGCGAAATGTTTTTCGACAACTGGCAAAATCAAAGATTGATACAAATTTTTAACCGCATCGGAGGTCACTATCCCCGCGGCAGTTGCGGTAACACCTACGCCAGTAAATACAAGTGCTGGACCGCTTGCACCGGCGAGCAAAGTAATGCTTGCGACAATCCCGGCAACATTACCAATAAGACTCAGGACATCTCCATTATCAAATTTTTGATTAGTCTTGTATTCAGCTGTGATCTTTAGAAATACCGTCGTCGCCGCAAGCGTGTTGGCTTTTATGTTGAGAAACGGTGTGAATCCCGCGGTCAGTTTTACGATAGAGATCACGCTCGCGACTGTAGCACCGGTTTGTGCTGTCTGGTTGACGAGGGAGAACCCGGACTTATCGGTGTTGTACTGATCCGTAAGGGAGGCAGCTGCGCCGCCCACCGCTACGGGCTTATCGACGTACCCCAGAATGATTTCGAATTTTTTCGACATCGTTCGTTACTCCCTGATCAGAGTCTTGAAAGCGATGCTCATGCGCAGCCTGTTGCAATTTGCTGCCGGCGCCCGCGCGCCATGCGGCACCTCGCCATTGAACACTACGACTCTCTTCGGCTTGGGCTGCACGGACAGCATAATATTTTCTTTGGCAGTATCGTAAAAGACCAGCTCTCCTCCCCAACATGTAGCCCAATACTCACTGCAGAACAGCATGACCGTTTTGCCGGGCAGCTCGACTGTATTGTCGTGGTGGATAGGACCGTCCTGACTACTTGTTTGGCCATTGGCGTAGACACCTAATAGCTTTGCCGAGGGTAGGTGCACCGCTTTGATCCGCGCCCAGATATCCGCGAGAAATGCCCAATCAGGTCGAGCCCGCAGCTCTAGCTCACAATCTTCAAGCTCGTCTCTGCGAGTACCTGCAATAAAGCTGTGCCAGCAGGGACGATCAAGAGGTGAATAGGGATAGGGCCAGCCATATCGCCAAAGCGAGCCGGTCAGCAGTTTCAAGATCTTGGTATGCTCTTCGTCCGTTATTCCATCATCAATCACACAAATACGTTCACCCGCAATGACAACCGACATAGTTCAATCTCCTTATCAAACATAACAAGTGAAGACCGAAGTTAAATCAGCACAAGAGAGCTGCACAGCGGGAAATATAGGCTGCGGGGGAGGTATTGTCGCTGATGGCTTTATGAAACTCACATCTACGACGAGCGCTATTCTTCAGCAGTGCATCGTAGCGAATTATGAAACTTGCAAAAAAAACGCCCCCGGCCTTTCGACCGGGGGCGTTTTCATTCAGCTAGATCTGGACTCAGATCTTGGCTTTCTTGGCAGCGCGGGTACGCTCGCTTTCGTCGAGGATCTTCTTGCGAAGACGGATCGACTTAGGCGTGACTTCGCACAGCTCGTCTTCCTGGATGTATTCCAGAGCCTGTTCCAGAGTGAAGCGAACTGGCGGAACCAGAGCGATGGTTTCGTCTTTACCCGAAGCACGCATGTTGTCGAGCTTCTTGCCTTTGGTTGGGTTTACACCCAGGTCGTTGTCGCGGCTGTTCTGGCCGATGATCTGACCGTTGTAGATCTCTTGACCGTGCTCGACGAACAGCTTGCCGCGCGCCTGCAGGGTTTCCAGCGAGTAGGTCAGAGCCTTGCCGGTTTCAACCGAAACCAGTACACCGTTCTGACGGCCGGACATGTGGCCCGACTTGACTGGAGCGTAGCGATCGAAGATCGAGGTCAGGATGCCAGCACCGTTGGTCAGGGTCAGGAACTGGTTACGGAAACCGATCAGACCACGAGCAGGGATGTTGTATTCCAGACGCACACGGCCTTTGCCATCCGGGACCATGTTGCTCAGGTCGCCTTTACGCAGGCCCATCTCTTCCATGACCTTGCCCTGAGCTTCCTCTGGGATGTCGATGGTGACGTTTTCGAACGGCTCTTGCTTGACGCCGTCGACTTCACGAATGATCACTTCCGGACGGCCCAGGGCCAGCTCGAAGCCTTCGCGACGCATGGTTTCGATCAGTACCGACAGGTGCAGCTCACCACGGCCGGAAACCTTGAACTTGTCTGCCGAGTCGCCTTCTTCAACGCGCAGTGCAACGTTGTACAGCAGCTCTTTGTCCAGACGATCCTTGATGTTACGCGAGGTCACGAACTTGCCTTCTTTACCGCAGAATGGCGAGTCGTTGACCTGGAAGGTCATGGAAACGGTTGGCTCGTCGACGGTCAGAGGCTTCATCGCCTCGACGGTCAGCGGGTCGCACAGGGTGTCGGAGATGAACAGCTCGTCGAAACCGCTGATGCAGACGATGTCGCCGGCGGCAGCTTCTTCAACGTCGACACGGTGCAGACCGTGGTGACCCATCAGCTTCAGGATACGGCCGTTACGCTTCTTGCCGTCGGTATCGATGGCAACAACCGGGGTGTTCGGCTTGACGCGACCACGGGCGATACGGCCAACGCCGATAACACCGAGGAAGCTGTTGTAGTCCAGAGCGGAGATCTGCATCTGGAACGGGCCGTCACGGTCAACAGCAGGTGGTGGAACGTGGTCGACAACCGCTTGGTACAGCGGGGTCATGTCTTCGGCCATGGCAGTGTGGTCCAGACCGGCAATGCCGTTCAGGGCCGAGGCGTAGACGACCTGGAAGTCCAGCTGCTCGTCGGTAGCGCCGAGGTTGTCGAACAGATCGAAGATCTGGTCCAGAACCCAATCAGGACGCGCGCCCGGACGGTCAACCTTGTTGATTACAACGATTGGCTTGAGGCCAGCTTCGAATGCCTTTTTGGTCACGAAGCGAGTTTGCGGCATAGGGCCGTCTTGGGCATCGACCAGCAGCAGCACGGAGTCGACCATCGACATTACACGCTCAACTTCGCCACCGAAGTCGGCGTGGCCGGGGGTGTCGACGATGTTGATGTGGTAGCCATTCCAGTTGATGGCGGTGTTTTTCGCCAGAATGGTAATACCGCGCTCTTTCTCCTGGTCGTTGGAGTCCATGACGCGCTCGTCATTGAGCTCGTTACGCTCCAGGGTGCCCGACTGACGCAGGAGTTTGTCGACCAGAGTGGTTTTACCATGGTCAACGTGGGCGATGATGGCGATGTTACGCAGATTTTCGATCACAAATGTATCTCGATCAGAGGATTCGGTTGCCGCCCATTCTAGACGGCCAATATGAAGGTAAAAGGCTCAGCGGGCCCGCGGGTCGGGAGGGCGATGGCGGATGCTGCCGCCATACAGCCCTGGCAGTTTATGCCGGACGATAAACACGCACATTGGCATGTCCCTCACTGAGCAGATGATGCGCATGCAGGCGACTCATGACGCCCTTGTCGCAATAAAGTAGGTACTGACGGTTGCCATCGAGCTGCTTGAAGCGGCTGTTGATGGCATAGAAAGGCATGGTCTGGACTTCGATACCGTCGATCACCAGAGGTTGATCCTCTTGCGCATCGGGGTGACGAATGTCGATGACGATCTGGCCTGGAGTGGCCTCGGCCACCTCTTCAATCTGAATGTCCTGGCTCAGTTCGTCGATCACATGGTCGATCGAGATGAAGCGAGCACGTTCCAGCGCGCGCTCCAGGATCTGCATATCGAACTGGGCCTCCTCATATACAACCCGCTGCGGTTTGGCGCAGGTAGTCGGGTTGACCGAGATGACGCCGCAGTATTCTGGCATGTGCTTGGCAAACTCGGCTGTGCCGATCTGATAAGCGGTATCGATGATGTCCTGTTTGTGGCTGGCCAACAGCGGACGCAGGACCAGCTTGTCAGTGGCCTGGTCGATCACTGTCAGGTTGGGCAGGGTCTGGCTCGACACCTGGGAAATCGCCTCACCGGTGACCAGCGCGTCGATCTGCAGGCGGTCAGCGATGTTGGCCGCTGCGCGCAGCATCATGCGCTTGAGGGTGACGCCCATGTAGCTGTTGTCGACCTTGCCGAGAATCTCGCCGACCACTTCTTCGAACGGCACGCTGATGAACAGCACGCGCTGGCTGCTGCCGTATTTTTTCCACAGGTAGTGAGCGACTTCCATCACCCCCAACTCGTGGGCACGGCCGCCGAGGTTGAAGAAGCAGAAGTGGGTCATCAGGCCGCGACGCATCATCTGGTAGGCAGCCACGGTGGAATCGAAACCACCGGACATCAACACCAGAGTCTGCTCCAACGCGCCCAACGGATAACCGCCGATACCTTGATGCTGATTGTGGATGACGTAAAGGCGCTGATTGCGGATTTCCATCCGCACCTTGATTTCCGGGTTCTTCAGGTCGATACCGGCGGCGCCGCACTGCTGGCGCAACTGGCTGCCAACATAACGGTCGACATCCATCGAGGTGAAGTCGTGGTGGCCGCCACGCTTGCAGCGTACGGCGAAGCGCTTGCCGGCCAGCAGATGGCCGTAATGCGCCTTGCACTTCTCGACGATATCGTCGAAGTCGCCCAGCGGGTATTCCTCTACCTGAAGGAAATGAGTGATCCCCGGCGTGCACGACAGCCGGTCGATGATCTCGCGCTGAAGCTTCTCGTCTTCGATGCGGGTGACCACTTCGAGATTATCCCAGACACCGTCAACCTTCAGCTCAGGGTCGATATCCTTGAGCACGTTGCGGATGTTCTTCGAGAGCTGACGGATGAAGCGCTTGCGCACCGGCCGGCTCTTGATGGTGATTTCTGGGAAGACTTTGACGATGAGTTTCATGGGTAAACAGCGCGCCCAGGGCCTGCCGAAAATGAGGGGCGCGAATTATAGCGGAAATTGCTCAGGATTTGACCAACTTTTGAACAGAAAGGTTTGAGATGAGTGCAAGAGATTGATTTTGCCGCGCCTGTGCCGGCTCTTTAGCGGCGATCCGGCGTCCCGGTGAACCCGCTCCCACAGGATGGTGCAAAGCCCAACTCCACCGCTATCCCTGTGGGAACCGGTTTACCCGCGAAGAGGTTCCAGAAAACGCCCCCGCAAAGATGCGCACTGATTTGGTGCGCGGCTGGCAATTTCCGCATCTAAAAGGTGCGCTTTTGCTCGGACCACTACCAATAAGTGCCCCTGAACGCCCGCTTTTATCTCAGACTCGCCATTTTCGGGCACTGGCATGCAATTTGCTCTCTTGTGAGGCAGGTAAGCTTGGCCGACTATCCGCGCCCAGCAACACCCTTTTTCCAGGGCAGCGGCCCACCGCGCTCTAGACCCTCCGGAGGACAACATGTCGAAGTCGGTTCAACTCATCAAAGATCATGACGTCAAGTGGATTGATCTGCGTTTCACGGACACCAAAGGCACTCAGCATCACGTGACCATGCCGGCGCGTGATGGTCTGGACGAAGACTTCTTTGAAGTCGGCAAGATGTTCGACGGTTCGTCGATTGCCGGCTGGAAAGGCATCGAAGCCTCCGACATGATCCTGATGCCGGTTGACGATACCGCTGTGCTCGACCCGTTCACCGAAGAGCCAACCCTGATCATCACCTGCGACATCGTCGACCCGTCGAGCATGCTCGGCTACGATCGCGACCCACGTGCGATCGCCAAGCGCGCTGAAGAGTACCTTAAGAGCACTGGCCTGGGTGACACCGTGTTCGCCGGTCCAGAGCCTGAGTTCTTCATCTTCGACGAAGTGAAGTTCCAGTCCGACATCTCCGGTTCGATGTTCAAGATCTTCTCCGAGCAAGGCTCGTGGATGACCGGTGCTGACATCGAAGGCGGCAACAAAGGCCACCGTCCAGGCGTCAAAGGCGGCTACTTCCCAGTACCTCCGTTCGACCACGACCACGAAATCCGTACTGCCATGTGCAACGCACTGGAAGAAATGGGTCAGATCGTTGAAGTTCACCACCACGAAGTGGCGACTGCCGGTCAGAACGAAATCGGCGTCAAGTTCAACACCCTGGTGAAGAAAGCTGACGAAGTCCAGGCCCTGAAATACGTCGTGCACAACGTTGCCGACGCTTACGGCCGCACCGCTACCTTCATGCCGAAGCCACTGTACGGTGACAACGGTTCGGGCATGCACGTGCACATGTCGATCTGGAAAGACGGCAAGAACACCTTCGCTGGCGAAGGCTATGCCGGCCTGTCCGATACCGCCCTGTACTTCATCGGCGGCATCATCAAGCACGGTAAGGCACTGAACGGCTTCACCAACCCGTCGACCAACTCCTACAAGCGTCTGGTCCCAGGTTTCGAAGCACCGGTAATGCTCGCCTACTCGGCCCGTAACCGTTCCGCCTCGATCCGTATTCCTTACGTCAGCAGCCCGAAAGCTCGCCGTATCGAAGCGCGCTTCCCGGACCCGTCGGCCAACCCATACCTGGCCTTCGCAGCCCTGCTGATGGCTGGCCTGGACGGCATCCAGAACAAGATTCACCCAGGCGATGCTGCCGACAAGAACCTCTACGACCTGCCACCAGAAGAAGCCAAGGACATCCCGCAAGTCTGCGGCAGCCTGAAAGAAGCTCTGGAAGAGCTGGATAAAGGCCGTGCGTTCCTGACCAAGGGCGGCGTGTTCTCCGACGACTTCATCGATGCCTTCATCGAGCTGAAGAGCGAAGAAGAAATCAAGGTGCGCACCTTCGTGCACCCGCTGGAATACGAGCTGTACTACAGCTGCTGATGTAAGCGACGCCTGTCGTCGCTAGGCATCAACTGAAGACGGCCTCCCTCGGGAGGCCGTTTTCCGTTTCGCCAGACTGGATTTTCAGAAGCGTCCGACTTGCGCACCCTCAGCATCACCGCACACTTCCAGCCTCCACTGAAAAGGAGACTGCCGATGCGCCTTGCCCCCTTTATCCTTGCCTGCGCCCTCGGCCTGAGCGGCTGCAGCGCCACCTCTGACGACCCCGCCTTCTCACCCCTGCTTGACCTGGTCGAGCGGCGACTGGCCGTGGCCGATGTGGTGGCGCTGCATAAATGGGATAACGCCCAGCCCGTCCAGGCAACCGAGCGCGAACAAGCCATCATTGCTGCCGTGCGCAACGCGGCGCCTGGCCATGGCCTTGACCCTGCGCGTGCAGCGGCGTTCTTTGACGATCAGATAGAGGCCAACAAGCTGGTGCAGTATGCGCGGCTGTCGCAATGGCAGCTCGCCGGAGCCGCGCCGGCACTACCACGACATGACTTGCAACGCATCATCCGCCCGCGGCTGGACGGCCTGCAGACAGACCTGCTGCACCAATTGGCGTCTTTCGATCAAACCCGCAGCCGCCAGTGCGCGCGCAAGCTGGCCCTGGCGTTGGCGCAACGCCAAGGCGATGCACTGCACCGTGCCGGCATGATCCGCGCCACCGGACAGCTCTGCGACTGAGCAAGCGACCAAGATGCTCTATATTGGTGCATGGCGGGGCCTACTGCTCTGCCATGCAGCCCAATATGGTTCAAGTGAATCGTTTCATCGATAGTTTTTGGCCTGCAATAGCGCATGAACAGGGCTTTTTCCGGCAATTGCGCTTCTTTTCGGAGCCTTGGTTTGTTTCTTGCATTTTCAAACCATCACGCGGATCACCAGCGCGCCCGCTCCTGGCTCAGCCAAGGGCGACCCATGTGCCAAAAGAGGTCGACGACGCCCCATGACCATCAGCGATGCGCAGCACCGTCTACTCCTGGACAACCTGACCACAGCGACCCTGCTGCTCAATGCCGAACTGCGCCTGGAGTACATGAATCCGGCCGCGGAGATGCTGCTGGCGGTCAGCGGTCAGCGCAGTCATGGGCAGTTCATCAGCGAGCTGTTCACCGAGTCGACCGAGGCGCTCAACTCACTGCGCCAGGCCGTTGAACAGGCTCACCCGTTCACCAAGCGCGAGGCGCAACTGACCTCGCTGACCGGGCAAAGCATCACCGTCGATTACGCGGTTACGCCGATCCTGCATCAAGGCCAGACCTTGCTGCTGCTCGAGGTGCACCCGCGTGACCGGCTGTTGCGTATCACCAAGGAAGAGGCCCAGCTGTCCAAACAGGAAACCACCAAGATGCTGGTGCGTGGCCTCGCCCATGAAATAAAGAATCCGCTCGGCGGCATTCGTGGCGCGGCGCAGTTGCTGGCCCGTGAACTACCCAATGATGGCCTGCGTGATTACACCAACGTGATCATCGAAGAAGCCGACCGCCTGCGTAACCTGGTCGACCGCATGCTCGGCTCGAACAAGCTGCCGTCGCTGGCGATGACCAACATTCACGAAGTGCTGGAGCGCGTCTGCAGCCTGGTCGAGGCCGAAAGCCAAGGCTGCATCACTTTGGTGCGTGATTACGACCCGAGCCTGCCGGACGTGTTGATCGACCGCGAGCAGATGATCCAGGCCGTACTTAACATCGTGCGCAACGCAATGCAGGCGATCAGCAGCCAGAACGAATTGCGCCTGGGCCGCATCAGCCTGCGCAGCCGCGCCGTGCGCCAGTTCACCATTGGCCACATCCGTCATCGCCTGGTAGCCCGCGTCGAAATCACCGACAACGGCCCCGGCATCCCGGCGGAACTGCAGGACACCCTCTTCTATCCCATGGTCAGCGGGCGCCCGGACGGTACCGGCCTCGGCCTGGCCATTACCCAGAACATCATCAGCCAGCACCAGGGCCTGATCGAGTGTGAGAGCCATGCCGGCCACACCACCTTCTCGATCTTCCTGCCTCTGGAACAAGGAGCCACTGCCCCATGAGCCGAAGTGAAACCGTGTGGATCGTCGACGATGATCGCTCCATCCGCTGGGTCCTGGAAAAAGCCCTGCAACAGGAGGGCATGACCACCCAGAGCTTCGACAGCGCTGACGGAGTCATGGGTCGCCTGGCCCGGCAGCAGCCGGACGTGATCATTTCCGACATCCGCATGCCTGGCGCCAGCGGCCTGGACCTGCTGGCGCAGATTCGCGAACAACATCCGCGCTTGCCGGTGATCATCATGACCGCGCATTCGGACCTGGACAGTGCGGTAGCCTCCTATCAAGGCGGCGCTTTCGAGTACCTGCCCAAGCCGTTCGACGTTGACGAGGCGGTCTCGCTGGTCAAGCGGGCCAACCAACATGCTCAGGAGCAGCAAGGCCTGCATGTCGCGCCGACGCTGACGCGCACGCCGGAGATCATTGGCGAGGCGCCGGCGATGCAGGAAGTATTCCGCGCCATCGGCCGCCTCAGCCACTCCAACATCACCGTGTTGATCAACGGTGAGTCGGGTACCGGTAAAGAGTTGGTTGCCCACGCCCTGCACCGTCACAGCCCAAGGGCTGCTTCGCCGTTCATTGCGTTGAACATGGCGGCGATCCCCAAGGATCTGATGGAGTCAGAGCTGTTCGGCCATGAGAAAGGCGCCTTCACCGGCGCTGCCAACCTGCGCCGTGGCCGCTTCGAGCAGGCCGATGGCGGCACGTTGTTCCTCGACGAAATCGGCGACATGCCAGCCGACACCCAGACCCGCCTGCTGCGGGTATTGGCTGACGGTGAGTTCTACCGCGTGGGCGGGCATATCCCGGTCAAGGTCGATGTACGCATCATTGCCGCAACGCACCAGAACCTGGAAACCCTGGTCCAGGCGGGCAAATTCCGTGAGGACTTGTTCCACCGCCTGAACGTGATCCGCATCCATATTCCGCGACTGTCCGACCGCCGTGAGGATATCCCCACCCTCGCCAGGCACTTCCTCGGCCGAGCGGCGCAAGAGCTGTCGGTCGAGCCAAAGCTGCTCAAGCCGGAGACCGAAGAGTTCATGCGCAACCTGCCGTGGCCGGGCAACGTGCGCCAGCTGGAGAACACCTGCCGCTGGATCACGGTAATGGCCTCTAGCCGCGAAGTGCTGGTGGGTGACCTGCCGCCGGAGCTGCTCAACCTGCCGCAGGATGCTGCGCCGGTGACCAACTGGGAGCAAGCACTGCGCCAGTGGGCGGATCAGGCGTTGGCGCGGGGGCAGTCCAACCTGCTCGACAGCGCGGTGCCGAGTTTCGAGCGGATCATGATCGAGACCGCACTCAAGCATACCGCCGGGCGTCGGCGTGATGCTGCGGTGTTGCTGGGTTGGGGGCGTAACACCCTGACCCGCAAGATCAAAGAACTGGGGATGAAGATCGACGGCGGCGATGAGGATGACGGCGACGATCATTGATCCACGCTTGACGCCATACACGCCGGGCCGCATAGCGGCCTTTTTCGACCGGTCCATCGCGCCCCTCTAGGAGCGGCCTTGCCGGGGCGCCGGACCGGTCGGAAAGGGCTGCGTAGCGGCCCCAGGATCTGCACAACGCCACAGAATCGCCGGGCCAGCTTCGCTGGCCTTTCCGACCGGTCCGGCGCCCCGGCAAGGCCGCTCCTACAGGGACCGCGCTCGGTTGCGGATCGGCGCAGTCTGTACCATGCACCGAGATCGTGCCCAACGCACCGCAGCAAGGCACAAACGACATCAAATCCCGGCCTAATCACCCGCAAACCCTAACAAACACAGCGTTTGAAAACCTGGCACGCCCCCTGCAATAGCTATTGCACAACCAGTTTCGGGGGCCCTGGTACAGGCAGGCCGGGTGACCCCTATTTTATTCGCAAGTCGAGCAAGTTCTGGGGACCTCGGTACAGGCAGGCCGGGAATCCCCTCTTTTATTCGTGCAGCCTCACCTGCACACGCCAACGTCCCGCGTCCTCTGCAGCGCTCCATTCGCCCTGCAGGGGGCGCGCGGCCACCACCGTCAGCAGCAAGCCCTTGTCGCTGTTCTGCAAACGCCAGCCGACCGGCTTCTCCTCCAGCATCAGTTGCCCGCGCTGCGCCTTGCCCTTCGCTTCGAACACAATCGCCACCGTACCTTCGACGTTCTCGCCATGCAGCTTTGGCTCTTCGTTGAACCACAGGTCAAGCCCGCCCTGCACTACTCCGATCTGCTCCAGCACACGCTCTTCAGGCGTGGTCAGGCGGCCGATCATCAAGCCGACCATCACCCCGACGATGGCCAGCGACAGCATTACCCGCGGGAACGCTTTCGAACGCTGATCCGGTTCAGGGGTAGAATGCTCGTCATCTTCACGCTTGGAGCCGTGCATGTTTCACGTCATCCTTTTTCAACCAGAAATTCCGCCGAATACCGGCAATATCATCCGCCTGTGTGCCAACAGCGGCTGCGCCTTGCACCTGATCGAGCCGATCAGCTTCGAGCTGGACGACAAGCGCCTGCGCCGGGCCGGGCTGGACTACCACGAGTATGCCACGCTCAAGCGCCACGAGAGCCTGGCGGCGTGCCTGGAAAGCCTCGGCCAGCCGCGTCTGTTCGCCTTCACCACCAAGGGCTCGCACCCGTTTCACGAGGTTGCCTACCAACCAGGCGATGCCTTCCTGTTCGGCCCGGAAAGCCGCGGCTTGCCGGCCGAAGTACTCGACGCCCTGCCCGCCGAGCAGAAGCTGCGCCTGCCGATGCGCCCGGGCTGCCGCAGCCTGAACCTGTCCAACACCGTGGCGGTGACGGTATATGAGGCCTGGCGCCAGCAGGGCTTTGTCTGAGCCACAAAAAAAGCGCCCAACAGGGCGCTTTTCTCGGTCTGGCAGCCGTGCTTATTGCAGCGACGGTGCTTCGCCAGCGGCCTGCATGCGCTCCATTTCCTGCGCGTACAGGGCGTCGAAGTTCACTGGCGACAGCATCAGCGCCGGGAACGAGCCGCGGGTTACCAGGCTGTCCAGGGTTTCGCGAGCGTACGGGAACAGGATGTTCGGGCAGAACGCGCCGAGGGTGTGGCTCATGGAAGCCGGGTCAAGGTTCTTGATCAGGAAGATACCGGCCTGCTGCACTTCCGCGATGAAAGCCACTTCGTCACCGTTCTTGACGGTCACCGACAGGGTCAGCACGACTTCATGGAAGTCGCCTTCGAGGGCTTTCTGACGGGTGTTGAGGTCCAGCGAAACAGCCGGCTCCCACTGCTGACGGAAGATCTGCGGGCTCTTCGGTGCTTCGAAAGACAGATCGCGCACGTAGATACGCTGCATGGAGAATTGTGCTGCGTTGTCGTCAGTGGCAGCGCCGTTGTTCTGTTGCTCAGTCATGGCTGATCCTAATCCTAATGGGTTGAATGCGGTGTGACTCAGGCCGCGAGGAGGCTGTCGAGCTTGCCCGCGCGCTCGAGGGCGTACAAGTCATCGCAACCACCGACGTGGGTGCTGCCGATCCAGATCTGCGGTACCGAGGTACGGCCGGCCTTCTGGCTCATTTCGGCGCGAACCTGGGGCTTGCCGTCGACCTTGATTTCCTCGAACGGCACGCCTTTGCTTTGCAGCAGTTGCTTGGCGCGGATGCAGAACGGGCAGTAGTCGCTGGAATAGACGATGACGGGCTTCATATCACTTCACCAGGGGCAGGTTATCGGCTTTCCAGCTGGAAATGCCACCGCTGAGCTTGGCCGCGGTGTAACCAGCTTTGAGCAGTTCACGGCAATGGGTACCGGATTGCTGACCCATGCTGTCGACCACGATCAGGGTCTTGTCTTTATGCTTTTCCAGCTCGGCCATACGGCTGGCGAGCTTGTCTTGTGGGATGTTCAGGGCGCCAACGATGTGGCCGGCCGCGAATTCCTTGCTGGTGCGGATGTCGAGCACCACGCCTTTGTCGGCGTTGACCAGTGCAGTCAGCTGGCCGTTGCTCAGGCTCTGGCCGCCACGACGGATTTCGTTGAGCAACAGCAGGATCAGCAGAACAAAGAAAATCGCCACCAGAATGAAGTGGTTTGTGGCAAATGTAATCAGGTTAGCAACCATCAGGTGTGTTCCACGCGATTGAAAATGTCGGCCAGTATACACAGCAGCCAAGGCCCACCAAAGCCCGCCCGCCGGGCAGGCGTGCAGCATTCATCTGCAAACGTTGCAGCGCCAGTCGGCAAACACGATGAATTTTCGCCTGGGGTGGCGCATTTGCCCTAAAATCGGGTCTTTATCATCTTCTGGCAACCGTGAGTGCGATTGATGACGAACACCCCCAAGCCTCTGGTCCTGATCATCCTTGATGGTTTCGGGCACAGCGAACACGTCGAATACAACGCCATCCTTGCCGCGCAGACGCCGGTCTACGATCGCCTTTGCGCTACCCAGCCGAACGGCTTGATCTCGGGTTCGGGCATGGACGTCGGCCTGCCTGACGGGCAGATGGGCAACTCCGAAGTCGGCCACATGAACCTCGGCGCTGGCCGCGTGGTGTACCAGGACTTCACCCGGGTGACCAAGGCCATCCGCGATGGCGAGTTCTTCACCAATCCGGTGCTCTGCGATGCAGTCGACAAGGCTGTCGGCGCCGGTAAGGCCGTGCACATCCTCGGCCTGCTCTCCGACGGTGGCGTACACAGCCACCAGGATCACCTGATCGCCATGGCCGAACTGGCCGCGCAGCGCGGCGCCGAGAAGATCTACCTGCACGCGTTTCTCGATGGCCGCGACACGCCGCCACGCAGCGCGCAGTCGTCGCTCGAACTGGTCGACGCAGCGTTCGCCAAACTGGGCAAGGGCCGCATCGCCAGCATCATCGGCCGCTACTTTGCGATGGACCGGGACAACCGCTGGGACCGCGTCGCTGCGGCCTACAACCTGATCGTCGATTCCAGTGCCGACCACACTGCGGCTAGCGCCGTGGAAGGGCTTGAGGCCGCCTACGCGCGCGGCGAGAGCGATGAATTCGTCAAGGCCACGCGGATTGGCGAAGCGGTCACTGTCGAAGATGGCGATGCGGTGATCTTCATGAACTTCCGTGCCGACCGCGCCCGCGAACTGTCGCGGGTGTTCGTCGAGCCTGACTTCAACGAGTTTGCCCGCACCCGCCAGCCAAAAGTGGCAGCCTTCATCGGCCTGACCCAGTACTCGGCGAAGATCCCCGCGCCGGCAGCCTTCGCCCCGGCCAGCCTGGACAACGTGCTTGGCGAATACCTGGCAAAAAACGGCAAGACCCAACTGCGGATTGCCGAAACCGAGAAGTACGCTCACGTCACCTTCTTCTTCTCCGGTGGCCGCGAAGAGCCGTTCGAAGGCGAAGAACGTATTCTCATCCCGTCGCCCAAGGTTGCTACCTATGACCTGCAGCCCGAGATGAACGCGCCTGAGGTCACCGACCGCATCGTCGAAGCGATCGAGCAGCAGCGCTACGACGTGATCGTGGTCAACTACGCCAACGGCGACATGGTCGGCCATACCGGCGTGTTTGCCGCTGCGGTCAAAGCCGTCGAGGCGCTCGACACCTGCGTCGGGCGCATTGTCGATGCCCTGGACAAAGTCGGTGGCGAAGCACTGATCACCGCCGACCACGGCAACGTCGAGCAGATGGAAGACGAGAGCACCGGCCAGGCGCATACCGCGCACACCACCGAGCCCGTGCCGTTCATCTATGTCGGCAAGCGCCAGCTCAAGGTGCGTAAAGGCGGCGTGCTGGCCGATGTAGCACCGACCATGCTGACCTTGCTCGGCCTGGAAATCCCGGCAGAAATGACCGGGACTTCGATTCTGGTCGAATAAACCGCCCGCTACACCGCTGTTTCCAGACAAACGCCCCGCTGCAGATGCCGCGGGGCGTTTTGTTTGCAGGCCCAGGCGGGCATACTAGGCCAGTCTCCATCCCTGGTACGCCCACTCCATGTTCCGCGCCCTGATCCTTCTCGCCCTGTCATGCCTGCTCAGCCCGGCCTTTGCCGATGAGCGCGCACAGACCCAGCAACAACTGGATGCCACCCGCCAGGACATCGCCGAGCTCAAGAAGATGCTGGGCAAGCTCCAGGAAGAAAAATCCGGTGTGCAAAAAGACCTGAAGAGCACCGAAACCGACATCGGTAACCTGGAAAAGCAGGTGGAGGCCCTGCAGCAAGAACTAAAAAAGACCGAGGGCGAACTGGAGCGCCTTGATACCGAGAAAAAAAAACTCCAGTCCGCCCGCACTGAACAACAAGGCCTGATTGCCAGTCAGGCCCGCTCGGCTTATCAGAACAACGGCCGCGAGGAATACCTGAAACTGCTGCTCAACCAGCAGAACCCAGAGAAATTTGCCCGCACCCTCACCTATTACGATTACCTGAGCAAGGCGCGTATGGAGCAGTTGCGCGTGTTCAACGAGACCCTGCGTCAGTTGGCCAATGTCGAGAAGGACATTGCCAGCCAGCAGGCGCAGTTGCTCGCCCAGAGCGGCAACCTCGACAGCCGCCGGCAGGAGCTCGAAGCCGAGCGCGACAAGCGCAAGGCGGTATTGGCCAAGCTCAACAGCGACTTGAAGCAGCGCGACCAGAAGCTGCAAGCCCGCGAGCAGGACCAGGCCGAGCTGGGCAAGGTGCTCAAGACCATCGAAGAAACCCTTGCGCGCCAGGCCCGCGAAGCTGAAGAGGCGCGGCAAAAAGCCCTGATCGCTCAGCGTGAAGCCGAACAACGCCGCCAGCAGGAGGCCTTGGCCGCACGCCAGGCCCCAGCCGAGGCGCCGGCCGAGCCACCGAAAAAGGCCCTGACCACCCTCGGCCCGATGGTTTCCGGCGATGGCGCCAGCTATGGCGGTGCGTTTTCTGCAGCGCGGGGCAAACTTCCATGGCCAGTCAATGGTCGATTGCTGGCACGCTTCGGTGATGCCCGTGGTGGTGATGCCCGCGCCAAATGGGATGGTGTGATGATCAGCGCCAGCAGTGGCACCCAGGTTCGCGCAGTGCACGGCGGCCGAGTGGTATTTGCCGATTGGTTGCGTGGGGCTGGACTTCTGGTCATTCTCGACCATGGTAATGGCTATCTGAGCTTGTATGGCCACAATCAACGCCTGCTCAAGAGCGCCGGTGATGTGGTCAAGGCTGGGGAAGCCATTTCCACCGTGGGTGACAGCGGTGGCCAGGAAAGCGCAGGTCTGTACTTTGCCATTCGTCAGCAGGGCCGCCCGAGCGACCCGGCGCAATGGTGCCGTGGCTAGGCATTTCAACTTATTTACGGTGGCTGCACCGAGGCTCCTGCGGGAGCGCCAACAGGATCAGGAGTTCGTTCGACATGCTGCACTCGCCTCGCCTCACCCAACTGGCCCTGACCGTCGCCCTGGCGATCGGCGCGCCCCTGGCTCATGCCGCCGAGCCGGCCAAGCCAGCCGCAACGCCAGCTCCCGAGGCCACGGCGAAGTCGCCGCTGCCGCTGGAAGAGCTGCGCACCTTTGCCGAAGTCATGGACCGCATCAAAGCGGCATATGTCGAACCGGTGGACGACAAGACCCTGCTGGAGAACGCCATCAAGGGCATGCTCAGCAACCTTGACCCGCACTCGGCCTACCTCGGCCCGGAAGACTTCCAGGAACTGCAGGAAAGCACCAGCGGCGAGTTCGGCGGCCTTGGCATCGAAGTGGGCATGGAAGACGGTTTCGTCAAAGTTGTCTCGCCCATCGACGACACCCCGGCCTCGCGTGCCGGCATCGAAGCCGGCGACCTGATCGTCAAGATCAACGGCGCGCCGACCCGTGGCCAGAGCATGACCGAAGCGGTCGACAAGATGCGCGGCAAGATCGGCGACAAGATCACCCTGACCCTGGTCCGCGATGGCGGCACGCCGTTTGACGTGACCCTCGCCCGTGCGGTCATTCAGGTCAAGAGCGTCAAGAGCCAGCTGCTGGAAAGCGGCTACGGTTATATCCGCATCACCCAGTTCCAGGTCAAGACCGGCGAAGAAGTCGGCAAGGCCCTGGCCAAGCTGCGCAAGGACAACGGCAAGAAGCTGCGCGGGGTCGTGCTCGACCTGCGCAACAACCCCGGCGGCGTGTTGCAGTCGGCGGTCGAAGTGGCCGACCACTTCCTGACCAAAGGCTTGATCGTCTACACCAAGGGCCGCATCGCCAACTCCGAGCTGCGCTTCTCGGCCGACCCGGCCGACGCCAGTGAAGGCGTACCGCTGGTGGTGCTGATCAACGGCGGCAGCGCCTCGGCTTCGGAGATCGTCGCCGGTGCCCTGCAAGACCAGAAGCGCGGTGTGCTGATGGGCACCGACAGCTTCGGCAAAGGCTCGGTGCAGACCGTGCTGCCGCTGGCCAACGACCGCGCCCTCAAGCTCACCACCGCGCTGTACTTCACCCCCAACGGCCGCTCGATCCAGGCCCAGGGCATCGTCCCCGATATCGAAGTGCGCCAGGCCAAGCTCACTGCCGAGGCCGACACCGAGAACTTCAAGGAAGCCGACCTGCAAGGCCACCTCGGTAACGGCAACGGCGGCGCCGACCGCCCGACCGGCAGCAGCAAGCGCAAAGAGCGCCCGCAGGATGATGACTTCCAGCTGAGCCAGGCACTGAGCCTGCTCAAAGGCCTGAACATCACCAAGGGCGAATGATCCGCTGATGCGTTATCTGCTGTTGACCTTGTTCTGCCTGCTGACCGGCGCCGCCCATGCGGCGCCGGCCAAGGCTTACATGAGCATCATCATCGACGACCTTGGCCAGAGCATCGAGCGCGACCAGCGCACCCTTGCCCTGCCCGGCCCGGTGACCATGGCGGTGATGCCTGATACCCCGCACGCCAGCGACTTCGCCCGTCAGGCCCATAAAGCCGGCAAGACGGTGATCCTGCACATGCCGATGGACCCAGCCACCGGCCCATATGCCTGGCACCCCGGCCTACCGACCGAAGAGCTCGCCCGGCGCCTCGACGCAGCGTTGCTCAAGGTGCCGTTTGCCGCAGGCGTGAACAATCATATGGGCAGCCGCATGACCGCTGAGCCAACTGCCATGGCCTGGTTGATGGCTGAGTTGCAGCGCCGTGACCTGTTCTTCGTCGACAGCCGCACCAGTGCCGCTACCGTGGCTGCCGCCAAGGCGCAGGAAGACTGCCTTGCACACGTGTCACGGGATGTATTTCTGGACGACGTGCGCACCAGCGAAGCCATCACCGCTCAGTTGCGTGAAGGCGTCGAGCTGGCCCGCAGGCAGGGCTCTGCTGTGCTGATTGGCCACCCCTACGCACAAACGCTGGAGGTTCTGGAAAGAGAAATGCCCCGGCTCAAGAGCCAGGGCATCGAACTGATAGAGCTGCGCCAGATGATCGCCGTGCGCAGCAATCTGGCCATGCCTGCACATGGCAAGCAAGGCCGCTACAGCAATCGCTGAAGCCTACTCGAACGGGATGATGCCGAGCACATCGGCCTTGGTCAGCTTGCTGCGGTAGATCTCCAACACCTCACTGTTCTGCGCTGCACGTAATTGAGCGTCGCGGCCCAACGCGCGCTGCGCCCAGGTTTTGAGGTGCCCGGCGACAAAATCAAGGTCAGCTGCGCCCTCGCTGGCGTAGTGGAAATGCGCCTCCCACAAGCCAATGCCTCGACCACGTCCGGACACGGCCAGCCGCTTGATTTCATAGATATCCAGGTAGTCGTTGCGGGGCAGCGGTCTGCGTTTGACGGTGCGTACAATAGTCAGTTGTTTCTGCTCGTGCAGGTACTTGAGCGCTCGTGCCGTTGGGTGAGTGGTGTTGAAGTAGATCGATCTGAGCAAGTCATCCTGGGTCGCCTGCAATGACTCGATGCCCGTTTCAAGATCTTCATACAACGCTGCATCGCCTTCACTGCGAGGCAGTGCTGCGAGCACCTCGCTGAGTTTTTCGCGGTGCAGCTCCAATACCGTGCTCAAGCCCAACGGCTCGTCAGATGAAACATAGCGCCGAGCGATCTTGACCACCGAATCCATCTCGTCCAACAGCGTGCGCCCGCGTCGGCGGACACTGGCAAGCCCTTGCGTCGATGGGGAAGCTCTGTCGAGCGGGTTGGACTCGGCGTCTTCGACCCATGCACTGTTCTGGCGTCTGAAAGTTTTCAAAACCTTGGAGTAGGAATCTCTTTGCTGGATAACCGACTCGCCATCGACCTGCACCTCCTCTCCCACCACGCTTCGGCCACGGTGCGTGCGGACCACTCGACGTATGCCGCCACGCTTCGCATAGAGAGGCGTACGCACCCTCGGTACATCCGCCAGCTCAAGTTCACGCAGGTCGCTGGCAATCTCGATCCTGACCGAATCCTTGAGTTTGCCGAGCGTCTGCTGGTATAGCCGCAGCTTGTCCGCTCGGATGACTCTCTTGCCCACGCTCAGCAAGTAATCGGCCATACTTGCTGCTTCCTCGTAGGCATCCATCACACCGTTCAGCACTTCCAGGCGCTCGCTCAGCGCGAGGTCCGCACCCGCCAGCTCGGCGTGCGCAGCACCAGCACTGGCCAACGCCGGGCCGTTGAGATAGTTCTGGTACTCGTTCAAGGTCGCTTCGTCGGCCCCACCAAGGCGATCCAGACTAAGCTCGGCAAGGTCCTGCAGCATACGGAATTCTAGGTCTACCGCGTTCGCTCGCCTTGTCTCGATGATCCGATTGAGCATCTGAGCCTTGGTGTCTCTGCCGCCTTCCTCGGATTTGAAATGAATCGTGCTGTCCTTTAGCGTTTCCTCGAGCAGGGCGTCGAACGGCCCGGACAGTTCGATCAACTCCTGCTCCCACACCTGCACGCCCTCAAGCGCCTTGGTGAAGTCCCGATAATGCTGGATTTCGACCTCGGTTTCCGGGAGGACCATCAGCTGCTCCCTTTGCTCCTCCACGTCTTCCTCGTTGATCATGTCCGCCAGACGGTTGTAGTAATGCCCACAGTTCTCGACCAGGCTGCGCCGAACATCGCTGCGCTGTGCGTCCAGCACCTGATCCAGCAATGGGTCAACGGACCTGACGGCAGTGATCTCGGTCAGAATACGATCATGTTTGCGGTCTACCTCGATCAGTCGTTTATAGCCACCGGCAACACGCTCGCTGTAGCGCTTCTGAAGGCTCCTGAGCAGCGCCAACTTGCTTACCTGAACGCTGTCCAGTGATGCCTCCTGTTCCAGATCAAGGATCAGCGCCTTGTTCTCGAACTCTTGCCTGATATATTTTTCAAGGTCTCGCCGCCGTGGTTCGCTGTCCACGATAAGCGCACTTTCCTGATTCTTGAGCAGAGCAAGCTGCTGCTTCTTGGTTTCCTGCAGGCGCTGAACGCGATTACGCGGCATACCGCCATCCAAGCGCAGCCGAGCATCGATACGCCACGCTCCGAACTCGCGCAGCAGCCACGGCCCGACGGCGCCGTCCCGGCCTTCAATGCGTGCGCCTTCGGCGCTGAGCGCCACCGCGTAGGTGTCCCCGCGCAGCGACACGTAATGCTGCCCGTCCTTGATGTACAAGCCTTGTTCAGGGCCAGCACTCAGCGGCTGGATGCCATTGAGCGATACAGCACTGCGCATCGCCAGCAAGGCCTGCCGCCGTTGAGGAGGCAGGACATTGAAGCCCTGCCCTCCACTGAAGGAAAAGTCCAGGTTCACGCTGGCCTGGTTGAGCACCTCGCCAGGCAGGTAAACCTTGCCTTGGACTGGGCGAGTCATCGCCGTGGATGCACCGTTGCCTGCGATTGTCGGCCCGCGCAACAGATCCAGCGGCGGTTGCTCTACGGGGACGGGCTCCTGCAACTGCGGCAACCGCGCATGCAGCAGCGCCATGCCGGCATTGAGGATCAGGTCGACAACCGCCGCTGAGCGCCCGAAGGCACTAGCTTGAGCCAACGCGGTGAGGTCATTGTCGACGCTCTTGGCCAGCTGCACCATCCAGGCCACCACTGCCACCGGCCCGCGCAGTTGCAAGGTAATCAGGTCGAACAGCAACCAGGCACCTTCACACAGAATGGCCCAACGGCTCTCGGCATTCGACACACTCTGCCGGTCAGCCAGCTCCACCAGCAGGTCGCGGTTTGCTGCATACATCTTTGCGTCGACATCAACGCGCCAATACTGCGGCCAGAACGCAGGCGGTTGCACGCGCTCGGGCAGGAGCGAGGAATCGATGATCGGCACACCCAGATGCGGCTCGGTAAATCCGCCGTGCGCATACACGCTTCGAGCCTGTGGCAGGATCCACTCAAGGATGTCCTGCTGCAAGGCCATATCGGAACGAATCGCCTGCATCATCGCATCCAGACTGGCAAACTCGCACACCGAGCGCGATGCATACAACGGCCGATATAGCACAACCACCGCAGGCTCGACGCAAAACAGCACATACATTCCACGCACCAGGTCGTAGTGCTCACTGCTGGGCTCGCGCCGAAATGCAAGTGGCATCAACATGCTGCCTGGCAACTGCTTGTCATCCAGCCCCCGGCAGTAATTGACCACGGCTTGCAGCGCGGCCTCACTCAGGCTACCTGCCAGTTTTGCCTGCAAGGCACTGAACAGGAAGGAACAACGCCATTCACGTGCGAAACGACTGACGCGCAGCTCACGCTGGGCCGGCTCATCCAGGCGGTCAGCGACATACACCGGATAATGAGCACCGATGTCGACACGCTGGATAAGTGCCTTGACGTACTCGACGTTCATCCAGTCCATGATCAGTTGATCGTCCCGATGCTCGATCGCCGTCACGGTAGCTCCGGCCAGTGAGCTCAAATTGCCTACGGCAAGCTGGGTAAGCGAAACCTTGCGCGTTTCAACCACCCCACCGCCAACACCCGCGCCCGCACCGCCGGGCACTCCCCTGGCCACGCTCAGGGTCAGCAACAGGTCATCCGCAAAGTAGTTGGCGTCGATCGGATGATCACTCAACATCTGCTCACGCAAACGCTGGCTGGCGTAGCCATGCAGGTCAAGAATGCCATCAAGTGCAGGGATACCGTCGGAGTCAGCCTGCGCCAAGGCCAGCTCGAACAGGCCACACTGGTAGGCAAAGCTGTCCTCGGAAGACGCTCTATTCAGTCCTGGAGGCAGGATCAGTTTGGTACTGCCAACGTTGGAATAGGCCGGGATGAAGAAGCTGGCAGGGTCGCTCAGCGAGGCATATGCCTGCTCAAGCGCGCTGACATCTGCCAACAAGGCGGGGCGCAGCCGCGACAGCGTCGCCAGGAGAATATCCAGCAACATTGCCGCCTGCTGCACAAAGCAGTCGCCCTCCAACGCAAAGCGGTGCCAGGTCATGGCCTCGAAGCGGTAACGCACGCCGAGCTCGTCGGCAAGCGCAGCAGCAAACTCGTCGAACGAGTCGAATGCACGGATGACCCCCGAGGGTGCGCACCACAGAAGGGACTCGCGCTCGTCCCATTGCGCCTGAATCAGCAGGTTTGGCAATGTCTCGCTGAAGGTAGCCCCGCCGATGTCCAGTTCGACCTGCACCAGATACACACCGGACGGCACATTGCCGCGTGCCAGCAGCTCGCGCACGCACTGCGCCTGCTGTTCATCCAGCACCTGCCAGGGCAAGTTGCAGAGTAGCGCCGATTTGAGCAGTTGCTGCAGCCAGCTCAGGTGGTCGACGCCCATGCTGCCAGTCGCCCAATAGTCGACCTGGGCCTGACAGAAGTCATCTGGCAACTGCCTGATCAGTTCATCGAAGGCTGTCTGCAGCCGCTCAGGCTTTATGACATCGCCCTCGCCGGTGGTCATGGAGTCTTCGATCGCATAAAAGCGCCTACCCGGTTCCAGGCAGAAGTACTGGGCAACGTTGTCTACCGGCGACAAGTCCAGCAACTTGCCGTCAATCAGCGCTTGCAGCACCAGGTCGACCAGCGACCGGAGAGGAAGCCCAGGTGTCATCAGCATCAGCCCTTCAGCTGAATGCATGTCAGGTCTGGCAGTCTTGAGAATGGGGTGGTGTTCGATCAAGAGTTGCATGATCCGCTCAGCCGCGATCTGGCGCAGGCCAGGGCGGTTGGCGAATTGAGCAGCTACGCTGGCGTGGAAATCAGAGGCTGTTGCGGATGGGTTGCTGGGCATGGCGGCACTTTCCTGAGGAGAAAGGGCTCAACCTAACGCGTAGTGGAGGGTGCTCCGGTGTTAGTTATTGCTGGGGTCGACACTGCGCCACCAGGCAGTTGGCGCAATAACGAAACAGGCCCTGTCCAATGGACAAGGCCTGTTTCAAGCAAAGCTGCGCACGTGTCCTAGCTGTACACGCGCCCCAGCACCTGGCGATGGCTCTCGAACTGATCAAGCACGTCGCGAACGATCTGCTCCGGCAAGAAGCCCATCAGGTCGTACTCCTGACTACCATCGTGCAGATAGACCTCGGCGCGATAATAGCGTTGGCGCACATCGGCCTCGCCTTGCACCTGTGCCTCGTTGGGCGCCGCCAGGTAGCCGTCCAGGCTGACCTCGTAGACGAACGGGTTGCCCTCTTCCATCATCACCCGCAGGCCCATCATATTGCGCGACTGGCCTAAGCGGGTCTCGACCTCGAAACCCTGCGCCTGCAGCTGCGCTGCGGCGTCCTTGAGGGCCGGACTGACGTGTTTGTCCATGAAGCGCTGAACCACCGCCTGGGTCGGCTGCAACTCCATCGCACTGAGCCGCTCGCTGAAACCGCGACGGCCGCGCGCGGCCAGCTCGGCCCGCTCCTGCTCCAGTTGCGCGTCCTGCTTCATGGCCTTGTACAAGCCGAACATGAACAGCACCAGCACCACCGAGAACGGCAGCCCTGCGAGCACGACCATGGTCTGCATGGCGGCGAAGTTGCCGGCCAGCAGCAGGCCAATGGTTACCAGGGTGATTACCACCGACCAGAACACCACCATCCAGTGCGGCGCGTCCTCGTCGACCTGGCCGCCCTTGCACGACAGGTTGGCCATCATCACCGCGCCGGAGTCGGCCGGGGTGAGGAACAGCACGAAGCCGACGAACACCGCCACCCCGATGACGATCTTGGCTGCCGGGAAGTATTCCAGCAGTTGGTAGATCGACATCGATGGCTGCTCAAGCGCCGTCTTGCCCAGCTCCACCGCACCATGGTTCATCACCAGGTCCAGTGCGGTGTTGCCGAAGATCGACAGCCAGGCCAGGGTAAAGCCCAGCGGGATCAGCAGCACCCCGGCAACCAGCTCGCGCACGGTGCGGCCCTTGGAGATACGGGCGATGAACATGCCCACGAACGGCCCCCAGGAAATCCACCAGGCCCAGTAGAACACGGTCCACAGGCCCAACCAGCGCTCGGACTTGCCCGCTTCGTTCTCGTACACATACAAGTCGAAGGTCTTCAGCACGATGCCGTTGAGGTAGTCGCCGGTGTTCTGCACAAAGCCGTTGAGCAGGTGCAGGGTATCGCCGGCCAGCAAAACGAAGATCAGCAGGCCGCTGAACAGCACGATATTCAAGTTGGACAGGCGGCGGATGCCGTTTTCCACACCCGATACCGCGGCCACCGTCGCCACCGTCGCCATGACCAGAATGACGATCAGCAGGTTAGTGTTGCTGTGCGTCATGCCGAACAGGTACTCGAGCCCCGAGGCAACCTGCATCGAGCCGATACCGAGGTTGGTCACCAGCCCCAGCAGGGTCACGAACATGCCGAAAATGTCCACCGCATGGCCGGCGCTGCCCTTGACCCAGCGCTCGCCCATCAACGGGTACAGCGCCGAACGCAAGGCCAGCGGCTGGTTGTGCCGATAGGCGAAGTAGCCGACTGCCAGGCCAACCAGGGCATAGATCGCCCAGCCGTGCAGGCCCCAGTGCAGGAAGGTCAGCTGCAGGCCCTGGCGCGCCGCTTCTGCGCTGGCCGAGGTGCCTTCGGGCGGGTTGAAGTAATGATCCAGCGGCTCGGACGCACCGAAGTACAGCAGCGAGATACCGATGCCCGACGAGAACAGCATGCCGGCCCAGGCACCGTAGCTGAAGTCCGGTTGGTCATCCTTGCCGCCCAGTTTGAGCTTGCCGAAGCTGGAGAAGGCCAGAACGATGACGAACACCAGGTAGCCGCCAATCACCAGCATGTAATACCAGCCGAAGCTGCGCGTCAGCCAGGTCTGGGCGACGTTGAGCACTTCACCGGCGGTGTCGGGTACAGCGATAAGCAAGGCAGTCAGAACAAGGATCAGCAGCGCAGAGGTGATGAACACCACGTTGTTGACCCGGACCCTCTCGGCGGGGGGTTTGGTTAGGGAGGCAGAACTCATTGCACGAATGCTCCGGGCAGTGCTGGGGTGGAGGCTAATCAGTCAATCCCGTGCAATTGGTCAATTAATGCCACTGCGACAGGTGTTATAAAAGCACTCAGGAAAACCGTGATCCCGTAGCGAAACGATGCACAACTACAGAGCCAAGCCCCGCTCCGAGGGCCCTGCGCGCAGTCTCGCGACCGCTCGGCAGATTCTGTATCGCGCAGCGCCCATGCCCGTCAACGCCTTGTATTCCGGGGGTTGCACGTTTTTCTGGGGTGCCAATCGATGCCTTTTCGACAGCCTTAAACAACTGTCAATGGCACAAATTGTCGCAGAGCTTATTCTTTATTGATTGAACGTTCAATCAAAACAAAATAGACTGGCCTTCGCCGAGGCAGCCGCTTGTCGTCTGCCCGCAGGCCTGAGGAGATTTGCCAGATGCCCAAGGTCGGTATGCAACCCATTCGCCGTCAGCAGTTGATCGAAGCCACCCTGCAGGCGGTCGATCAGGTCGGTCTGGGAGATGCCAGCATTGCGCTGATCGCCCGTTTGGCTGGAGTGTCGAACGGCATCATCAGTCACTACTTTCAGGACAAGAACGGCCTGATCGCAGCGACCATGCGCCACCTCATGAATGCGTTGAGCGAAGGCACCGTCGCCCGTCGACTAGCCCTCACCGACGACAGCCCGCGGGCGCACCTGAGAGTCATCGTCGAGGGCAACTTCGACGCCAGCCAGGTCAGCGGCCCGGCAATGAAAACCTGGTTGGCCTTCTGGGCCGCCAGCATGCACCAGCCGTCCTTGCACAGGTTGCAGCGGATCAACGATCACCGCCTTTATTCCAACCTGTGCTGCCAGTTTCGCCGCGTCCTGCCGCTCTACCATGCGCGCAAGGCCGCCCGTGGCCTGGCAGCCTTGATCGACGGCCTGTGGTTGCGTGGCGCGCTCTCGGGCGACGCGTTCGATACCGAGCAGGCAATTCGGATTGCCTACGAATACATGGATTTACAACTGGCTAAGCAGCACGCCCTGGATACAACGCCCCAGGCGGCTGAACGATCGCACGCAGCGACTGCCTCACTAGCAGGAGCGCAACGCGGCTAGCCAATCACACACTGCACTTGCGAGGATTCTATGGCCCGTTTCGGAACGCAAAAACTCTACATCGATGGTGGTTATGTCGACGCTGGCAGCGATGCCACCTTCGAAGCCATCAACCCGGCGACCGGCGAAGTCCTCGCCCACGTCCAGCGCGCCACTGCCGCTGACGTCGAACGTGCCGTCGAGAGCGCCGAACGTGGCCAGAAAGTCTGGGCCGCGATGACTGCCATGCAGCGTTCGCGCATCCTGCGTCGTGCCGTTGACATCCTGCGCGAGCGCAACGATGAGCTGGCCATGCTGGAAACCCTCGACACCGGCAAGTCCTACTCGGAAACCCGTTACGTCGACATCGTCACCGGCGCCGACGTGCTCGAGTACTACGCGGGCCTGGTCCCGGCCATCGAAGGCGAGCAGATCCCGCTGCGCGAAAGCTCGTTCGTCTACACCCGCCGCGAACCGCTGGGCGTGACCGCCGGTATCGGGGCGTGGAACTACCCGATCCAGATCGCCCTGTGGAAATCGGCGCCAGCCCTGGCGGCCGGCAACGCGATGATCTTCAAGCCGTCGGAAGTTACCTCGCTGACCACCCTGAAACTGGCCGAGATCTACACCGAAGCCGGCCTGCCGAATGGCGTGTTCAACGTCCTCACCGGCAGCGGCCGTGAAGTCGGCACCTTGCTGACCGAGCACCCGCGCATCGAAAAAGTATCGTTCACCGGCGGCACCACCACCGGCAAGAAAGTCATGGCCAGCGCCTCGAGCTCGTCGCTCAAGGAAGTCACCATGGAACTGGGCGGCAAGTCGCCGCTGATCATCTGCGCCGATGCCGACCTCGACAAGGCCGCCGACATCGCCATGATGGCCAACTTCTACAGCTCCGGCCAGGTCTGCACCAACGGCACCCGGGTATTCATCCCGGCGTCGATGAAAGCCGCCTTCGAAGCCAAGATCGCCGAGCGCGTTGCGCGCATCCGCATTGGCAACCCGGAAGACGAGAACACCAACTTCGGCCCGCTGGTCAGCTTCCAGCACATGGAAAGCGTGCTCGGCTACATCGCCAAAGGTAAGGAAGAAGGCGCCCGCGTCCTCTGCGGCGGCGAGCGTCTGAGCGAAGGCGACCTGGCCAAGGGTGCCTTCGTTGCGCCGACCGTGTTCACCGACTGCAGCGACGACATGACCATCGTCAAGGAAGAGATCTTCGGCCCGGTCATGAGCATCCTCAGCTACGAGACCGAAGAAGAAGTCATCCGCCGCGCCAACGATACCGAATACGGTCTGGCTGCCGGCGTCTGCACCAACGACATCAGCCGCGCCCACCGCATCATTCACCAGCTTGAAGCCGGCATCTGCTGGATCAACGCCTGGGGCGAGTCGCCGGCAGAAATGCCGGTCGGTGGTTACAAGCAATCCGGTGTCGGCCGCGAAAACGGCGTCAGCTCGCTGGCCCAGTACACCCGCATCAAGTCGGTTCAGGTCGAGCTCGGAGGCTACACCTCGGTGTTCTAAGCACCCTGTGTAGTTAGGCCCGCGCCTTATGGCGCGGGCGCTTTGCTCCCTGACACCGCCACAACGAGGGTACTTGCATGTCCCAACAGTTCGATTACATCATCGTCGGTGCCGGCTCGGCCGGTAACACCATCGCCACCCGCCTGACCGAAGACGCCAACGTCAGCGTGCTGCTGCTCGAAGCTGGCGGCCCTGACTATCGCTTCGACTTCCGCACCCAGATGCCGGCCGCGCTGGCCTTCCCGCTGCAGGGCCGTCGCTACAACTGGGCCTACGAAACCGATCCAGAGCCGCACATGGACGGCCGTCGCATGGAATGTGGCCGTGGCAAAGGCCTGGGTGGCTCGTCGCTGATCAACGGCATGTGCTACATCCGCGGCAACGCCATGGACTTCGATGGCTGGGCCAAGCTGCCAGGCCTGGAAGACTGGACCTACCTCGACTGCCTGCCGTACTTCAAAAAGGCCGAAACCCGCGATATCGGCCCCAACGATTATCACGGCGGTGACGGCCCGGTCAGCGTTGCCACGCCCAAAGCCGGCAACAACCCACTGTTCCACGCCATGGTCGAAGCCGGCGTACAGGCTGGTTACCCGCGCACTGAAGACCTCAACGGCTACCAGCAGGAAGGCTTCGGCCCGATGGACCGTTCGGTGACCAAGAACGGCCGTCGCTCGAGCACCGCGCGCGGCTACCTGGACCAGGCCAAGAAGCGCCCGAACCTGACCATCGTCACCCATGCCCTGAGTGACCGGATCCTGTTCGAAGGCAAACGCGCTGTCGGCGTGACCTACCTGGTCGGCGACAGTGAAGAGCGCATGGAAGCCCGTGCGCGCAAGGAAGTCATCGTCAGCTCCGGCGCGATTGCTTCGCCGCAACTGCTGCAACGCTCCGGCGTCGGCCCGCGTGCACTGCTCGAAAGCCTCGACGTGCCCGTGGTACACGACCTGCCAGGCGTTGGTGAAAACCTGCAGGATCACCTTGAACTGTACCTGCAGTACGCCTGCACCCAGCCAGTCTCGCTGTACCCATCGCTGCTGTGGTGGAACCAGCCGGCCATCGGTGCCGAATGGCTGTTCAACGGCACCGGTATCGGCGCCAGCAACCAGTTCGAGGCGGGCGGCTTCATTCGCTCCCGGCCTGAATTCGAGTGGCCGAACATCCAGTACCACTTCCTGCCGGTGGCGATCAATTACAACGGCTCGAATGGCGTCAAGGAACACGGTTTCCAGGCGCACATGGGCTCGATGCGCTCGCCTAGCCGCGGCCGTATTCAGCTCAAGTCCAAGGATCCGCGCCAGCATCCGAGCATTCTCTTCAACTACATGGCGACTGAACAGGACTGGCAGGAATTCCGCGACGGTATCCGTTTGACCCGCGAGATCATGGCCCAGCCTGCGCTGGACCAGTACCGCGGCCGCGAAATCAGCCCGGGCGCCCACGTGCAAACCGATGAAGAGCTCGACAAGTTCATCCGCGAGCATGCCGAAACCGCATTCCACCCGTCCTGCTCGTGCAAGATGGGCACCGACGAGATGGCCGTGGTCGACGATCAGGGCCGTGTGCATGGCATGCAAGGGCTGCGGGTGGTCGATGCGTCGATCATGCCGATCATCATCACCGGCAACCTCAATGCCACCACGATCATGATCGCCGAGAAAATCTCCGACAAGATCCGTGGCCGCCAGCCGCTGCCGCGCAGCACCGCCAAGTACTACGTGGCCAACGGCGCGCCGGTCAAAGGCAAGCCGATGCGGGAAGTGAAGCAGCCGTAACTCAGGCCAAATGGGGTCGCTTTGCGGCCCCAATCGTTACGTCGGCAGCGGAAAGAACCGCCGCATCAATGAATCATCTCCGCCTGCCCCCAACCGCAGCGCCAGCACCTCCCGATCAAACACCTCGCCACTACTCAGATCATGCACCAGGCCTCCTTGCAGAGGCTGCGCCAGCGCCCTCAGGCGCACCTCGATAAAGCGATACCGCGCATTGTCGACGGCGGTGATGCGCGTGACCTCGACATAGCGCCCAGGTAGCATCAACGACTCAGCCTCATCAGGTCTGCTGGAAAACGCCGCGACCGGTGTCGCCCGCACATGCTCGCCTGGTTCCAGCACATATACCACCGCGCCATCATCGAAGGCTGACCTGCCGAATATCTGCACCTCAGGGCTGTTGAACACCTCCCAAAGCACGTAGGGATTCTCGGTGAACGAGGTGAACTCGGTACTCACCAGTACATCTCCCACCGCGACCTGACCACTGCGAAAAGCCGCAGTACCGGTGCTGCGAATACTTGAAGCAGCGCGATACAAGGTGACCGGGCTGTGCTGACCAATCTGCTCGAGTGCCTCGCCCAGGGCATGGCTACGGTCGATACAGACCGCCAGCCGATCGTCCAGTGGTAGCCCGCGCCACAGGTTGTTGTAGCGCTGCGGCGCATGGCTGTACTCGGCTATCGCCGGCGCGCCATAGCCGAGTTCATCGCGATAGACCGCGTAAGGCTCACTGAACGCATCCAGATACCACCCGCGCTCATCAACCTGGCCGGCGTCGGCCCACGGCACCCGCGCCAGCGCCATTTGCTGACGGGCCAGAGCTTGATCGGAACGGAGCAATAGCGCGTCAGCGGCGGGCTGCATGAATTCTTCCCAGCTGTCGTCGGCAATCGCCAGCGGCGCCTCGAGCGTGCGCGGCGGTTGTAACCGACCTGGAGCAAACAGCTCGGTGGAGCGCATCAGTGCGCTGTCCAGGAGGATGAACAGGATATCCAGCAACACCGCCCACCAGACAGCTGCGCGCCACTCGCGCTTACCATTGACGGCCTGGTCCACATGCAGCGCGAGGCAACCGACACCTATGCCCAACGATGTCAGGGCCACTGGCCAACCCGCAATGCTCATGGGCGCCAGGATCAATGCCGCAGTTTGCAGCCCGGACAGCCAGCGCTGCCTGCGTAACTGAGCGTTGGTAGTAAGGCGCTCATCGGCATCACTGGCCAGGGTAACCAACGCCTGATCACGCAGGCGCACGAACACATCTCCGCGCAGCGGCTGGCTGCTGATCAGCAGCGTATGATCGGGCTGCGCCAGCAAGTCCAGGTACTTTTGCAGACGCGGACGCAGCGACTGGCTCAGCAAGTCACTGCCGACAAAATCGCTCATCAACCGCTCCTGCCCCTGCGCTGTTGCCGCTTGCTCGACCAGCCACGCCTCAAGCGTCTGCTCATCGTTGAGCAGCACCATGCCGGCATGCTCGCCTGCCAGATACAGGCAGCGTTTGCCACTGGGCAACGTACGCAGCAGCAGGGTTCGCGCCGCAACCCCGCCCAGACTCAGGCGAGCCCAACCGCTGAGGTGGTTGTCGCCATACGACAGGCGCAGAGCCTTGCGGGTCGCTGGCAACTGCGAGCGGACCAGCGAGGCCGCGAGTATTTCGTGCCGCTCATCGTTGCTCAGTGCAGCCTGGCCGAGTACAGCCAGAAACCGCGAGCGGGCTAACAGGCAGAAGTCCTCGCCGCGCTCGGCTCGAAACTGCGCCAAACGCTTGCGGTAGGTTGCCGCAAAGTCCATCGCCCAACACTGCTCCAGCACGCTCTGGGCCACCAGACGCAGCTCGTTGCGCTCATCGAAAACGGTATGGCTGGCGTCCACTCGATAGAAGCCGCCGTACACCGACAACTGGTCGATATTGGCCTGTTGCGCCGGGCTGAAGCGCTGGATCATCAGCTCGGTCAGGCTCATCGAGCGCCGCGGTGGGCCGCCGTGGCAAAAACCGGTGAAGGTCCGCGGGCTGCTGCTGGCGCTGTCGAACTCATGCCAGAACACCTGATCAGGGTCGAGCCAGTGACCGAGCTGACGGCGCAGCACATGGCCGGCGGCCTGACGGGCCAGCCCATGCAGGTCAGGGAACTGGCCCAGATAACGGCGGGCAATGTCCGCCAGAGGCATATCGTCGGGGTGGATCATGCGCGGTGGCCTGTGCAAATGGGAGCCCGCACTTCAACCTGGATGCCGCATCAATATGCGGTAACGCTTTACAGCCCGCGAGCGCCTCGGGTTAGAATCAGTTGGCACGCAACCTGCGTAACAGCGCCGCCTGTCCCCCCGTTTCTCCGGAGTACCGCCCTTGGATGCAAGCACCATCAACAGCCTGTTCCTGATCGGCGCATTGCTGGTGGGTGCAAGTATTCTGGTCAGCTCGCTGTCATCGCGCCTGGGCATTCCGATTCTGGTCATCATTCTGGCGGTCGGCATGGTGGCCGGCGTCGACGGCGGCGGGATCATTTTCAACAACTACCCGACTGCCTACCTGGTGGGCAACCTGGCGCTGGCGGTAATCCTCCTCGACGGCGGCCTGCGCACACGGGTGGCGAGCTTTCGCGTAGCGCTGTGGCCGGCGCTGTCGCTGGCCACGGTCGGGGTATTGATCACCACGGCGCTGACCGGCATGGTCGCAGCCTGGCTGTTCGATCTGAGCCTGATCCAGGGCCTGTTGATCGGCGCCATCGTCGGCTCGACCGACGCTGCGGCGGTGTTCTCGCTGCTCGGTGGCAAAGGCCTCAACGAGCGGGTCACCGCCACGCTCGAGATCGAATCGGGCAGCAACGACCCGATGGCGGTATTCCTCACCGTAACCCTGATCGACATGATCGCCAGCGGCCAGACCGGCCTGCACTGGAGCCTGCTCACTCACCTGCTGCGAGAGTTCGGTATCGGCGGCCTGCTGGGTTTGGGCGGCGGCTGGCTGATGCTGCAGATGGTCAACCGCATCAACCTCGCCAGCGGCCTCTACCCGATTCTGGTAGTGGCTGGCGGGCTGGTGGTGTTTTCGCTGACCAACGCCCTGCACGGCAGCGGCTTCCTCGCGGTTTATCTGTGCGGCCTGGTGCTCGGCAACCGGCCGATCCGCAGCCGCCACGGTATTTTGCACATGCTCGACGGCATGGCCTGGCTGGCGCAGATCGGCATGTTCCTGGTGCTCGGGCTGCTGGTCACGCCACATGACCTGCTGCCGATTGCAGTGCCGGCCCTGGGCCTGGCGCTGTGGATGATCCTGGTGGCGCGGCCGCTGTCGGTGTTCGCCGCGCTGCTGCCATTTAAGGCCTTCCATGACCGCGAAAAGGGCTTCATTGCCTGGGTCGGTTTGCGCGGCGCGGTACCGATCATTCTGGCCGTGTTCCCGCTGATGGCGGGGCTGCCGCAAGCGCAGCTGTTCTTCAACCTGGCCTTCTTCATCGTGTTGATCTCGCTGCTGGTGCAGGGCACCAGCCTGCCGTGGATGGCCAAGCTGCTCAAAGTCACGGTACCGCCAGACCCGGCACCGATCTCGCGCTCGGCGCTGGAGGTACACATCACCAGCGAGTGGGAGATGTTCGTCTACCGCCTCGGCGCAGAAAAGTGGTGCATCGGCGCCGCCCTGCGCGAGCTGAAGATGCCTGAAGGCACGCGGATTGCCGCGCTGTTTCGCGGCGAGCAGCTGCTGCACCCATCCGGCAGTACCGTGCTCGAAGTGGACGACATGCTCTGCGTGATCGGCCACGAGCATAACCTGCCGGCGCTGGGCAAGCTGTTCAGCCAGGCGCCACAACGTGGCCTGGACCTGCGCTTCTTTGGCGATTTCGTTCTCGAAGGCGATGCCGAACTGGGCCAGGTAGCAGCACTTTATGGCCTGCAACTGGACGGTTTGAACGCCGATATGGCGCTGGCGCAGTTCATCCGACAAAAGGTCGGAGGCGCTCCAGTAGTAGGCGATCAGATCGAATGGCACGGCACAATCTGGACGGTCGCAGTAATGGACGGGAACAAGATCGACAAAGTCGGCGTCAAATTCCCCGAAGGAACTCGCCCCGGCCCGGGCTTGTTCCTGTAGCCCTCGACTTGCCTCGTATCACACGAACCCCTGACAAGACTCTGCTTATGTCCCTGCGCGTGCACCTTCGCGCAGCCCTGCTCGGGCTGTGCCTGTCCCTCTCTTTCGGCGCCACCGCTGCCGAGGCCCCGACCACTGCCAGCGTGCAGAACAGCCTCGACAAGATCGCCGAGCGCAAGCTGCCCGAGGCTGACCAGAAGAGCCTGCAGCAAGTGCTCGAGCAGACCCTGAGCCTGCTCGCCAGCCAGCAGGACAGCGCGGCCAAGCTCAAGGCGCTGAAGCAGCAGTTGGCCGACGCGCCGCGCTTGACCAGCGAGGCCCAACGCGAGCTGGCCAAGCTCAAGGCGAGCACACCGGCTCCCGTCACCCAGCGCTATGCCAACCTGAGCGTGCCGCAACTCGAGCAACTGCTCAGCGAGCGCAGCACGCTGCAAGGCGAGCTGCAAAAGGCGCTGGCCGATGCCAACAGCCTGATGATCAGTTCGCAGACCCGCCCGGAACGGGCGCAAGCGCAGATCAGCAACAACCAGACGCGCATCCAGCAGATCAACAGCAGCCTCAAGTCCGGCAAGGACGCTGGCAAGGCCCTCTCCGCCGACCAACGCAATCAGCTCGCCGCCGAGCTCGCCTCGCTCAACGCGCAAACCCTGCTGCGCCGCCAGGAACTGGCCGGCAACGGCCTGCTGCAGGACCTGGGCAGCGCTCAGCACGACCTGCTGGTCGAGCGCACCGCGCGCCTGGAGCAGGAAATCCAGCAACTGCAGACGCTGATCAACGACAAACGCCTTGCGCAGTCGCAGCAAGCGGTGACCCAGCAATCGCTGGAAGCGCAGAAGTCCGGCGGCAGTGTCCTGCTGGCCAATGAGAGCGCCGCCAACCTCAAGCTCTCCGACTACCTGCTCAAGAGTACCGACCGGCTCAACGAGCTGACCCAGCAGAACCTCAAGACCAAAACTCAGCTCGACAGCCTGACCCAGGCCGATCAGGTGCTTGATGAACAGATCGACGTGCTCAAGGGCAGCCTGTTGCTGTCCAAGATCCTCTACAAGCAAAAACAGAGCCTGCCGCATTTGAAGCTCGACCGCGACCTGGCCGACCAGATCGCCGATATCCGCCTGTATCAGTTCGAGGTCAACCAGCAGCGCGAGCAGATGAGCAGCCCCGTCAGCTACGTCGATGGCGTGCTCGCCAGCCAGCCTGCCGAGGACGTCACGCCCGAACTGCGCAAGGCACTGTTGGAAGTGGCCATCACCCGCAGCGACCTGCTCGAACGGCTCAACCGTGAGCTTTCGGCATTGCTCAACGAATCGATCACCCTGCAGCTGAACCAGAAGCAGCTGGTCAGCACCGCTCAGGGGTTGCGCACCACCCTGGAAGAGCAGATGTTCTGGATCCCCAGCAACAAGCCGCTGGACTGGGAATGGCTGAGCAGCGTGCCCGGGCGCCTGATCGATCAGGTGGCCAACCTGCCGTGGGGTTCGGGCGTCAAGGAAGTGCTGCAAGGCCTCAGCCTGCGGCCATTGCTGTTCCTGCCGCTATTGCTGCTGATAGGAGTGCTGCAGTGGCGCCGGCGCTACTTGTATCAGCGCTTGAGCAAGGTGCATCAGGACATCGGCCACTTCAAACGCGACAGCCAGTGGCACACGCCGCAGGCGCTGCTGATCAACGTGCTGCTGGCGATGCCGCTGAGCCTGGCCCTGGCCTTGTGCGCGTATATCCTCCAGGTCGATGCACGCGGGCAGAATGCCAACCTGAGTGCTGCCTTGTGGCAGCTGGCTCAGGCCTGGCTGGTGTTCTACACCGCCTACCGGATTCTCGCGCCGGGCGGCGTGGCCGAGGTGCATTTCCGCTGGCACAAGCCGCAGGTGCAGTTCCTGCGTGGCTGGGTGCGGCGTCTGGGTACCGTGGTGCTGGCGCTGGTCGGGGTGGTCGCCGTGGCCGAACACCAGCCGTCGGCGCTGGCCAGTGACGTGCTTGGCATCGGCGTCGTACTGACCTGCTATGCCTTGATGGCCTGGTTGCTCAGCCGCCTGCTGTTGAGTAGCCCGGCGCACCGCGACACGTCACTGTTTCGCAAGATCGTCGGGGTGGCCTTCACGGCGCTGCCGATGGCGTTGTTCGTGGCCGTGTGCTTCGGCTACTACTACACCGCCCTGAAACTAACCGACCGTTTGATCTACACCTTGTACCTGCTGCTGTTCTGGCTGGTGATCGAGGCAGCGTTCGTACGCGGCCTGTCGGTTGCCGCGCGGCGCCTGGCCTATCAGCGCGCGCTGAGCAAGCGCCAGGCAAGCAAGGAAGGGCTCGACGGCGAGGTGATCGTCGAAGAGCCGACCCTGGACATCGAACAGGTCAACCAGCAATCGCTGCGCCTGATCCGCCTGGCCCTGCTCGGCGGCTTCATCGGTGGCCTGTACTGGGTCTGGGCAGACCTGCTTTCGGTGTTCGCCTACCTCAACAACTTCACCCTTTACGAGTACACCAGCGGTACCGGCGCCGCCGCCAGCATGGTGCCGATCAGCCTGGGCGACCTGCTCGGCGCACTGGTGATCATCGGCATCACCTTCGCCCTGGCCGGCAACCTGCCGGGCCTGCTCGAAGTGCTGGTGCTGTCACGCCTGAACCTGGCGCAGGGCAGCGCCTATGCCACCACCACACTGTTGTCCTACGTGATTGCCGGGGTCGGTTTCGTCAGTACCTTGTCGACCCTGGGCGTCAGCTGGGACAAGCTGCAATGGCTGGTGGCTGCACTGTCGCTGGGGATTGGCTTTGGCATGCAGGAAATCTTCGCCAACTTCATCTCCGGGATCATGATCCTGTTCGAGCGCCCGGTGCGTATCGGCGACACCATCACCATCGGCAACCTGTCCGGCACGGTGAGCAAGATCCGCATCCGCGCCACCACCATCACCGACTTCGACCGCAAGGACATCATCGTCCCCAACAAGACCTTCATCACCGGCCAGTTGATCAACTGGTCGCTGACCGACACGGTCACCCGGGTCACGCTGAAACTGGGCATCGACTACGGCTCGGACCTGGACCTGGTACGTGAACTGCTGCTCAAGGGCGCACATGACAACCCGCGCGTGCTGAAAGACCCAGAACCGCTGGTGTACTTCCTCAACTTCGGCGAGAGCTCGCTGGATCACGAGTTGCGCATGCACGTGCGCGACCTCGGCGACCGCAACCCGACCCTGGACGAGATCAACCGCTACATCAGCCGCGAGTTCAAGGCCCACGACATCAAGATCTCGGTGCGCCAGGTCGAAGTGTTCCTGATGGACACCCAGGGCCACAAACAGAAGCTGATCGCCGTTGAAGGTGGCGACGGGACAAAACCCGAAGGCACTCAACCGTTCTGACTGGACTCAAACCGGCATGCACCGCACACTCGCGGCGAGGGCCTGGCCCTCGTCCGCCATGCCAGGAGCCGGCCCGTGAAAGCCCTAGACCAACTGACCTTCGACAATCGCTTCGCCCGCCTCGGCGATGCCTTCTCCACTCAGGTACTGCCTGACCCGATCACCGAGCCGCGGGTGGTAGTGGCCAGCGAGTCGGCGATGGCCCTGCTCGATCTCGACCCGGCGCAGGCAGCGCTGCCGCTGTTTGCCGAGCTGTTCAGCGGCCACCAGTCCTGGCAAGACGCCGACCCACGGGCGATGGTCTACTCCGGGCACCAGTTCGGCGGCTATACGCCGCGTCTGGGCGATGGCCGCGGATTGCTGCTGGGCGAAGTAGTCAACGATGCCGGCGAGCACTGGGACCTGCACCTCAAGGGTGCCGGGCAAACGCCTTATTCGCGTATGGGTGATGGCCGCGCCGTGCTGCGCTCGTCTATCCGCGAGTTCCTCGGTTCCGAAGCCCTGCACGCCTTGGGCATCCCCAGCAGCCGCGCGCTGTGCGTGATCGGCTCGAGCACGCCGGTGTGGCGTGAGACCCAGGAGAGCGCGGCAATGATCCTGCGCCTGGCACAGAGCCATATCCGTTTTGGCCACTTCGAGTATTTCTATTACACCCGCCAGCCAGAACAGCAGCAGCTGCTGATCGACCATGTGCTGGAGCAGCATTACCCTGAATGCCGCAGCGCCGAGCAACCGTACCTGGCGATGTTCCAGACCATCGTCGAGCGCAACGCCGAGTTGATCGCGCGCTGGCAGGCCTATGGCTTCTGCCATGGGGTGATGAACACCGACAACATGTCGATCCTGGGCATCACCTTCGACTTCGGCCCGTTTGCCTTCCTCGACGACTTCGACGCCAACTTCATCTGCAACCACTCTGACAATCAGGGGCGTTACAGCTACAGCAATCAGGTGCCCATCGCCCACTGGAACCTCAGCGCACTGGCCCAGGCTTTGACTCCGTTTGTCGAGGTCGAGGCACTGAAGCAGGCGCTGGGCCTGTTCCTGCCGCTGTACCAGACCCACTACCTCGACCTGATGCGCCGCCGCCTGGGCCTGACTACCGCCGAGGACGACGACCTGCAATTGGTCGAAACCCTGCTGCAACGTATGCAGAGCGGCGGCGTCGACTACACGCTGTTCTTCCGCCGGCTTGGCGATCAGCCCGCCGCAGCGGCCCTGCAGGTAGTACGCGACGATTTTGTCGATCTGGCCGGCTTCGATGCCTGGAGCGCGACCTATCTGGCCCGCTGTGAGCGCGAGCCAGCCAACGCCGAGGGCCGCCGCGAGCGTATGCATGCGGTCAACCCACTGTACGTGCTGCGCAATTACCTGGCACAGAAGGCCATCGAAGCGGCCAATGGCGGTGACTACACCGAAGTGCGCCGCCTGCATCAGGTGTTGAGCAGGCCGTTCGAAGAGCAGCCGGGCATGCAGGCCTACGCCGAGCGCCCGCCGGAGTGGGGCAAGCATCTGGAAATCAGTTGCTCGTCGTGAGTAACTTTTGAGGACGTCGGGGGGGCGCTATGCGCCCCTTTCGCGACACAAGGCCGCTCCTACAGGCACCGCGCAATACCGACGTACGCGGTCAACTGTAGGAGCGGCCTTGTGTCGCGAAAGGGCTGCAAAGCAGCCCCAGAATTTCCGGTCAGAATCGCATTCATAAGGAGTCACAATGTCCGATCCACTAGTGATCCCCTGCCCACACTGCAACGGCCTCAACCGCCTGCCGGCCGAGCGCCTGAACGACACGCCCAAATGCGGCCGCTGCAAACAGGCCGTGTTGCTGAGCCGGCCGTTCGATCTGAGCGAGGCAAACTATGCCAGCCAGATCAAAGGCGATCTGCCCTTGTTGCTGGACGTCTGGGCCGACTGGTGTGGGCCGTGCAAGTCGTTCGCGCCGATCTTCACCCAGGCAGCGGCGCAACTGAGCGGTCGCTGCCGTTTGGCCAAGCTCGATAGCGAAGCCAACCGCAATCTGGCCAGCCAACTGGGCATCCGCTCGATCCCCAGCTTGATCCTGTTCAAGAACGGTCGCGAAATCAGCCGTCAGGCTGGCGCATTTCCACTCCACTCATTACTGGAGTGGCTGCGCAGCCAGGGCGTTTAGGCGTTTTCTTCGAGCAACGCGTGCAGCTCGACGAACTGCTGGGTCAGCTTGTGCCGCGGATCCAGGTGGATCAGCGGCAGGCTGGCATGGTGCGATTCGCGCATCTTCACCGAGCTGGTCAGGTACACCGGCAACACCGGCAGGCCCTCTTCGATCAGCTCATCGAGCATCTGCTGCGGCAGGCTGGCGCGTGACTGGAATTGATTGACCACGATGCCTTCGACCAGCAGGCCTTCGTTGTGGTCGTCCCTCAACTCTTCGATCTCGGCCAGCAGGCCGTACAGCGCCTGGCGCGAGAAACTGTCGCAGTCGAAGGGGATCAGCACTCGATCAGCCGCGATCAACGCTGATACCGCATAGAAATTCAGCGCCGGCGGGGTATCGATGTAGATCCGATCGTAATCCTCGTCGAGCTCTTCGAGCAATTTGCGCAGCTTGTTGATCTTGTGCTTGGCCTCGAGCTTGGGCTGCAGGTCGGCCAACTCCGCCGTGGCGGTAACCACGTGCAGGTTGTCGAATGGGGTTTCGTAGATATCGACCTTGTTCTTCTTCGAGAACGGCCCGGTCGACAGGCTCTGCTTGAAGAAGTCGGCGATGCCCATGGGGATGTCGTCGCCGGTCAGCCCGGTCAGGTACTGGGTCGAGTTGGCCTGGGAGTCCAGGTCGATCAGCAGGGTCCGGTAGCCTTCGTTGGCGCTGACCGCTGCCAGGTTGCAGGCAATGCTCGATTTGCCCACGCCACCTTTCTGATTGAATACCACGCGCCGCATGAGAGACCTCCGTGTATCAACGAATGCCCGAGTATGTGGCGAGGCCCGTGCATTGGCCAGCGCCACTTCGCTTAAGCCGCTCAAACGGCAGCCGACATGCGGGCTGCACCGCTTGTCGGAATTTGCCTGCACCACATGTCGGCGTTGTGCAAAACGTAAATGAACTTGTCTGATGGCGATTATGTAACCAGCAATTGCTACACATCGCTGGCGCCGTGATAATGCGCGCCACTCGGCGAATATGCCAACCCTGTCAGGTCGTTGTTACGAGTCATTCCTCGGCAAGGCAGTCCTTCAGGGCGGAATAAAAAGCACCGTGATCACCTTCGATATCAGCCAATGGCGTGCCTGGGCTCCAGGCCTGGTGACGCCTGCCGACTGGCAGGCGTGGGCCCAGGGCAGCCGACACAGCTGCAGTGAAGCGGCGTCGCCAGACGTCTCGTTCCTGCCGGCCATGCAGCGCCGTCGCCTGAGCAATCTGGCGCGCATGGCCTTTGCTGTCGGCTGGCCGCTGGCTGAAGGGTACGAGGCACTGCCGCTGGTATTTGCCTCGCGTCATGGCGAAACCCCGCGCACCTTTGCCATTCTCAGTGACCTGGCTGATCAGCAACCGTTGTCGCCGACCCAGTTCAGCCTGTCGGTGCACAACGCGGTAATCGGGCTGTGGTCGATCCTGCGCGGCGAAACCAGCGAGATGACCGCCATCGCCGCCGCCGGCGATGGCCTTGAGCAGGGCCTGCTGGAGGCTGCGGCGCTGTTGGCGGAGGGCGCGCCGGCGGTGTTGCTGATCGTCTGCGAAGAACTGCCGCCGGCGGTCTACGATGCCTGGGTCGACGATGTGCCTTTCGCCTACGCCCTAGGCCTGTTGGTCACCCCGGGTCAGCAGTGGCAACTGAGCCCTGGCCCGGCAGCCACGCAGTCGTTGCCGGCCGCCCTGCCACATGCCCTGAACTGGCTGCAGGCCACACTGAACGGCGTGAATTGCTTCACTCATACTTGGAAGCGGCGGTCATGGACCTGGCAACGGCAGCCGTGAGCAAGACCCGCGATCACTACTACTGGCGCCTGCTGGCGACAGCTGCGTGCTTTTGCCTGTTTGGTCTCGGCGGCCTGTGCCTGCGCGTGCTGGTGTTTCCGTTGCTCAGCTGCCTGCCGGGCGGAGTGGTGCGTCATCGTCAACGCGCGCGCTACACCATCAGCTGGCTGTTCTGGCAGTTCGTACGGGTGATGCGGTTCAGTGGCGTGCTCACCTACCAGATCGACGGCGCCGAGCGCCTCGGCCGCCCCGGGCAGATGATCATCGCCAACCACCCCTCGCTGATCGATGTGGTGTTTCTCATCGGTCTGGTGCGTCAGGGCAATTGCGTAATCAAGCAGAGCCTGTTCGACAACCCCTTCACCCGCGGTCCGGTCAGTGAAGCGCAGTACCTGGGCAACGATGGCAGCATGGACATGCTCGACAACGCCGTGCAATGCCTGCGCGATGGCCAGCCGCTGGTGATATTCCCGGAAGGCACACGCACCCCGCCCGGCCAGGCGCCGGCCTTTCATCGCGGCGCCGCCGCGATTGCCCTGCGCGGTGCGAAGATCATCACCCCCGTAACTATCAAGGTCAGCCCGACCACCCTGACCAAGAACGAACCCTGGTACCGCATCCCTCAGCGCCGCGTGCACTTGAGCCTGAGTGTCGGCGCCGATATCGACCCACAAACGTTCGCCGCCCTCGGACCTGCGCCAAAGGCGTCGCGCGCACTCAACGATTATCTGCATCAGTACTACATCAAGGAGCTCGCCATCGATGAGCGATCCACAGCAAGACCTTAACCGTGACCTCAAGCAATTGATCATCGACGCTCTCGGCCTGGAAGACATAGCCGTGGACGACATCGACGACCAGCAACCGCTGTTTGGCGACGGCCTGGGCCTGGACTCGGTGGACGCTCTCGAGCTCGGTCTGGCGATACAGAAGCGCTATGGCATCAAGATCGACGCCGACGCCAAGGACACCCGCAACCATTTCAGCAGCGTCGCCGCACTGGCGGCGTTCGTCACTGCCCGCAACGCCGCCTGAGAACTCACATGCAAACCCGCGAAGACATCTTCAATATTTTGCGCGATGCGCTGGTCGAGCTGTTCGAGCTGGAGCCAGAGCGCGTAACCCTGGACGCCAACCTGTATCAGGACCTGGAAATCGACAGCATCGATGCGATCGACCTGATCGACCACATCAAGCGCCAGACCGGCAAGAAAATCGCCGCCGAAGAGTTCAAGGCCGTGCGCACCGTCAATGATGTGGTCGAAGCGGTGTTCCGCCTGGTCAACCCGGCCGCATGAAACGCCTGATCGGCCTCGGTCTGGTCGTGGCTGGGGTGCTGTACCCGTTTGCCGTGCATTTCGGCCTGGCGCACTTTGCCCCGTGGCAGTTCGCCCTGCTGCTGGGTGGCCTGTGGCTGGCCCGCGCCTTGAGCGCGCCGCGTCGCCCCGCCAGCCTGTGCATGGCCGCGCTGGCGTTGGCCTTCTGCGCCCTGCTCGGGCTGAGCGACAGTGCCCAACTGCTGCGCTGGTACCCGGTGCTGATCAGCACCTTCATGCTCGGCCTGTTCGGCTCCAGCCTGCTCCACGGCATGCCCATGGCCGAGCGCCTGGCACGCCTGCAAGAGCCTGATTTGCCAGCGCGCGCGGTGCAGTACACCCGTCGGGTGACGCAGGTGTGGTGCCTGTTCTTTCTGCTTAACGGGCTGATCGCAGCGGGCCTGACCCTGTGGGCGCCACTGAGCTGGTGGACCCTGTACAACGGCCTGATCGCCTATATCGCGATGGGCCTGCTGTTCGCTGGCGAATGGCTGACAAGACAACGTGTGCGAGGACGCCCATGAACTGGATCAATCTTCACCACCTGCTGCGCCCGCTGGATGCGCCGCGCCAGGTGACCCAGGCGCCGGCGCTCGACCACGCCGAGCTGTGCACCCAGGCCTTGCGCCTCGCCGGTGGCCTGCAGCAGCGCGGCGTGCAGCGCCTGGCGGTGCACCTGGAAGACGCCGCCGAGTTGGCGATCGCCCTGCTCGGCGGCTGGCGCGCTGGCGTCACCGTGTTGCTGCCAGCCGATCTGCAAGCCGCCACGCGGGCGCGCTGGAGCGAGCAGGTCGACCTGTGGCTCAGCGACCAGGCCGGCGATCATTCATTGCTCAGCCTGCTCGGTGAGCCACTGCCGGCAGCCGACCTCGACCCGCACACCTGCTCGATCAGCCTGTGCACCTCCGGCTCCAGCGGCGAGCCCAAGCGCATCGACAAGCAGCTGAGCCAACTGGCCAATGAAGTCAGCGCGCTGCAGGCACTGTGGGGCGCCAGCCTGGGCGAGGCCTGGATCATTGGCAGCGTCGCCACCCAGCACATCTATGGCCTGCTGTTCCGCGTGCTCTGGCCACTGTGCGCGGGGCGCGGCTTCGAGCGCCGCCAACTGCCGTTCCCCGAAGACCTGCAACGGGCCAGCCGTGAACATGCAGACTTCGCCTGGGTGGCCAGCCCGGCCCTGCTCAAACGCATGGGTGACAACCTCGACTGGCCAGCGCTGGGCCACGTGCGCCGGGTGTTCACCTCCGGCGGCGCCCTGCCCGCCGAAGCCGGCCAGCGCCTGCAGCAGTTGCTCGGCCAATGGCCGACCGAGATCTTCGGCAGCTCTGAAACCGGCGGTATCGCCTGGCGTCAGGGCGACACCCTGTGGCAGCCCTTTGCCGAGGTGCAACTGAGCCAGGACGCGCACGGCGCCCTGCGCATTGCCTCACCCTACCTGCCCGTCGGGCATGTCGAGCAAACGGCCGATGCGGTCCAGTTCAGCACCGACGGGCGCCTGCGCCTGCTCGGCCGGCTCGACCGGATCGTCAAGCTGGAAGAAAAACGTGTGTCGCTGCCCCTGCTCGAACAAGCGCTGTGCAGCCATGCCTGGGTCAGCGAAGCGCGGCTGGGCATGCTCGAACAGGGCCGCGCCTACCTCGGCGCCTTGCTGGTGTTGTCGGCCAGCGGCCTGCACGCCCTGCGCAATCAGGGCCGACGCGCGTTGATCGAAGGCCTGCGACGGCACTTGGCCGATCATTGCGAAGCGGTCGCTCTGCCGCGGCGCTGGCGACTGCTGCGCCAGCTGCCGTTGACCAGCCAGGGCAAGCTGCCCGAGGCCCAGGTGCAGGCGCTGCTGCAAGCCCCGCGCAGCATGCAGCCAGAGCTGCTCGAACAGCGCCAGGAGCAGGACCAGCACCTGCTCACACTGCACGTGCCGCTGGACCTGGCCTGCTTCAGCGGGCACTTCCCGAAAACGCCGGTGCTGCCCGGTGTGGTGCAGGTCGACTGGGCGATTGCCCTGGCCAGCGAACTACTGCCGGGCCAGCGCCGCTTTGCCGGCATGGAAGTGCTCAAATTCCAGCAACTGGTGCGCCCCGGCGACGAAGTGCTGCTGAGCCTGCGCTGGGACAGCGAGCGCGGCAAACTCTACTTCGCCTACACCTGCGCCGGGCAGGCCTGCTCCAGCGGCCGCATTCTGATGGAGACGGTCGATGCATAAGCCTTGCGCAGTGATCCCGGTATACAACCACGAGCACGCGCTGCCAGCAGTAGTCAGCGACCTGCAGCGCGCCGGGCTGCCCTGCGTGCTGGTTGACGACGCCAGCAGCCCCGCATGCGCCTCAGTGCTGGCACAGCTGGCCACTCAAACGGACATCTATCTGGTCAGCCTGAGCGTCAACCAGGGCAAGGGCGGCGCGGTGATGGCCGGCCTGCGCGAAGCGGCGCGGCTGGGTTTCAGCCATGCACTGCAAGTAGACGCCGACGGCCAGCATGACCTGGGCGACATCGGCCGTTTTCTTGAGCTTTCGCAGAATGATCCACAGGCACTGGTGTGTGGTTATCCGCAATACGACGCCAGCGTGCCCAAGGGCCGTCTGTATGCGCGCTACCTGACCCATGTATGGGTGTGGATCAACAGCCTGTCGCTGCAGATTCCCGATTCCATGTGCGGTTTTCGCGTCTACCCGCTGCCTGCCACGCTGGCCCTGATCAACAGCGTCAAGCTTGGCCGGCGAATGGATTTCGATCCGGAGATCCTGGTGCGCCTGGCCTGGCGCAACCAGCCGATGCGCTGGCTGCCAACCCGCGTGCACTACCCGCAGGACGGCCTGTCGCACTTTCGCCTGGTGCACGACAACGCGCTGATCTCGACAATGCACGCCAAGCTGTTCTTCGGCATGCTGCTGCGCGCGCCGCTGATCGTCTGGCGCAGGTGGCGCGCATGACTACTCCTGCGCGGCACTGGGCACAGCATCAGGAGCGCGGCAGTTTCTGGCTGATGAAGCTGACCGCAACGCTGGTACGGCTGCTTGGCCGGCGCGTGCTGAGCCCGCTGATCCACGTCATCGTCGGCTACTTCTTCCTGTTCGGCCGCCGCGCCCGGCGCAGTGCCTGGCAATACCAGCAACGGCTCAGCGCATGCAACGGCGGACAGACACCGGCGCCGAGCCAGTGGCAGGTGTTCCGCCAGTTCATGGCGTTCGCCGACGCCCTGCTGGACAAGCTCGACGTATGGAATGGCCGCCTGCGCCTGGAAGACATCGAAATCGACGACCCAGCGCAACTGCGCACGCAATTGCGCGGCGAACGCGGGCAGATGCTGGTGGGCGCCCACTTGGGCAACCTTGAAGTGTGCCGGGCGCTGGCCGAACTGGGCGAGCAGGTGACCATGAACGTGCTGGTGCACACCCGCCACGCCGAGCGCTTCAACCGCCTGCTGGGCGAGGCCGGCGCGACCAATCTGCGCCTGATTCAGGTCAGCGAATTGGACCCGGCAGTGATGCTGCAGTTGTCCGAACGGCTCGAGCGCGGCGAATGGCTGGCGATTGCCGGTGATCGGGTACCGCTGCATGGCGCGCGTACCGTCGAGGTGGATTTCCTCGGCCACCGCGCCGCATTCCCGCAGGGGCCGTGGCTGCTGGCGGGGATCCTTGGCTGCCCGCTCAACCTGCTGTTCTGCCTCAAGCTGCAAGGCCGCTACCGAGTCACCCTCGAACCCTTTGCCGAGCGTGTGCAATGGCGCCGCGGCCAGCGCGACCAAGTGATTGCCGAATGGACCACGCGCTATGCGCAACGCCTGGCGCACTACTGCAGCCAAGCGCCGCTGCAGTGGTTCAACTTCTACCCTTTCTGGAAGACCGACGACGATGCATCCGCATGAGCCTGTAACTTTCGGTGAGTCGCACCTGGCCATCGAAGCTGTTGTAGCCCTGGCCGAACGCCGGGCCAGCGCCCACTTGCAGGACGACGCCGCCTACCGCGAACGCATCGCTCGTGGCGCGCGCTTTCTCGACACCCTGCTGAGCAAAGAAGGGGTGATCTACGGCGTCACTACCGGTTACGGCGATTCCTGCGTGGTGGCCGTGCCGCTGGAGCATGTCGAAGCGCTGCCGCAGCACCTGTACACCTTCCATGGCTGCGGCCTGGGCCGCCTGCTCGAAGCACCGGCGGTGCGCGCCGTGCTGGCGGCCCGCCTGCGCTCGCTGAGCCACGGCGTGTCGGGGGTGCGCCTGGAGTTGCTGGAGCGCCTGCGCGCGTTCCTCGAGCACGACATCCTGCCGTTGATCCCGGAAGAAGGTTCGGTCGGCGCCAGCGGCGACCTAACGCCGCTGTCGTACGTCGCCGCGACCCTGTCCGGCGAGCGCGAGGTCAGCTACCAGGGCCAGCGCCGCAGTAGTGCCGACGTGCACCGCGAGCTGGGCTGGCAGCCCTTGGTGCTGCGCCCCAAAGAGGCACTGGCATTGATGAACGGCACTGCGGTGATGACCGGCCTGGCTTGCCTGGCCTTCTCCCGCGCCGACTACCTGCTGCAACTGGCCACGCGCATCACCGCCCTCAACGTGATCGCCCTGCAGGGCAACCCGGAGCACTTCGACGAGCGCCTGTTCGCCGCCAAGCCGCATCCTGGCCAGACGCAAGTCGCCGCCTGGTTGCGCCAGGACCTGGCCATCGACGCCCCGCTGCCACCGCTGCACCGCCTGCAGGACCGTTACTCGCTGCGCTGCGCGCCGCATGTACTGGGCGTGCTGGCCGATAGCCTGGGCTGGCTGCGCGGTTTTATCGAAACCGAGCTGAACAGCGCCAACGACAACCCGATCATCGACGGCGACGCCGAGCGCGTACTGCATGGCGGGCACTTCTATGGCGGCCATATCGCCTTTGCCATGGACAGCCTGAAAACCCTGGTGGCGAACGTTGCCGACCTGCTCGACCGCCAGCTCGCGCTGCTGGTCGACACCCGCTACAACCACGGCCTGCCAAGCAACCTGTCGGGCGCCCCGGCCGAGCGGGCGATGATCAACCATGGCTTCAAGGCCGTGCAGATCGGCGCCAGCGCCTGGACCGCCGAAGCGCTCAAGCTGACCATGCCGGCCAGCGTGTTCTCGCGCTCCACCGAATGCCACAACCAGGACAAGGTGAGCATGGGCACCATCGCTGCGCGCGATGCCCTGCGCGTGCTGGAGCTGACCGAGCAGGTTGCCGCTGCGACCCTGCTGGCGGCGAACCAGGGCGTGTGGCTGCGTGCCCGCCAGGCAGAAAGCCATGCACTGCCGCCAGCACTGGCGCAGATGCACGAAGCCCTGCTCGTCGAGTTCGTCCCGGTGATCGAAGACCGCGCGCTGGAAGCCGACCTGCGCCACTGCCTGCTGCGCATCGGCCAACGTCACTGGAGGTTGCATGCGTAGTGCGGGAGTGATCCACGTCGACACTGAAGTGCTGGTGCCGTTTTTCGACGTCGACAGCATGCATGTGGTTTGGCACGGCCATTACGTCAAATACCTGGAAGTGGCCCGCTGCGCGCTGCTCGACCAGCTCGGCCACAACTACGTGCAGATGCAGGCGAGCGGTTTTGCCTGGCCGGTGATCGACCTGCAGCTGCGTTATATCCGCGGCGCCACCTTTGGCCAGCGCTTGACCGTGCGCGCGAGCCTGGTCGAGTGGGAAAACCGCTTGAAGATTCATTACCTGATCAGCGACGCCGAAACCGGCGAGCGGATGACCCGCGCGAGCACGGTGCAGGTCGCGGTGCACATCGACAGCGGCGAAATGCAACTGGCCTCGCCGCAGGTCATGCTCGACGCCGTGCAGAGGGTTTTGCCATGAAGCGCCTGTGCACACTGCTCACCCTTGCCCTGAGCCTGCTCAGCCCGCTGGCGCAAGCATTCAGCCTTGATGACCTGCAGCGCCAGCTCAGCGCGCCGGCGGTGGTCAAAGGCCCGTTCATTCAGGAAAAGCACCTGCGCGCCCTGCCCCAGCCGTTGCTGAGCAAGGGCCAGTTCGTGCTGGCCCGCGAGCATGGTTTGTTGTGGCTGTTGCAGACGCCGCTGCGCCAGGACTACCGGATCGACGCCAACGGCATTGCCCGGCGTGATCCGAGCGGCTGGCAGCGCCTGCCCAGCGCCAGTGCCGGCGCCGAGCAGAACCGGCTGTTCTTTGCCGTGCTGCAAGGCGACAGTGCCGGTCTCAAGCGCGACTTCGAACTGAGCCTGAGCGGTGACGCCACGCACTGGCAGCTGCAACTGACCCCGCGTTCGCTGCTGCTCAAACAGATCTTCACCCGCATCGACATCAGCGGCGGGCAGTTCGTCGAACAGATTCAGCTCAGTGAAACCCAGGGCGACAGCACGCTGCTGCGCATGACCGACAGCCATGGCGCCGCCGCCCTCAGCGACACGGAGCGCAGCGATTTTGTCGATTGAACGCTGGTTGCCGCGCGGCTTTCTCGCCCTGCTGCTGGTGATGCTGGCCATCGCCGGCTGGCAATGGCAGCGCGGCGCGCCGTTGTCGGCCGACCTGATGGCGCTGGTGCCGGGCGCCACCGAAGACGCCCTGGTCAAGCGCGCCGAACTGCGCGTGCAAGAGCCACTGAACCGCGAGGTACTGGTGCTGGTTGGCCACGCCGAACGCCAGCAAGCGCTGGCCCTTGCCGAACAACTGGCCGGCCAATGGCAGGCCAGCGGACTGTTCGAGCGCGTGCAGTGGAGCCTGCAGACAGACCTCGGCGCGGTCCGCGAGCAGTTGCTCGCCGGCCGCGTGGCGATGCTCTCGGCAGCTGACCGCGCGCAGCTGCGCGAACGGCCCGCGGCATTCATCGAGCAGCGCGTGCAGAGCCTGTTTGACCCGTTTTCCGGGTTCAGCCTGGTGCCTGCCCAGGACGACTGGCTGGGCTTGACCGGGCGTATTCAGAACAGCCAGCCGAAACCCGACAATATCGAACTGGACACGGCCAGTGGCGCCTTGATCGCGCAGGCCGATGGCCGCCAGTGGGTGCTGCTGCGGGCGCGCACCCTGGGTACTGCCTTCGATATGAAGCTACCGCTGCAGGTGGCCGAGCTGCTGGCTGACGCCCGCCGCCAGGCCGAACCGCATGGCGCCCAGTTGCTGGCCGCCAGTGGCCTGCTGTACGCGGCCGCCGGCCAGCAGCAGGCCAGCCGCGAAATCACCTGGGTCGGCGGTGGCGCGACGTTGAGCATTCTGTTGTTGCTGCTGCTGGCGTTTCGTCGCTGGCGGGCCCTGCTGGCGTTCGTGCCGGTGCTGACCGGCATGCTGTTCGGCTCGGTGGTGTGCGTGGCGCTGTTCGGCCACATGCACGTGATGACTCTGGTACTCGGTTCGAGCCTGATCGGCGTAGCGGTGGATTACCCGCTGCATTACTTGTCGAAGAGCTGGAGCCTCAAGCCATGGCGCAGTTGGCCGGCGGTACGCCTGACCCTGCCAGGGCTGAGCCTGAGCCTGGCGACCAGCTGCATCGGTTATCTGGCGCTGGCGTTCACGCCGTTTCCGGCCCTGACCCAGATTGCCGCGTTCTCGGCCGCCGGCTTGATCGGCGCCTACCTGTGCGCGGTGTGCCTGCTGCCGGCATTGCTGGGCCAGGTCGAGCTGAAGCCGGCGCAGTGGCCGCTAGGCATCGCGCAAGCCCTCACCGACTGGCGCGAGCGGCTGTTGCGCAGAGTGCCCAGCGCAGTGCTGCTGGTGCTGGTGCTGCTGTTTTGCGGCGCTGGGCTGTGGCAGCTGGACACGCGCAACGACATCCGCCAATGGGTAGCGAGCCCGCCGCAACTGCAAGAGCAAGCCCAGGCAGTCGCACGCATCACCGGCTACCAGCCAACCAGTCAGTTCTACCTGGTGCGCGGAGCTGATCAAGAGCAACTGTTCCAGCGCCTGCAGGCGCTGTCGGCCAAGCTCGACGAGCTGCATGACCTAGGCAAGCTCAAGGGTTATCTGAGCCTCTCGCAGATCGTCGCCAGCCCTGAGCAGCAGGCACAAACCCGGCAGGCGCTGGCCCACCTGAGCGACTATTGGCAGCCGCTGGTTGAACTCGGTGTGCCGCAAGCCGGCCTGCAAACCCAGCTGCAACAGCTGCAAACGTTGCCGCCCCTGAGCATCGAGCAGGCCCTCGCCGGACCGCTTGCTGAAGCCTGGCGACCGCTCTGGCTTGGCCAGGACGCTACCGGCGTCGCCGCCATCGTCAGTCTGCAAGGCCTGAGCGATGCCAGCCTGCTGCGCTTGCAGACCGACGGCCTGGATGGCGTGCAACTGGTCGACCGGCTCGGCGAACTCAATCAACTGTTCGCCGCCACCCAGATCAGCGCCGCCGAGCTCAAGCTGCTGTCCTGCGCACTGATCCTGGTGCTGCTGGCAGTCCCGTTCGGCCTGCGCGGTTCGCTGCGCATTGTCGCCCTGCCGCTGCTGGCAGCGTTATGCAGCCTGGCCAGCCTCGGTTGGCTGGGGCAACCGCTGACACTGTTCAGCCTGTTTGGCCTGTTGCTGGTCACGGCCATCAGCGTCGACTACGCCATCCTCATGCACGAGCGTATCGGCGGGGCTGCGGTGAGCCTGCTCGGCACCTTGCTGGCGGCTCTGACCACCTGGCTGTCGTTCGGCCTGCTGGCGCTGTCGCAGACGCCTGCGGTGAGCAACTTCGGCATGGCCGTCAGCCTCGGGTTGATCTTCAGTTTCCTGCTGGCGCCGTGGGCCGCGGCACGCGAGACGCCGGCGGTGCAGCCATGAGCATCGTCCTGTTCTGGCTCATGGCCCTGGCCTTGTTTGCCGTGGCCAGCGCATTCGGCAAACGCCTGGGGCTTATCCCTATCGTCAGCCAGCTGCTGTTGGCCGCGCTGGTGCTGCCGCTGCTGATGCTGTTGTGGGTACAACCGCACTGGCAGCTTGACGGCGCCCAGCTGATCGCCCCGAGCTGGCTGAAGACCCTCTACGGCTGCAGCTTTGCCCTGTTGCTGGGGCACATTCTTGCTGACGTCGCGCAGCTGCGCCTCGACCCGCAAGCATTGAAGATCGCCCTGCCCAGCTTCGCCGTGCCGTTTGCCTGCGGCCTGGCCTGCGCGCTGTGGCTGCTTGAACTGAGCGGGGTCAGCGCCCTGGCCATGGGCCTGGTGTTCGCCATCACCGCAATCCCAGTGCTGTACCTGTACCTGCGCGCCATCGACTACCCGCCAGCCGCCAGCCAGCGCCTGCTGCAGGCCGCGATCGTCATCGACCTGGCCTGCTGGCTGTTGCTCGGCATGGGCCAGGGCAGCCTGCAGCCGAGCAGCCTGGCCGTGCCGGCGCTGGCGGCGCTGACGCCGGTAGTGCTGCGAGGGCTGGGCCTGCGCGCGCCCCGTCTATACGGCCTGGTGTTCCTGCTACTGCTGGTTGCCGCCGAGCACTACCGGCTCAACGCGCTGATCTTCGGCGTTGGCTACCTGGCCTGCTTGCGCGTGCTTGGCCTGCAGCTACGCCTGCCGCTGCCAGACGCCAGCAACCGCCGCCTGCAACAAGGCCTGGCCGTGCCGCTGATCCTCACCTACGGCGTGGTCCAGATCGACCTGCAGCATGCCTTCGCAGGCTTCGACGCCAGCCAGCTGCTGGCGCTGCTGGTGCTGCCGATCCTGAGCAAGCTGCTCGGTAACTGGCTCGGTTTGAGCTGGGCGACCGCCTCGTTCGCCGGCGCCAGCAAGTGGCGCGAGAGCCTGCTGCTGAACATCCGCGGTCTCAGCGAAATCGTTTTTCTCAATCTGTTGCTGACCCAGCAGCTGATCAGCCCGGCGTTGTACTTCGCGCTGATGCTGATGAGCCTGATCGCTACCCTCATGCCTGCCTTCGCCGGCCTGCATCGCATCCCGCAGACTTCCCTCACACCGCCAAGGAGGCCACATGCCGAACTGTGAACTGCAACACCACCAGGTCGTGGTCATTGGCGCTGGCCCCTCGGGCGCCATCGCTGCCGCGTTGCTCAAGCGCCGTGGCCACGACGTGCTGATCATCGAGCGCCAGCGCTTCCCGCGCTTCTCCATTGGCGAAAGCCTGCTGTCGCACTGCATCGACTTTGTCGAAGAAGCCGGCATGCTCGAAGCGCTCGAAGCGGCGGGTTTCCAGTACAAGGACGGCGCCGCCTTTGCCTGGGGTGATGAGTACAGTGCGTTTGATTTCGGCGAAACCTTCAGCCAGGGCCGGCCGAGTACCTTCCAGGTCCAACGGGCGCGGTTCGACAAGCTGCTGGCCGACCAGGCCGAGGCCCAGGGCGTGGAAATCCGCTACGAGCACGAGATCATCAGCGCCGACATGAGCGCTGCGCAGCCACGCCTGCGCGCACGCCGGCCAGACGCCAGCGAATACGAAGTGCAGGCCGACTTCGTCCTCGATGCCAGCGGCTATGGCCGCGTGTTGCCGCGCCTGCTCGACCTGGAAGCACCGTCGAATTTCCCGGTGCGCCAGGCAGTATTCACCCACATCGAAGACCGCATCGATCTGCCCGGCTTCGACCGCAACAAGATCCTTATCACCACCCACCCGGAACACCGCGACATCTGGTTCTGGACCATCCCGTTCAGCGACGGTCGCGCCTCGCTGGGTGTCGTCGCGGCCGCCGAGCGCTTTGCTGCAGCGCCGACCGATCTGGACGCCTGCCTGCAGCATTTCGTGGCGCAGACGCCAAGCCTGGCCAAGGTCTTGGCCAACGCCGTGTGGGACACCCCGGCGCGGACCATCGGCGGCTACTCGGCCAACGTCAAAACCCTGCATGGCAACGGCTTTGCCCTGCTCGGCAACGCCGCAGAGTTTCTCGACCCGGTATTTTCGTCCGGAGTCACCATTGCCATGCGCTCGGCCAGCATGGCTGCCGCCCTGCTCGACCGCCAGTTGCGCGGCGAAGCGGTCGACTGGCAGCGGGAGTTTGCCGAGCCGCTCAAACGTGGGGTGGATACCTTCCGCGCCTATGTCGAGGGTTGGTATGACGGCAGCTTCCAGGACGTGATCTATCACCCCGGCAGCTCGCCGCAGATTCGCGCCATGATCAGCTCGATTCTGGCTGGCTACGCCTGGGATGAGCGCAACCCGTTCGTGGCTGAACCACGGCGCCGGCTGGCGACTCTGGCGGCGCTTTGCGCGAGGGGCCAGGCATGAGTCAGCCTCCGTTCCTCAGCGCCAGCTATGTCGAAGAAACTCGCTTTGGTTTCTGGTTCCTGCGCAGCCACACCTGGCAGCATCACGTACTACGGGTGGCGATCGACGACCTGCGTCAGTTGTTCGACAGCCCGCTGCCAGCGGCGCCGGTGCTGCTCGATGCCGGCTGCGGCCAGGGCAAATCGTTCAAGCATCTGCAGCGAGTGTTTGCGCCCGGCCGATTGATCGGTATCGATGCCGACCCGCACAGCCTGCAACTAAGCGACGCCGAAGCTGCGCGCCAGGGCCTTACGGTCGAGCTGCTGGGCAGCGACTGCGCCCAACTGCAGCTGGCAGACGCCAGCGTCGATATCGTCTTCTGCCATCAGACCTTTCACCATCTGGTGGAACAGGACCAGGCCCTCGCCGAGTTCTGGCGGGTGCTTAAGCCTGGTGGTTATCTGCTGTTCGCCGAATCCACCGAAGCCTATATCGACACCTGGGTGATCCGCTGGCTGTTCCGCCACCCAATGCATGTACAGAAGAGTGCCGAGGGTTATCTGCAGATGCTGCGCGAACAGGGCTTTGCCTTCACCGCGCGCAATGTCTCCTACCCGTACCTGTGGTGGAGCCGCGCCAAGGACTTCGGCCTGCTCGAACGGCTGCGCCTGCGCAAGCCGCCCGCGCCGGGCCAGCGCGAAGAAACCCTGGTCAATGTGGTCGCCCGCAAGCCGCTGGTGCAGCCATGAGGGCGCTGCTGCTGGCGACGCTGTGCCTGGTGCTGGCCGCCTGCAGCAGCCGCGCGCCGCTGCCCGCGCAGATGCCGCAGTTGCAGTTGCCCCAGCAGTTGCACGTGCAGCGCGAGCAGGCCGGCGAGCGCCAGGACTGGATGCTCGTGGTGCAGGCCGAGAACGGCCAACTGCGCTGGTCGCTACTCGATCTGCTGGGTATCCCCCAGGCACGCCAGTTGTTCGATGGTCAACACTGGCAGGCCGACGGCCTGTTGCCACCCAATCCGCCGGCACGCGAGCTGTTTGCCGCGCTGCTGTTTGCTCTGACCCCCTCCGAGCAACTGGCGCAGCTCTACCCGGATGCCCGCGAACAAGGCCAGCAGCGCTGGTTGGGCGAGCGTTGGCAGGTCAGCTATCGGCCGCCGGGCGCTTTTGACTTGAAACTGGCCCACGGCCTGCGTTATCTAGTCGGCCCCCTACCCAGCGAGCGCCTGCCATGACCGCCTACCTGAATGCGCTGGGCCTGACCTGCGCCCTCGGCCGTGGCCAGGCTGAGGTCGCCGCACGCCTGTTTGCCGGTGACTGTTCGGGCATGCAGGCCCAACCTGGGTGGATCCCGGAGCGCTGTCCGACCGTCGGCGCGGTGCAAGCTGAGCTGCCGGCGGTGCCGCTGCCAACGCAGCACAGCCGCAACAATCAATTGCTCTACAGCGCCGCTATGCAGATCGAGCCGGCAATCCGCCAGGCTATCGCCCGGTTCGGCGCGCAGCGTATCGCGGTGGTGCTCGGCACCAGCACCTCGGGGATTGCCGAGGGCAGCGCAGCCATCGCCCAGCAGCGCCGGAGCGGGCAGTTTCCGCCGGACTATCGCTACGACCAGCAAGCCCTCAGCGCGCCGGCAGAATTCCTTGCCGACTGGCTGCAACTGAGCGGCCCGGCCTATGTGATTTCCACCGCCTGCACCTCCAGCGGGCGGGCCTTGCTCAGCGCCCGGCGCCTGCTCGAGCTGGGCGTCTGCGATGCGGTGCTGTGCGGCGGCGTCGACAGCCTTTGTGGCCTGACCCTGAACGGCTTCAACTCCCTTGAGGCGATCAGCCAGGCACGCTGCAATCCGTTCTCGCAGAACCGTGACGGGATCAATATCGGCGAAGCGGCTGCGCTGTTTCTGATGACCGCAGAGCGTAATACCGATGGCCCTTCACTGGCCCTGCTCGGCGCTGGCGCCAGCAGCGATGCCTACCATATTTCAGCGCCTGACCCGAGCGGCGCCGGCGCGCGGCAAACCATGGCCCTGGCCTTGAACAACGCCGGCCTCGCGCCCGAACAGATCGACTACCTGAACCTGCACGGCACCGCCACCGAGCACAACGACGCCATGGAAAGCCTGGCGGTGCACGGCCTGTTCGGCGCGCAGCTGGCCTGCTCGTCGACCAAACCGATGACCGGCCACACCCTAGGCGCCGCCGGCGCGCTGGAAGCCGCCTTCTGCTGGCTGAGCCTGAGTGAGCACAACCCGCACGGCCAGTTGCCACCGCATGTCTGGGACGGCCAGGCCGACCCGCACCTGCCTGCCCTTAATCTGGTCGACGGCACGCAGCGGATGCATGCGGCGCGGCCACGCCGGATAATGAGCAACTCGTTCGCCTTCGGCGGCAACAATGTCAGCCTGATTGTTGGAGACACCCCATGATTGCCTGGCCTCTGGCCGAACTGCTGCCGCATGCCGGCGACATGATCCTGATCGATCAGGTCGACAGCTGCGACGACGAGCAGATCCACACCCGCAGCACAGTGCGCCCTGGCGGCCTGTTCAACCGCGCCGACGGCAGCCTGCCGGCCTGGCTCGGCCTGGAGCTGATGGCGCAGAGCGTTGCCGCCTATGCCGGTTGCCGCGCCCGTCGCGATGGCCGGCCGGTGGAGCTGGGGTTTCTCCTCGGCACGCGCAACTACCAATGTGATGTCGAACACTTCCCTGCCGGCGCCGAGTTGCACATCCACGCCCTGCGCTCGCTGGAAGACGACAACGGCATGGGTGTGTTCGAGTGTCACCTGCGCGGTCCGGGGCTGCATGCCAGCGCCCGCCTGAATGTCTATCGCCCGCCACAGGTCGCTGGTTACCTGACCGAAGCAGCCCCTGAGGAACCTTGCCATGACTGATACCATCCTGGTCACCGGGTCGAGCCGCGGCATCGGCCGAGCGATCGCCCTGCGCCTGGCGCGTGCCGGTTATGACCTGGTGCTGCATTGCCGCAGTGGCCGTGCCGAAGCCGATGGCGTTGCCGGCGAAATCCACGCCATGGGTCAACAGGCCCGGGTGCTGCAGTTCGACGTAGCCGACCGCGAAGCCTGCCGGGCCATCCTCGAACAGGATGTGGAGACCCACGGCGCCTACTATGGCGTGGTCTGCAACGCCGGCCTGACCCGCGATGGCGCCTTCCCGGCGCTGACCGACGCTGACTGGGACCAGGTCCTGCGGACCAACCTGGACGGTTTCTACAACGTTCTGCATCCGCTGAGCATGCCCATGATCCGCCGTCGCAAACCGGGCCGGATCGTCTGCATCACCTCGGTTTCGGGGTTGATCGGCAACCGCGGCCAGGTCAATTACAGTGCCTCCAAGGCCGGCGTGATCGGCGCGGCCAAGGCGCTGGCGATCGAGCTGGGCAAACGTCAGATCACCGTCAACTGCGTCGCCCCAGGGCTGATCGACACCGCCATGCTCGATGAGCACGTGCCGGTCGACGAGCTGATGAAGATGATTCCTGCCGGACGCATGGGCACGCCCGAGGAAGTCGCCGGCGTGGTCAATTTCCTGATGTCGGCGGAAGCCGCCTACATCACCCGCCAGGTGCTGGCGGTCAACGGAGGGTTGTGCTGATGCGTCGCGTAGTCGTCACCGGCATGGCCGGCATCACCTCCCTGGGCAGCGACTGGGCGACCATCGCCGGCCACTTCGCCAACCAGCGCAGCGGTATCCGGCGCATGGCTGAATGGGATCGCTTCAGCGAGTTGAACACGCGTCTTGCTGGCCCGATCGACGATTTCAAGGTGCCCGGCCACTGGACCCGCAAGCAGTTGCGCAGTATGGGCCGGGTATCGCGCCTGGCCGTGGCTGCGGCCGAGCAGGCGCTGGCCGATGCCGGCCTGCTCGATGATCCAATCATCCGCGATGGCCGCATGGGCGTGGCCTGCGGCTCGTCGACCGGCAGCACCGACGAGATCAAGGCATTCGGCAACATGCTGCTCAACTCGGTAGCCGATGGCCTCAACGCCAACTCCTACGTGCGCATGATGCCGCACACCACTGCTGCCAATATCAGCATCTTTTTCGGCCTGACCGGGCGCCTGATCCCCACCTCCAGCGCCTGCACCAGCGGCAGCCAGGGCATTGGTTATGCCTATGAAGCGATCAAGTTCGGGCGCTTGCCGATGATGCTCGCCGGCGGCGCCGAAGAGCTCTGTCCGACCGAGGCGATGGTGTTCGATGCGCTGTACGCCACCAGCCTGAAAAACGACACCCCGCAGCTGAGCCCACGTCCTTACGACAATGGTCGCGACGGCCTGGTGATCGGCGAAGGCGGCGGCATGCTGGTGCTCGAAGAGCTCGAGCATGCCCTGGCCCGCGATGCGCGCATCCACGCCGAGATCGTCGGCTTTGGTAGCAATGCCGATGGCCAGCACACCACCCGCCCCGAGCAGAGCACGATGCGCCGGGCCATGGAGCTGGCCCTGGAGGACGCTGCTCTGGCGCCAGAGGCCATCGGCTACGTCAACGGCCACGGTACCGCTACCGAACAGGGCGATATTGCCGAAACACTGGCCACCAGCAGCCTGTTTGGCCCGCACATGCCGATCAGTTCGCAGAAGAGTTTTCTCGGCCACACCCTCGGCGCCTGCGGCGCGCTGGAGTCGTGGTTCAGCATCGAGATGATGAACAGCGACCTGTATGCGCACACCCTCAACCTGGATGAAATCGATCCCCGCTGCGGCGAGCTGGACTACCTGCGCGGCGAGTTTCGCAGGATGAGCAACCAGCATGTGATGAACAACAACTTCGCTTTCGGCGGCGTCAACACTTCGTTGATATTCCGCCGCTGGCCCTGAACACACCCCGATCGAGGAACGATCCGATGCGCCTGAAGACCTGGACTGCCACCACCGCCCTGCTGCTCTGCGCCCTGCCCGGCATCAGCCAGGCACGCGATACCGCGCTGTACCTGCCCTTCGACAAGGTCGTCCAGCAAATGCTCGCCGAAAAGAAACTCGACGGTTCGGTGAAGTTTTATTTGGCCGGTGTACAGCCGCGCGGCAAGGTCAGCGTGATCCAGCCCGGCGCGGTCACCAACAAGAAGACCAATGCCTTCAACAAGACCGACCAGGGTGCCTGTGAGTGGGCCTTGCAGTCGGCCCTGCTGACCCTGCAGGACGCTGCGCGCCGGGCCAATGCCAACGCAGTGACCAACATCGCCAGCTACTACAAGAAGAACGAGCGCAAAGATGCCAGCACCTACGAGTGCCACGCCGGCGCCGTGATCGCAGGCGTCGCACTGAAAGGCGACCTGGCTCGCGTCGACTAAACCGCCGCCATCAGGCGTTGCCGATCAGCAGGTCGGCAAACGCCTTGGCCATCACCGAGCTGCCAGCCTGGCGCTGGACCAGCCACACGGCGGTATCCGCCCCTTCATCCAGCACCGTTCGATAGACCACGCCATCGATGCGCATGCGCTGGTACGAGGCTGGCAGCACCGAGACGCCGAGACCTGCCGAAACCAGGCCGATAATCGTCATCGCCTCGCCAACCTCCTGGGCAAAATGCGGGCTGAAGCCTGCCTGGCGGGCCAGCGCCAGCAACTGTGCATGCAAACCACTGCCGTAACTGCGCGGGAAGAACACGAACGGTTCACGGGCCAGATCAGCCATGTGTAACCCTTGTTCACTGGCGGCAACCAATGGGTGCGAAGCATTCAGCACTGCCACCAGCGGCTCACGGAACAGCTCGGTGACCTGCAGGCCGTCGGGCAACGGCATCGGCCGCATCAGGCCAACTTCGATCGATTCATCGAACACCGCCGCCGCAACATCACGGCTGCTCATCTCCTTCAAACTCAGGTGCACCGCCGGGTAGCGCTGACGGAACGCATGGATCGCCTTGGGGATCTTCGAGGTGAAGGGCGCTGAAGAAGTGAAGCCGATCTTCATCTCGCCGAGCTCGCCCAACTGCGCACGGCGGGCGACGTCGGCAGCTTTATCGACCTGTGCCAGCACCTGCCGCGCCTCCTCGAGGAACAAGCGCCCGGCCTCGCTCAGCTCGACCCGACGATTGGTGCGCTCGAACAAACGCGCCCCCAACTCATGCTCCAGCGCCTGAATCTGCTGGCTCAGCGGCGGCTGGGAGATGCCTAGCTGCTGTGCAGCCCGGCCGAAGTGCAGCTCCTCGGCCACGGCAATGAAGTAACGCAGATGACGCAATTCCATAGCTGCTCCGAACGAGTCGTTAAACGTCTTAAACAGGTCGAACAATATATTGGATCTAATCATTAGCCAGCTATATGATTTTTTCCAATCAGCAACATCGGCCAGCGCTTTTGAGGGACCCGTCGTGAAAACTGCTGCAATGCCCCACGTGATCGAAGCCGCCCCGCTGCCGGATATCTGGATTGAAAAAGGCAGCCCGGCGTTCATGAAAACAGTGCTGGCGCTATTCAGCGGCGGCTTTGCCACCTTTGCCCTGCTCTACTGCGTACAGCCGATGATGCCGCTGCTGTCGCAGGAGTTTGCCATCAACGCTGCGCAGAGCAGCCTGGTGCTGTCGGTAGCCACCGCCATGCTTGCCATCGGCCTGCTGATTACCGGGCCGATCTCCGACCGCATCGGCCGCAAGCCGGTGATGGTATTCGCCTTGGTCTGCGCCGCCCTGTCGACCCTGGCCAGCGCGGTGATGCCAAGTTGGGAGCTGGTGCTGGCGACCCGCGCGCTGGTCGGCCTGTCGCTGAGCGGGCTGGCGGCGGTGGCGATGACCTACCTGAGCGAAGAGATCCACCCACAGCACATTGGCCTGGCGATGGGCTTGTACATCGGCGGCAACGCCATTGGCGGCATGTGCGGGCGGCTGATCAGTGGCGTGCTGATCGACTTCGTCAGCTGGCACACAGCGATGCTGTGCATCGGCGGCCTGGCGCTGGTGGCAGCAGTGGTGTTCTGGAAGGTACTGCCCGAGTCGCGCAACTTCCGCCCGCAGACGCTGAATCCTCGCAGCCTGCTCAACGGCTTTGTCATGCACTTTCGCGACGCCGGCCTGCCCTGGCTGTTCCTCGAAGCATTTTTGCTGATGGGTGCATTCGTTACCCTGTTCAACTACATCGGCTACCGCTTGTTGGCCGAGCCTTATCACATGAACCAGGCACTGGTCGGGCTGCTGTCGATTGTCTACCTGTCGGGCATCTACAGCTCCGCCCAGGTCGGCGCCCTGGCCGACCGGCTGGGCCGGCGCAAGGTGTTCTGGGCAAGCATCGTGGTGATGGCCGGCGGCATGTTGATGACCCTGGCCAGCCCGCTGGCGATGATCATCGTCGGCATGCTGGTGTTCACCTTCGGCTTTTTTGGCGCGCACTCGGTGGCCAGCAGCTGGATCGGCCGGCGTGCGCTCAAGGCCAAGGGCCAGGCATCCTCGCTGTATCTGTTCAGTTACTACGCAGGGTCGAGTGTGGCGGGTACCGCGGGCGGGGTGTTCTGGCACATGGCCGGTTGGAACGGCATCGGCCTGTTCATCGGTAGCCTGCTGGCCGTGGCCTTGCTGGTGGCGCTGCACCTGAGCCGGCTAGCACCAAAAACCGCGTGAAGCCAAAGGCTGCACGCGGTCGCTTTGAAGTCATCGATCAGTTGATGATTTCGACCAGGTCGACATCCACTTCACGGCTCATCAGGTTTTTTTCCACTTCACCGGTCAGCTTGACCTTGGTCTTGTCGTTGAAGCCAGCTGCAGGCATGTCTTCATCGTCGATTTCAACCTTGATGGTGCCGGTGTTGTCCTTGAACTCGAACTTGTCGTCGTTATCCAGCTTCTTGGTAACGAAGCCCTGCAGGACCACACGAGTGTCGTCAGCCGCATCGTTGGCAGCGGCCACGGTGGTAACCGGCTGCGCGCCTGGGCCGGTGTAGGTGGTGGCCAGAGCAGCAGTGCTGAACAGTGGGGCAAGGATCAGAGCGAGGTAGCGAGCTTTCATGGTGATCAAGTCCTGTATCGGTTGAGATGGGACCAGATTAACGATGATCGCTGAATTTAAGCTTAACGCATAAAAAACCCGGCACATGGCCTAATGGTGTTCACTTAAGCTCTACGTCGCCTGCATGGGGGCCGCTTTGCGGCCCATCGCGACACAAGGCCGCTCCCACGCCGATCGCGTAAGCCGCTATTTAACGGGCAAGCGCGGGCATTGTGGGAGCGGCCTGGTGTCGCGATGGGCTGCGCAGCAGCCCCGGCATTCTTAGGTAAACAGCGTCAGGCACATGGCCGGGTTTTTATTCAGCGACTGATCACTGATGGTATTGCGCCGACAGGTCATGCACAGCGTTGATGAACGCACCCGCATGTTCCGGATCAACCTCAGGCGTGATGCCATGGCCAAGGTTGAACACGTGGCCAGTGCCTTTGCCATAGCTTGCCAGGATGCGCCCGACCTCCTGACGAATCGCCGCAGGCTTGGCGTACAGCACGGTCGGGTCCATGTTGCCCTGCAGGGCAACCTTGTCGCCGACACGGCGGCGGGCATCGCCGATCTCGCAGGTCCAGTCCAGACCCAGTGCATCAGCGCCACATTCAGCAATGCTCTCCAGCCACATGCCACCATTCTTGGTAAACACAATGACCGGCACCTTGCGCCCATCATGCTCACGGATCAGCCCGCTGATGATCTTGCGCATGTAAGCCAGTGAGAACTCCTGATACGCCGCCGCCGACAGGTTGCCACCCCAGGTATCGAAGATCTGCACCGCCTGCGCACCAGCCTGAATCTGCCCGTTAAGGTAGCTGGTAACCGACTGAGCCAGCTTGTCCAACAGCAGGTGCATCGCCTGCGGATTGTCATAGAGCATGGCCTTGCTCTTGCGGAAGTCTTTCGACGAGCCGCCTTCGACCATGTAGGTGGCCAACGTCCACGGGCTACCGGAGAAACCGATCAACGGCACGCGCCCATTGAGCTCACGGCGGATGGTGCTGACCGCATCCATCACATAGCCAAGGTCCTTGTGCGGATCAGGGATCGGCAGCGCCTCGATATCGGCGAGGGTGCTGACCACCTTCTTGAAACGCGGGCCTTCGCCGGTCTCGAAGTACAGGCCCTGGCCCATGGCATCAGGGATGGTGAGGATGTCCGAGAACAGGATCGCCGCATCCAGTGGGTAACGATCGAGCGGCTGCATGGTCACCTCGCAGGCGAACTGCGGGTTCTTGCACAGGCTCATGAAGTCGCCGGCCTGAGCACGGCTGGCGCGGTACTCCGGCAGGTAACGGCCGGCCTGGCGCATCATCCAGACGGGCGTGACGTCTACGGGTTGCTTGAGCAGTGCACGCAGGAAACGGTCGTTCTTCAGGGCAGTCATGTCGGCATCCGGAAAAAAAGTGCGGGCATTTTCTCAGACGCCAGCACAAAAGGCACGGCCAAGGCCATGCGTTTTGTCTATTGGGTGTCTTGGGTCAAACGATTTTGTATACAAGATGGCGGGAATGGGGCTGCTTTGCAGCCCCGGCGATCAGTCAGACCTCGAGATAATCCAGAATCCCCTCAGCCGCAGTACGGCCTTCAAAGATCGCAGTCACCACCAGATCCGAACCCCGCACCATATCCCCGCCAGCAAACACTTTCGGGTTGCTGGTCTGGTGCTTGAAGCGCGCCTGCTCCGGAGCAATCACCCGGCCCTGGCTATCGGTCTGGATGTCGAACTGCTCGAACCACGGCGCCGGGCTTGGGCGGAAACCAAAGGCGATCACCACCGCATCTGCCGGCAGGATCTCTTCGGAACCCGGAATCGGCTCAGGGCTGCGGCGGCCACGGGCGTCTGGCTCACCGAGACGGGTCTCGACCACCTTGACGCCTTCGACCTTGTCTTCACCGACAATCGCGATGGGCTGGCGGTTGTAGAGGAACTTCACGCCCTCTTCCTTGGCGTTCTTCACCTCTTTGCGCGAGCCCGGCATGTTCGCTTCGTCACGACGGTAGGCGCAGCTGACCGACTTGGCGCCCTGGCGGATCGAAGTCCGGTTGCAGTCCATCGCGGTGTCACCACCGCCGAGCACCACAACCTTCTTGCCAGCCATGTCGACGAAGTCTTCCGGCGACTTTTCAAAGCCCAGGTTGCGGTTGACGTTGGCGATCAGGAAGTCCAGCGCATCGTGCACGCCTGGCAGGTCTTCACCGGGGAAGCCGCCCTTCATGTAGGTGTAGGTGCCCATGCCCATGAACACGGCATCGTACTCGGCCAGCAACTGCTCGAGGGTGATGTCCTTGCCCACTTCGGTGTTCAGGCGGAACTCGATCCCCATGCCGGTGAAGACTTCGCGGCGATTGCTCAGCACGGTCTTTTCCAGCTTGAACTCAGGGATGCCGAAGGTCAGCAGACCGCCGATTTCCGGGTTGCGGTCGAACACCACCGGGGTTACCCCAGCGCGCACCAGCACGTCGGCGCAGCCCAGCCCAGCCGGGCCAGCACCAATGATGGCAACCCGCTTGCCGGTCGGTTTGACCTTGGACATGTCCGGGCGCCAGCCCATGGCGAAGGCGGTGTCGGTGATGTACTTCTCGACCGAGCCGATGGTCACCGCACCAAAACCGTCGTTGAGGGTGCAGGCACCTTCACACAGACGATCCTGCGGGCAGACCCGGCCGCACACTTCCGGCAGGGTGTTGGTCTGGTGCGACAGCTCGGCGGCCGCGAGGATGTTGCCTTCGGATACCAGCTTCAACCAGTTGGGGATGAAGTTGTGTACCGGGCACTTCCACTCGCAATACGGGTTGCCGCAACCCAGGCAGCGGTGCGCCTGGTCGACAGACTGCTGCGGCTTGAACGGTTCGTAGATCTCGACGAACTCCTTCTTGCGCTGGCGCAGCAGTTTTTTCTTCGGGTCTTTGCGCCCAACTTCGATGAACTGGAAGTCGTTGTTCAGACGTTCAGCCATTTTCAATACCTCTTCACAGCAGCTGCGAGCCGTTAGCTGCACGCCGCAAGACAATCACGTAAGCCGGGCAACACCCCATGCTGCTTTTGGCCGCAGCTTGGGGCTTGCCACTTGCAGCTGCTTTTACTGCGGGTTGGCACGGGTGCTGGACAACAACTGCTTGAGCGTCGCAGCCTTTGGCTTGACCAGCCAGAAGCGGCGCACATAGTCGTCCAGGTTTTCCGAGAGCTCACGCCCCCACTCGCTGCCAGTCTCCTCGACGTACTCGGCAAGGACTCGCGCCAGATGGCTACGGTAGGCTTCCATGGCTTCACCACTGATGCGCTGGATTTCCACCAGTTCGTGGTTGAGCTTGTCGAAGAAGCTGTTGTCCATGTCGAGCACGTAGGCGAAGCCGCCAGTCATGCCAGAGCCGAAGTTGTAACCGGTCTTGCCCAATACGCAGACAAAGCCGCCGGTCATGTATTCACAGCAGTGATCGCCGGTACCCTCGACCACCGCATGGGCGCCCGAGTTACGTACCGCGAAGCGCTCACCGGCAGTACCGGCAGCGAACAGCTTGCCGCCGGTGGCGCCATACAGGCAGGTGTTGCCGACGATAGCGCTTTCCTGGGTTTTGAACGGGCTGCCAGCAGGCGGCACGATGGTCACCTTGCCACCGGTCATGCCCTTGCCGACGTAGTCGTTGGCGTCGCCCTGCAGGTGCAGGTTGAGGCCACCGGCGTTCCACACGCCAAAGCTCTGCCCGGCAGTGCCCTTGAAGCGGAAGGTGATCGGCTTGGCGGCCATGCCCTGGTTGCCGTACAGCTTGGCGATTTCACCAGAGATACGCGCACCAATCGAACGGTCGCAGTTGCAGATGTCGAGGTCGAACTCGCCACCGGCCTGATCGCGGATCGCTGGCAAGGCCATCTCGACCATCTTCTCGGCCAGCTCGCCCTTGTCGAACGGCGGGTTCTTGTCGACTTCGCAGAACTGCGGCTTGTCGGCCGGGATGTGCGAGCTGCCCAGCAGCGGGCTGAGGTCCAGATATTGCTGACGCTCGGTGTCGCCCGGCAGCACTTCGAGCAGGTCGGTGCGACCGATCAGCTCGCCGAGGCTGCTAACGCCCAGTTTGGCCAACCACTCGCGGGTTTCTTCGGCAACGAAGGTGAAGAAGTTGATCACCATGTCGACGGTGCCGATGTAGTGGTCCTTGCGCAGCTTTTCGTTCTGCGTGGCTACACCGGTGGCGCAGTTGTTCAGGTGGCAGATACGCAGGTATTTGCAACCCAGGGCGATCATTGGCGCGGTACCGAAGCCAAAGCTTTCGGCGCCGAGAATGGCCGCCTTGATCACGTCGAGGCCGGTTTTCAGGCCGCCGTCGGTCTGCACCCGGACCTTGCCGCGCAGGTCGTTGCCGCGCAGGGTCTGGTGGGTTTCCGCCAGGCCCAGTTCCCACGGTGCACCGGCGTACTTGATCGAGGTCAGCGGCGAAGCGCCAGTGCCGCCGTCGTAGCCAGAGATGGTGATCAGGTCGGCATAGGCCTTGGCCACGCCGGCCGCGATGGTACCGACACCGGCTTCTGCTACCAGCTTGACCGAAACCAGCGCTTGCGGATTGACCTGCTTGAGGTCGTAGATCAGCTGCGCGAGGTCTTCGATCGAGTAGATGTCATGGTGCGGCGGTGGCGAGATCAGGGTTACGCCAGGCACTGCATAGCGCAGCTTGGCGATCAGGCCGTTGACCTTGCCGCCAGGCAGCTGGCCGCCCTCGCCCGGTTTGGCGCCCTGCGCGACCTTGATCTGCAGCACTTCGGCATTGACCAGGTATTCCGGGGTGACGCCAAAGCGGCCGGTGGCCACCTGTTTGATTTTCGAGCTCTTGATCGTGCCGTAACGGGCCGGGTCTTCGCCGCCCTCACCGGAGTTGGAGCGCGCGCCCAGGCGGTTCATCGCTTCGGCCAGTGCTTCATGGGCCTCGGGCGACAGCGCGCCGAGCGAGATGCCGGCCGAGTCGAAGCGCTTGAGGATGGCCTCCAGCGGCTCAACCTGGTCGATCGCCAGCGGCTGCTCGGCAACCTTGACCTTGAGCAGGTCACGGATCATCGACACCGGACGCTTGTCGACCAGCGCGGTGTATTCCTTGAACTTGGCGTAGTCGCCCTGCTGCACGGCTGCCTGCAGGGTGTTGACCACATCCGGGTTGTAGGCATGGTATTCGCCACCGTGGACGAACTTGAGCAAGCCACCTTGCTGGATCGGCTTGCGCGCGCTCCAGGCTTCGGCGGCGAGCAGCTTCTGATCGCCTTCGAGGTCGACAAAGCGCGCACCTTTGATGCGGCTCGGTACGCCCTTGAAGCTCAGGCCGACTACTTCGTCGGACAGGCCGATGGCTTCGAACAACTGCGCACCGCGGTACGAAGTGATGGTCGAGATGCCCATCTTCGACAGGATCTTGAGCAGACCTTTGGAGATGCCTTTACGGTAGTACTTGAACACTTCATCCAGATCGCCCAGCACTTCACCGGTGCGGATCAGGTCGGCCAGCACTTCGTAGGCCAGGTACGGGTACACCGCCGAGGCGCCGAAGCCGAGCAGCACAGCGAAGTGATGCGGGTCACGCGCGGTTGCGGTCTCGACCAGGATGTTGCTGTCGCAACGCAGGCCCTGCTCGGTCAGGCGGTGATGCACCGCGCCAACTGCCAGCGAGGCATGCACCGGCAGCTTGCCCGGGGCGATGAAGCGGTCGCTCAGCACCAGCTGGGTCTTGCCGCTGCGCACCGCTTCTTCAGCCTGATCGGCGATGTTGCGGATGGCCGCTTCCAGGCCCAGGCTTTCTTCGTAGTTGAGGTCGATCAGCTGCCGCTCGAAACCTTCGCGCTCGAGGTTCATCAGCGAACGCCACTTGGCCGGGGAGATCACTGGCGAGCTGAGGATCACGCGCGAGGCGTGCTCAGGCGATTCCTGGAAGATGTTGCGCTCGGCGCCGAGGCAGATTTCCAGCGACATCACGATCGCTTCGCGCAGCGGGTCGATCGGCGGGTTGGTCACCTGAGCGAACTGCTGGCGGAAGAAGTCGTACGGCGAACGCACGCGCTGCGACAGCACGGCCATCGGCGTGTCATCGCCCATCGAGCCGACCGCTTCCTGGCCCTGTTCGCCGAGCGGACGCAGCACCTGGTCACGCTCTTCGAAGGTGACCTGGAACATCTTCATGAACTGTTTGAGCTGGTCAGCGTCGTAGCTGGCCGCGCCCTGGTCGTCGCTCAGGGTGGCCTGGATGCGCGTGGCATGCTGGCGCAACCAGCGCTTGTACGGATGGCGCGACTTGAGGCGGTTGTCGATGGCGTCGGTATCGAGGATCTGCCCGGTTTCGGTGTCCACGGCAAAGATCTGCCCAGGGCCCACGCGGCCTTTGGCAACCACGTCTTCTGGCTGGTAGCCCCATACGCCGATTTCCGAGGCGATGGTGATGTAGCCATTGCGGGTGGTGACCCAACGCGCCGGGCGCAGGCCGTTGCGGTCGAGCAGGCAGACCGCGTGGCGACCTTCGGTCATGACGATACCGGCCGGGCCGTCCCACGGCTCCATGTGCATGGAGTTGTATTCGTAGAAGGCACGCAGGTCGGCGTCCATGGTCTCGACGTTCTGCCAGGCTGGCGGTACCAGCATGCGCACGCCGCGGAACAGGTCGATGCCGCCGGTAACCATCAGCTCCAGCATGTTGTCCATGCTCGATGAGTCGGAGCCGACCCGGTTGACCAGTGGGCCGAGCTCTTCGAGGTCGGGGATCAGGTCGTTGGCGAACTTGGTGCGCCGGGCCATGGCCCAGTTGCGGTTGCCGGTGATGGTGTTGATCTCGCCGTTGTGGGCGAGGAAGCGGAACGGCTGCGCCAATGGCCATTTCGGCAAGGTATTGGTCGAGAAGCGCTGGTGGAACACGCAGATCGCGGTCTGCAGGCGCTCGTCACCCAGGTCCGGGAAGAATGCGGCGAGGTCCGCCGGCATCATCAGGCCTTTGTAGATGATGGTCTTGTGCGAGAAGCTGCAGATGTAGTGATCGCTGTCGTGGGCGTTGGCCACGGACGAACGGCGACGGGCACTGAACAGCTTGATCGCGATGTCCTGATCGCTCAGGCCTTCACCACCGATGAACACCTGTTCGATCTGCGGCAGGCGCTCGAGGGCCAGACGACCCAGCACGCTGGTATCGATTGGCACCTTGCGCCAGCCGATCAGCTGCAGGCCGGCCGCGATGATTTCGCGGTCCATGTTGGCCCGCGCGGCTTCGGCTTTGATCGGGTCCTGGTTGAAGAACACCATGCCGACGGCGTACTGCTTGGGCAGTTCGGCAGCAAAGTGCTCTTTGGCCATGGCACGCAGGAACTGATCGGGCTTTTGCATGAGCAAGCCACAACCGTCACCGGTCTTGCCATCAGCGTTGATGCCGCCGCGGTGGGTCATGCAGGTCAGCGCTTGCATGGCCGTTTGCAGGAGGTGGTGACTTGGCTCGCCCGTCATATGGGCGATCAGGCCAAAGCCACAGTTGTCCTTGAATTCTTCGGGATGGTACAGACCTGTTTTCATAGACACATTCTCACCAGGTTCGCCCCTCGACGGAGGCAAATCTCTTTTTAGTACAACCACTTACCATCCACACCGGTCGAATGCCAGCTTTTTTGCGGGGGGCAACGTGAAACCATTGTTGCACAGCGACAGGGAAGCCCACAAATTCAAACGACGAATCGTTGTAAATTTATGTCGCATTTTTGAATGTTTTTGAACATTTGCCGTGGTACGGCATGGTTCGGAGTCTGAAGCGTTTCAGCCTGAACTGCAACTAGAGGCTTGTGGCCGGCAGTCTGGGACAGAAAAGCCTGCCGCGATCACACGCAGCAGGCTAGACGAAAGTCAGGAGTCGCTCAGCAACTGGGCGGCGGGGTGGTGCCGCCCGGAAGGTATCAGCGGGTCGTGGTCAGCTCTTGTTGGACGCTGCCGACGGTACGTGGCCAAGGTTTACCAGCCTGGACCTTCGCTGGCAAGTTCTTGATTGCAGCAACTGCAGCATCACGGTTGGCAAAGTTGCCGTAAGTGACGACGTAAAGCGGTTTGCCCTGCAAGGTTTTCTTGAAGTAGCGATAGTCGCCACCCTGCGCCTTGACGAACGACTGGGCCGACGCCTCGGAGCTGGTGCCGAGAATCTGTACTACATAGTTGCCGGCTTTCTGGCTGCCGTACCAGGCGCTGTTGCCGCTGCCGCCAGCGGCAGTCGACGCAGGCTTGGCGCTGGCAACCTGGGTTGGCGCCGGTGCCGGCTTGGCCGCTGCAACAGGCTTGGCTGGCTGGGTCGCTGGCTGAGCCGGAGCAGGCTTGGGCGCAGGTGCAACCGGTTGCGCTGGCGCGCTGGCGATTGGCTGCGCAGGAGCCGCGGCGGGGCCTGCCGGCACGCCTTCAGGCGGGGCAATGGTGGTCACGGTTGGTGGATTGGCAGGCTGCAATGCGGTGTTGCCGGCTGGACTGGCTTCTTCACCGTCACCCATGCCTGCAGCCTGGGCCAGCGGCTCGCGCATGACCGGTTGCGACTGGCCATTGAGCGGCAGTGGTGTTGGCTGCGAGCCGGAGAACTCGATAGCCGGGTTGCTGCTGTTGGCCTGGCCTTCGCCCAGCGGCAGTTGAGCCTGCGCTGCGGGTGCGTCGGTAGCAGGCTTGTCAGCGCCTTTCTTCGGCATCAGGACCGCCGCCGCTACGGCGACCACGACAACTGCAGACAGCGCGAGTACGTGTTTCTTAGGCATCTTGAACCCCATGGATGGTCGCTTCGCCGTGCTGCGCGTGGCGATCATGGCTTCGATCAAAGTGTCGCGGGCAACCTGGTTGATGTTGCCAGGCCAGCCATCCGCATGTTCGTGGATATCGGCGATCTGCTCGGCCGTGAATACCTCGATACCGCGGCCAGCGCCTTCCAGGCGTTGTTCAAGGTATTCGCGGGTTTCCTCCTCGCTGTAGGGTTCAAGCTCGATGATGTGGAAACGATCTCCCTCACCATTGAGCTGATCCAACCCAGCAATCAGCGAAGGCTCGCCAAACAGGAATACGTGCGGGCGCCCTTCGGCAACGCCTGCCGCCAATTCCAGCAACGCTTGGAGTGCCGACTCGTCGAGTTGTTCCGCATCGTCCACCAACAGATAGACTTCCTGGCCGGTCAGGGCCAGTTGCACCACCTGCGACAGGATCGCCTGCACTTCCGGCTGCGCCACGCCAAGCGCCTGAGCCACCTGGCCGAGCACGCTGGCCGCGTCACTGGCACCGCGGGCCGAGACCACCACGCTCTGCACCGACTGCTTGTTGGTGCTGGCGACCAGCGCCTGACGCAGCAGGGTCTTGCCGCTGCCCACCGGACCTGTGACCACCAGCATCAGGTGGCTGTAACGCGCCAGGTGATGCAGTTGGCCGAGCACTGGCTTGCGCTGGGCGGGGAAGAACTTGAAACCGGGCACACGGGGCGCGAACGGATCGTGGCTCAGCTGGTAATGGTCGAGAAACGCCTCATCGGCATGCAAACTGGTCATTGCGCTGTCACAACCTCAAAGCTGGGCCACAATGGCGCGGTAATCCGCTGCCAGCGTGGCCTGAAGGATCTCTTGCGGATAGTCGTCGGTAATCACGGCTTCGCCGAGCTGGCGCAACAGCACCAGCCGCATGCGCCCGTCGAGGACCTTTTTGTCGACCGCCATATGCTCCATGAAATGCGCCGGGGTCATTTCCTGTGGTGGCACCACCGGCAATCCTGCGTCCTGCAGCAGGCGAATCGAGCGATCACGTTCGGCCTGATCAATCCAGCCCAGACGCATGGACATTTCCAGCGCCATCACGGTACCTGCAGACACCGCCTCACCATGCAGCCAGACGCCATAGCCCATGTGGGTTTCGATGGCATGGCCAAAGGTATGGCCGAGGTTCAGCGTGGCGCGCAGGCCGGTTTCGCGCTCGTCGGCGCCCACAACCGCGGCCTTGGCCGCGCAGGAGCGACGAATCGCTTCGGTCAGCGCCGTGTTGTCGAGACCGCGCAGGGCGGTCATATTCTCTTCGAGCCAGGCGAGGAATGGCTTGTCGCAGATCAGGCCGTACTTGATCACTTCGGCCAGGCCTGCCGACAGCTCGCGCGCCGGCAGCGTCTTCAGGCTGGTGGTGTCGATCAGCACCGCATTGGGCTGATAGAACGCGCCGACCATGTTCTTGCCCAGCGGATGGTTGATGCCGGTCTTGCCACCCACCGACGAATCGACCTGGGACAACAGTGTGGTCGGCACCTGAATGAAGTCGACACCACGCTGGTAGCAGGCGGCGGCGAAACCGGCCATGTCACCGATGACCCCGCCGCCCAGTGCGATCACGGTGGTGCGGCGGTCGTGGCGAGCCGTCAGCAGGCCATCGAAAATCAGTTGCAGGGTTTGCCAGTTCTTGTGTGCTTCACCGTCCGGCAGTACCACCGGCAACACCGAATAGGCACCCAGGGTCTGGCTCAGGCGCTGCAGATACAGGGGCGCGACAGTTTCGTTGGAGACAATGGCGACCTGCCGGCCGGCAATGTGCGGGGCCAGCAGTTCAGGCTGGTCCAGCAGGCCTTCGCCAATGTAGATCGGGTAGCTGCGTTCGCCCAGATCGACCTTAAGTGTCTGCATGTATCCCCACAATGTCTGGAGCGCGGCGTCGCCTGGACGACACACGCGGTAAGGTTGAACCCCTGCCTCGGCGTTGGTGGCCGAGAATAGTCCCGGCTTAGCGGGGCGGCAACTGCTCGAGGCGCTCGAGAATATCCTGGACCACCATGCGCGGCGGCCGTTCGTCGGTTTCCACGATCACGTCGGCGATCTCGCGATAGAGCGGATCTCGCGACTCGAGCAAAGCACGCAGGGTCGCTTCCGGATTGGCGGTGCGCAACAGCGGCCGATTGCGATCGCGTGCCGTGCGCCCGACCTGCTGCTCAACCGAGGCGTGCAGATAGATCACCCGGCCACCGGCATGCAGAGCACGCCGATTGGCATCACGCATGACTGCACCGCCGCCGGTAGCCACGACTACGCCGTCCAGCTCACAGAGCTCGGCAATCATCGCTTCTTCACGATCGCGAAAGCCCGGCTCGCCTTCCTTGTCGAAGATCCACGGGATATTGGCGCCCGTCCGCAGTTCGATTTCCTTGTCGGAATCCTTGAACAGCAGGCGCAGCTCTTTGGCCAACAGGCGTCCGATGGTGCTTTTGCCAGCGCCCATGGGCCCTACAAGTATCAAATTTCGCACAGAATCAACGACTCACAGCAATCGCCTGGTCACTCATGATACGCGGAGTCAGGAAGACCAGCAGCTCGGATTTTTTCTCTTGTAATGCATCGCGTCGAAACAGCCGCCCAACATACGGCAGATCACCGAAAAATGGCACCTTGTCGACCACATTGTTTTGCGTAGTCGAGTAGACGCCACCGATGACGATGGTCTGGCCGTCGGCCACGCGCACCTTGGCGTTGACCTCGTTCTTGCGAATCGGTGGAACATCGTTGAGTGCATTGACGTAATCCGGCTCGTCCTTGGTCACGCGCACGGTCATGATTACCTGACCATCGGCGGTGATCTGCGGGGTAACTTCGAGCGATAGCGAGGCTTCGCGAAACGACACCGAGGTCGCGCCGCTCTTGCTGGTTTCCTGATATGGCACTTCGGTGCCCTTGAGGATGCGCGCGGTCTCCTTGTCGGCGGTCACCACCTTGGGCTGCGAGATGATTTCGCCATTGCCGCTCTTTTCCATCGCGCTGAGCTCCAGATCCAGCAAGGCGTCGCCGCGCAGCAACCCCAGGCCCACCGCTGAAGTTGGCCGATCCACGCCGAGATCGACGAACAGCCCTTTGCCGCTGCGGCCTTCGGCGCCGCTGAACGGCTTGCCCCAGCGCACCCCGAGGCTTTTTTCATAGTCGACGTTGGCTTCGACAATGCGTGCTTCGATCAGCACCTGCCGCACCGGCACATCCAGCTCGGTGACCAGTCGGCGCAGCTCGGCAAGTCGCTCTGCCGGTTGATGTGCCACCAGCGTGTTGGTCCGCGCATCGACACCCAGGCTGCCGCGCCCGGTCAGGATGCCGTCGTCGGCCAAGGTCGCCAGCAGCAACTCGGCCAGCTCCGCTGCCTTGGCGTGATGCACTGGCAACAACGCGCGTTCGAGCGGCTGCAACTGGGCGTCCAGCTCCCGGCCCAGCCGTTCTTCGCGGGATTGCCCAGCCAGCTCGGCCGCCGGCGCTACCAGCAGCACATTGCCTTCCTGCCGGCTCGCCAGCCCTTTGCTGCGCAGGACCAGATCCAGCGCTTGATCCCAGGGCACCTGTATCAACCTCAGCGTAACGTTGCCGTTTGCCGTATCACTGACCACCAGGTTGATCCCGGCATAGTCGGCCAGCACCTGCAGCACTGCGCGAACTTCAACATCCTGAAAATTCAGCGACAGCGGTTCACCCTGATAGGTCTTCGCTTGCGCCCCGTGCATCGCCAGAACCGTCGCCAGCAGCATTGCCAGTTGTCCGAGCTTCATCCATGCCTCCTTGCGTCACATGCTTTCGTAACCCAACCAGGGTTGATCGCTCCTGCCAGGCTCCACCAAGCAAGACCTGCTCGCGTACCTCCATCTGCCGTTCGTCGACCCGCACAACCACACCCTGGTCGCGACCCAATGGGTCACCCGCACGCACGCGATACAAACGCCCGGACCACCACACCAGAGCCTGATACTGGCCATCACGGGCGAGGCTGCCGACCATCTGCAACTGAGCCAGCGGCACCCAGGCCAGACCATCGGCTGCGCTGCGTGCAGACCAGGCCTGGAATGGATCGACCTGCGCTTGGGGTGCCCGCTGCCTGGCGGCTTCATGCGCTAGCGAGGTCGGCGCCGGTAACTGCTGGCCCGCGTCAAAGGCCTGCACGTGCAAGCGCAGCCGCAGCATCCCGGGCTGGTCTGCTGCGGCAAGCTGCAGGGTCGAGACGTGCAGCAGGCGGATCTGACCCAGCCAGTCATCCAGCCATGCCCGCAGCGCCGGGTAATTGCCGATCACCTGCAACTGCAGCGGCGCGACCAGGTAGCCGGCCGCCTGGCTCGGCTCGCCGACATCCACCTGCTCGATCAGCAGCCCATGGGCATGGCCTAACCGCGCCAACTGATCGAGCAGGTCGCTCATTTCCTGCCCAGCCGCCAAGCGCCAGCGGGCGTCCTGCAACTGCACCTTACTGTCAGCAAGTGCCTCCTGCGCGGCGGGCAAGTCCTGCACGCCTAGCGCCTTGACCCCGAACGCCTGCTCCAGTGCCTGCAGTGTTGCCGTCTGCATCCGGTAGGTGCGCTGCACACCCTCAAAGCGCATCAGCCAGGCCATACTGGCCACAATCAGCAGCGGTACGAGCAGCATCGCCAGCCTGGCCAGCAGCGAACTGCTCACCACTTGCTGCCAGTCGGGAGGCCATGGCCCGCTCACAGCTCAAGCGCCGACAGACGTGCCAGCAACAGGAACTCATCGCCGTCGGCAACTGCACGGATATGCTTCAGTTCAAGCGCGTCGAATTGCCTTGATTGCTGCAGATCGCGGATGAACTGCGCCACTACCGCAGGCGACGCCGCCAACCCGAGCAGTTGCAACTGCCCCTCCTGGATGGACATCTCAGTCAGCTGCAAACTGGCACCGAGTGCCCGTTCCAGCTCAGCGAACACCCTCGGCAGCAGGTCTTGGCCATTGCGCAGCGCTTGCAGCGCTGCTGACTGCGCCATTACATCAGCGTGGCTGCCCTGCACCGCCTTCAACTGCTGCAGTTGGATGTCGAGTCGGGCGACGTCAGCCTGGCGCTCGGCAATCGCCGCCAGTTGCTGCTGACCACGCTGGCGCGCCAGCTGGTCAAGCATGATCACGCCGGCGAGCGCCAGCAGCAGGCTGCCAATCAGTGCCAGCTGAAACCGTCGCAGCGCCGCCAGCCGCTGCCGTTCGCGCCAGGGCAGCAGGTTCAAACGCAGCATCAGCAGGCACCGCCGAGTGCCAGAGCGCAGGCCAGCGTCATGTGCGGCGCCACCCGCGCCAGCTCGGCACGATTGCTCAGGCCAGCCGAGCCCAGACCGTGCAACGGCGACAGCGCATCGCAGGGCAATCGAGCAGCGAAAGCGGGTAGCCAGCGTGATGCCTGTTCGCTGGCCGCGACCACCTGCACACCGTGCTCGCCTGGCAGCGCCGCTGCGCACAACTCAAGCACGCGCTGCAGGCGTGCATCGTCCGGCTCATGGGCGCCAAAAGTCAGTTCCTGACGCTGCGGCAGGCCACTTGCCGACCAGCTATGTAACGCTGCCCCGCCCTGCTCGATACGCAGCAAGGCCTGGCCGTCGGGCACCAGCCGGCGCAGGGCGATGCTGTCGACTTCGACTGCCACCGCGCACAGGCCTGCGGCCTCCAGCAGCTGCTCGAGCTGATCCAGTGAGCGCTGGCGGCAAGCGGCAACCAGCACATTGACATGCCCCACCGGCTCGACTGCCGGGCCGAGCACCTGAAAGTCCAACGCCAGGTCTTCCAGGGCAAACGGGAACATCTGCTCGGCATCGACCAGCAGCCGCTGCTCCAGTTGAGCCGCCGACAAGCCTGCAGGGAGGCAACAAAGCTTGCACAACGTCGCCCCGCCCGGCAGCGCAACTGCAACCTGCGCACACCGACTGCCGCAGCGCTCAAAGGCGCAGCGCAGCGCGTCTATCAGAGCATCTGGGGCTTGCGCCCAGTCATTGCCAACTGCCCCCGGCAGCGGCTGATACGCCCAGCCAACGACCTGCTCAGTCCCCTGGCGCCCATGCAATTGCAGCATGCGCACTGAGTCGGCGGCTATTTCCACACCCAACAATGAACCGGCATCCTTGCCCAAGCGTCCAAGCATCGCTGTCTCCCTGCTCCATGATTGTCAGCCCGCGCCATTGGCCCGACCGGTCGCCCCGACGGTCGCCCGATGGGGCGAAAACTGCTTATAATGCCCAGCGTTTTTGCCTGTCCGCCGGACCTGTGCGCACTCCATTTCTCAACCTGGACACCCAAAAGCCTTGATACGCCTGCTGAAGTTCTTCTGGTGGTCTTTCGTCGCAGTCATCTGTGCCCTCGTACTCGGTCTGAGCGGGGCGTTTCTGTATCTTAGTCCCAGCCTGCCCTCGGTCGACTCGCTCAGAAGCATCCAGTTGCAGATCCCCCTGAGGGTTTACAGCAGCGATGGCAAGCTGATTGCCGAGTTTGGCGAAATGCGCCGCTCGCCGATCCGCTTCGCGGAAATTCCCCCACAGTTCATTCAGGCGCTTCTGTCAGCCGAAGACGACAATTTCCTCAACCATTACGGGGTCGATCCGAGCAGCTTGATGCGTGCCGCGACCCAACTGGTCAAATCTGGTCATATCCAGACGGGTGGCAGCACGATCACCATGCAGGTGGCGAAGAACTTCTTCCTTACCAGCGAGCGCAGCTTCTCCCGCAAGACCAACGAAATCCTGCTGGCCCTGCAGATCGAACGCGAACTGACCAAGGACGAGATCCTTGAGCTGTACGTCAACAAGATCTACCTGGGTAACCGCGCCTACGGCATCGACGCCGCAGCGCAGGTCTACTACGGCAAGTCGATCCGCGACGTCAGCCTGGCGCAGATGGCCATGATCGCCGGCCTGCCGAAGGCCCCTTCGCGCTTCAACCCGCTGGCCAACCCGACCCGGGCCAAAGAGCGCCGCGACTGGATCCTCGGGCGCATGTACAAACTCGGCAAGATCGACCAAACCAGCTACGAGACCGCCCTGGCCGAGCCGCTTAATGCCAGTTACCACGTGCCGACGCCGGAAGTGAACGCGCCGTACATTGCCGAAATGGCCCGTGCTGAAATGGTTGGTCGTTATGGCAGTGAGGCCTACACCGAAGGCTTCCGGGTGACCACCACGGTGCCTAGCGATATGCAGAACATGGCCAACAGCGCCGTGCTCAATGGCTTGTCCGATTACGATGAGCGCCATGGCTACCGCGGCCCTGAGTCACGCTTCCCGGGCAAGACCCACGCCGCCTGGCTGCAGGAGCTGGGCAAGCAGCGCACCCTTGGCGGGCTGGAGCCAGCCATCGTCACCCAGGTCGACAAGACCGGCCTGAAAGTGCTCACCCGCAACGGCGAAGAGCAGGACGTGGCTTGGGAAACCATGAAATGGGCGCGGCCGTATTTGAACACCAACGCTCAAGGCCGGGCGCCACAATCGCCTGCCGATGTCGCCCAGGTCGGCGACCTGATCCGCGTGCAGCGCCTGGATGAAGGCAAGCTCAAGTTCAGCCAGGTCCCGGGCGCGCAGAGTGCGTTGGTCACCCTCGACCCGTACAACGGCGCGATCCGCGCCCTGGTCGGTGGCTTCTCGTTCGAGCAGAGCAACTACAACCGCGCCATGCAGGCCAAGCGTCAGCCGGGCTCGAGCTTCAAACCGTTCGTCTACAGCGCGGCCCTGGACAGCGGCTACACCGCCGCGAGCCTGGTCAACGACGCGCCGATCGTGTTTGTCGATGAGTACCTGGACAAGGTCTGGCGGCCGAAAAACGACACCAACACCTTCCTTGGCCCGATCCGCATGCGCGAAGCGCTGTACAAGTCGCGCAACCTGGTCTCGATCCGCCTGCTGCAGGCGATGGGCGTCGACCGCACCATCGACTACATCGCCAAGTTCGGCTTCAACAAGCAGGACCTGCCGCGCAACCTGTCGCTGGCGCTCGGCACCGCGACCCTGACCCCGATGGAAATTGCCACCGGCTGGAGCACCTTCGCCAACGGCGGCTACAAGATCAGCCCGTACCTGATCGAGCGCATCGAGAGCCGCAACGGCGATACCCTGTTTACTGCCAACCCTGCACATGTGCCGCAGGGCGGCGGCAGCGATGAGGCCGGCATCGCCGCGCCAGAGCAGCCGATCAGCAGCAGCGGCATGCCGGGCGAAGCGCCGACCGCCAACGCCCAGTTCAGTGCGCAGACACCAGTGCTCGCCGAACAGATCATCGACCCGCGCACCAGCTACATCCTCACCAGCATGCTGCAGGACGTGATCAAGCGCGGCACCGGCCGCCGGGCGATGGCTCTGGGCCGCACCGATCTGGCTGGCAAGACCGGTACCACCAACGAATCGAAGGACGCCTGGTTCTCCGGCTACAACGCCGACTACGTGACCACTGTCTGGGTTGGCTTCGACCAGCCAGAAACCCTCGGCCGCCGCGAATACGGCGGCACTGCGGCTCTGCCGATCTGGATGAGCTTCATGGGCGCCGCCTTGAAAGACAAACCCAACCACGCTCCGGCCGAACCTGAAGGCATCCTCAGCCTGCGGGTCGATCCGGTCAGCGGCCGCGCAGCGACCCCAAGCACGCCGAACGCCTACTTCGAACTGTTCAAGGCCGAAGATTCGCCGCCGTCGGTGGATGAACTGCGCAACGGCGCAGCACCTGGCAGCCCGCTGCCAGCGGACGAAGCAGCGCCGATGGACCTGTTCTAAGCCCAAAAGCCGGGGCCGCAGAGCGGCCCTAGCTCTTGATCTTGATCTGCTTTTGATCTTGATCCACCGGCGACTCAGGAGGCCGAGCGCAGGTCTTGCGGAGGGAGGTGACGGGCATGGATGCCCGTCAAGCGCTGCGGGCCAGGAGGGCCCGTTCAGTGCGGTCCTCCCGGGAGCAAGACCGGAGCGAGGGAACCCCGCAGCGCAGCGCAGGGGCCGGATGTGGAGCCAAGCATTTTTTTGGTTACTTTTTTGGGGCGTTTGCCAAAAAAGTGACTCGCCGTAAGGGCGAAAGGGGCCCGCAAGGCCACCACAGAAAATGGATAAGACCACAGGAACAGTGAGCGAACCACAGATAGCCGGGGCCGCTGCGCGACCCTTTCGCGACACAAGGCCGCTCCTACACGGACCGCCGTTGAGCTGCGCGGTGTGGCCGCCGCGGCAAACCAAACCCCAGCCATAAAAAAACCGGCCCATCAGAGCCGGTTTTTCATAACGCCATGCCTATTAACCGTTGAACACATCGTCCACGCTTTTCAGCGGGTAGTGCTTCGGATAAGGCAGGGTAGCAACACCGCTTTCGATCGCAGCCTTGGCCACCGCATCAGAAACCAGAGTAATCAAACGTGGATCCATCGGCTTCGGAATGATGTACTCACGACCAAACTCCAGGGCCTGCACGCCGTACGCATCGCAGACTTCCTTAGGCACTGGCTGCTTGGCCAGGTCCTTCAGAGCGATGGCCGCAGCGATCTTCATCTCTTCGTTGATGCGCTTGGCACGAACGTCCAGAGCACCACGGAAGATGAACGGGAAGCCCAGAACGTTGTTGACCTGGTTCGGGTAGTCGGAACGACCGGTAGCCATGATCACGTCGTTACGGGTGGCGTGAGCCAGTTCCGGGCTGATCTCTGGATCCGGGTTCGAGCAAGCGAACACGATCGGGTTGGCAGCCATCGACTTGAGGCCTTCAGCGCTCAGCAGATTCGGGCCGGACAGACCTACGAATACGTCAGCACCTTGCAGGGCATCAGCCAGGCTGCGCTTGTCGGTAGCGTGGGCGAACTGCGCCTTGTACTGATTCAGGTCTTCACGGCCGGAGTGGATAACACCGGTACGGTCGATCATGAAGATGTTCTCGACCTTGGCACCCATGCTGACCAGCAGTTTCATGCAGGAGATCGCGGCAGCGCCGGCGCCCAGGCAGACGATCTGCGCGTCTTCGAGCTTCTTGCCGGCGATTTCGAGGGCGTTGATCATGCCAGCCGCGGTGACGATGGCGGTGCCATGCTGGTCATCGTGGAATACCGGAATGTCGCACTGCTCGATCAGGGTGCGTTCGATTTCGAAGCACTCTGGCGCTTTGATGTCTTCGAGGTTGATACCGCCGAAGGTGATCGAGATACGGCGCACGGTGTCGATGAAGGCCTGTGGGCTTTCCGACTCGACTTCGATGTCGAATACATCGATACCGGCGAAACGCTTGAACAGAACGCCCTTGCCTTCCATGACCGGCTTGGAAGCCAGTGGGCCGAGGTCACCCAGGCCAAGAATGGCGGTACCGTCGGAGATCACTGCGACCAGGTTGCCCTTGCCGGTGTACTTGTAAGCCAGCTCTGGATCACGACCGATCTCGCGCACAGGTTCGGCAACGCCCGGGCTGTAGGCCAGGGACAGGTCGCGCGCAGTGGCGGTTGGCTTGGTGAGCTCGACGCTCAGTTTCCCCGGACGAGGCTGAGCATGATATTCGAGAGCGGCGGTTTTCAGGTCTGACATGGTGGGCAATTCCGCTTATTTACTGTTCTGACGGACCGCCGAGGATACGCAAAGTGCCGGGGGGCGACAAGACTGCCCGGTCACATGTGTCAAGGCCCATGGCCTACGACTTTACGCTACAACCCACGGGGCATGCGGGATTCAGTGTGTACAATTGCAGGCATTAATGTCTACAATTTTTTAGCCAGAGGCCCGTTTGAGCATGCTCGGATCGGTCAATGGCAGCAGCCAGCGACGCTGCCCGGGCTTGATCACACCCTTGCGGGAACGGTCGATCACCCAGCCGCGGACCTCGACCTGGCGCCCTTTGAGGTTATCGAAGAAGCGCGCCGGGAAGTGCCGCTGCAGACGAGCGGGCACCTGCACCACCACGCGTTCGCCAAGGTCCAGCCAGACCCCGCCCCGATTGCGCTCGATACGCCTGACGGTGCCGCTGAGCACGGCGAATCCGGACTGGCGCAGGGCGCTCTCGCGCTGCACCGGCGATTGCCGCCACAGCCCGAGGCGAGCAGAACGAGCCGCCTGCTCGGCCGCATCCTGACAGCTCGCCAGGCGCACATTGGGCGCTATGGCCACGCGCAAGCCAAGGCCCTCACTGAGCAGCACCGCCTCAAGATTGTCGCCATTACGCCCATAGATATGCGCCAGAGTGCGGCCATATTTGTCTTTCGCCTCAGCTCCGCGCACCAGCCCGACCCGGCCATCACTGGCCTTGATCAAAGCCTGCAGGCGCTGCCTGGCGGCTTCGGCATAGGGCTCGCTCGGGCGGCCCTTGCGCCCCAGCTCAGGGGCATTGATGCCGATCAGGCGTACGCTGCGGCCATCGCTCAGGCGCACGGTGTCGCCATCCAGCACCTGACGCACGGCGACTTGCTGCGGCTTGACCGGCAATGGGCAGAAGGCCTGCGCCGGCATGGCACAAATCGCGGCCATAAAAAAAGCGCCCACAAGGGACGCTTTTCGTTGCAGCAGCGCGAGAGCCAAGGGCTTCGCCATGCGCAATCTTACTTCTTGGCACCGAACATGCCGAAGCGATCTGCGAACTTCTGTACGCGACCACCGGTGTCCAGGACTTTCTGCTTGCCAGTGTAGAACGGGTGGCACAGGGAGCACACGTCGATCGCCAGCGGCTTGGCCAGGGTCGAACGGGTTTCGAATTTGGCGCCGCAGCTGCAGGTGACTGCAACTACTTCGTAGTTCGGATGAATATTCTCTTTCATGGTCACTTCCTCGAGCTGCGTGCCGCCACCCAACACCTATTGTTGAATACCGCACGTAATTAGGCGGGGAATAATACCAGAGCGCAGCGTCAGCGCAAGTTGTCGCACGCACCGACCGTCGTCTGCTAGGCTCGGCGCTGCCCTGAACTGTTCCGAAATGCCCTTCAGAGACCTTCTGCGTGTCCGACGTCATCCTGCGCCTTGCCCTGCCCTCGCCCCTGCGTCGCCTGTTCGACTACCGGGCCACGGCCGCCATGGCCCGCCAGCCGCTGACCCCGGGCATGCGTATCCGCGTGCCGTTTGGTCGGCGCGAGATGATCGGCATCCTGGTCGAGGTCTGCGCCACCAGTGAAGTGCCGGCCGACAAGCTCAAGCCTGCGATTGCACTGCTCGACCCAACCTCACCGCTGCCGCCAGCGCTGTTCAAGCTGTGCCTGTGGACCGCTCAGTACTATCAGCACAGCCTGGGCGATACCCTGAGCTGGGCGCTGCCAGTGCTGCTGCGCCAAGGCGAAGCAGCCGAAATCCGCCAGGAGCGGTTCTGGCAGGTCACCGCTGACGCGCGCCTGGACGACCCGCGGATTGCCCGCGCGCCGCGTCAGCGCGAAGCCCTGCAGACCTTGTCGCAGCACCCGCACGGCGTTGCCCACAGCCTGTTGAGTAAACTGGGCCTGAACAAGGACAGCCTCGACCTGCTGCTGGCCAAACAGCTGGTCCAGCTCGAGGTGCGCCGGCAACGCCCGGCTACCCGCCATGAACACTGGCTGGCGCAGCCGGAGCTGCCGCTCAACGACGAACAGCGGGCAGCCTTCGAAGCCGTGCGCTCGGGCTTTGGCAGCTTCCATGCGTTTCTGTTGGCAGGGGTTACCGGCAGCGGCAAGACCGAGGTCTACCTGCAACTGATCCGCGAAACCCTGGAGGCCGGCAAGCAGGCGCTGGTGCTGATCCCGGAGATCAACCTCGGCCCGCAGACCCTGGCGCGCTTCGAGCAGCGCTTCAATGCGCGCATCGCTCTGCTGCACTCGGCGGTGAACGACCGTGAGCGCCTGGATGCCTGGCTGGCGGCGCGGGATGGCGAAGCCGACATCATTATCGGCACCCGTTCGGCGCTGTTCACGCCAATGAAAAACCCTGGCCTGATCATCATCGACGAAGAGCACGACGGCTCATATAAACAGCAGGAGGGCCTGCGCTACCACGCCCGCGATCTGGCGCTGGTACGCGCGCATCAAGAGAACGTACCCATTCTGCTCGGATCGGCCACGCCCTCGCTGGAGAGCCTGCACAACGCCCACACCGGCCGTTACGGCCTGCTGCGCATGAACCACCGCGCCGGGGGTGCGAAACAGCCGCGCTTCCTGCGCCTCGACGTGCGCAGCCGGCCGCTGGACAGCGGCATCAGTGGCCCGCTGCAACAGGCCATCGGCAAGACCCTCGAAGCCGGCCAGCAGGTGCTGGTATTCCTCAACCGGCGCGGTTTTGCCCCGACACTGCTGTGCCACGACTGTGGCTGGATGTCGGGCTGCCCGCGCTGTGATGCACGCATGACCGTGCACCAGCGTTCCGGCGTGCTGCGCTGCCACCACTGCGGCTATGACGAGCGCCTGCCGCTGCGCTGCCCCAAGTGCGCGCATGTCGACCTGCGCCCAGTGGGTGCCGGCACCGAGCGCGCCGAAGAGCGCCTGAAAGTACTGTTCCCGGACTTCCCGGTATTGCGCGTGGACCGCGACAGCACATCGCGCAAAGACGCCATGCACAACCTGTTCACCACCATCCAGCGCGGCCAGCCGAGCATCCTCGTCGGCACGCAGATGCTCGCCAAGGGCCACCATTTTCCGCGAGTTACCCTGGTGGCGATCCTCGATGCCGATGGCGGGCTGTTCTCTGGCGACTTCCGCGCCAGCGAGCGCATGGCCCAGTTGATCGTGCAGGTCGCCGGCCGCGCCGGGCGCGCCGAAGAGCCGGGCAAGGTCATCGTGCAGACCCACCTGGCCGAGCACCCGCTGCTGGTGCAGTTGACTGAAGAAGGCTACTTCGCCTTTGCCGAACAGGCCCTGAGCGAACGCCGCAGCGCCGGCCTGCCGCCCTTCGCCCACCTCGCCCTGCTGCGCGCCGAAGCGCACAAGCCGGGCCAGGCCGAAGGGTTTCTGGATGAAGCGTGCAGCGCCGCCGAGCGCTTGCTGGCCGAACAAGGCGGCCAGGGCATCGAGTTGCTCGGCCCGGTGCCGGCACCGATGGAACGCCGCGCCGGGCGCTTTCGCGCGCAGCTATTGTTGCAGGCCAGCGCCCGCGCGCCGCTGCACCGGCTGATCAGCGCCTGGCTGCTGGAGCTGGAACAGATGCCCAGCGGGCGTCAGGTGCGCTGGTCGCTGGACGTCGATCCGGTCGACCTGTACTGAGCTGTTGACGCGCCGTTGATACCCGCAAAGGTTGGCAACCACGGCTCAGCCACGGATAATGCTCAGTTTTTCCACCTGCGCATCGAAGCGCTCCGCCGCGCTTGCGGTCGAAAAGAGATTCCGATGAAAGACACCATTCGCCAGCTGATCCAGCAAGCCCTCACCCAACTCGTCGCCGACGGTGTGCTGCCTGACGGCCTGACCCCGGCGATTCAGGTGGAAAACGCCCGCGACAAGACCCACGGTGACTTCGCCAGCAACATCGCCATGATGCTGGCCAAGCCAGCCGGGATGAAGCCACGAGACCTCGCCGAAAAGCTCATCGCAGCACTGCCGACCAGCGCTGACATCAGCAAAGTCGAGATCGCCGGTCCGGGCTTCCTCAACTTCTTCCAGAACACCGCCGCCCTGGCCGAGCGCCTTGATGCTGCCCTGGCCGATAGCCAGCTTGGCGTGCGCAAGGCTGGTCCGGCCGAGAAGGTCGTGGTCGACCTGTCGGCGCCGAACCTGGCCAAGGAAATGCACGTCGGCCACCTGCGCTCGACCATCATCGGTGACAGCGTTGCGCGAGTGCTGGAGTTTCTCGGCGACACGGTGATCCGCCAGAACCACGTCGGCGACTGGGGCACCCAGTTCGGCATGCTGATGGCCTACCTGCAGGAAAATCCGATCACCAGCGACGAGCTGTCTGACCTGGAAAACTTCTACCGCGCCGCGAAGAAGCGCTTCGACGAATCCGAAGAATTCGCCACCCGCGCCCGTGGTCTGGTGGTCAAGCTGCAAGCCGGCGACCCCGACTGCCTGGCGTTGTGGACGCGCTTCAAGGACATCTCGCTGTCGCACTGCCAGAAGACCTACGAGCTGCTCAACGTCAAGCTGAGCATGGCCGACGTGATGGGCGAAAGCGCCTACAACGCTGATCTGGCCAATGTCATCAGCGACCTCAAGAGCAAAGGCCTGCTGGTCGAAAGCCAGGGCGCGCAGTGCGTGTTCCTCGAGGAATTCAAGACCGCCGATGGCGAGCCGCTGCCGGTGATCGTGCAGAAGGCCGATGGCGGCTACCTGTATGCCACTACCGACCTTGCCGCCGTGCGCTACCGCAGCAACGTGCTCAAGGCCGATCGCGCGCTGTACTTCGTCGACCAGCGTCAGGCACTGCACTTCAACCAGGTATTTGAAGTGGCCCGCCGCGCAGGCTTTGTCGGCCACCCGATGCAGATGGAACACATGGGCTTCGGCACCATGAACGGCGCCGATGGCCGCCCGTTCAAGACCCGTGATGGCGGCACCGTCAAGCTGATCGACCTGCTCAACGAGGCCAAGGACCGCGCCTATGCGCTGGTCAAGGAAAAGAACCCGAGCCTGGCCGAAGACGAACTGCGCCAGATCGCCGAAGTGGTCGGTATTGGCGCGGTGAAATACGCCGACCTGTCCAAGCACCGCACCAGCGATTACAGCTTCAACTTCGAACTGATGCTCAACTTCGAAGGCAACACCGCGCCGTACCTGCTGTACGCCTACACCCGGGTCGCGGGCGTGTTCCGCAAGCTGGGCAAGGGTTACGACCAGCTCGACGGCCAGATCGTGCTGCAGGCCCCACACGAGCAGGACCTGGCCGCACGCCTGGCGCAGTTCGGCGAAGTGCTCAACAGCGTCGCCGACAAAGGTACCCCGCACGTGCTGTGCAGCTACCTGTACGACATCGCCGGGTTGTTCTCCAGCTTCTACGAGAACTGCCCGATCCTCGCCGCCGAAACCGCTGAACAACAACAGAGCCGCCTGCGCCTGGCCGCCCTGACCGGCCGCACGCTCAAGCAAGGCCTGGAGTTGCTCGGCCTGGAAACCCTGGAGCGCATGTAAGTTGGCTGCCAAGAAAAAACCTGCACCCAAGCGCGGCGCCAGCCGCCAACAGGCCCCTGCCAAACAGCCGATACCGGGTTGGATCTGGCTGGCGGTCGGCCTGACGGTTGGCGCGTTCATTGTCTTCCTGATGAAGCTCGAGCCTGGCGGTGATGACATCAAGCGGGCCAAGCCGGAACAGCAAAAACCGGGCAGGACTGCCGAAGCAGCCAAGACCACCGCGGCCACGCCGCAGGTACCGGTCAAGCCAAAGTACGACTTCTACACCTTGCTGCCTGAGTCGGAAGTGATCGTGCCGCCTGAGGCCGTGCCGGAGAAAACTCCGCCGGTACCGGCGCAGCCGGTGACCCCGGCCGAGGCTGCGAAAATCGATACAGCGCGCGCGCAGGCAGCACTGCTCGGGCAGACTCCGCCGCCGCCACCGCCGGTGATCAAGCCAGCGGCAACCACGCAGTTCTTCCTCCAGGCCGGTTCGTTCCGCAAAGAGGCCGATGCTGACAAGGTGCGGGCGCAGATCATCCTGCTCGGCCAGGTGGTCAAGGTCGAGTCGGGCACGGTCAAGGAGGAGACCTGGTACCGGGTGCTGGTCGGCCCTTTCAGCAACCGTGAACAACTCACGGTTGCCCAGAAGCAGCTGGCCGGTGCCGGCTTCAGCAACCTTCTGCTGCAACAGCGACAGACCCGTCAGTAGCTGAAAAGGCCTTGCCGCGAATCGCGCCAAGGCCTTTTTTTCAGCTCGTCATTGAGGCTGGAACGGATCAGTCAGACCCGGCCGCTGTTCACATCGGAAATCTGCCGGTTGAGCGTCCAGAAGTCGTAAAGGATGCCAAGCAGGAACAGGCCCCCGGTAAAGAAGTAGATGATCGCCGTGATCCATTTACCCATGTACAGCCGGTGCACGCCGAACAGCCCGAGGAAGGTCAGCAGTACCCACGCCAGGCTGTAGTTGACCCGACCCGACTGGAAGCGCATGTCTGCCTCGCGGTCCATCGCCGGGATCAGGAACAGGTCGATCAACCAGCCAATGCCCAGCAGGCCCAGAGTGAAGAACCAGATAGTCCCGGTAATCGGCTTGCCGTAGTAGAAACGGTGCGCGCCGAGGAAGCCGAAAATCCACAAAAGGTACCCCAGTACCTTGCTATGGGTGTCGTGATAAGGCGCCCCTTGTTGATAAGTATTCATTCCTAGCCCTCGTGGCTTAGCCAAAAATATTCTCAGAATAAATGTGACTTTTTCATGTGAAGCCGACGCATGGTTCCTTGCAGTCGACCAACGGATCATTTTTTGAGCAAAAAGCTGTTATAAAGTTGCGCGTCATCACCTAATCATCTTTCAAGAGCTTCATCTATGCCGCCTTTATTCAAGACATGGCTGACCCTCTGCCTCTTGTTACCCCTGGCAGCCCACGCCACCAATCGTGAGCAACGACTTCCCAACGGCTTCACTGGCTACACCACCAACGCCACCGTGAAGCATGCACCGGTCAAACATGCAGCAGCCAAATCGGCCAATCTGCGTGCCCGCCCAAGCAATGCTGCCAACGCCTTGCCGGCTGTGGCCATGTCCGCCAAGCAGAGCAGCAACGTGCTAAGCCGCGCGGTGAATGTGCTCGGCACCCCTTATCGCTGGGGCGGCAGCACGCCAGGCAAGGGCTTTGACTGCAGCGGGCTGGTGAAATATGCGTTCAACGACGTGGCAGACGTCGATTTACCGCGTACCTCCAATGCCATGGCCCAGGGTCACGGCGTCAAGGTTGCCAAGGGCGATCTGAAGCCAGGCGACCTGATCTTCTTCAACATCAAGAGCCGCCGGGTCAATCATGTTGCCATTTACCTGGGCAACGACCGCTTCATCCATGCACCGCGTCGTGGCAAGTCGGTCAGCATCGACCAACTGAGCAAGCCGTACTGGCAGAAACACTACGTAGTCGCCAAGCGCGTCCTGCCGAAGGATCAACAGCTGAGCCTGGCCAAGCGCTGACAGGTGCACGCGCTGGCCTCGCAACGAGGCCAGTGCAGATGCTACCCCGTTTCGATCACGCCTTCAGCGCGCAACTGTTGCAAAGCTGCATCCATGGTCTTCATCCCCGCCGCGCCTCCCGCCTGCATCAGTGAGTAGATCTGCGCCAACTGTCCCTCGCGGATCAGGTTGCGCACAGCCATGTTCGCCAGCAGAACTTCCCGCGCCGCAACCCGACCGGTACCGCGCCGTTTGACCAGCACCTGCGCCACGACCACGCGCAGCGAGTCGGCCAGGAGGGTACGCACCAGCGGTTTCTCGTCAGCGGCAAACACCTCCACCATACGGTCGATGCTGCTCACCGCCGAGCGCGTGTGTACGGTCGCCAGTACCAGATGCCCGGTCTGCGCCGCGCGCAGCGCCAGGCGGATCGACTCCAGGTCACGCAGTTCACCCAGCACGATCACGTCAGGGTCCTGACGCAGGGCGCTGCGCAGGCCTTGGGCAAAGTCACTGCTGTGCTGGCCGACCTCACGCTGGGTGACCAGGCTGCGCTGGCTGCTGTGGATAACTTCGATCGGGTCTTCCAGGGTGATGATGTGTAACGAGCGCTCACGATTGAGCCAGTCGACCAGTGCGGCCAGGGTGCTCGACTTGCCGCTACCCGTTGCCCCGCCGATCAGCACCAGGCCATCGGTGCACTGGGCAACAGCTTGCAATACATCTTCCAGACCAAGCTCGGCGATGCTTGGCACATGGCTCGGGATCAAGCGCAGGCTGGCGGCCAGGCCGTTACGCTGGCGAAACAGGTTGAGGCGGCAGCGGCAGCCCTGGTTCAGGGTCACAGCCAGATCCAGTTCGGCACCGGCCAGCCATTGCTGCATCTGGTGCTCAGCCAACAGCGGCGCCAGCCTTTGCTGCAGTTGGCCGGCAGGCATCGGCGGCAGATCGAGTCGGCGCAGGTCGCCGTCCACGCGCAGCAGTGGTGGTTCGGCCTCGGCCAGGTGCAGGTCGGATGCCCCCGCAGCAGCGGCCTGGGCCAGCAGGTCAGTCACGTCCATGAGACTCCCCAAAGGCTATCAAGCAGGTAGAATGGCGCAGATCACTGAGCCGCCGGCATTCTTCCATGTCCACCATAGCAGACCACCTCGGCGCCCTCGCCGCCCGTATCGACAGCGCAGCGCTCGCCTGTGGCCGCGACCCCGCCAGCATCAAGTTGCTGGCCGTGAGCAAGACCAAACCCGCCGCCGCCGTGCGTGAAGCCTACGCTGCCGGCGTGCGCGACGTGGGTGAAAACTACCTGCAGGAAGCCCTGGCCAAGCAAGATGAATTAACTGACCTGGCCTTGACCTGGCACTTCATCGGCCCCATTCAATCGAACAAGACCCGCGCGATTGCCGAGCATTTCGCCTGGGTGCATTCGGTAGACCGCTTGAAGATCGCCCAACGCCTGTCCGAACAACGCCCGACCGAGCTGGCGCCACTGAACATCTGCCTGCAGGTCAACGTCAGTGGCGAGGACAGCAAGTCTGGCTGTACCCCGGCTGAGCTGCCAGCATTGGCAGCAGCGGTGGCCGCACTGCCGGGCCTACGTTTGCGTGGTTTGATGGCCATCCCCGAGCCGAGCGATGAGCGCGCGGTGCAGGAGGCTGCCTTTGCCCGACTGCGCGAGCTGCAGGCCAGCCTGAATCTTGGCCTGGACACCCTGTCGATGGGCATGAGCCACGACCTCGAGGCCGCCATCAGCCAAGGTGCGACCTGGGTGCGTATTGGCACCGCCCTGTTCGGCGCGCGCGATTACGGGCAGGCTTGAATCCATGCTTTACTCACTTTTTTCTAAGGACCTGACATGAGCAAGACACGTATTGCCTTTATCGGCGCCGGCAACATGGCCGCCAGCCTGATTGGCGGCCTGCGTGCGCAGGGTCTGGACGCTGCGCAGATTCGCGCCAGTGACCCTGGCGCCGAGACCCGCAGCCGGGTTCGCGCCGAGCACGCAATCGAGGTGTTCGAAGACAACGCTCAAGCAATCGCCGACGCCGACGTAATCGTCCTGGCGGTCAAGCCGCAGGTCATGAAAAGCGTCTGCCAGAGCCTGCAGGCCAACCTGCAGGACGGCCAACTGATCGTCTCCATCGCCGCCGGGATCACCTGCGCCAGCCTGCAAGACTGGCTCGGCCCGCGCCCTGTGGTGCGCTGCATGCCCAACACCCCGGCCCTGTTGCGCCAAGGCGTCAGCGGCCTGTACGCCACCGAGCAGGTGTCTGCCGAGCAACGTCAGCAGGCCGAAGAACTGCTGTCGGCCGTAGGCACGGCGCTGTGGCTGGAGCACGAGCAGCAGCTGGACGCCGTAACGGCAGTCTCCGGCAGCGGCCCGGCGTACTTCTTCCTGCTGATCGAAGCAATGACCGCAGCAGGCGAAAAGCTCGGCCTGCCGCGCGAAACCGCTTCCCAGCTGACCCTGCAAACCGCCCTCGGCGCGGCGCACATGGCAGTCGCCAGTGATGTCGATGCCGCTGAGCTGCGCCGCCGAGTCACCTCGCCTGCCGGGACCACCGAGGCGGCGATCAAATCGTTCCAGGGCAATGCTTTCGAGGCCATCGTCGAACAGGCGCTGCAGGCCGCGGCAACGCGCTCCGCCGAGCTCGCCGAACAATTAGGCAAATAAGGAGCTGTTGATGAATGCACTGTCTGGCGCCGCTATTTTCGTGGTGCAAACCCTGGTCAGCCTGTATCTGGCGATCGTTCTGCTGCGCTTTGTGCTGCAACTGGTCAAGGCCGACTTCTACAACCCGCTGAGCCAGTTCGCGGTGCGCGCCACGCAACCGCTGCTCAAGCCTATCCGGCGCATCGTGCCGAGCATCTTCGGCCTGGATACCTCGTCGCTGCTGCTGGCGATCCTGATTCAGGCGCTGCTGATGGCCTTTGTGCTGATGATCACCTACGGCACCGCCGGTGACATCCTGCACCTGCTGATGTGGGCGATCATTGGCGTTACCTCGCTGTTCCTGAAGATCTTCTGGGTCGCGATGATCGTCATGGTCATCGTCTCCTGGGTTGCGCCCAACAGCCACAACCCGGCTGCCGAGCTCGCCTACCAGATCGCCGAGCCAGTGCTGGCGCCGTTCCGCCGCCTGATACCGAACCTGGGCGGCCTGGACATCTCGCCGATCTTTGCGTTCCTGGCGATCCAGGTGATCCAGTCGTTCGTGATGCCACCACTGGCAGCCTACGCCGGCATGCCGCAAGAGCTGTGGCGAATGATCTGACCCGTGCACCGCCAGCGGCAGCCTGTGCTTGCCGCTGGGGGTAGCGCTCTTTAGACTTACGCCTCCGTCAAGCGTGAGCAGGGTCGATGTCCACTGTCTTTCCCGAAGATTCCGTCGGTCTGGTAACACCGCAGACTGCCCGGTTCGATGAACCGTTGGCGCTGGCCTGCGGCCGATCGCTGGCCAGCTACGAGCTGGTCTATGAAACCTATGGCACGCTCAACAGCAGCGCGAGCAATGCCGTGCTGATCTGCCACGCGCTGTCTGGCCATCACCATGCCGCCGGCTTTCACCGTGCCGACGAGCGCAAGCCCGGCTGGTGGGACAGCTGTATAGGCCCTGGCAAGCCGATCGACACCAACCGCTTCTTCGTGGTCAGCCTGAACAACCTTGGCGGCTGTAACGGCAGCACCGGCCCGAGCAGCGTCAACCCGCTGACCGGCAAGCCCTACGGCGCCGACTTCCCGGTGCTCACCGTGGAAGACTGGGTACATAGCCAAGTGCGCCTGGCCGACCGTCTCGGCATCAACCAGTGGGCCGCCGTGGTGGGTGGCAGTCTCGGTGGCATGCAGGCCCTGCAATGGACCATCACCTACCCTGACCGGGTCCGCCACTGCGTCGATATCGCCTCCGCGCCCAAACTGTCGGCGCAGAACATCGCCTTCAACGAAGTTGCCCGCCAGGCCATCCTCACCGACCCTGAGTTCCACGGTGGCTCGTTCCAGGACCAGGGCGTGATCCCCAAGCGCGGCCTGATGCTGGCGCGCATGGTCGGCCACATCACCTACCTGTCGGATGACTCGATGGGCGAGAAATTCGGCCGCGAACTCAAGAGCGACAAGCTCAACTACGACTTCCACAGCGTTGAGTTTCAGGTCGAAAGCTACCTGCGCTACCAAGGCGAAGAATTCTCTGGTCGCTTTGACGCCAACACCTACCTGTTGATGACCAAGGCGCTCGACTACTTCGATCCGGCCGCCACACATGGCGGCGATCTGGCGGCAACCTTGAGCAACGTCACGGCAGACTACTGCGTGATCTCGTTCACTACCGACTGGCGCTTCTCGCCGGCCCGCTCGCGAGAAATCGTCGATGCGTTGATGGCCGCACGCAAGAACGTCTGCTATCTGGAAATCGACTCGCCGTACGGCCACGACGCCTTCCTGATACCAACGCCTCGCTACATGCTGGGTTTCTCGAACTACATGAACCGCATCGCCATCTGAGGACCGCATGAGAGCCGACCTGGAAATTATCCAAGACTGGATCCCCGCCGGCAGCCGGGTCCTCGACCTGGGCTGCGGCAACGGCGAGCTGCTGGCGTCGTTGCGCGACCTCAAGCAGGTCACCGGCTACGGCCTGGAGATCGATGCCGACAACATCGCCGCGTGCGTGGCCAAGGGCGTCAACGTCATCGAGCAGGACCTCGACAAGGGTCTGGGCAACTTTGCCAGCAACAGCTTCGACGTGGTGGTCATGACCCAAGCCCTGCAGGCGGTCGAATACCCCGACCGGATCCTCGCCGAAATGCTGCGGGTGGGCCGCGAGTGCATCATCACCTTCCCCAACTTCGGCCACTGGCGCTGCCGTTGGTACCTGGCCAGCAAGGGCCGCATGCCGGTTTCGGACTTCATGCCGTACACCTGGTACAACACTCCGAACATCCACTTCTGCACCTTTGCCGACTTCGAGCAGCTGTGCGTCGATCACCATGCCAAGGTCCTCGACCGGCTGGCCGTCGACCGCCTGCACCGCAATGGCATCGGCGGCCGGGTTTGGCCTAATCTGTTGGGAGAGATCGGCATCTATCGCCTCAGCAGCCCGAGCCTGAGCGAACACCAGATCGCCGTCTGACCCCGTACCGCTTGGAGGATTCGCCCGATGCGTCGACTCGCTGTATTACTGCTCGGCCTGTGCATGGCCCTACCGGTGCTGGCTGCCGATGCGGCCAAGGCCCAGCGCAAGGAAGTGTTCGGGGATGTCACCGTGCATTACAGCGCCTTCACTTCGAGCATGCTGCAGCCGGCGATTGCCACCGCCAATGGCCTGATCCGCAGCAAGAACCAGGGCGTGCTGACCGTGTCGGTGCTCAAGCGCGGCAAGCCGGACATGGCCATGGTCAGCGGCAGCGTCAAGGACCTCACCGGGCGCAGCAGCGCGCTTACGTTCCGCCAGGTCGGCGACCCTAGTGGCGTCAGCTACCTTGCCCAGTTCCCAATCGAGCAGGCGCAGACGCTGATCTTCGAACTCACGGTTGCCAGCGGCGGCGCCAGCCATTCTTTCAGCTTCAACCAGGAAGTGTTCCCAGGCGAATGATCAATCTTCAGCAACTCGTATTGGCCAGCCATAACGCTGGCAAGCTCAAAGAACTCCAGGCCATGCTTGGCGAGTCGGTGCACCTGCGTTCGATCGGCGAATTCAGCCAGGTCGAGCCGGAAGAAACCGGCCTGTCATTCGTCGAAAACGCCATTCTCAAGGCCCGCAACGCGGCGCGCATTTCCGGCTTGCCGGCACTGGCCGATGACTCGGGCCTGGCCGTGGACTTTCTCGGCGGCGCGCCGGGCATCTACTCGGCACGCTATGCCGATGGCAAGGGCGATGCCGCCAACAACGCCAAGCTGCTCGACGCGCTGAAAGACGTGCCGGATGAGCAACGTGGTGCGCAGTTCGTCTGTGTGCTGGCGTTGGTACGGCATGCCGATGACCCACTGCCGATCCTCTGCGAAGGCCTCTGGCACGGCAGCATCCTGCGTGCTGCCAGTGGCGAGCATGGCTTTGGCTACGATCCGCTGTTCTGGGTGCCCGAGCGCAACTGCTCGAGCGCAGAGCTCGCGCCGCTGGAGAAGAACCAGCTCAGCCACCGCGCCCGCGCCATGGCCCTGCTGCGTCAGCGTCTGGGCCTGGCATGACCGACAAGCCGTCGATCCAGCTGCTCCATCCGCGGGCCTCTGGCGCGCGCCTGGCATTGCCGGAGCTGCCCCCGCTGTCGCTGTACATCCATATCCCCTGGTGCGTGCGCAAGTGCCCCTACTGCGACTTCAACTCGCACCAGGCCGGCCCTGATCTGCCTGAAGAAGCCTACGTCGACGCCTTGCTGGCAGACCTTGAACAAGAGCTGCCTGCCGTGCAGGGCCGCACCATCAGCACGATCTTCTTTGGCGGTGGCACGCCAAGCCTGTTCAGCGCCGCTGCGCTGGACCGCCTGCTGCGGGGGGTTGAACAGCGCATTGCGTTTGCCGCCGATATCGAGATAACCCTCGAGGCCAACCCGGGCACCTTCGAGCAGGACAAGTTCAAGGCTTACCGGCAGACCGGTATCAATCGCCTGTCGATCGGCGTGCAGAGCTTCCAACCGGCCAAGCTGGAGAAGCTTGGCCGCATTCATAACGGCGACGAGGCGATCCGCGCAGCCGACATGGCGCGCGCAGCAGGTTTTGACAACTTCAACATGGACCTGATGCACGGCCTGCCCGATCAGTCGTTGGAGGACGCCTTGGGCGACCTGCAGCAGGCAATCGACCTGGGCCCGACGCACCTGTCCTGGTATCAGCTTACCGTCGAGCCGAACACGGTGTTCTGGAACCAGCCGCCCGAGCTGCCTGAAGACGACATCCTCTGGGATATCCAGGAAGCCGGGCAGTTGCTGCTGGCCAACAATGGTTTCCATCAGTACGAAGTGTCGGCCTATGCCCAGGCCGATCGCGCCGCACGGCACAACCTCAATTACTGGCGCTTCGGCGACTTCATCGGCATCGGCGCCGGCGCCCACGGCAAGCTGTCGTTCGCCGACGGGCGCATCCTGCGCACCTGGAAGACGCGTCTACCCAAGGACTACCTGAACCCGGCCAAGCCGTACAAGGCTGGGGAGAAGCTGCTGCCAGTGGATGAGCTGCCGTTCGAGTTTTTGATGAATGCGCTGCGCCTGACGGATGGGGTCGAGGCTGAGTTGTTCCACCGCCGCACCGGTCTGCCGCTGGCGCAGCTGGCCGAAGCCCGGCGCCTGGCCGAACAAAAGGGGCTTTTGCAGGTCGAACCGGATCGGCTGGCAGCAACACCGCGCGGCCAGTTGTTCCTCAATGACCTGCTGCAGTATTTCTTGACCTAAGGATGACCCATGGACCTGGTACTTGACCTGCTTGCGACCGTGTCGCGCTGGAGCCGCAGCAACCTGTCGGAGATCTCGCTGGCGCTGGTAGGCTGCCTGCTGGTGCTGTTCGGCACGGATATCAAGGGTTGGGTAGACCAGCGCCTGGGCGGCCTGGCCGGCGCGTTGCGCATACCATTCATGGCCTTGCTGGTGATGGTGGGCAGCGGTGCGGCGTTGATCTATGCCACGCCGTGGGTGATCAAGGGGCTCAGCCAGTTCAACAACTACGCATTGGCGCCGGTACTGCTGGTGGTGCTGGTGTTGATCGGTGTGGTGGCTGATCGTCGTGGTTGATGTGTAGACCGTGTGTTGGGGCGCTTTGCGCCCCTTTCGCGACACAAGGCCGCTCCTACAGGGGCGCGCAATGTCCAGAGCACGCGGTCGATGTAGGAGCGGCCTCGTGTCGCGAAAGGGGCGCACAGCGCCCCCAATTCAGCCGACGCCGGTATCAGTCAACCTTCTCGAACTTCAAATCCCAGACGCCATGCCCAAGTCGTTCGCCACGGCGTTCGAACTTGGTGATCGGCCGCTCTGTGGGGCGCGGTACATAGGTGCCATCCTCGGCCTGGTTGCGATAGCCCGGCGCGGCGCTCATCACTTCCAGCATGTACTCGGCATACGGTTCCCAGTCGGTGGCCATATGGAAAACGCCACCCGGCTTGAGCTTGCTGCGCACCAGTTCGGCGAACTCCAGTTGGACGATGCGGCGCTTGTGGTGACGAGCCTTGTGCCACGGGTCCGGGAAGAACAGCATCAAGCGATCAAGGCTGTTATCCGCGACACAGCGGTTGAGCACTTCGATCGCATCGCAGTCGTACACCCGCAGATTCTGCAGCCCCTGGGTCAGCACGCCATTGAGCAGCGCGCCAACACCCGGGCGGTGCACTTCGACGCCGATGAAGTCCTGCTCTGGTGCGGCAGCAGCCATCTCCAGCAGCGAGTGCCCCATGCCGAAGCCGATTTCCAGGGTGCGCGGCGCCGAGCGGCCGAATACCTGGTCGTAATCGACCGGGCTGTCGGCCAGCGGTAGCACGAACAGGGGCGCGCCCTGATCAAGACCACGTTGCTGGCCTTCGGTCATGCGCCCAGCGCGCATCACGAAACTCTTGATGCGGCGGTGCGGGCGCTCTTCGCCGTCAGCGGGGATCGGCGTATCTTGCGATTCAGTCATCAGAAACTCTTACTTGATCAGACCATCCAGCGGCGACGAGGCGCTGGCATACAGTTTTTTCGGCATACGCCCGGCCAGATAAGCCAGACGACCCGCATTGATAGCGTATTTCATGGCTTCGGCCATCAGCACCGGTTGCTGGGCGTGGGCGATGGCCGAGTTCATCAGCACCGCCTCGCAGCCCATTTCCATGGCGATGGTGGCATCGGAAGCGGTACCGACGCCGGCATCGACCAGCACCGGCACCTTGGATTCTTCAAGGATGATCTGCAGGTTGTACGGGTTGCAAATGCCCAGGCCGGTACCGATCAGGCCCGCCAGCGGCATCACCGCGATGCAGCCGATCTCTGCCAGCTGACGCGCGATGATTGGGTCATCACTGGTGTAGACCATCACGTCGAAACCTTCCTTGACCAGCACTTCGGCGGCCTTGAGGGTTTCGATCACATTGGGGAACAGGGTCTTCTGGTCGGCGAGCACTTCCAGCTTGACCAGGTTGTGGCCATCGAGCAGCTCACGGGCCAGGCGGCAGGTACGCACGGCTTCGATTGCGTCGTAGCAGCCAGCGGTGTTGGGCAGGATGGTGTAGCGGTCGGGTGGCAGCACGTCGAGCAGGTTCGGCTCGCCCGGGATCTGGCCCAGGTTGGTGCGGCGCACGGCGACTGTGACGATCTCGGCACCCGAGGCTTCGATGGCCAGGCGGGTTTCTTCCATGTCACGGTACTTGCCGGTGCCAACCAGCAGGCGCGACTGGAACGTGCGCCCGGCCAGGATGAAGGGCTTGTCGCTACGAACATTGCTCATCGTTGTTCCTCTGGAAAGGTTGCGGGACTTGCAGGTGAACGTCAGGCGACTAGCCGCCGCCGATGGCGTGCACCACTTCGAGCTGATCACCTTCGTTTAGCAGCGTGCTGTCGTGCTGGCTGCGCGGCACGATATCGAGATTGAGCTCGACAGCCACCCGGCGCCCAGTCAGCTCCAGCCGCGCGAGCAAGCCGGCAACGCTCTCACCGGCAGGCACTTCGTAGGGTTCACCGTTCAATTGAATGCGCATGCACACGGCCACCGTTGTTCTTTGGGGCCCGCATTCTAGCCCCGATCAACCTCTGAACCCAAGGGCGACAGCCGCCATTAGTCGCGATTGTGGACCAGCCGGTCAGCCCAGCCGCCACGCCGCCAAGCCCAGGCACAGCCAGCCGGCAAGGAAGCACAGGCCGCCGATGGGGGTGATCATGCCCAGCTTGCTCACGCCGGTCAGGGTCAGCAGGTAAAGGCTACCGGAGAACAGCACGATGCCCACGGCGAACAGACAACCGGCCCAGCCGACCAGCCGCCCTGGCAGATGCGCAGCCAGCAGGGCAACGCCAAACAGCGCCAGGGCATGCACCAGCTGATAGGTCACACCGGTATGAAAGATCGCCAGGTAGTCGGCAGTCAGGCGGTTTTTCAGGCCGTGCGCGGCAAACGCACCGAGGGCGACACCGGTGAAGGCAAAAAACGCGGCCAGCATGAGGAAGCTTCGAAGCATGGGGAGGACTCCTCGAGAGGGGTCTGTATAATGGCCGGTTCCATCGGTCCGGCCAAGCCATCGCCATGCTGTCATCCCTGATCCGTCGCTGCGTACGCGCCCTGCTCTGGTTTGCCGCCGGCAGTATCGTGCTGGTTCTGGTCCTGCGCTGGGTGCCGCCACCGGGCACCGCGCTGATGGTCGAGCGCAAGGTGCAGTCGTGGTTCAGTGGCGAGCCGATCGACCTGCAGCGTGACTGGCAGCCGTGGCAGGGCATATCCGATGACCTCAAGGTTGCGGTGATTGCCGGTGAAGACCAGAAATTTGCCAGCCACTGGGGTTTTGACATCCCGGCGATTCAGGCAGCGTTTGCCCATAACGAGCGCGGCGGCAACATTCGCGGAGCGAGCACCTTGACCCAGCAGGTAGCCAAGAACCTGTTCCTGTGGTCGGGCCGCAGCTGGTTTCGCAAAGGCCTGGAAGCCTGGTTCACGGCGTTGATCGAGCTGTTCTGGTCCAAAGATCGGATCCTTGAGGTGTACCTGAACAGCGTCGAATGGGGCCCTGGGGTATTTGGCGCCCAGGCCGCAGCGCGTTACCACTTTGGCGTCGACGCCAGCCGCCTGACGCGCCAGCAGGCCGCGCAACTGGCTGCAGTGCTGCCCAGCCCGCTGAAGTGGAACGCCGGCCGGCCGAGCACCTATGTTGCCAGCCGCGCAGGCTGGATTCGCCGGCAGATGAGCCAGCTGGGCGGCGCCGACTACCTGCAGCAGCTTGAGGCAGGCCGCAGCCAGTGAATTAGCCGCTGGCGTTCAGCAGCGACAAAAAAACCGCCTGCCCCATCAGGGCCAGGCGGTTTTTTCATTGCTGCGACGATCAGGCTGCGATCAGTGCCTTGACCTTGTTCATCGCATTCTTCTCGAGCTGGCGAATACGCTCAGCCGATACGCTGTACTTCTCGGCCAGCTCATGCAATGTGGCCTTCTCTTCAGCCAGCCAGCGCTGATAGAGAATGTCGCGGCTGCGATCATCCAGCCCGCTCAGGGCCTGGTGCAGATTGCTGGTGGAGTTATCGCTCCAGTCAGCGTCCTCGAGCTGCATCGCCGGATCGTAGCGGTGATCTTCAAGGTAATGCGCCGGCGATTGGAACGCGCTGTCGTCGTCCGCTTCAGCAGCAGGATCGAAGGCCATGTCATGGCCGCTCAGGCGGCTTTCCATCTCGCGCACTTCACGCGGCTCGACGCCCAGGCTTTCGGCGACACGATGCACTTCATCGTTGTTCAGCCAGGCCAGACGCTTCTTCTGGCTGCGCAGGTTGAAGAACAGCTTGCGCTGGGCCTTGGTGGTCGCGACCTTGACGATGCGCCAGTTGCGCAGGATGAACTCATGGATCTCGGCCTTGATCCAGTGCACCGCGAAGGACACCAGACGTACGCCCATTTCCGGGTTGAAGCGTTTGACAGCCTTCATCAGGCCGACGTTACCTTCCTGGATCAGGTCAGCTTGCGCCAGCCCATACCCTGCATAGCTGCGTGCGATGTGCACGACGAAGCGCAGGTGGGCCATAACCATTTGCCGAGCAGCCTCAACATCCTGCTCGTAAAAAAGACGTTCGCCCAGTTCACGCTCCTGCTCGGGCGTCAGCAGGGGAATGCTGTTCACCGTATGTACGTAGGCTTCCAGGTTTGCACCGGGGACCAACGCATAGGCAGGTTGCAACGAAGTGGTCATTCAAGAACCTCCGACTCACTGGATTCGTGCCTTGTGAGCACTGCCATAAATGACCGGAAACTGTCGTGCAAGTTCCCGTTTACGTCAATGATGGCGCAAAAACATTATCGTGGGGCCAGCTCATTCAAGTGGCGAGCCACCGCAATCCATGCACCGATATACCCTAACAACACCGCACCAATCAAGAGCGACAGACCGTCGGCAGCCGGCACACCGGCCAGCGCAAAGTCACTGCCATACAGCCCGGACAAGCCGATTACCGCGTCGTTGAGCCAGTTCAGGCCAAACGCCAGAATCGCCCAGGCCAGCAGCCCGGCGCCCAGCCCATACAGCGCGCCCATATACAGAAACGGCCGGCGTACGTAGCTGTCGGTACCACCGACCAGCTTGATCACTTCGATCTCGACGCGGCGGTTCTCGATATGTAGACGAATTGTGTTACCGATTACTAACAACAAAGCTGAAACCAGCATCACGGCCAGGCCAAAGACGAAACGATCGCCCAGCTTGAGGATCGCCGCCAACCGCTCGACCCAGACCAGGTCCAGCTGCGCCACATCCACCCGTGGAAGCTCAGCCAGGCGCTGGCGCAAGGCTTCCAGGGCCGGCTTGTCGACTTCGGTCGGGGTCACTACGACCACCCCGGGCAAGGGGTTGTCCGGCAACTCGCGCAGCGCCTGGCCGAGGCCCGACTGCTGCTGGAACTCTTCCAGAGCCTCTTCGCGGCTGACGAACTGGGCATCTGCTACGCCAGGCATGCCTTTGATTTCATCTCGCAGCGCTTCGCCTTCCCTGCTGCCCGCATCGAGCTTGAGGTACAGCGAAATCTGCGCAGCGCGCTGCCAGGAGCCGCCCAGTTGCTCGACGTTCTTCAGCAACAGCGACAGGCCCATGGGCATGCTCAGGGCCACGGCCATCACCAGGCAGGTGAAGAAGCTGCCGATCGGCTGCTTGGCCAACCGGCGCAGGCTGTCGAGCAGGCTGGCGCGGTGGCTTTCCAGCCAGGCGTGGAACAGGGTGCGGAAGTCCGGGCCGTCGTCGTCGCTGCCGCCGCGTTTCTTGCTTGGTTGCGGATCAGCGGGCTTGGGCGCAACGCGCTCGGAAACCTTGGGGGTGCGGGTAGTACTCATTGGCCAGCCTCGCCATCGCCGATCAGTCGGCCGCGTTGCAGGGTCAGCATGCGGTGGCGCATGCGGGCGATCAGTGCCAGGTCGTGACTGGCAATCAGAACGGTGGTGCCGAGGCGATTGATGTCCTCGAACACCCCCATGATCTCGGCCGCCAGGCGCGGGTCGAGGTTGCCAGTAGGTTCGTCAGCCAGCAGCAAAGCCGGCTGGTGAACGATGGCACGGGCAATACCGACGCGTTGTTGCTGGCCGGTGGACAGGTCCGCCGGGAACAAATCGCCCTTGTCGCTCAGTGCCACGCGCTCCAGCGCCGAATCAACGCGCTTGGCGATTTCCGGCTTGGACAGCCCGAGAATCTGCAACGGCAAGGCGATGTTGTTGAACACGGTGCGGTCGAACAGCAGCTGGTGATTCTGGAACACCACGCCGATCTGCCGGCGCAGAAACGGGATCTGCGCGTTGCTGATCTGGCCGAGGTCCTGCCCCGCCAGCAGCAGCTTGCCGCTGGTCGGGCGCTCCATGGCCAGCAACAGACGCAGCAAGGTGCTCTTGCCGGCGCCGGAGTGGCCGGTAACGAACAGGAACTCGCCGCGACGGGCGCGGAAACTCAGCTCATGCAGGCCGACGTGGCCGTTGGGGTAGCGCTTGGCGACCTGTTCGAATCGAATCATGAAGGCTCCCGCTCATTGAACAGGGCTTTGACGAACGGCTCGGCCTCGAAGGTGCGCAGGTCATCGATGCCTTCACCCACACCGATAAAGCGGATCGGCAGTTTGAACTGCTTGGCCAGGGCGAAGATCACCCCGCCTTTGGCGGTGCCGTCCAGCTTGGTCAGGGCCAGGCCGGTCAGCTCGACGCTCTGGTGGAAGTACTTGGCCTGGCTGATGGCGTTCTGGCCGGTGCCTGCATCCAGCACCAGCAGCACTTCGTGGGGTGCGTCGGCATCCAGCTTGGCGATGACCCGACGGACCTTCTTCAGCTCTTCCATCAGGTTGTCTTTGGTGTGCAGGCGGCCAGCAGTATCGGCGATCAGCACATCGGCGCCACGGGCCTTGGCGGCCTGTACGGCATCGAAGATCACCGAAGCCGAGTCGGCGCCGGTGTGCTGGGCGATGACCGGGATCTGGTTACGCTCACCCCAGACCTGCAACTGCTCGACCGCAGCGGCGCGGAAGGTGTCGCCGGCAGCCAGCATGACCTTCTTGCCATCGAGCTGGAGCTTCTTGGCCAGCTTGCCGATAGTGGTGGTTTTGCCAGCGCCGTTCACGCCAACCACGAGGATCACGTAGGGTTTGTGCTGGGTGTCGATGTGCAAGGGCTGCTCGACTGGGCGCAGCAGCGCGGTCAGCTCGTCCTGCAGCGACTTGTACAGCGCGTCGGCGTCGGCCAGCTGCTTGCGCGCAACCTTCTGCGTCAGGTTCTGCACGATCACCGACGTGGCTTCGACGCCGACGTCGGCGGTCAGCAAGCGGGTTTCGATTTCTTCGAGCAGATCATCGTCGATGATTTTCTTGCCCAGGAACAGGCTGGCCATGCCTTCGCCGATGCTGGCGCTGGTCTTGGACAGGCCTTGCTTGAGGCGGGCGAAGAACCCGGCCTTGGCAGGTTCGCTGGCAACGGCAGGGGCTGCGGCCGGCTCGACGACGGCAGGCAGAACGGCGGCGGCGACAACAGCCGGCTCAGGTTCGACGACTGGCGCGACAGCAACTACCGGAGCTTGTGGCTCTGGTTCTGGCGTTGGCTCGAGTACAGGAGCCTGAGCAACCAATTCAGGCTCGGCAACCACTTCAACCGCAACCGGCTCGACCAGCGGCCGCACAGGAATGATCGGTGGCGCAACTGGCTCAAGGTCCGGCACCAGCGCAACCGGCTCCTCGGCCACCGGCAGCACCAGATTGCTGACCGGCGGTGCAGTTTCAGCCACGGCCGCTGGCGCAAGCGGCTCACGTTCAGGTTCAGGCGCAGCCTCGACAACCGGCTGCGGCGCAATCACCGGCGCCGCTTCAAGCAGCACAGGCTCAGGCTCGGCCAGCGCCGCCGGCGCAACCGGAGCAGCCTGCTCGACGGGTGCAACAGGCTCTGCAACCTGGGTTTCAGGGGTTTGCGGCTGTTCGGCGACAGCTTGCTGTGGTTTCTTGCGGAACCAGCCGAACAGGCCTTTTTTCTCACCAGCCTCGGCCGGCGCTTTCTTGTCGTCGTTGGAACCAAACATGGAGGACGGCTATCTCAAGTCGCGATGAGCCATTAGTGGCGCATCTGGAATTCTCTATCACGCAGAACAGACTATCTTGAATCCGGCTGGTTCATGCGCAACGTTTTGTCGTAGGGTCCTGCGGGCCAGAACGGCGACAGGCATGGTCGCCAGGCAACCGGATCAGTATCCTAGCACCTCCTGGCCTGCTGACGCTAAACCGAAGCGGGCCGCCGTACAGGTTAATCATCGTATGAATGCTCTAGCCCGCCGCGCTGCTGGCCTGCTGCTCAGCACGCTCTGCCTGCCCCTGGCAGCACTTGCCGCCGATCCGCAACCGACCCACGAATTCATCCTAGACAACGGCCTCAAAGTGGTCGTGCGCGAGGACCACCGCGCCCCCGTGGTGGTCTCGCAGATCTGGTACAAGGTCGGCTCCAGCTACGAGACCCCAGGCCAGACCGGGTTGTCCCATGCGCTCGAGCACATGATGTTCAAAGGCAGCGCCAAACTCGGCCCGGGCGAAGCTTCGCGGATCCTGCGCGACCTCGGCGCTGAAGAAAACGCCTTCACCAGCGACGACTACACCGCTTATTACCAAGTGTTGGCGCGCGATCGCCTGCCGGTCGCGTTCGAGCTCGAAGCCGACCGCCTGGCCAGCCTGCGCCTACCGGCCGACGAATTCAGCCGTGAAATCGAAGTGATCAAGGAAGAACGGCGCCTGCGCACCGACGATCAGCCCAACGCCAAGGCATTCGAGCTGTTCAGCGCCATGGCCTACCCCGCCAGCGGCTACCACACGCCAACCATCGGCTGGATGGCGGACCTGGAGCGGATGAAAGTCGAGGAGCTGCGCCACTGGTACGAGTCCTGGTACGCGCCGAACAACGCCACCGTGGTGGTGGTCGGCGACGTTACCGTCGATGAAGTCAAAGGCCTTGCGCAGAAATACTTCGGCGCCATCCCGAAACGCGCCGTGCCGCCGTCCAAGCTGCCGCTGGAGCTGGCCGAGCCCGGCCTGCGCCAGTTGACCCTGCACGTGCGTACGCAGTTGCCGAGCCTGATCTACGGCTTCAACGTGCCAGGCCTGGCCACCGCCAAGGAGCCACGCACCGTGCATGCCCTGCGGCTGATCTCGGCGCTGCTCGACGGCGGCTACAGCGCGCGCATGCCAGCACGCCTGGAGCGCGGCCAGGAGCTGGTCGCCGGCGCGTCGTCCGGTTACGACGCGTTTACTCGCGGCGACAGCCTGTTCCTGATCTCGGCCACGCCGAATGTGCAAAAGCACAAGACCCTGGCTGATGTCGAAAAAGGCATCTGGCAGCTGCTCGACGAACTCAAGACCACTCCGCCAACCGCCGAAGAGCTCGAGCGTGTACGCGCCCAGGTCATCGCCGGGCTGGTGTATGACCGTGACTCGATCAGCAGCCAGGCCACCACCATCGGCCAGCTGGAAACCGTCGGCCTGTCCTGGAAGCTGATCGACAGCGAACTGGACGAGCTCAAGCAAGTGACCCCGCAGGACATCCAGGACGCCGCCCGCACCTATTTCACCCGCGAACGCCTGAGCGTTGCCCATGTACTGCCCGAGGAGTCCGCTCATGAGTGATCGCCGCCTTCCACGCTACGCCCTGATCGGTCTCGGCGCGGTTGCCCTGGCAGTCGCCGGCACCATTATGCTGACCCGCCCGGCGCAGTCCGATGCCGCTACCGCAACCACTACCGATGCCAAGCCTGCCAGCAGTGCCGCAAGACCAGCCAATACCCTGCAGTCGCTGGCCGAACTGGACGGCAAGGCGCCGAGCCGGCGTGAACTGAACATCCAGAGCTGGAACACCGCCGAAGGCGCCCGCGTGCTGTTCGTTGAAGCCCGCGAACTGCCGATGTTCGACCTGCGCGTGACCTTTGCCGCCGGCAGCAGCCAGGACGGTAACGTCGCTGGCTTGGCCACGCTGACCAACGCCATGCTCAACGAAGGCGTTGCCGGCAAGGACGTCACTGCAATCGCTGAAGGCTTCGAAGGCCTGGGCGCCGACTTTGGCAATGGTTCCTACCGCGACATGGCGGTAGCGACCCTGCGCAGCCTCAGCGCCAGCGACAAGCGCGAGCCGGCCCTGAAGCTGTTTGCCGAAGTGGTCGGCAAGCCGACCTTCCCCGCCGACGCGCTCAAACGCATCCAGAACCAGCTGCTGGCCGGTTTTGAGTACGAGAAGCAGAACCCGGCCAAGATCGGCGGCAAGGCGCTGTTCGCCAACTTGTATGGCGATCACCCATATGCCCAGCCGAGTGACGGCACTGCGCAGAGCATCCCGGCGATCACTCTGGAGCAACTGCGCGCGTTCCACGCCAAGGCCTATACCTCGAAAAATGCCGTGATCGCGCTGGTTGGCGACCTCAGTCGCAGTGATGCCGAAGCGATTGCTGCGCAGGTTTCCGCCGCGCTGCCGCAAGGCCCAGCGCTGGCCAAACCGGCCGAGCCGAGCGAACCGAAAGCGGGCCTGACCCACATCGACTTCCCGTCCAAGCAGACCCACCTGATGCTCGCCGAGCTGGGTATCGACCGCCAGGACAAGGACTGGCCAGCACTGTCTCTGGGTAACCAGATCCTTGGTGGCGGCGCCTTTGGCACGCGGCTGATGAGCGAGGTGCGCGAGAAGCGCGGCCTGACCTACGGCGTGTACTCGGTGTTCAGCCCGATGCAGGTCCGCGGCCCGTTCATGATCAACCTGCAGACCCGCGCCGAACTCAGCGAAGGGACACTCAAGCTGGTTCAGGATATCCTTGCCGACTACCTCAAGAGCGGCCCGACCCAGCAAGAGCTGGACGATGCCAAGCGCGAACTGGCCGGCAGCTTCCCGCTGTCCAATGCCAGCAACGCCAGCATCGTTGGCCAGCTGGGCGCAATCGGCTTCTACAACCTGCCTCTGACCTGGCTCGAAGACTTCATGCAGCAGTCGCAGAGCCTCACCGTCGAGCAGGTCAAGGCCGCCATGAACAAGCACCTGGCAGCGGACAAACTGGTGATCGTCACGGTCGGCCCGAAAGTCGCGCAGCAACCGCTGCCGCCGCCTACTGACAAACCCGCCGAGCAGCCGCTTGGCGTACCGGAGCATTAATGGCCAAGCCATCCACCCCCGCTCGCGCCAAGCCCGGCGTAAGCCAAGGCCAGGGTCACCTGCGCATCATCGCTGGCGAGTGGCGCAGCCGCCGCCTGCCGGTGCCAGACGGCCCGGGCCTGCGGCCTACCCCTGATCGCGTGCGCGAAACCGTGTTCAACTGGCTCGCGCCCTACATCGAAGGCGCGCAGGTGCTCGACGCCTTCACTGGCAGCGGTGCGCTGGTGCTCGAGGCCCTGTCGCGCGGCGCCGAAAATGCCGTGGCGCTGGACAACAACGGCGCCGCGGTCAGCAACCTCAAGGACAACCTCGAGCTGCTGCGCTGCGCCCGCGGGCAGATCCTCCAGACCGACGCCCTGCGTTATCTGGATGGCGAAGCGAAAAAACAGTTCGACGTGGTCTTTCTCGATCCGCCGTTCAATCAGGACCTGCTGGCCAACACCTGCAGCCTGCTCGAAGAACGCCAGTGGCTGCGCGAGCGGGCCTGGATCTACACCGAAAGCGAAGTAGCGCCGTCTTCGCTGCAGATGCCTGCCAGTTGGCGCCTGCACCGTGAGAAGAAGACCGGCCAGGTCCATTACGCACTGTGGCAACGCGGCTGACGCCCGCAGCCCACCTGCGTAATTAATTAACGCAGGTGGGTCACCCGCTTGATTGAAGCTGCTTCGTTCTAACGTCGAACAGGAGCGCTCCAATCATGACCTCGTCCGCAACCCCTTTGTCAGCCAGCCAGACGGTGCTCACGCAGCCGCCGCTGCAAAGCTTCAAACTCGACAACGGCCTGCAGGTCTATCTGCGCCAGGACCACCGCGCCCCGCTGGTCAGTGCGCAACTGTGGTACCACGTCGGCTCAAGCTATGAGCCGGCCGGCCAATCCGGCCTGTCGCATCTGCTCGAACACCTGATGTTCGAAGGCAGCAGCAAACTGGCATCGGGGCAGTACTCCAAACTGCTTACCCTGCTGGGCGGCGACCCCAACGCCTTCACCTCCGAAGATGCTACGTGCTTCCCGGTAACGCTGCCTGTCAGCCGCCTGGAGATCGTACTGGAAGCAATGGCCGATGCCATGGGCACTGCGCGCTTCGAGCAGTCGACCTTCGAGCGCGAGGTGCAGGTCGTGCTGGCAGAGCGACGCCTGCAGACCGACCAGAGCCCACTGACCATCGCCCTGGAGCGGGACAGGCTCCTGGCCCACGGCAGCAGCCCGTATGCGACCCCGATCATCGGCCATCAGGCCGATGTTGAAAGCCTCACCGCTCAAGCCGCGCGCCGTTGGTACCAGAACTGGTATCAGCCCGCCAACGCGACACTGGTGGTCGTGGGCGATATCGATCTGGCGCGCCTGCGCCGGTATGTCGAGCGCCATTTTGCCGCTGTGGCCCGCGCTCAAGTGCCATTCAATAGGCGCCCAACAGGGCCGACTGCGTTGCAATCGCGCAGCCAAACCGTGGCCTTGGCACAGATGCGCGAGGGTTTGATCATGAACTTCAACGTTCCCAGCCAGGCAACCGCAGTCGATGAGCAAGAGAGCTGCGCACTACGCCTGATCCCGGAACTGATGATGAATGGCGTCAGCTCGCGGCTGTATCGGCAACTTGTCAATCGCAGGCAGTTGATCCAGGCGATGCGCGCCGAGTACCGGCACCTGATGCGTGGCGACAGCCTGATGTCGTTTTTCATGTTCAGCAACCCCCAGCAAGGCACCCCGCAGCAAGCCGGCGAAGTGGTGTTGGACGAGCTGCAGGTGCTGGCCCAGACAGCGCCCAGCGAAGCGGAGCTTGAGCGCGCCAAGGCACGCTTGCTGGCCAATCTGGTGTTCGGCCGAGACATGATCAGCCAGCAGGCCGACGCCATTGGGCGATATGCCGCAATCGGCGTCGACCCTGCGTTTCTCGACCGTGAGCAGCACGCCATCGAGCAGGTCAGCGCAGACGCTGTGCGCCACGCAGCCCTCAGCTACCTGACCCGGGATCGACTGAGCATTACCTACATGATGCCCCAGGAGCAAACCCATGACTGATTCGACAAGCATTGCACCCACCGCCGTTACCGCCAACCTGTCCTCAGCCGAAGGCATCGACCTGAGCCAGTTCGAACAGGTTCGCACTGAGGTACAGGCCTGGCAGACCAGCCATGGCACCCAGGTACGGTTCGTCGAGGCGCGCCAATTGCCGATGGTTGACCTGATCGTTCTGTTCAATGCCGGCACCAGCGTGGATGCCGAACACAGCGGACTGGCAGCCTTGACGATGTATATGCTCGATGAAGGCACCGAGCGCTTGAACGCCGAGCAGTTTGCCGAACAGACAGAGCGATTGGGCGCGATCCTCAGCACGCAGATCCGCTTGGAGCATGCCTCGTTGTCGCTGCGCTGTCTGAGCAGCGAAGTGGTGTTGGCGCAGGCCGTGGCGCTGTTTACCGAGATGCTTGCACGGCCCGCCTTCGACGAACAGCAACTGGTCAAGGTCAAGCAGCAACTACGGGCATTCCAGAGCTCTCGCTACAACGCTGCGCCAACCCGCGCCCAGAGTGAACTGTTCAGCCGCTTGTATGCCGGGCACCCGTATGCCGCCCCATTGGGTAGCACTGAGCAGGGCATTCAGGCCCTGACCGCCCAGGATTTGCGTGATTTCCATCAGCGCGCTTACTCGGCCAACAATCTGCAGGTGTCGATCGTCGGCGATCTGTCGCGGGCGCAAGCCGAGGCGCTGGTCGAGCAGCTCGCCGAGGCTCTGCCGCAAGGCTGGGCCGCTGCCGAGTTGCCGCCGGTTCCGCCCACCAGCGCCGCCAGCGCACATGTGCCAACGCCTGCTGCAAACAACACCCTCCTGCTTGCGGTACCCATGAGCGGGCGGCCGTCGCAGGCAGACTATCCGGCGCTGGTTCTGGCAGCCGATGTCCTCGGCTCAGGATTCGACTCACGCCTGATGCAGGAGCTGCGGCAACGTCGCGGATTGACTTATCACATCAGTTGCCGGCCATCTCCGCTCAAGGCCGGCGGCGTGCTCGCCATCGGCTGGGACTGCGCCGCGCAATACCGCGAGGCGAGCCGCGAACTGGTCGCGGGCATGCTCGAAGCGCTGGTAAATGAGGGCCCCACCAACGCCGAACTGGAGCTAAGCCGTCGGCAGCTGTCTGGCCAGTTGGTACGCTCGGTGGCAACCAACAGCGGGCTGGTGGAGCTGTTGAGCAAAGGCAGCCATCAGGGCCTGCCCGCCGATCACCTGGTCACCTACCAGGCGCAGTTGAGCGCAGTCAGCGCACGCAGCGCACGCCACGCACTGCAGGAGCACCTCGACCTGAGTCGCATGGTGACCGTCAGCCTGGGCTCGGACCAACCGCAGCAGCCCTTGCCGCCGCTGCCACACAGCGACCGATAGCACAGGTACAGCGGCGCCGTTTCATGGCACTCTAGGCAGGCACATCACGAGCCGCCCCAGCATGCCCAGCCACACTGCCCAGTTCCGCCCGGCCACCGGCCTGACCAACCCTCACCTGCAAACCTTGTGGGGCCCGCTCTGGCGCAGATTGCCGGAGCTGGCCCGCAGTCGCGAGCGGCTCTGGCTGACCGATGGCGACTTCATCGACCTCGACTGGTACGGGCCGCATCAGCTCGACACGCCGTTAGTGGTGGTCCTGCATGGCCTCACCGGCTCGTCCAGCTCGCCCTACGTCAAGGGTTTGCAGCATGCCTTGCAGGCGCTCGGCTGGGCCAGTGTTGCGGTCAACTGGCGTGGCTGTTCGGGTGAGCCGAATCTGCTTGCGCGCAGCTATCACTCCGGCGCCAGCGAAGACCTTGCCGAAATCATCCAGCACCTGCGTGCGCAGCGGCCGCTGGCGCCGTTGTATGGGGTCGGTTACTCACTGGGCGGCAACGTGCTACTCAAGTACCTGGGTGAAAGCGGCGCCGCCAGTCAGTTGCAGGCAGCGGTCGCGGTATCGGTGCCGTTTCGCCTGGATCAATGCGCCGACCGCATCGGGTTGGGTTTTTCGAAAATCTATCAAGCGCACTTCATGCGCGAGATGCTGGCCTACGTGCAACACAAGCAGCAGTACTTTCGCGCCACCGGCCAGCAGCAGGGGCTGGACCAGATCGAGCAGTTAGGCGCGCTGGGCAAAATGCGCACGTTCTGGGATTTCGACGGCAAGGTCACCGCGCCGCTGCACGGCTTTGCCGATGCACACGATTACTATCGGCGAGCATCCAGCCGCTATTACCTGGGCGAGAACCGCACACCGACCCTGATCATTCACGCCAGCGACGACCCGTTCGTGTTCACCCATAGCCTGCCGACGCCTGAAGAGCTGCCGGCGCAGACCGAATTCGAACTGCATGCCCGCGGCGGGCATGTAGGCTTTGTCGAAGGCAGCCTGCGCAAGCCGGGGTATTACCTTGAGCGGCGCATTCCGCAGTGGCTGGCCGAGCGCGGTTAAGCGCTGACGGCCTCAGTCGCCAGTGGCCACGCCGCGCTGCGGGTCGTTGATCCACTCACTCCAGGAACCTGCATACAAGCGGCCTAACGGATAGCCGGCCAGCGCCAGGGCAAACAGGTTGTGACACGCCGTCACCCCCGAGCCGCAGTAGGCAACCAGCTGCTCTGGCGCGCGCCCGGCCAACTGCTCGGCAAAGCGCTGCTTGAGCTGTTCGACCGGCAGAAACCGGCCATCGGCGCCTAGGTTGTCGGTGAATGCCGCGCATCTGGCTCCGGGAATGTGCCCCGCCACCGGATCGATCGGCTCCACCTCACCACGAAAACGCGGCAAGCCGCGGGCGTCGAGCAAGGTCAGCTCAGGTTTGTCCAGCTCGGCCAGCAACTGCTCGGCATCGATCAATAGCTGCGTATCGGCCTCACCGCTGAAGCCGCCCTCGCGCTTGGGTGGCGAATCCAGGCTCAGCGGCAGTTGCGCGGCATGCCAGGCCTTGAGCCCGCCATCGAGTATCGCCACACCGTCGCGCTTGCCCAGCCACACCAGCAGCCACCAGGCGCGTGCGGCGAAGGCGCCAGGGCCGTCGTCATACAGCACCACCTCACTGGTGTTATCCACACCCCACTCGCGCAGCCGCTCGATCAGCCTTTGCGGGTCCGGCAACGGATGCCGGCCGGTCTGTCCCTTGACCACCTTGCCACTCAGGTCGCGCTCAAGATCGGCAAAGTGCGCGCCGGCGATATGCCCTTCGGCATAACTGCGCTGGCCGTAATCGACGTCCTCCAGAGCAAAACGACAGTCCAGAATCACCAGCCGAGGCGAGTCCAGACGCTCGGCCAACTGCTGTGGGGTGATCAACTGCGCGAGGGGCATGGCAATCTCCTGATCGAATGGCAGCAAGGCGTCAGTGCGCCAGGGCCTGGTTGAGAGGTATGTGAAATTCATCGCACAAGGCGTCGACAGCAGCGCGCGCATCGGCCGTAACGAAGCCCAGCTCCAGCACCAGCACTTGATAGACGCCGCGCTTGAAAGCTTCTTCACCCAGATGCGCCGAATGTTCGCGGGTGGTGCTGAGAAAGCGCACCCACGAAGTCAGCACGATCCAGGCATTGATGGTCAGCGACTCGATCTGCGCCGGCGCCATGGCGAGGATGCCTGCATCGACAAAGCCGCGGTAGATCGCCTGGCCCTGCACCAGGCAGCGCTGGGAAAAGCGCCGATAGCGGGCCGCCAGCTCCAGATCGCTCTCAAGCAGGTGCTCCAGGTCGCGATGCAGAAAGCGGTAGTTCCACATCGCCGCGAGCAGTGCCTTGAGATAGAAGCGTTTGTCTTCGACGGTCGCCGCGCGGCCCTGGGGCGGGCGCAGAAAGCTGTCGACCAGCTCTTCGTACTGACTGAACAGCACGGCGATGATCGCCTGCTTGTTGGGGAAGTGGTAGTACAGGTTGCCGGGCGACATTTCCATGTGCGCTGCGATATGGTTGGTGCTGACGCTGCGCTCGCCCTGCTGGTTGAACAGCTCCAGGCTGTTTTGCACGATGCGCTCACGGGTATTGATGCGTGGGGCCATGCTCAGCTCCAGGTTACGGGCAGTTCGATACCGCATCTTACGGTCAATCCAGCCACGGTTGCACGATTGCAGGCTGCTGACGGGTCGAAATCCTGATCGAATTAGAGTACAAGCTCTAGCACCTGTCCGGCCTCGCGGAGCCTGTGATGTCTTCAACCCTGAGCGCGCCTCCTGTGCATTCCGACCTCGACCTGCAAGCGACGTTCGCCCTGCAGCGACAGGCGTTCGCCGGCAACCCGTCGCCCCCTGCCGCGCAGCGCCGGCAATGGCTGAAAAGCCTGCGCGAAGCGCTGCTGGCAGACCAACAGCGCTTGATCGAGGCGATCGATGCCGACTTTGCCGGGCGTAGCGCCGACGAAACCCTGCTGGCCGAGCTGCTGCCCACGGTACAAGGCCTACGCGATGCCGAGCGCCAGCTGCAGCGCTGGATGCGGCCCTCGCGGCGCAAGGTCGGCCTGGCCTTTCAACCGGCCAGCGCGCGGGTGGAGTACCAGCCTTTGGGTGTGGTCGGCATTATCGTGCCGTGGAACTACCCGTTGTTTCTGGCCATTGGCCCGTTGACCGGAGCGCTGGCGGCGGGCAACCGGGTCATGCTCAAACTCAGTGAGGCCACCCCGGCCAGCGGAATCGCCCTGCAAGCGCTGCTGGCGCGGGTGTTTCCCGAGGACTTGGTCAGCGTGGTGCTGGGGGAGGTCGAGGTCGGCCAGGCATTTGCCCGCCTGCCGTTCGACCACCTGTTGTTCACCGGTGCCACCAGCATCGGCCGGCGGGTGATGCTGGCGGCGGCCAACAACCTGACTCCGGTAACGCTGGAGCTGGGCGGCAAGTCGCCGGTCATCGTTTCGTCCGATGCGGCCCTGGCCGGTGCCGCCGAGCGCATCGCCTTTGGCAAATTGCTCAACGCCGGCCAGACCTGCGTCGCGCCCGACTATGTGCTGGTACCGCGTGATCGTGTCGGCGCGTTTGCCGACGCCTACCGACAGGCCGTGCGCCGCCTGTACCCGAGCATCGCCGGCAACCGCGACTACAGCGCGATCATCAACCCGCAGCAACTGCAGCGGCTCGTGCACTTGCTCGCGGATGCCAGCGACAAAGGTGCTCAGGTGCTTGACCTGTATCCGCATGAAAGCCGCGAAGGTCGCCGCCTGCCGCCGCATCTGCTGCTGGATGTGAGCGATGACATGCAGATCATGCAGGACGAAATCTTCGGCCCACTGCTGCCGCTGGTGCCGTATGACAAGCTCGACGATGCGCTCGCCTACATCAATCAGCGGCCGCGGCCTTTGGCTTTGTATTACTTCGGCCAAGACCGCGCGCAGCAGCGGTTGGTACTGCAGCACAGCCACTCGGGCGGGGTGTGCATCAACGACACCCTGCTGCATGTTGCCCAGGATGACCTGCCCTTTGGCGGCGTCGGGCCTTCGGGCATGGGCCGCTATCACGGTCACGACGGCTTCCTGACCTTCAGCAACGCCAGGGCAGTACTGAGCAAGCAGCGGCTCAACCTGGCCCGGCTGATCTATCCGCCCTACGGCAAAGCACTGCAACGGCTGGTCTACAAGCTGTTCATTCGCTGACTCGCGCGCGCATGACAAGCCCTGCCCGGACTGTCTATAGTGCCTTGGTCAGGCCGTGCGACTTGGCCGGGCGCAGTCGCTGCGCTACCATCCGACTCCCCAACGCACTCCAGCCAGGATGACGCGATGAACCGAGTGTTGTACCCGGGTACTTTCGACCCGATTACCAAGGGCCATGGCGACCTGGTCGAGCGCGCTTCGCGTCTGTTCGATCATGTGATCATCGCCGTGGCGGCCAGCCCCAAGAAAAACCCACTGTTCCCGCTGGAACAACGGGTCGCTCTGGCGCGTGAAGTCACCAGCCACTTGCCCAATGTCGAGGTCATCGGCTTCTCCAGCCTGCTGGCGCATTTCGCCAAGGAGCAGAACGCCAATGTGTTCCTGCGCGGACTGCGTGCAGTGTCGGACTTCGAGTACGAGTTCCAGCTGGCGAACATGAACCGGCAACTGGCGCCCGACGTCGAAAGCCTGTTCCTGACGCCTTCGGAACGTTACTCGTTCATCTCCTCGACCCTGGTCAGGGAGATCGCCGCGCTGGGCGGAGACATCACCAAGTTCGTTCATCCAGCAGTGGCCGAGGCTCTCACCGAACGCTTCAAGAAGTGATCTGCAGCGCCTGAACGTCGCGCCCGCGTGCACTGCGGGCGCGATTGCGGCACAATTGCGGCCATTAGGTCTGAAACATGCCCGGGCCCAGAGCCCCGGCCGGAGCCCCCATGTCCCTGATCATCACCGACGATTGCATCAACTGCGACGTCTGCGAACCCGAGTGCCCGAACGCTGCCATCTCTCAAGGTGAAGAGATCTACGTGATCGATCCGAACCTGTGCACCCAGTGCGTTGGCCATTATGACGAGCCGCAGTGCCAGCAGGTCTGCCCGGTCGACTGCATCCCGCTGGATGAAGCGCACCCGGAAACCACCGACGAGCTGATGGCCAAATATCAGCGGATCACCGGCAAAGCCTAGTGATCAGCCTGCGCGGTTTGCGCCGGGCGGCGCTTGGTGCGGTTGTCACACTGCTGGCGACGGCCGCCCAGGCCCAAGTGCCTGGGCGCGCTGCGATTGCTAGCCCACACGCCGACGCGACCGCTGCCGCCCGCTTGATTCTCGAACAGGGCGGCAATGCCTTCGATGCCGCGATTGCCGTCAGCGCTGCGCTGGCCGTGGTCGAGCCTTACGGCTCCGGGCTGGGCGGTGGTGGCTTCTTCCTGCTGCGTGAAGCCGGCGAGACGCCACGCTACCGTTTTCTCGATGCCCGCGAGCGTGCGCCCGGCGCAGCAACCGCTGACATGTACCTGAAAGATGGCAAGCTCAGCCCGAGCCTGTCGATCAACGGTCCATTGGCCGCTGCCATCCCTGGCCTGCCGCAAGCCCTGGCTGATCTGGCCAACGCTCATGGCAAACTGCCGCTCAAGGACAGCTTGGCGCCGGCCATTCGCCTCGCCAATGAAGGTTTTGCCGTTGATCGGGTCTATCGCGACCGGGCGCAGATGCGTCTTGCAGCGTTGCGTGAGGATGCGCAGAGCGCGCGGCTGTTCCTGCGTGACAATCAGGTGCCGGCACTGGGCACACTGATCCGCCAGCCCGAACTGGCAGCTACCCTGCAACAGCTTGCCGCGCACGGCCGCGATGGTTTCTATCGCGGCCAGTTGGCGCAGCGGCTGGTGGCCGGTGTACGCCAGGCGGGCGGTATCTGGAGCCTCGACGACCTGGCCAGCTATCGCAGCGTCTGGCGCGAGCCTTTGCGCTTCAAGCTGGCCGACCAGCGCGAGCTGATCAGCAGCCCACCGCCCTCGGCCGGCGGTGTTGCTCTGGCGCAAAGCCTGGCGATGCTCCAACGCCTGCCGTGGCAGAGCGCCGAGCCGGTCCAGCGCAGCCACTATGTACTCGAAGTATTGCGCCGTGCCTACCGCGACCGCGGCCTGCTGGGTGATCCCGATTACGTCAGCAACCCAATCAACAAGCTCCTGGCACGCAGTTACCTGACCGGTCTGGCCGACGGTATCGACGTCTATCAAGCCACCCCAAGCAGTGCCCTGCCGCCCGCGCCGGCCTGGCGCGAAGGCGATCACACCACGCATTTTGCAGTGATCGATGCCGAGGGCAATGCCCTCGCTGCGACGCTTTCGGTCAACCTGCCGTTTGGTGCGGCGTTCACCGTGGCCGGTACCGGCGTCGTGCTGAACAACGAAATGGACGACTTTGCCGCCGACCCAGGTGGCAGCAACAGCTACGGCCTGGCCGGCAGCCAGGCCAACGCCGTGGCGGCGGGCAAGCGGCCGCTGTCGAGCATGAGCCCAAGCTTTATCGAGAGCCCGACCCAGTTCGCCAGCTTTGGCACGCCGGGCGGCAGCCGCATTCCGAGCATGGTGCTGCTGTCGATGATGGGCTTTCTACAGGGCCAACCGGTGCAGGATTGGCCGGCAACTGCGCGCTATCACCATCAATACCTGCCGGATGTAGTCGAGCACGAGCCGGGGGCGTTCAGTGCTGCCGAGCAAGCCCAGCTGGAAGCGCGCGGCTATCGCCTCAAGGATCTTGGTCGCAGCTATGGCAACCAGCAGGTGCTGTACTGGAACAAGCAGGCTGGCAGCGTTGAGGCTGCCAGCGACCCGCGCGGGGTTGGCCAGGCACTGGTGCTGCCCTGAGCGGCGTCAGCGCTGGCAGCGCGGGCAATACACACTGGCCCGCTGGCCCAGCTTGAGTTCGCGCAGGTCAGTGCCACATACCTTGCAGGGCATGCCGCCGCGACCATAGACAAACAGCTCCTGCTGGAAATAGCCCGGCTGGCCATCGCCGCCAACAAAGTCGCGCAAGGTAGTGCCGCCACGCTCGATGGCCGCTGCCAGCACCCGTTTGATCTCCAGCGCCAGCTTCAGATAACGCCCACGGGAAATACCGCCCGCCTCGCGGCGCGGATCGATGCCAGCGGCGAACAGCGCTTCGGTGGCGTAGATGTTGCCCACCCCGACCACGATCGCGTTGTCCATGATGAACGGCTTGACCGCCATCACCCGCCCACGTGACAGCTTGAACAGGCGGTCGCCGTCAAACAGCTCGGTCAGTGGCTCCGGCCCCAGCCGCAGCAGCAGTTCATGCTTGAGCGGATCAAGCGACCAGAGCATCGCACCAAAGCGGCGCGGGTCGGTGTAGCGCAGCGCCAGCCCGGACTCGAGTTCGATATCGACGTGTTCATGGCGGGACGCCGGCAAACCCAGTTCGACAAGGCGCAGGTTGCCCGACATGCCCAGATGGCTGATCAGCGTGCCGACCTCGGCGTTGATCAACAGGTATTTGGCCCGCCGCTCGACGCTGACGATACGCTGCCCGGACAACCGCACATCGAGGTCATCCGGGATCGGCCAGCGCAGACGCCGCTCGCGCACCACCACGCGACTGACGCGCTGGCCCTCAAGATACGGCGCAATGCCCCGGCGGGTGGTTTCGACTTCTGGCAATTCAGGCATCGGTCAGCGCCCGCCCAATTCGCGAATGGTCTGTTTGAGGTTCTCGAAGTCGTAGTCGGACAGGCCGATGTAATCGAGCACCAGCGCGCTGATCGCGTTCCACTCATGATCGACCGACTGATTGCCCAGCACCTGATACGACGAGCAGATGTGCTCGGCCATCTTCAGCACTGCCAAGAGGTTCTTCAGCTGGTTCTGGGTATTGCGCGAGGTTTCGTCGCGGAACACCGCCAGCGCGTTGTGGTGGTTGGCGATGGCCGCGCTGATGTGCTCGGGCAGGCGCCAGGACTTGGCGGTGAAGTAACCCACCACCGAGTGATTGGTGTTGAACGCGCGATTCTCTGTATCGACCACGCGGGTCTGCTCATCGGCTTTCGCGTAGCTCTCTTCGAGCACTTCCATATAGTTGGGGAAGCGCTTGAGCATCAACGGCACGCCGCAATCGTGGAACAGGCCCAGCGTATAGGCTTCGTCCGCTGCCTGAATGCCGACCCGCTTGGCCAGGGTCAGGCAGGTCATCGCAACGTCCTGGGCGGTGTCCCAGAAGCGGTTGAGGGTAACGATGGTCTCATCGCTCATCTCGCCCTTGATCGACTGCGCGTTGATCAGGTTGATGATCGAGCGGCTGCCGAGCAGGTTGACCGCACGCTGGATCGAGCCAATCTTGTTGCTCAGGCCAAAATGCGGCGAATTGACCAGTTTGAGCAAGGCCCCCGACAGCCCCGGATCCTGCGCGATCAGCTTGGCGATGGTTTCCAGATCGGGGTCGGGCATGTACTGCTCGAACTGCAGGTCGACCATGATCTGCGGCTGCGGCGGAATGGTGATGCCCTGCAAGGCGTGCTGGATCTGTTCGGCGGTGAGTTCCTGGGACATACGTACATACTCGATAAGGTCAGCCGATTCTAACCCCGGCGCCCCCCAACGCACCAACCACTGCATCATTGCAGCACGACCCAAGATTGCTACCCCAGGTGTCAGCCACCCTTGCAGCTCCCGCAGCGCTTCGTCATCCACCGCACCGACGGGCCTGGCAACAGGCTATAATCCCGCTCTTTTTTCCGGAGCGACGTCATGTCCCTGCCCAGCCTACGCCTCAAAGCCAATGCCGATCGCCGCCTGCGCGCCGGCCATCTGTGGGTCTACAGCAACGAAATCGATGTTGCCGCGACGCCACTGCAAGGCCTGCAAGCCGGCCAGCAGGCTGTGCTCGAGGCCGCCAACGGCAAACCGCTGGGCATCGTCGCGCTGAGCCCGAACAACCTGATCTGCGCGCGCCTGCTGTCGCGTGACATCAAGCTGCAGCTGGACAAATCGCTGCTGGTGCACAGACTCAACGTAGCCCTGTCGCTGCGTGAGCGCCTGTTCGACAAGCCGTGCTACCGCCTGGTCTACGGCGATTCCGACCTGCTGCCAGGGCTGGTCGTCGACCGTTTCTTCGACATCCTCGTGGTGCAACTGGCCTCGGCGACCATGGAGCAGCACAAGGACGACGTGATCGCCGCCCTGGTGCAGGTGCTCAAGCCGAGCGGCATCCTGTTCAAGAACGACTCCGCCGCGCGCGATGCCGAAGGCCTGCAGCGTTATGTCGAAACCGTTTACGGTGAAGTGCCGGACTGGGTCGCCCTGGAAGAGAACGGCGTCAAGTTCGAAGCCCCGGTGCGTGAAGGGCAGAAGACCGGCTGGTTCTACGATCACCGCATGAACCGTGCCCGCCTGGCGCCGTATGCCAAAGGCAAGCGCGTACTCGACCTGTTCAGCTACATCGGTGGCTGGGGCGTGCAGGCCGGCGTGTTCGGTGCCAGCGAAGTGTTCTGCGTGGATGCCTCAAGCTTTGCTCTGGACGGTGTCGAGCGCAACGCAGCACTCAATGGCATCGGCGACAAGCTGACCTGCATAGAAGGTGACGTGTTCGAAGCACTGCGCGAGCTGAAGGCCGCTGAAGAGCGCTTCGACGTGATCATCGCCGACCCACCCGCCTTCATCAAACGCAAGAAAGACCTGAAAAACGGCGAAGGCGCCTACCGTCGCCTGAACGAGCAAGCCATGCGCCTGCTCAACAAGGACGGCATTCTGGTCAGCGCTTCGTGCTCGATGCACTTGCCCGAAGACGACCTCAACAACATCCTGCTGACCAGCGCCCGCCACCTCGACCGCAACCTGCAGTTGCTCGAGCGCGGCGGTCAGGGCCCTGATCACCCGGTACACCCGGCGATCCCTGAAACCCGCTACATCAAGAGCATCACCTGCCGCTTGCTGCCCAACAGCTAAGCCGCTGGCCTGAGCGCGATGACAGCGACGCCTGGTCGCTGTCATCGCTGCTGCTCAGATATCCAGCACCTGCGAAGCAATGCCGAAGTAGATCAACACCCCCACTGCATCAGCCACCGACGTCACCAACGGCCCACTCGCCGTGGCTGGATCAAGGTTGATCCGGCTGAGCAGAAACGGCAGGCTCATGCCGATCAGGCTGCCAATCAAGACGATCACCAGCATGCTGCTGGCGACGATAAAGGCAATATCCGCACCGCCGCGCAACATCCCCAGCGAAGCTACCGCCACTGCCATGGTCGCACCCAGCGCCAGGGCCACGCCGCACTCGCGGCCAAGCATCCGCAGCCAGTCCGCCATGACCACTTCGCCGGTCGCCAGGCCTCGTACCATCAGGGTTGCCGACTGCGCACCGGCATTACCGCCGCTGTCGACCAGCAATGGCAGGAAGAACACCAGGGCGATATGCGCAGCGATGGTTTCCTCGAACGCGGCGATGCCCGCGCCCGAGAACAGGTTGCCGAACACCAGCAACACCAGCCACAGCACGCGCTTGCGGTACAGCAGCCCCAGCGTGGCGTCGCGCAGGTTGCCGACGTGATTGGCGATCAACGCGCCCTTGTGGAAGTCTTCGGTGGCTTCTTCCACCACCACATCCAACGCTTCGTCACAGGTCACCAGACCGACCAAGCGACCGTCGTCGTCGAGCACTGGCACCGCCAGCAGGTCATGCAGGCGAATCAACCGCGCCACCTCTTCCTGCAAGGTGTGCACGCTGACGCTGATGATATTGCGCACCATGACCTGTTCAATCGCCGCCTCGGGTGCTGCCAGGATCAGCTCGCGCAGCGACACGGTGCCGAGCAGGTTGCGCTGCTCATCGAGCACATAGGACTGATAGATGGTTTCGGCATCAGCCGCCTCGCGGCGCAGCATGTCGATCGCCTGACTGGCGCTCAAGCCACTCTCCAGGCTTGAGTACTGGCTGATCATCAGTGCACCGGCGGTGCCGGCAGGATGGAGCTGCGACCGCAGCAGGTGGTCACGTCGAGCCTGGGCGTCGCGGCGCTGCTTGGCTTGCGCGTCTACATAATCGGGGGAGTAGTGCATGTGTTGTCTCCAGGCGCCGACGCGGGCGCCTGCAGCCCTCACCCTCTCAGGTGCAAGCCTTCGGCAGCCCTGGCGCCAGCGCGCTCAGTGCCAGAATGCAGGTTCGTGATGAACTGAAAACTGGGAAGGTCCATTGAGGGTGTATCTCGTCGAGCCGCACATGCGGCGCGGCGATAATAGGCAGCTGGCGAGGGCACGTCAGCCAGCAATTGCCCGTTCGAGCGCATTTAGGAAAGCTCCTACGACAGTTCGGCCAATGCCTAGCCAATATCCACCCGGCACATCGGCCTCCCTTCACGGCCGCAGCGGTGTAGAATCGGCCTATTCATCGCCAGTCATCCCCGGCGGGTTTATGAGCTCTGGTCGAGCTTGCGGCGATCCCGTAGTGTTTTCGACCTCATCCGTGCCAGTGGCAACCGGCCTGCGGTGCAAAGGACAAGAGAAGCTCACTTCCCTTTTTTCTGACCTGATTCAGCCGCCAGGAGTGCTTCATGCCTGATTATCGTTCCAAGACTTCCACCCACGGCCGCAACATGGCCGGTGCCCGTGCCCTGTGGCGCGCAACCGGGATGAAGGACGAAGACTTCAAGAAACCGATCATCGCCATCGCCAACTCGTTCACCCAGTTCGTCCCGGGGCATGTGCACCTCAAGGATCTGGGCCAACTGGTCGCCCGCGAGATTGAGCGCGTCGGTGGCGTGGCCAAAGAGTTCAACACCATTGCGGTCGACGATGGCATCGCCATGGGCCACGACGGCATGCTCTATTCGCTGCCCAGCCGCGAGATCATCGCCGACTCGGTCGAGTACATGGTCAACGCCCACTGCGCCGACGCCATCGTGTGCATCTCCAACTGCGACAAGATCACCCCTGGCATGCTCATGGCTGCACTGCGCCTGAACATCCCGGTGATCTTCGTCTCCGGCGGGCCGATGGAAGCCGGCAAGACCAAACTCGCCAGCCACGGCCTGGACCTGGTCGACGCCATGGTCATCGCCGCCGACTCTACCGCCAGCGATGAAAAAGTCGCCGAGTACGAGCGCAGCGCCTGCCCGACCTGTGGCTCGTGCTCCGGCATGTTCACCGCCAACTCGATGAACTGCCTGACCGAAGCACTCGGCCTGGCCCTGCCTGGCAACGGTTCGACCCTGGCCACCCACTCCGACCGTGAGCAGCTGTTCCTCACTGCCGGCCGTACCATCGTCGAGCTGTGCAAACGCTACTACGGCGACAACGACGCCTCGGTGCTGCCGCGCAACATCGCCAACTTCAAGGCGTTCGAAAACGCCATGATGCTCGACATCGCCATGGGCGGCTCGACCAACACCATCCTGCACCTGCTCGCTGCAGCCCAGGAAGGTGAGGTCCAGTTCGACCTGCGTGATATCGACCGGCTGTCGCGCAAGGTGCCGCAGCTGTGCAAGGTTGCGCCGAACATTCAGAAGTACCACATGGAAGACGTCCACCGCGCCGGCGGCATCTTCAGCATCCTCGGCTCGCTGGCCCGTGGCGGCCTGCTGCACACCGACCTGCCGACCGTGCACAGCCCGAGCATGGAAGAAGCCATCGCCAAATGGGATATCACCCAGACCGACGATGAAGCTGTGCACACCTTCTTCAAGGCCGGCCCTGGTGGCATCCCGACGCAGACCGCGTTCAGCCAATCGACCCGTTGGGAAACCCTCGACGACGACCGTGAAAACGGCTGCATCCGCAGCTTTGAGCACGCCTATTCGCAAGAAGGCGGCCTTGCCGTGCTGTACGGCAACATCGCCCTTGATGGCTGCGTGGTGAAAACTGCCGGTGTTGACGAATCGATCCACGTGTTCGAAGGCAACGCGAAGATCTTCGAGAGCCAGGACAGCGCCGTACGCGGCATTCTGGCCGATGAAGTACAGGCCGGCGACATCGTGATCATCCGTTACGAAGGCCCGAAAGGCGGCCCGGGCATGCAAGAGATGCTGTACCCGACCTCGTATCTGAAGTCCAAAGGCCTGGGCAAGGCCTGCGCCCTGCTCACCGACGGCCGCTTCTCTGGCGGTACCTCGGGCCTGTCGATCGGCCACGCTTCGCCTGAAGCCGCTGCCGGTGGCGCGATTGGCCTGGTGCGCGATGGCGACAAGGTGTTGATCGACATCCCCAACCGCTCGATCAACCTGTTGGTCAGCGATGAGGAGCTGGCCACCCGCCGCGCCGAGCAGGACAAGAAGGGCTGGAAGCCGGTGGAAGTGCGTCCGCGCAAAGTCACCACGGCGCTGAAGGCTTACGCGCTGCTGGCAACCAGTGCCGACAAAGGCGCTGTGCGCGACAAGGCGTTGCTCGACGGGCTGTAAGGCTTTTCGGCAACAACAGACCGGCGCCTGGTGCGCCGGTTTTTTTTCGCCTGTAGTCAGCCTGCCCGCTCAGACAGCGCTCATCAGGTGAAACGGTTTGTTTATTGCGACGTCGAAGACGTTGTTATTCCATACCGACCTAAGCACATTCCATTCAGATATAAATTCGTTTGTTTTCAAGCTGTTAGCATTTGAGTTCGCAATCGCGCCCAGACGCGACGCCCCCTTTTTCGATCCCGGAGCTGTAATGAACCTGCCGTTGTCACTTAATCTGCTGGCGTTTCTGGCCCTGCTGCTGGGCCTGGCGCAAACCCGCCGCACCGATTGGAGCCTGGCCAAGAAGGTCCTGCTCGGGTTGGTCATGGGCGTAGGGTTCGGCCTGGCCTTGCACACTGTTTACGGCGCAGGGCATCCGGTGCTCAAGGCCACCATCGGTTGGCTCGATCTGGTCGGTAACGGCTATGTCGGGCTGTTGCAGATGATCGTCATGCCGCTGATCTTTGCCTCGATCCTCAGCGCAGTAGCGCGCCTGCACAATGCTTCGGCGCTGGGCCGGATCAGTGTGCTGAGCATCGGCACATTGCTGCTGACCACTGCCATCGCTGCCTTGATTGGCGTATTGCTGACCAACCTGTTCGGCCTCAGCGCCGAGGGCCTGGTCGCGGGCATCCCCGAAGCGGCGCGGCTGCAGGCGATCCAGAGCGACTATGCCGGCAAGGTCGCCGATCTGAATATCCCGCAGCTGCTGCTGTCATTCGTGCCGAGCAACCCGGTTGCCGATCTGGCCAAGGCCAAGCCGACCTCGATCATCAGCGTGGTGATCTTCGCCGTGTTCGTTGGCCTGGCGGCACTGCAACTGATCAAGGATGACCGCGAAAAAGGTGAACGCGCGCTGTCGGCCATCGACACCCTGCAAGCCTGGGTCATGCGCCTGGTGCGCCTGGTGATGAAGCTGACCCCGTACGGCGTGCTAGCGTTGATGACCAAGGTGGTCGCCAGCTCGAACATCGAAGACATCCTAAAACTGGGCAGCTTCGTGCTGGTGTCGTACCTCGGCCTGGGCCTGATGTTCGTGGTACATGGCCTGATCCTGGCCGCCACCGGAGTCAGCCCGCTGCGCTTCCTGCGCAAGGTCTGGCCGGTGCTGACTTTCGCCTTCACCAGCCGCTCCAGTGCGGCGAGCATTCCGCTCAATATCGAAGCGCAGACCCGGCGCCTGGGCGTGCCGCAGTCGATCGCCAGCTTCAGCGCATCGTTTGGCGCAACCATAGGCCAGAATGGCTGCGCCGGCCTCTATCCGGCCATGTTGGCGGTGATGGTGGCGCCAGCGGTGGGTATCGACACCTTCGATCCGCTGTGGATTGCCACCTTGATCGCGATTGTCACCTTGAGCTCGGCGGGTGTCGCAGGTGTGGGTGGCGGCGCGACCTTCGCTGCGCTGATCGTGCTGCCGGCGATGGGCCTGCCGGTCGAGCTGGTGGCGCTGTTGATCTCGGTCGAGCCGCTGATCGACATGGGCCGCACCGCGTTGAACGTGAATGGCTCGATGACCGCAGGCGTGGTCACCAGCCAGTTGCTCAAGAGTACCGACAAGGCCGTGCTGGACGATGACCAGCACGCCGAGCTGAGCCACACCTGAAACGCACAAGGGCCGCATCGCGGCCCTTGTCTATCAACGCTTGTTCCATACCTCGAAGTGGTAGCCAGGCTTGCCGTCTTCCGCCTGGGCTTCACTCGAATCCAGTGTCCACTGCTGCGCGTCGAACTCCGGGAACCACGCATCGCCCTGCGGCGACAGTTCGACCCGGGTCAGGTACATGCGGCTGACCAGCTCCTGCTCCAGCGCCAGCGCGTACAACTGCGCGCCGCCAATCAGCATCAGCTCATCGACGCCCTGCTCGTGCGCCCATTGCTCGGCACGGGCCAGCGCCTGCTCCAGCGAGGGGAACACCTCGGCGCCTTCCAGCTGCAAGCCAGGCTGGCGGCTGACGACGATGTTCAGCCGCCCTGGCAGCGGCCGGCCCAGCGAATCCCAGGTCTTGCGGCCCATGATGATCGGCTTGCCGAGGGTGGTGGCCTTGAAGTATTTGAAGTCCCCCGGCAGGTGCCAGGGCATGGAGTTGTCGATGCCGATCACGCGGTTGCTGGCGCAGGCCGCGATCAGGCTGAGGGGGAGAGATGTCTTCATGCCGACGAGGATAGCAAACCGCAGCTGGGTTAAGCTTGTGCCCTGACCTGTGCATTGGAAGACCTTGTGACTGCACCCACTCCACTCGACAAGCGCTGGCTCACCGAAGCGGTCCGCCTGCGCGAGGAACACGCCGGTCCTCTGGAAGATCAGGAAGCCAACCGCCGCGCCCGCCAGCAAGGCGGCGACCTTGCTGCGCGGATCGAAACCCGTGCCCTGTGGCTGGCCGAACGCGATGGCCTGGCCGAGGCGTTGCGCCACTGGAAACAAGGCGCACGGCTGGCCCTGCTGGCAATGATGATTCTGGCGGTAGTCAGCGGCGCCGGCCTCGGACTGGCCGCGCTTGGCGATGGTCAACGCCCGGTCAATGTGTTCTGGGCCCTGGGCAGCCTGCTCGGGCTCAACCTGCTGATGCTGATCGGCTGGGCAGGCGGCCTGCTGTTCGCCGGCGAGCAAGGGGCAACCCTGGGCCGGCTGTGGCTGTGGCTGAGCGAGCGCTTCGCCCGCGACGCCAAGGCCGCGCACCTGGCGCCGGCGCTGGTGGTGCTGCTGCAACGTAAGCGCCTCAACCGCTGGTTGCTCGGTACCCTGGTGCATGGCCTGTGGCTGTTGGCGATGATTGCCGCCGTGGTCATGCTGCTGGCATTGCTGGCAACCCGCCGTTACGGCTTTGTCTGGGAAACTACCCTGCTCGCCGCCGAGCCGTTCATTACCCTGACCCACACCCTTGGCGCCCTGCCCTCGCTGCTCGGCTTTGCCGTGCCGGACGAAGCGATGATCCGCGCCAGCGGCGCGACCCTGCCGGCGCTGGATGTAGCGCGCCAGGCCTGGGCCAGCTGGTTGCTTGGGGTGGTACTGGTGTATGGCCTGCTGCCGCGCCTGCTGCTGGCGCTGCTGTGCCTGTGGCGCTGGCGCCAGGGCCGTAACCGCCTGCAACTGGACGTGAGCCTGCCCGGCTATGCGCACTTGCGCGAAGCGCTGATGCCTAGCAGCGAACGGCTGGGCGTGCAGGACGCAGCACCGCAATTACTGCCGGAGTTTCACGCCGGGCACCTGGACGCCAGCGCCAGCGGTGCAGTGCTGGTGGGCCTGGAGCTGGATGATCAGCGCCCCTGGCCGCCGGCGTTGCCGGCTGGAGTGAGCGAAGCCGGCCTGCTCGACAGCCGCGAGTCGCGCAACAAGCTGCTTGAGCAACTCAGCCGCTTCCCGCCGGCCCGCCTGGCTATCGCCTGCGACCCGCGCCGCTCTCCAGACCGTGGCAGCCTGGCGCTGCTCGCCGAACTGGCGCGCAACGCAGGCGCCACGCGGATCTGGCTGCTGCCGGCGCTTACCGGGCAGACCTTGGACAGCGCGCGCCTGAGCGACTGGCACGAGGCCCTCGAGCGCCTCGGCCTGCCCTATGCCGACAGTGCCCCTTTGAACTGGTTGGAGCAAGGCCATGACTGAGCCGCTGAAACTGGCCGTGGTCGGCCACACCAATGTCGGCAAGACCTCGCTACTGCGCACGCTGACCCGTGACGTCGGTTTCGGCGAAGTCTCGCATCGCCCCAGCACCACCCGCCACGTCGAAGGTGCGCGGCTGTCGGTGGATGGCGAGCCGTTGCTGGACCTGTTCGACACGCCAGGGTTGGAAGATGCCATCGCCCTGCTCGACTATCTCGAACGCCTGGAACGGCCCGGCGAACGGCTGGATGGCCCAGCCCGGCTCGAGCGCTTTCTGCAAGGCAGCGAAGCCCGTCAGCGTTTCGAACAGGAAGCCAAGGTGCTGCGCCAGTTGCTCGCCAGCAATGCCGGGCTGTACGTGATCGATGCCCGTGAGCCGGTATTGGCCAAATACCGTGATGAACTGGAAGTGCTGGCCAGCTGCGGGCGGCCGCTGCTGCCGGTGCTCAACTTTGTCGCCAGCAGCGAGCACCGCGAGCCGGAATGGCGCGAAGCCCTGGCACGGCTGGGCCTGCATGCACTGGTGCGGTTTGATAGCGTGGCCCCGCCAGAAGACGGCGAGCGCCGCCTGTATGAAAGCCTCGCGCTGTTGCTGGAAGAGTCACGTCCCGCCCTGCAACGGCTGATCGAGGATCAGCAGGCGCAGCGTCTGGCCCGCCAGCACAGCGCCAAGCGCCTGATCGCCGAGCTGTTGCTCGATTGTGCCGCCTGCCGGCGTAGCGTCGAGGCCCAACCGGCGGCCGAAGCGCAGGCGATCGAAGCCCTGCGCCAAGCAGTGCGCCAGCGCGAGCAACGCTGTGTCGAGGGGTTGCTCAAGCTGTATGCGTTCCGCCGCGAAGACGCCAGCGCAGGCGACTTGCCGTTGCTGGATGGGCGCTGGGGCGATGATCTGTTCAACCCGGAAACCTTGAAACTGCTTGGTGTGCGCCTGGGCAGCGGCGTTGCTGCCGGTGCAGCCGCGGGCGCCGGCGTTGATTTGCTGGTGGGCGGGCTGACCCTGGGCGCCGCTGCGCTGGCCGGGGCAATCGCTGGCGGCGCATTGCAAACCGCACGCAGCTACGGCTCGCGCTTGCTCGGCAAGCTCAAGGGCCAGCGGGAATTGACGGTGGATGACGCTGTGCTGCGGCTGCTGGCGTTGCGTCAGCAGCAGCTTCTCAAAGCCCTGGACAGCCGCGGCCATGCGGCGCAGCAGAGCATTCAGCTGCAGGCGGGGGAAGACAAGGCCTGGCGCGAGGGCAAGCTGCCCGAAGCCCTGCACAAGGCCCGGGCACACCCGCAGTGGTCGTCGCTCAACCCTGGCGCGAGGCTCAATCAGGCCGAGCGCCAGGAGCAACTGGAGCAGTTGCTCGAGCAGCTTTGAGTTACTGCTGGGCGACCTTCTCTGACTTGCCGTCGTAGCGCTTGCGCCACTCGGCAAGGATCTTGTCGCGGTTCTGCGAGGCCCAGGCAAAGTCGTTTTTGATCAGGCGCTGCTCATAGTCTGCCGGCAACTCGGTCTGCGGCTTGGCCATGCCGGGGGCAGCGAGCACGGCGAAGTTCTCCTTATACAGGTCCATCGCCGCAGGGCTGGCCGAGAAGTCTGCCAGGCGCTTGGCGGCAGCGGCCTTGGGCGTGCCCTTGATCACCGCAGTGGCTTCAATCTCCCAGCCCAGGCCCTCCTTGGGCAGGATGATGTCCAGCGGCGCACCCTGGCGTTTGAGCTGCACGGCCGGGTACTCGAAGGAAATGCCGATCGGGAATTCACCCGACGCGGCCAGCTTGCACGGCTTGGAGCCGGAGTGAACGTACTGGCCGATGTTCTGGTGCAGGCCGTCCATGTACGCCCAGCCCTGCGGCTCGCCAAAGGTCTGCAGCCAGGCGCTGACGTCGAGGAAACCAGTGCCCGATGAGGCCGGGTTGGGCATGACGATCTTGCCCTTGTACTCAGGCTTGGTCAGGTCCTGCCAGCTGACCGGCTTGCTCAGGCCCTGCTTTTCGGCCTCGACGGTGTTGAAGCAAATGGTCGCGGCCCATACATCCATGCCCACCCAGGCCGGCGGATTGGCCGCGTCGCGGTAGTTCTTCGAGATCGTCGCCAGGTCCTTCGGCGCATAGGCTTCGAGCATTTTCTGCTGGTCGAGAATGGCCAGGCTGGACGCCGCCAGGCCCCACACTGCATCAGCCTGCGGGCGGTCTTTCTCGGCCAGCAGCTTGGCGGTAATGATCCCGGTGGAGTCGCGCACCCACTTGATCTCGATGTCCGGATTGGCCTTTTCGAAGGCCTGTTTGTAGGTCTTCAGCTGCTCGGCTTCGAGCGCGGTGTAGACCGTCAGCTGAGTCTCTGCGGCAGACACCTGCAGGCTGAAAATGGCGCTGATGGCAGCAGCAAGGGCAACTGGCTTGAACATGGTGCGGTTCCTTTCAGGGTGGGCAGGCAGTCAATGGCCGGGCGCGGATTGGCGCCAGGCCTGGGAGCGGCGCAGCAGGCCACGCGAGGCGGCGGCCAGCAGCAACGAAGCGGTAGCACTGGTGAGCAGGATCAGCGTCGACATCGCCGCAGCGCCGCCAACATTGCCGGCATCGTCCATGTTCAACACCGCCACGGCAGCGAGGATGGTGTCGGGGCTGTAGAGGAAGATCGCCGCCGACACCGTGGTCATCGCCGAGACGAACAGGTAGCGGATGATGTCGAGCAAGGCCGGCAGGCAGATCGGCAGGCTGACCCGCAGAAAATGCCGGTACAGCGGCGCCTTGAGCGACAGCGCTGCGGCTTCGAATTCGCCGTCGAGCTGGCGCAGGGCGGTGGTTGCGGTCATCTGTGCGGTAGTTAGATAGTGAGCAATGGTGCACACCACCAGCAGGGTCATGCTGCCGTAGAACACGTGCAGCGGGTTGCTGGCGAGGTTGAAGAAGAAGACGTAACCCAGGCCCAACACCAGCCCCGGCACCGCCATCGGAATGAAACTGAGCAGTCGCAGCGACTGGTTGAGCAGCCGTTGGCCCTGGGTTTTTTCCATCAGGTAGGCGCCGACGAAGATCACCAGACTGCCGATCAAGGCCGTGTACAGCGCCATGCTCACGCTGTTGCGATAGGCCAGCCAGCCACCGCCGGCGGTGTCTTCAAACAGGTAGTGCTTGACCGACAGCGACAAGTTGTAAGGCCAGAAGGTGACCAGCGACGAATACACCGCCATGCCCACCACCGCCAGCAGCACGCTGCACACCAGCACCACCACCGCGAGAAACACAGCATCGCGGCGGCGCGACGGCTTGGGCTCGAACACCTGCGCCCGGCCACTCATGGCCTGGCCCTGGCGCCGGCGGAGCCAGGCATCGACAGCAAAACTGAACAGCGCCGGCAGCAGCAGGACCATGCCGATCAGTGCACCTCGGCCAAACTGCTGCTGCCCTACCACGGCTTTGTAGGCTTCCAGCGCCAGCACCTGATAGTCACCGCCCACCACCACTGGCACACCGAAGTCGGTGATGGTCAGGGTGAACACCAGGCAGAATGCGGCAAACACGGCCTGGCGGGTCGCCGGCCAAGTCACGCTGATGAATGCCCGCACTGGTCCCGCGCCCATGCTCGAAGCCGCTTCGAACAGCCGCGCATCGGCCAGCGACAGCGCTGACAGCAGAATCATCAAGGCATGCGGGAAGGTATAGATGGCCTCACCGACAACGATGCCCCAGAAGCCGTAGATGTTGTCGTCGAGCAGGCTGCGCAGCAGGCCCTGGTTGCCGAACAGATACACCAGCGCAATCGCCGGCAACATCGACGGGGCCAACAACGGCAGCAGGGAAATCCCCCGCCACAGTGGCTTGGCCGGGATCAAGGTGCGCTGCAGGGAGTAGGCAAACAGATACGCCAGCGGTATGACGATAGCGGCCACGGTGAAGGCAACTGCCAGGCTGTTACCGAGCAGCCAGCGGAAGTTGGCGTTGGCAAACAGCTCGCGTGCTGCCAGCAAGCCGCCGCCCTGGCCGGCGTCGCCGCTGAAACCGCGCCAGAAGATCGCCAGCAGCGGCAGCAGCACTGCCATGATCAGCAGCACCAGCAGCAGGCTTTTGCCGCCGAGCACAAAGATCCGGTCGGCCAGCGCAACGCCGTTGCCTCGGTCCGCCGTGGCCAGGTTCAAGGGCATGGAGATTGGCCCGGCCATCTCAGGCAAACACCTGCAGGCTCTGCGGCGGCAGCGCCACCCAGATGTCCTGAGAACCAAGGCGCGGCATGGCCTCCGGCGCCAGCTCGGCAAGTAGGGTATGCCCCGGCAGAGTGTGCAGCTCAAAGGCCATGCGGCAACGGTTACCGAGGAAGGTGACTTCGCGCACCTTGGCCGGGAACAGGTTTTCTTCATGCACCAGCGGGTTGACCGTGATCGCCTCAGGGCGACAGAACAGCCTACCGCTGCTGGCCGCACCGGCATTGGCGGCCAGGCGCAGGTTCATCCCGCCGACCTGGGCGTGGCTGGCACTGTTGCGCTGGAACGGCAGCCAGTTGCCCTGGCCAACGAACTCGGCCACGAATGGCGTGGACGGCCGGTCGTAGATCGCTTGCGGGGTGTCGTACTGCTCGACCTGGCCGTTGTTCATCACGGCTATGCGGTCGGCCATCAACATGGCTTCGTCCTGGTTGTGCGTGACCATCAGGGTGGTGATGCCGAGCTGGCGCTGCAGTTGGCGCAGCTCGCCACACAGGTGCTCACGTACCCGCGCATCCAGCGCCGACATCGGCTCGTCCAACAACAACAAAGACGGCGCCGGGGCCAGGGCGCGGGCTAACGCCACCCGCTGTTGCTGACCACCGGACAACTGGCCTGGATATTTCTTCTCGCTGCCAAGCAGGCCGACCAACTCAAGCATCTGCCCGACCCGCTGGCGCGCTTGGTCGCGGCTGCTGGTATTCAGACCGTAGGCTATGTTGGCCTCGACCGTGAGGTTGGGGAACAGCGCATAGGACTGGAACAGGATGCCGTAGTCGCGGGCCTGCGGCGGCAGCTCGGAGATGTCGCGCTCGCCCAGGTACAGCTCGCCACGGTCCTGCCGCTCGAGGCCGGCGATGCAACGCAGCAGGGTGGTCTTGCCGCAGCCGGACGGGCCGAGCAGGCACACCAGCTCGCCGGCACCGATATCCAGGGAAACGTTGTTCAGCGCAGCGAAGGCGCCGAAGCGTTTGTCGATACCGCGCACTTTTACCGGTGCGCCAGGGGTAGCGTGGGTCATGGCCAGGCCTCGTGATCAGATAGAGGCCATGCTAGGGAGGCAATGCGAAGGTTCTGTGGCGTTCAGGGCAAAGCTGGCGATAGTGCCATAGGCAGATTTGGGAGTGGCCGTGCTGGCCTTTGCGCAATGAAGCCTGCCGCAGCACTTACACCTGAATACCTGATACTTCCTGCGCGACACCAAGAAACGCCGCTGGCAGGCGCGCCTGGCGCCGCTCCTTGAGGCAATACAGATACTCGTGCATGACCGGTGCACCTTCCAGGGTGAGCACGGCCAGCTCGGGGTTATGCGGTACCTCATGGCGGGCGATGATGCTGATGCCGATGTTGCGCAGCACGGCCTCGCGGATCGACTCGCGGCTGCCGATCTCGAGCAAGGTGCCGACCTTGACCCCACGCCCGGCAAGCATCTGCTCGGTCATCAGCCGCGTGGTTGAACCCTGCTCGCGCATCAGCAGGCAATGACCGGCCAGGGCATCGATGGCCAGCGTCTGCCGTTGCGCCAACGGATGGCTACGGTGCACGGCCACCACCAGCGGGTCTGTACCCAGCACTCGCCGCACCAGCCGTGCATCCTCAACCAGTTGCGAGGATGCGGCGACGTCCACGCGATAGTCTTCGAGCATCTCCAGCACCTGTTGCGAGTTGCCGATTTCCACCGCTACGTCCACCTGCGGCAGGCGTTGGCGAAAAATTTTCACCAGGTCGAGAATGTAATACGGCGCGGTGGCGGCGATGCGCAGACTGCCCTGGGCCTGGCCGCTGTTGCGTAGCTCGAACTCGATGTCCGCTTCCTGCTGCAGCAAGGTCTTGACCATCGGTAGCAGGCGCGCACCGCTCTCGCTCAATACCAGCCGGCGCCCACCGCGGTAGAACAGCTCCACCGCGTAGTGGCTTTCCAGCTGGCGAATCTGCGTGGTCACCGTGGGCTGGCTGAGCCCGAGCTTCTTCGCCGCCTGGGTGATGCTGCCCAGGCGGGCAACCATGTAGAAGGCCTTGAGCTCGGAACTCAGCATGCAGATCCCTTATTTGCGCAGCAGGCGCAGACCGTTGAACACTACCAGCAGGCTCACGCCCATGTCGGCGAAGACCGCCATCCACAGGGTGGCCATGCCGGTAAAGGTAACCACCAGGAAGATCGCCTTGATCCCCAACGCGAGGACGATGTTCTGGATGAGAATGGCCGCGCTGGCGCGGGAAAGCCTGACGAATGCCGGGATTTTGCGCAAGTCGTCGTCCATCAGGGCCACATCGGCGGTTTCAATCGCCGTGTCGGTTCCCGCTGCCGCCATGGCGAAGCCGATTTCAGCGCGGGCCAGTGCCGGTGCATCGTTGATGCCGTCGCCGACCATGCCGACCCGGTGCCCTTGGGCGTAGAGCGCTTCGATGGTCTTCAGCTTGTCGCTTGGCAGCAGGTTGCCCTCGGCTCGGTCGATACCTACCTGGGCAGCGATCGCTTGCGCGGTGTGCGGATTATCACCGGTCAGCATGACCGTTTTGATACCCAGCTCATGCAATTCGGCAATCGCCTGGCGGCTGCTGTCCTTGACCGTATCGGCTACGGCAAACAGCGCCAGCGGGCCGCTGCGATCGAGCAGCAGTACCACGGTCTTGCCTTGGCGCTCCAGCGTATCGAGCTGCGCTTCCAGTTGCGGCGAGCACAGGCCCAGCTCTTCGACCAGGCGATGGTTGCCCAGGTGGTACAGCTGGCCGTCGATCTCGCCACGCACACCGCGCCCGGACAGCGCGGCAAAGTTGCTGACGTCGCTCAACGGCAGTTGCTGCGCCTGGGCAAACTGCGCGATGGCCCGCGATACCGGGTGGTCGGAGCGCTCGCCGAGGCTGGCAGCCAGCGCCTGGGCGCGGTCTGCAAAGAGCGGATCAAGCGCGCTGAAATCGGTCTGCACCGGTTTGCCATGGGTGATCGTGCCGGTCTTGTCCAGGGCCAGGAAGTCCAGCTTGCGCCCGCCCTCCAGATACACCCCGCCCTTGATCAGAATGCCCTTGCGCGCGGCAGCGGCAAGGCCGCTGACAATCGTCACCGGGGTCGAAATCACCAGTGCACATGGGCACGCCACTACCAGCAGGACCAGTGCGCGATAGATCCAGTCAAACCAGACGCCGCCCATCAGCAGCGGCGGCAGAATCGCCACGGCCAGGGCCAGGGCAAACACCACCGGGGTGTAGATGCGCGAAAACTGATCAACAAAGCGCTGGGTCGGCGCACGCGCGCCCTGCGCTTCTTCCACAGCCTTGATGATCCGCGCCAGGGTTGACTGGCCGGCAAGGGCAGTAACTTTGTACTCCAGCGCGCCTTCCTGGTTGATGGTGCCAGCGAACAGCTTGTCGCCGACAACCTTCTCCACGGGCAGGCTTTCGCCGGTGATCGGCGCCTGATCGACACTCGATTGCCCGCTGAGCACTTCCCCGTCGAGGCCGATGCGCTCGCCAGGACGCACCCGCACCGACGCACCGAGCGCTACCCCACGCACTTCCACCTCAAGCCACTGGCCATCGGCCTGCTGCACAGTGGCCATGTCCGGGGTCAGCTGCATCAAGCCGCCGATGGCGTTGCGCGCGCGGTCCAGCGAGCGCGCTTCGATCAACTCGGCAACGGTGAACAGCACCATCACCATCGCCGCCTCGGGCCATTGGCCGATCAATACGGCGCCGGTCACCGCGATGCTCATCAGCGCGTTGATGTTGAGGTTGCGGTTTTTCAGGGCGATCCAGCCCTTTTTGTAGGTGCCCAGACCACAGCCAAGAATGGCTGCCAAGGCCAGCAAGGCCACCACCCACTCCGGCGCCAGCGCGCTGAAGTGCACGATTTCAGCGGTAATCGCCGCCACTGCCGACAGTGCCAGCGGCCACCAGTGGGTCTTGGCGGCAGGCGCAGCGGCGCTGTCTTCATCGTCAGTCAGCGGCTCGGCGCGCATGCCCAGGCTGTCGATCGCCCGCTCGATTGCGTCCGTGCCTTGCAGCGTATGGCGCACGCCGAGCACACGGTTGATCAGGTTGAATTCAAGCTGCTCGATACCGGCCATCTTGCCCAGCTTGTCCTGGATCAGACCTTGCTCGGTCGGGCAGTCCATGGCCTGGATGCGAAACCGGCTGAGCTGCGCATCGCTGCTGGCCTGCTCGGTCAGTTGCACCAGCGCAGGCGCAGGCTCGCCGCCACAGCAGCTGTGGGCCTTGGTGTCTTGGCAAGCGCTCTTGGCGGCATGCGCATGCTGGTGCTCATGGCCGTGGTCATGGGCGTCATGGTCATGCGCGTGGTCATGGCTGACAGGCTGGTTCATGGAGTCGTCCTTAGCTGATGCGCCGATCCCTTGAGCAGGCTTTGCGCGGCAAAGACGCTCGGTTACAGGGTAGTTATTGCCAAGTGAACACCCTGTAGCCACTATAGGGTCAAGCCATCTGCAGAGGATTTGTGATGAAAATCGGGGAATTGGCTAAAGCCACTGACTGCGCCGTCGAGACCATCCGCTACTACGAGCGCGAGCAACTACTGCCCGAGCCCGCCCGCAGTGACGGCAACTACCGGCTGTACACCCAGGCCCACGTCGAGCGCCTGACCTTCATCCGCAACTGCCGTACGCTGGACATGACCTTGGACGAGATCCGCAGCCTGCTGCGCCTGCGCGACAGCCCGGAGGGCCAATGCGGCAGCGTCAACGCGCTGATCGACGAGCACATCGACCACGTCCAGGCCCGCATCGACGGCCTGCTGGCACTGCAGGAGCAACTGGTGGAATTGCGCCAACGCTGCACCGCACCCGGGGCGGAATGCGCGATTCTGCAGCAGTTGGAGGTGAATGGTGCGGTGTCAGTGCCAGAGACCGAGCACTCGCATGTGGGCAGGAGTCATGGGCATTGATCAGGAATATCGCGGGGCACCTGACCCCGCGACCAATCCAAATCACACCGCCATCGGCGCCGTCAGTGGCGGGTGATGCTCGTAGCCTTCCAGGCTGAAGTCGCTCGGCTCGATCTTCTCCAGCCACTCCGGCTCGTACACCCCGGTCTTGGCAAACTCAGGCACGCGGTCGCTGATCACCAGTTTGGGTGCCGGCAAAGGCTCGCGGGTGAACTGCTCGTTGAGCATGTCCAGGTGGTTCTCGTACACATGGGCGTCGCCGATGAAGTAGGTGAACCAGCGCGGGGTGTAGCCGGTCAGGCGGCCGAACAGCGACAGCAGCGCAGCGCCTTCGGTGAGGTTGAATGGCGTGCCCAGGCCGAGGTCATTGGAACGGATGTAGAGGGTCAGGGAGATTTCCCTGGTCTCGACATTGGGGTGGAACTGGTACAGCAGGTGGCACGGCGGCAGGGCCATTTCGTCGAGCTGGGCGCAGTTCCAGCCGTGGAACAGGATGCGCCGGCTGCCCGGGTCGTTGGCGATGGTATCGAGGCACTGACGCACCTGATCGATGGCTTTGTAGAGGATGACGAACGCCTGGCCGTCTTCTTCGTCCTGGGCGATCTGGCGGAAGCCTTGTTGCTCGGCCATGGCGATGGCTGCCGGGTTGCTCAGCGGCACACGCTTGTAGCCTGGCCACTGGCGCCATTGCACGCCGTAGATTTCGCCGAGGTCGTCATGCCCCTGACGGAACGGGTTGGCCAGCCACTGGGCGTTTTCGTTGGCGTTCTGGTCCCAGACCTTGCAGCCCAGCTCGCGGAACTCGCCGGCGTTTTTCACCCCGCGCAGAAAACCGACCATCTCGCCGATGGCCGACTTGAACGCCAGGCGGCGGGTGGTCACGGCCGGGAAGCCTTTCTGCAGGTCGAAGCGCAGCATGGCGCCGGGCAGGCTGATGGTGCGCACGCCGGTGCGGTTGCTCTGCAGGGTGCCGTTGTCGATGACGTCGCGGACCAGATCTAGATACTGTTTCATGACTTACCTGTAACGAGAACGGCAGGGGGATCGCCCCTGCCGTGAAAATCAGACCGCGGCGTTGGCCGTGGGTTTACGGTTGTAGGCCAGCCAGATCAGCACGATGCCGCCAATGATCATCGGCAGGCAGAGCAACTGGCCCATGGTCAACCAGCCAAAGGCGATGTAGCCAAGCTGGGCATCAGGCACACGCACGAACTCGACGATGAAGCGGAAGATGCCATAGAACAGCGCGAACATGCCGGACACGGCCATGGTCGGGCGCGGCTTGCGCGAGTACAGCCAAAGGATCAGGAATAATGCCACACCTTCGAGGGCAAACTGATACAGCTGCGACGGGTGACGCGGCAGCTGCGCAGGGTCGCTGAACGGCGGGAAAACCATTGCCCACGGCACGTCGGTCGCCTTGCCCCACAGCTCGGCGTTGATGAAGTTGCCGATGCGCCCGGCACCCAGGCCAATCGGCACCAGCGGCGCTACGAAGTCCATCAGCTCGAAGAACGACTTGTTGTTGCGCTTGCCGAACCACAGCGCGGCCAGCATCACGCCGATAAAGCCGCCGTGGAACGACATGCCGCCCTTCCACACTTCGAATATCAGCGTCGGGTTGGCCAGGTAGGCGTGCAGGTCATAGAACAGTACATAGCCCAGGCGTCCGCCGACGATTACCCCCATCGACAGCCAGAACACCAGGTCAGAGAGCTTCTCGCGGCTCCAGGTCGGGTCGAAGCGGTTCAGCCGGCGCGAGGCCAGCAGCCAGGCACCGCCGATGCCGATCAGGTACATCAGGCCGTACCAATGGATTTTCAGCGGCCCGATGGCCAGGGCCACGGGGTCGATCTGCGGGTAAGGCAGCATGGTGATTCCTCTCGATCAAATCAGGCAGCTAAATCAAAAAACTCAGGCCGACGCAGAACAGCAACGCGGCGAACAGACGTTTGAGCAGGCGCGGCGACAGCTTGTGCGCCAGGCGCGCGCCATAACGGGCAAAAAACATGCTGGTCAGGGCAATGCCAAGCAGTGCCGGCAGGTACACGTAACCCAGGCTGTGCGGCGGCAGGTGGCTGTCGTCCCAGCCCAGCAGCATGAAGCTGAGGGCGCTGGCCAGGGCGATCGGCAAGCCGCAGGCCGATGAGGTCGCCACCGCCTGCTGCATCGGCAGGCTGCGCCAGGTCAGGAACGGCACGGTCAGCGAGCCGCCACCGATGCCAAAGATTGCCGAGGCCCAACCGATTACCACGCCGGCAACCGACAACCCAGGCTTGCCAGGGATGCCACGGCTGGCCTTGGGTTTGAGGTCGAGGGCCATCTGCGCGGCGACCACCAGGGCAAACACGCCAATGATCTTCTGCAGCATCGGGCCCTGGATCAACGAAGCGGTTTTGGCGCCGATACCCGCACCGATCAGGATACCAACGGTCATCCAGACAAAGACCGACCATTGCACCGCGCCTTTGCGCTGGTGCTCACGCACGGCGTTGATCGATGTGAAGATGATGGTCGCCAGCGAGGTGCCGACGGCCAGGTGGGTCAGCACCGAGGGCTCGAAGCCCTGCAAGGTGAAGCTGAACACCAGCACCGGCACGATGATGATCCCGCCGCCCACGCCGAATAGCCCGGCCAGGACGCCGGCGCAGGCGCCCAACAGCAGGTAGAGTACGAACTCCATTCGTCGACCCCATGACAATTCAGTCCGGCATGGTAACGGAAGCTGGCCTTGTGGCTCTAGTGAAGTCTGTGTCAGCTGATGGCCAGTGCCCGATGCAGTGGGTAGAGTGAGCAAAAACCAGAGGCTACGCCATGTGCCTGATCGTATTTGCCTGGCGGCCGGGGCATGCCCTGCCGCTGATCGTTGCGGCCAATCGTGACGAGTTCTATGCCCGCCCCAGTCAGGCGCTGGGCGCGTGGGACGACGCACCGGGGGTGTACGCCGGGCGCGACCTCGAGGCCGGCGGCAGTTGGCTGGGAATTGGTCCGAACGGGCGCTTCGCGGCGCTGACCAATATCCGTGACCCGCGCCAGCCACAAGGCCTGCGCTCTCGCGGTGAACTGGTGGCTGGTTACCTGCGCGGCGAGCTCGGCGTTGAGCAATACCTTGAGCAGGTGGCTAGCCGCAGCAGCGAGTACTCAGGCTTCAATCTGTTGATTGGCGACGAGCAGCAGCTGGGCTATCTGCACGCCTCTGACGCAGCGCCGCAATTGCTTGAGCCGGGCGTCTACGGGCTGTCCAATGCACGGCTGGATACGCCGTGGCCGAAGCTGGTGCAGACCCGCCAAGGCCTGCGCGAGTTGCTCGACGAGGCCGACCCGCAGCGGCTGCTGGGTTTGCTTGGCAACGCTCAGCCTGCGCTGGACGCCGATTTGCCGGACACCGGCGTTGGCCTGGCCACCGAGCGGCTGCTGTCGAGCGCATTCATTGCCAGCCAGAACTACGGCACCCGCGCCAGCACGGTGCTGCTTGTGCACAAGTCGGGGCAGCGGCGCATGCTCGAACGCAGCTTTGGTCCCTACGGCGGGCATCTGGGTGAGGTCGAGCTGGCGGTCTGAGCAGGGCCACCAGCATCCTTGGCTTAGAGGGTCTTGTTCGCGCCAGGCCCGATCATCCGCGCCAGGCCGAGGTTCTTCAGCGCCAGCTGCAGCGAGCTGTGGATAACTTGCGGGTTGTCGTGGCTCATGGCGTCGGCCAGCAGTTCCTTGGCCTTGCTCATGTTGACCTGACGCAGCATCCACTTGACCTTGGGCAGGTTGGTGGCGTTCATCGACAGGCTGTCAAAGCCCATCGCCATCAGCAGGATCGCTGCCGCCGGGTCACCGGCCATCTCGCCGCAGATACTCACCGGCTTGCCTTCGGCATGGGCATCGCGCACCACGGTTTGCACGGCTTGCAGCACTGCCGGGTGCAGGTAGTCATACAGGTCGGCGACCCGCGGGTTGTTGCGGTCGACCGCCAGCAGATACTGGGTCAGGTCGTTGGAGCCAACCGAGAGGAAGTCGACCTGACGCGCCAGCTCTTTGGTCTGGTACACCGCTGCCGGGATTTCGACCATCACCCCCACCGGCGGCATCGGTACGTCGGTGCCTTCGTCGCGCACCTCGCCCCAGGCACGGTGGATCAGGTGCAGGGCTTCTTCCAGCTCATGGATGCCGGAGATCATCGGCAACAGGATGCGCAGGTTATTCAAGCCTTCGCTGGCCTTGAGCATGGCGCGGGTTTGCACCAGGAAGATTTCCGGGTGGTCGAGGGTGACGCGAATGCCGCGCCAGCCGAGAAACGGGTTTTCTTCCTTGATCGGGAAGTACGACAGCGCCTTGTCACCGCCAATGTCCAGGGTGCGCATGGTCACCGGCAGCGGGTGGAAGGCAGCGAGCTGCTCGCGGTAGATCGCCAGCTGTTCCTTTTCGCTGGGGAAGCGCTGCTGGATCATGAACGGCACTTCGGTGCGGTACAGGCCAACCCCTTCGGCGCCGCGTTGCTGCGCCCGGGCCACGTCGGCGAGCAGGCCGGTGTTGACCCACAGCGGCATGCGATGGCCGTCCGGGGTTACGCAGGGCAGCTCGCGCAGTGCGTCCAGGCCTTTGGCCAGTTCGCGCTCTTCTTCGACGACTTCCTTGTACTGCTTGCGCAGCACATCGCTGGGGTTGGTGAAGACTTCGCCCTTGTAGCCGTCGACGATCATTTCGATGCCGTCGACCTTGGAGTACGGCAGGTCGACCAGGCCCATCACCGTCGGGATACCCATCGCCCGGGCCAGAATGGCCACATGCGAGTTACCCGAGCCAAGCACCGAAACCAGACCGGCAAGCTTGCCCTCCGGCACCTCGCCAAGCATCGCGGGCGTCAGCTCTTCACTGACCAGAATGGTGTTTTCGGCGTAGACCAGGGTCTGCGAACGGGCTTCCTGCAAGTAAGCCAACAGCCGCCGGCCAAGGTCCTTGACGTCGGAGGCGCGCTCGCGCAGGTAGTCGTCGTCCATCAGCTCGAAGCGGTTGACGTGCTCGCCGACCACCTGACGCAAGGCGCCCTGGGCCCACTGGCCGGTCTTGATCACTTCGACCACTTCGCCACCAAGGGCAGCGTCTTCGAGCATCATCAGGTAGACGTCGAACAGCGCCCGTTCTTCCGGGCGCAGCTGGGTGGCAAGCTTGGCCGACAGCTTGCGCATATCGGCGCGCACGCCTTCGAGGGCGTTATTGAACAGTTTCAGTTCGGCGTCGATGTCATCGACGGTCTTGTCCGGCACCACTTCCAGATCGGCGGGCGGCAGCATCACCACCGCCCGGCCTACCGCAGCGCCAGGCGAACCCGGTACGCCGACGAAGCGTGCCTCTTGAATGCCTTTGCCCTGACGGCCCAGGCCACGGATCGAACCGGTCGCTTCGGCGTGGGCGATAACCCCGGCCAGCTGCGCGCTCATGGTTACCAGGAAGGCTTCTTCGCCCTCGTCGAACTGGCGCCGCTCCTTTTGCTGGATGACCAGCACCCCAACCACTCGACGGTGGTGAATGATCGGCGCACCGAGAAACGACGCGTAGCGCTCTTCACCGGTTTCGGCAAAGTAGCGATAACGCGGGTGATCGGCGGCGTTTTCCAGGTTCAGCGGCTCTTCCCGGGTACCGACCAGGCCAACCAGGCCTTCGTTGGGGGCCATGCTGACCTTGCCGATCGAGCGTTTGTTGAGGCCTTCGGAGGCCATCAGCACGAACCGGTTGGTTTCCGGGTCAAGCAAGTAAACCGAGCAGACATGGCTGCCCATGGCTTCCTTGACGCGCAAGACAATGATCCCCAACGCCGTCTTGAGATCTTTGGCGGAGTTCACTTCCTGGACGATCTTGCGCAGCGTATTGAGCATGGCTCGGGGTCGAACTCCGTCGTCAGTCGCGCGTCAGCAGGCGCGGGGCTAGCTCTTTCAGGGCGCGGCGGTAAACCTCGCGCTTGAATGTCACGACCTGGCCCAGCGGATACCAATAGCTGACCCAGCGCCAGCCGTCGAATTCCGGTTTGCCGGTCAGGTCCATACGCACCCGTTGCTCGTTGCTCACCAGGCGTAGCAGGAACCACTTCTGTTTCTGGCCGATACACAATGGCTGGCTGTGCGTGCGCACCAGCCGCTGGGGTAGACGATAACGCAACCAGCCGCGGGTGCAGGCAAGAATTTGCACATCGTCACGCTCCAGGCCGACTTCTTCATTCAGCTCGCGGTACAGGGCATCTTCCGGCGTCTCATCAGGGTTGATACCGCCCTGGGGAAATTGCCAGGCATCCTGGTTGATCCGTCGAGCCCAAAGCACCTGTCCAGCATCATTGGTGAGAATGATACCGACGTTGGGGCGAAATCCATCCGGGTCGATCACGGCAGCAACCTCGAAAACGCATATTGCCGCATTGTTCCACAAAGCTCACAAGCGCAGCAACGCGCCTGCCGTGCTTATGTGCAGCCAGGTGAAATTCCCTGTGAAATGGGGCTGTTGCGGGCTGCCTCAGACCGGCTTGGCGCCCATCAGGCCCGCAATCGAGACAAAGCACACCGCACTGAACACGGCCAGTGCCAAGGTCAGGCGCAGGCTGCCAGGCTCAGCCCGGCGCAAGCGGTTGAGGCGGATCAGCAGCCACCACACACTCAGCGCACCGACGGTGTAGATCACGCTCGAGGCCAACAGCCAGGTCTGCCCCAGCGGCCAGCCGACCAGGTGCACCAGCCACCAGCCGGTGAATGGCATGCTCACCAGGCACACGCCGAGCAACAGCCAGACAAACAGCAGGGGGCGGCGCAGCAACTGGCTATAGACCGCAGCATCGCTGCGCTGGCGCAGCCGCCAGGTGTAGATGGCCAGGCCCAGGGCGCAGGCGAGCAACAGCACGGTGGCGACAACGTGCACGGTCTTCAGGGTGGTCAGGTATTCCATGTGCAGATCCTTGGGTTGCGCGTGCGGGCCTTGGCGCGGCTGGCTGATACAGCACCGCGCCGAGAAGCCTCTCGAGGTCTAGCTTAGCCCCTCAACCCAAAAACAGCCGGTAGGCCGGGTTTTCGCTTTCATCCCAGTACGGGTAGCCAATCTTGGCCAACGCTGCCGGCACCAGATGACGCTCGTCTTCGGGCACCTGCAAGCCGGCCACCACGCGCCCGTCTGCGGCGCCATGGTTGCGGTAGTGGAACATGGAGATATTCCAGCGCCCGCCCAGCTTGGTCAGGAAGTTGAACAGCGCCCCCGGCCGTTCGGGGAATTCGAAGCGCAGCACGATCTCGTCGTGGGCCCGCGCCGAATGGCCGCCGACCATATGGCGGATGTGCAGCTTGGCCAGTTCGTTGTCGGTCAGGTCGATAACCGGGAAGCCTTGCTCGATCAACTGCTGCACCAGCGCGGCGCGCGGGTCGGTATCGGGATGGGTCTGCACGCCGACAAAGATGTGCGCCTCGTCCGAGGTGTGCTTGCGGTAGTTGAATTCGGTTATCTGGCGCTTGCCGATGGCCTCGCAGAAGGCCTTGAAGCTGCCCGGCCGCTCGGGGATGGTCACGGCGATGATCGCTTCGCGCTTCTCGCCCAGCTCGGCGCGCTCGGCCACGTGGCGCAGGCGGTCGAAGTTGACGTTGGCGCCGGAGTCGATGGCGACCAGTGTGTGACCACTGACACCGCTCATTTCCACGTACTTCTTGATCCCGGCAACGCCTAAAGCGCCGGCAGGCTCGGTTATCGAGCGGGTATCGTCGTAGATATCCTTGATCGCCGCGCAGATTTCATCGGTACTGACCGTGATCACCTCGTCCACGTGCAGCTTGCAGATATCAAAGGTGTGCTGGCCGATCTGCGCGACCGCAACGCCATCGGCGAACAGCCCGACTTGCGGCAGCACTACTCGCTCGCCAGCGGCCAAGGCCGCCTGCAGGCAGTTGGAGTCGTCCGGCTCGACGCCGATCACCTTGATTTCCGGGCGCAGATATTTGACGTAGGCAGCGATGCCGGCAATCAAACCGCCGCCGCCGACCGGCACAAAGATCGCGTCGAGGCGGCCCGGGTGCTGACGCAGAATTTCCATGGCCACGGTGCCTTGGCCGGCGATGGTGTGCGGGTCATCGTAGGGGTGGATATAGACGAAGCCCTTTTCATCCACCAGCTTGAGCGAATAGGCCAGCGCCTCGGGGAACGAGTCGCCGTGCAGGACGACCTTGCCGCCACGCGAGCGCACGCCTTCGATCTTGATTTCCGGGGTGGTCTTGGGCATCACGATGGTGGCTTTGATGCCCAGCTCGCGCGCAGCCAGCGCCAGGCCCTGGGCATGGTTGCCGGCGGAGGCAGTGACCACGCCACGGGCCAGCTCTTCGGCAGTCAATTGCGCCAGCTTGTTGTACGCCCCGCGGATCTTGAACGAGAACACCGGCTGCAGGTCTTCACGTTTGAGCAGCACTTGATTGTTCAGGCGCTTGCTCAACTGGCCGGCACTGTGCAGCGGCGTTTCGACGGCAACGTCGTACACGCGCGAGGTGAGGATCATCTTGACGTACTGTTCGAGCATCGGGAAAGCATCACTGGCCGCGGGACAAGGCCTGCGAGTCTACCCCAGCGCCACGTCGGCGGACCACAGCAAAGCCGAGGTTTTGCCGGCACTTGCCGCTATACTGTGCGCCTCTCGAAACTCCCCAGCCCCACTCGGAGCCCGCATGACCCAGGACCAACTGAAACAGGCCGTCGCCCAGGCCGCTGTCGATCTCATTCTGCCCAAGCTGGACGACAAGAGCGTCGTTGGCGTCGGCACCGGTTCGACTGCCAACTTCTTCATCGACGCCCTGGCTCAGCACAAAGGCGCCTTCGATGGCGCGGTCGCCAGCTCCGAGGCCACTGCCCAGCGCCTCAAGGGCCATGGTATTCCGGTGTACGAGCTGAACAGCGTCAGCGAGCTGGAGTTCTACGTGGACGGCGCCGACGAGAGCGACGCGCACCTGAACCTGATCAAGGGCGGCGGCGCCGCACTGACCCGCGAGAAGATCGTCGCCGCCGTGGCCAAGACCTTCATCTGCATCGCCGACGGCAGCAAGCTGGTGCCGGTGCTAGGCGAGTTCCCGCTGCCGGTCGAAGTGATTCCGATGGCGCGCAGCCACGTTGCCCGCGAGCTGGTCAAGCTGGGCGGCGACCCGGTCTACCGCGAAGGCGTGCTGACCGATAACGGCAACGTGATTCTGGATGTGCATAACATGCAGATCACCAACCCGGTCGAGCTCGAGCGGCAGATCAACGCCATCGTCGGCGTGGTCACCAACGGCCTGTTCGCCGCGCGCCCGGCCGATGTGCTGCTGCTCGGCACCGCCGAAGGGGTCAAGACTCTCACCGCCGAGTAAACAGCGATGCGCCCACGGCCCCTGTTCAAGGTGGCCGTGGGCTGCGCTACTCAGTCAGCCGGCTGCTTGAACACGTAGAACAGGTTCGGCTCGCTGACCAGATAGATCGTCCCGGCATCATCCATGGCAATCCCCTCCGCCTGCGGCACCGTCTTCTGCAGGCCTTGCGAACCCTTGCGCAGCGACAGCGTACTCAGCGGTTTGCCCTTCACATCCAGCTCCACCACCAGCCGTGATTCATCCGACAGCGCCAGCAGATGGCCGCTGCGCTCATCGAACTGCAGGCTCGACAAGTCCTTCACGAACAACCGCGAATCGCGCTTGCGGTCCTGGTCGACCTGCACCGAATAAGGCTGTTCGGGATTATCGTGGGGGAAGCCGCGCACCTCATAAATCACCATCGGATCGCGCTCCTTGGCCACGAACAGGCGCTTGCCGGCCGAGTCGTAGGCCAGGCCCTCAAAGCCCTTGTTGCCGTTCAGGCCGATGCCCAGGCTGAGCTGCTCGGCGTCGTTGGCGTCGAGAAAGCGCGTGTTGTCATCCAGGCGTACCCGGATCAGCCGTTGCAGGCGCTCGTCGGTAATCACGTAGCTGTTGGGGCCGATGTACTCGACTGCCTCTGGATCACCGAAACCGGTCAACGGCACGCGGCGCAGAATGCGCCCGTCCAACGACAGTTCGATCAGCTCGGAGCGTTTGTTGGTGACGGTAAACAGGGTTTTACGATCAGGGTCGAAGGTCAGCGCCGATACATCGTCATCCAGGCCCTCGATGACCTGTCCTTCAAGCACCACCTGATAACGGTCCAGGCCGATGCTTTGCTCGGCCGGCTGCCACCAGGTCTTGAGGTTGAACCAGCCGCGCTCGAACAGTCGCGATTCATAACCCTTCACGCCGATCGCCAGTAACACGACAACAACTGACAGCAGCAACAGCACAGGCAAGCGGAGATAACGGCGCATGGAGGCAAACTCGGTGAATGGGAGGCAAAGCTAATCACGATCAGCTGAAGACAAGCTTAATGCCATCATTGCCTTTGCCGTTATTTCTTCTTGAAGCGGTAGAACAGATCCGGCTCGCTGACCATGTACAAGGTGCCGTGCTCATCCATGGCCACGCCTTCAGCGCGCGGGATACGGTCCTTGAGGCCGTTGAAGCCACCGAGCAGGGTCATGAAGCTGACTTGCCCGCCGGTTTCATCCAGTTCCAGCAGCATGTTCGAATCAGCCGACAGCAGCAGTGAGTGACCGGTACGCGGGTCGATGCTCATGCCCGACAGGTTGCGCAGGTCGAGTTCATCGCTAGGCACTGGCTGCTTGGTACCTGTAAGCGGGCTGCGACCATCGGTGGCCCAGGTGAACAAGCGCGGTGGACGCTCCTCGCCGAACAGCAGACGCTGGCGCAGCGGGTCCCAGGCAACGGCTTCGAAACCCTTGTTCTGATTGGCTGACTCACCCAGGTCGTAGCTGCGAAAATCGTCACGCTTGAGCTCGCGAGTCTCAGGCCCGACCATAACCAGGGTGAGCTCATGGTTGCGCTCATCGACAATGGCCAGATGGTCACCCTCAAGCACCGCCACGCCTTCCGGGTTCGACCAGCCATGCAACGGCATCTTGCGCAAGACGTCACCGTCCAGCGTCAGCTCGACCAGAAACGGGTTCTTGCCCATCACCGCAAACAGGGTTTTGGTCCGAGGGTTGTAGGCAAGGTCAGAAGCTTCGTCATCGTTCATGCCGGGCAGCACCTTGGCATCGATGTCGGCCGTGTAGTCCGGCAGCCAGATGCTTTCGCTGCGCTCGCCGGTGGTTTCGAAGCGCTCCTTGACCCAGAGCAGGCCACGATCATCCCAGTGCATGGCGAACACCACGCCATAACCGATCACCGCCACGACACCCAGCAAAAAGGGCCAACGCAGGAACAGGCGTCGCTTGCGGGAAGGGGGAGTTGAAGCGCTGGATGACGTCATGGCAGGAGATTCCTGAGACAGCCGAGCAGGGTTTGGCCGCGGCGAATGGGCTTTCGGGTAGCCGCATTATCCAGATCGTTTGTGAAAAAAATGACAAGCCTTGCATAAACATCGCGCTGGCTCCCGCTCTGGGGATTTGCTCCACCATGGAACCAGCGCGCTAGGCAAACAGCCCCTTAGAGCACCTTGCTCTCGAAGCGGCACACGCCAGGCAGTTCCAGCACCAGCTCGTCACCGGCCTCGAACGGGCCGACCCCAGCTGGGGTGCCAGTCAGGATCACATCACCGGCCTGCAGCGAGAACTGCGCGGCCATGTGCTGGATCATCGGCACGATCGGGTTGAGCATCAGCGCGCTACTGCCGTCCTGGCGCACGGCACCATTGATGGTCAGGCGTACCGGGATGTCGGTGAGGTCGTCGAATGCGCTGGCGGCCACGAACGGCGGCAGTACGCAGGCGCCATCAAAGCTCTTGCTCAGCTCCCACGGCAGGCCCTTTTCCTTGAGTTTGGCCTGTACGTCACGCAGGGTCAGGTCCAGCGCCGGGGCAAAGCCGGAGATGGCGTCGAGCACTTCTTCTACCGATGGCTTGGCCGAAAGGGACTTGCCCAGCAGCACGGCGATTTCGGCTTCATAGTGCACCGCACCACGATCGCTCGGGATCTTGAAGCCGCCCGCCAGAGGCACCACGCAGCTGCCAGGCTTGATGAACAGCAGTGGCTCGCTCGGGATGGGGTTGTCCAGTTCCTTGGCGTGCTCGGCATAATTGCGCCCAATGCAGACCACTTTGCCCAGCGGGAAGTGGATGCGCGTGCCGTCTACATACTGGTGCTGGTAACTCATGGCCGATTCCTTGTGCTGGCTGCTTTTATTCAGGAGCGAAGATCTTACCCGGATTCATGATGCCGTTAGGGTCGAAAACGGCCTTGATTGCCTTCATGCAGGCGATTTCTTGCGCTGAGCGACTGTAACCGAGGTAGTCACGTTTGGTCATGCCGACGCCATGCTCGGCCGAGATCGAGCCGTTGTAGCGCTGGACGATCTCGAACACCCACTTGTTGACCCTGGCGCAGGAGGCGAAGAAATCGTCCTTGCTCATGTCAGCGGGCTTGAGGATGTTCAGGTGCAAATTGCCGTCGCCGATATGGCCATACCAGACCACTTCATAGTCCGGGTAATGCTCGGCGACCACGGCATCGATCTCACGCAGGAAGGCCGGCACCTTGGAAACGGTGACCGAGATGTCGTTCTTGTACGGCGTCCAGTGCGAGATGGTTTCGGAGATGTACTCGCGCAGCTTCCACAGGTTTTTCAGCTGGGTCTCGCTCTGGCTCATCACCCCATCCAGCACCCAGCCCTGCTCGACGCAGTGCTCGAAGGTAGCCAGGGCGTCATTGGCCACGTCCTCGTTGCTGGCTTCGAATTCCAGCAGTGCATAGAACGGGCAGGCGGTAGCGAACGGCGGCGGGACATCGCCGCGGCCCATGACCTTGGCCAGGGCCTTGTCGGAGAAGAATTCGAAGGCGGTCAAGTCCAGCCGGCCCTGAAACGCGTGCAGCACCGGCATGATCGAGTCGAAATCAGCGGTGCCAAGAACCATCGCCGTGAGGTTGCGTGGCGCCCGGTCAAGGCGCATGGTCGCCTCGACGACAAACCCCAGGGTGCCCTCGGCACCGATGAACAGCTGGCGCAGGTCATAGCCGGTGGCGTTCTTGATCAGGTCCTTGTTCAGCTCGAGCAGCTCGCCCTTGCCAGTGACGACCTTGATGCCGGCCACCCAGTTGCGGGTCATGCCATAGCGGATCACCTTGATCCCGCCGGCATTGGTGCCGATGTTGCCGCCAATCTGGCTGGAGCCTGACGAAGCAAAGTCGACCGGATAATAAAGACCGTGTTCTTCGGCCAACTGCTGCAACTGACGAGTGATCACGCCAGGCTGGCAGACCACGGTGCGGTCGAACTCATTGAAGGCGAGCACCTGGTTCATGGCGTCGAAGGCCACTACTACTTCACCGTTGGCAGCGACGGCCCCGGCGGACAGGCCAGTGCGGCCACCGGAGGGGACCAGCGCAACTTGATGGCGATTGGCCCAGGCGACGATGGCCTGCACTTGTTCGATGGTCTTGGGCAGCACAATCGCGCTTGGCGCAGGCGGGTAATGCTTGGTCCAGTCCTTGCCGTATGCCTCCAGCGAAGCAGGGTCGGTAAGCACCTTGCCAGGGTCGACCAGGGTCAGCAGCTCTTCCATTACCGCAGGATGGGTCATCGCCGGAACTCTCGACTTATTCATAGTCACCCTGAGCACTCTTCACCTGTCGGTGGGAGCTCAGATTGTGTCGCGTATGCTAGCATAGCCCTCCCGCTGTTCGTGCTAAGGCCGACGCCGCGCCGCTTCACCTCCTCGCCATTATTTCTCCGGGATACAGGTTTACGCAGATGAGCAAGACTTCTCTCGACAAGAGCAAGATCCGGTTCCTTCTTCTTGAAGGTGTGCATCAGAACGCGGTCGATACCCTCAAGGCTGCCGGCTACACCAACATCGAGTATCTGACCGGTTCAATACCCGAAGCCGAGCTCAAGGAAAAGATCGCCGACGCGCACTTCATTGGTATCCGCTCGCGGACCCAACTGACCGAAGAAATCTTCGACTGCGCGAAGAAGCTGGTGGCGGTAGGTTGTTTCTGCATCGGCACCAACCAGGTCGACCTCGGCGCTGCTCGCGAGCGCGGCATTGCCGTGTTCAACGCGCCTTACTCGAACACCCGTTCGGTGGCCGAGCTGGTCCTGGCCGAAGCGATCCTGCTGCTGCGCGGCATCCCCGAGAAAAACGCTGCCTGCCACCGCGGCGGCTGGATCAAGAGCGCGGCCAACTCGTTCGAGATTCGCGGCAAGAAGCTCGGCATCGTCGGCTACGGCTCGATCGGCACCCAGCTGTCGGTATTGGCCGAAAGCGTCGGCATGCAGGTGTACTTCTACGACCCGCTGACCAAGCTGCCGCTGGGCAACGCCACGCAGGTGGCTAGCCTCAACGAACTGCTGGGTCTGGCTGACATCGTCTCCCTGCACGTCCCTGAGCTGCCATCGACCCAGTGGATGATCGGCGAGAAAGAAATCCGCGCGATGAAAAAGGGCTCGATCCTGATCAACGCCGCCCGCGGTACTGTGGTCGAGCTGGAAAGCCTGGCCAACGCGATCAAGGACAAGCACCTGATCGGCGCCGCCATCGACGTATTCCCGGTGGAGCCGCGCTCCAACGATGACGAGTTCGAAAGCCCGCTGCGTGGCCTGGACAACGTCATCCTCACCCCGCACATCGGTGGCTCGACTGCCGAAGCGCAGGCCAACATTGGCCTGGAAGTCGCCGAGAAGCTGGTCAAGTACAGCGACAACGGTACTTCGGTGTCGTCGGTCAACTTCCCGGAAGTGGCCCTGCCGGCCCACCCAGGCAAGCACCGCCTGCTGCACATCCACGAAAACATCCCGGGCGTGCTCAGCGAGATCAACAAGGTCTTCGCCGAAAACGGGATCAACATCTCCGGTCAGTTCCTGCAGACCGACGAGAAGGTTGGCTACGTGGTGATCGACGTCGATGCCGAGTATTCGGATCTGGCTCAGGAAAAACTGCAGCACGTGAAGGGCACTATCCGCTCGCGCGTACTGTTCTGAGCTTGATTGCAGGCTGAAGATATTGGGGCCGCGTTGCGGCCCTTCGCGGGTAACCCCGCTCCCACAGCAAACCTTGTGGGAGCGGGTTTACCCGCGAAGGGCCGCAACGCGGCCCCATTTACTTCACTTAACGGTAACGGTAATTTTCTGCGACTCAACGCTAGGCTTGAACGGCACATGATACTTGTCGCCCAGCACCAACTGCAGGGTGTGCTTGCCTGGTGTCAGGGTGATGGTCGCTTCAGTCTGCGCCTTGCCGAAATGCAGCACCTGCGGCCCAGCCGGCAGCGGCGCGTTGTTTTCCGGCATAAGGCTGGTCGGCAGCGGTGTATCGCTCAGTGGCTGCTTGTCGACATCTACCAGCAAGTGGTGGTGGCCGCTATGCGGAGTCTGGTCGCCAGCGGGTTTCAGCGCCATGCCTTCGATGGCAAATTTGACGGTAAAGGTCTTGTCGACCGTGGCACCATCCGCCGGGGAAACAATGAAGACCTTGGCATCCTTCGGCGGCTCCTGGCTTTGCAGGGCATCCGCTGCACTGGCCAGTACCGACGCCCCCATGAGCAGACCGGCAACGGCAGCACGCGAAAATAGGCTGTTCATTCACTTCTCCTGTGATTCACTTCATTGACCGCCGCCAGGTAACGATCGGCAGCGGAGCATCAACATAGTCCAAATGTGGCCCGAGGTGTCTGGGCCCGCTGTCACAAATAATTTATCAGCGGTTTAAACATTAGGAGAGACCCACGGTCATAGCCAGCGTTCGACCGCCACCACAAATAAAGCAGCGGCGAATGAAATTTACCTGCTGAACAAGAAGGGATACTCATGCGTTTGACCATTGGCGTACTGCTGACAGTACTGATCAGTCCGTTGGCCCAGGCCGAGCTGATAGACGAAATCAACGACCGGGGCGAACTGCGCATTGCCGTGCAAGCCGATACACCGCCTTATGCCTTCAAGCAGGACGAACATCTGGCGGGCTTCGATGTCGAGCTGGGCCAGGCCCTGGCCAAGGAGCTGGACCTGCGTGCCGAGTTCATCGAAACCCCCGCAGAACAGATATTGCCCGAGGTCGAGAGCGGCAAGAGCGATGTTGCCCTGAGCCAGCTGCGCGCTGCGCAGAAGGTCGACGCGGCACTGGATGTCAGCCAGCCGTTTGGCAGTGACAAGCTGGTAATCCCGTTCCAGAAAGACAACCCGGCCTTCGAGAGCGCAGTGAACAACGCCCTGCAGCGGATCAAGGATGACGGCAGGCTGGCGGACCTTGAAAAGAAATGGCTCAAGGGTGAGAGACCTACCGCCGGCCAGTAACCTGCTGATGACATCTCAGTGGTCGAGGGCTGCCAGGGCCTGCTGCGCCTCGGCCAACTGCAGCTCGCTGAACACCAGCACGCCTTCGCGGCGCAGCAGCGCAGTAGTCACGCCCTGCCCCGCCACTTTGACCCCGCTGAAGCTGCCGTCGTAGGTCAGTTGGTTACCGCAGGAGGGGCTGCCGGACTTGAGTACGGCGACCCGGATGCCGTGCCGACGCACCAGCGCCAGGGCGATCTGCGCACCCGCCAGAAACGCCGCACTGACGTCCTCGCCCGACACCGTAATCACCTGCGCCTGCCCGTCGAGCACCTGCGCGCCCTGCCCGCCGGGGATTTCTGCAGGTGGCCGCGGGGTCGGCAAGCCGCCAGCTACCTCCGGGCACAGCGCTACCACACGACCCTCGGCCTGCCAGCCTTGCAGCACGTCCGGATGGCCACTGGCACGCCCGTCGTAGCGCACCGGCTGGCCCAGCAGACACGCGCTGACCAAAACCGGCGACAATTCAGAACGGCTCATTGCCACGCCTACGGAACCAACCCGTCAACGACAAGCGCTCACGCCCGGCCGCCAGCACTTCGTGGGGCACGTCGCCGGACAGAAACACCACCAGTGTGCCCGCTGTCGGCGCTACGTCATGCACGCGCTGGTCATCGAGGAACATGCGCAACTCGCCGCCGTCGCCGGGCTGCCAGTCCTGATTGAGATAGATCACAGCCGACACGGCGCGGCGGTCGTCATCGCGAAAGCGGTCCAGATGGCGCCGATAGAACGCCCCCGGCGGATACAGGGCGAAATGGCATTCGTAATCTTCAAGGCCGATGAACAAGCCCTGATTGATTGCCTGACGCAGCGCGTCCATGGTGTCCAGGTAACGGTCGCAAGCGCTCGACTCGCCAGGCTCCAGCCAGCGGATGTGATCGCCACGGATCGCCTCGCGAACCTCTAGCGTGCCGCCACGGCCAACCCCGGCAGGGTTGAGCTGGCCGTCGCCGGCGCGCCGCCGGCATTCAGCGGCCAGCGCGCTGACCAGCTCGGCCGGCAAAAAGTCGGCCTGCTGCGACCAGCCCTGGCTGGCCAGGTCATCGACAATCGCGGACAGCTTGGAAACATCGGAAGTAATGTGCATGGCGCATCATAGCCATTCGCCCAGGCCCCCTCCAGCGCCACTTGGCTGACCGGCGTCATTGCGTCTCGACAAACTCCCACTGCGCCACGGACAATAGCGCACTGCCGACAGGAGTCCTGAATGCGCCGTTTGTTTTCCCTGCTGTTGCTGATGATCTGCACCATGCCTGTCTGGGCAGACAGCCTCGATCAGCTGTACAAGGCCGCCGGCTGGCCCGACCAGCGCGCCCATTTCAATGATGCCGTGAGTGCTGCCCAACAGCGCTACCGCAACAGCCTGCCGCCTGCGGTTTACCAGGCGCTGGTGAGCAACAGCAACCAACGCTTCCAGGCCCAGGCCATGGACCAGCGCGCACAGGCGCAGCTACGCAGCAAGCTGGCCAACCCGGCGCCAGCCTTGGCGTTCTTCAATTCGCCGTTGGGGCGCAAAGTGGTGGCCGCCGAGTTGCTCGCCACACGCAAGGACCAGTTGGCCAAGAACGCCAAAGGCCTGCCCAAGCTGCAGGTCAGCGACACCCGGCAACTGATCATGGGCCACCTGGCCCAGGCCCTGCCCGCGCGCGAAGCCGGCGCCGAAGTCAGCCTGGCGATCGCCGGCGTGGCTGCCGACAGCCTCAGCTCGATGATCCCAGGGCTGTTTGGTGGAGGTCAGGCGCAAGGGTTGCTCGACGGCCAGCGCCAGCGCCTGATGAACCAGATCGGCGAAGACCTCAACAACACCTTGCTCTACGTCTACCGCGAGCTCAGCGATGCCGAACTGGAAGAGTTCGCCAACTTCGCCGAGTCCGCCGACGGCCAGGCGTACTACCAGGCGGCACTGGCGGCAGTGCGTGCGGGGCTTGCGGTCGGCCAGAACGGCAATCAGCTCAAGTAATCAGCCCAGCCGCTGGCTGATGAAATCGAGGTAGCGCTGACGGGTTGCCGGCAGTTCATTGGCCAGATGATGGCGCGCCTCTGGCAGCAGCAGGATCTGCGGATCAGCGAACTTGGCCTTGAGCACCTTGAGGTTGTAACGCCAGTCGACCGTGCCATCCGCCTCGCCCTGCACGATCAACGGTCTGCGCGTGCTCGGCGGCGCCGCCTCGATCCGCTTGACCCAGCTCATCAGCGCACCTACCCAGGCAGTCGGCAAGCGCCGTGGTTGCAGCGGGTCGGCCTGCAGAAACGGCAGAAACGCCGGGTCGTTGCTGTTTTCGCTGAACTGGCGCTGGATGCCGTTGACGAAGTGGCGCAGCAACCGATAGCTGAGCTTGGACCAGTGCCACGCCCGCGGCCGCACCAGCGGTGCCAGCAGGATCAGCTCGCCATCGACCGGGCTGTGTTCGCCGGCATGCAGCACGTGATCGACCGCGATCGCGCCACCGGTGCTCTGCCCGCATAGATGCCACGGGCGTGGCAGCTCCAGCTCGCGGGCCTGGCCGAACAGCGCCACCAGTGTCTGCTGATAAAGCCCGAAGTCACTGATGCTGGCCCGCTCGCCACTGGACAGACCATGCCCGGGCAAATCACAGCTGACCACCGCCAAGCCCTTGCTCAGTGCCCACTCGATGACATGCCGGTACAGCCCCATATGGTCATAGTAGCCGTGCAGCACGAACAGCGTCGCCACCGGCTGCGGCGGCAGCCAGGCCTGGCCGACCAGCTCGAAACCGCCCGCCTCGAAGCTGCCGAGCAAACGCTGCACAGGCAGATCCAGGCCATAGAAGCGCTGGTACGCAAGCGCCTGGGCAGATAACGGCTGGCGGCTCGACAATGGCGCGAGGCCGCTGCGCAGGTCGACGTTGAAAGGAGCAGGCATCGGCAAAATCCGCGAACAAGTATTGATCTGGGATATTCAGCTCAAGCGCGGCGCATGGCAAGCTGGGCGCCCCTCCAACTCATTGCAAAAAGCGAGTACCGCAGCTGCGGCCCCCCATGAAAAAGCTGTCGACCTTGGCCATCACCCTGCTCTGCGCCGCCGTGCTCTGGTGGGCTTACGACAGTTTCCAGTCACGTTATCTGCGCCCGTTCGCCAATCAGGCCACGCTGTTCGATGGTAGCCAGTTGCGCCTGCCCGCCGAGCTTGCCGGCCCCGGGGCGATCCGTGTGGTGCATTTCTGGGACCCGGCCTGCCCGTGCAACGTCGGCAACCAGCAACATCTGAGCGAACTGGTCGAACAGTTCACGCCGCAGGGAGTGAGTTTCTATCTGCTGCAAAAGCCCGCCAGCCATGGCGCGCTGCCGGCCAACCTGGCCGCGCTCAAGGTCCTGCGCGAGCTGCCCGGCAGTGCCAGCCTGCCCGCCAGCCCTGCGGTGGCGATCTGGGACCGCCAGGGCCGACTGGCCTACTTCGGCCCGTACAGCGAAGGCGCGGTGTGCAACTCAAGCAACAGCTTCATCGAGCCGATCCTCAAGGCCTTGCTCGAGAACCGCAATGTCAGCGCCTCCAACACCCTCGCGGTCGGCTGTTACTGCCCTTGGGCTGACTGACGCTCGCGGGCCGGATTGCCCACCACAACCGCACCGGCGGCGACATCGCGGGTAACCACGCTACCAGCACCAATCACCGCGTCATCACCGATGGTGACCCCCGGCAGAATGATCGCACCGCCACCGATCCAGACGTTGTTGCCGATGTGCACCGGGCGCCCGCTTTCCAGGCCGGTGCGGCGCACGTCCGGGTCGAGCGGATGATCGGCGGTGTAGATCTGCACCGACGGCGCGATCTGGCAGTCGTGGCCAATGTGTACCGGCAGCACGTCGAGGATCACGCAGCTGAAGTTGATGAAGGTGTTGGCGCCGATACTGATGTTGTAGCCATAGTCGCAGTAGAACGGCGGGCGGATGATCACGCCCTCGCCGACTGCGGCAAGATGCTCGGCCAGCAATGTATGGCGGCTGAGCTTGAGCTGCTCGTCGCTGCCGTTGTAGCGGTCCATCCACTGCTTGTTGCTGCGTTGCTCAGCCTGCAACTCGGGGCAGCCTGCGTGATAGAGCTGGCCGCTGAGCATCTTCTGTTTTTCGCTGAGGGACATGCAGACTCCTTTGGGGGCTATGCTGGTGGCGCGATTCGGTCAATGATCTGACAACCGTTTGCGTTGATATGCACAAGGAGTTCTGATGAAACGCAGCTTGTCCGTGCTGGTCGTGGTGATTGCCGTGGCCGCTGCCGGCGGTTACTGGTATGTCCACAGCAAGCAGCCCCAACGCCACGGCGAACTGAGCCTGCGCGGCCTGCAAGCGCCGGTCAACGTGCGCTACGACGAGCGCGGCGTGCCGCACATCCAGGCGCAGAGCGAAGCCGACCTGTACCGCGCGCTGGGCTATGTGCACGCCCAGGACCGGCTGTTCCAAATGGAGATCATGCGCCGCCTGGCCCGTGGCGAGCTGGCCGAAGTGCTCGGCAGCAAGCTGGTCGCCACCGATACCCTGTTCCGCAGCCTGCGCATCCGCGAGCAGGCCGCCCGCATGGTCCAGCGTCAGGATCGCCAAGGCCCCGCCTGGCAAGGTTTGCAGGCCTATCTGGATGGGGTCAACCAATGGCAGGCCAGCCACCCCAAGCCGGTCGAGTTCGACCTGCTCGGTATCACCCCACGCCCCTTCAGCGCCGAAGACACCCTGAGCATCGCCGGGTATCTGGCCTACAGCTTCGCCGCCGCGTTTCGCACTGAACCGGCGCTGACCTATATCCGCGATCAGCTTGGCGCCGATTACCTGAACATCTTCGACCTGGAATGGCAGCCAGAAGGCGCCCTCGCCCCGCGCCTGGCAGCCGCCGACTGGCGCAGCCTCGAGCAACTGGCCAGCGCCAGCCAGGATGCTCTGGCCGCCGCCGGTCTGCCGCAGTTCGAGGGCAGCAATGCCTGGGCAGTTTCAGCCAGTCGCACCCGTAGCGGCCGCCCGCTGCTGGCCGGCGACCCACATATCGGCTTTGCCGTGCCGGCGGTGTGGTATGAGGCCGAGCTGGCGGCGCCGGGTTTTGAGTTGTATGGCTACTTCCAGGCACTCAACCCGTTTGCACTGCTCGGCCACAACCGCGATTTCGGCTGGAGCCTGACCATGTTCCAGAACGACGACGTCGACCTGATTGCCGAGCGCAGCAACCCGGCCAATCCTGAACAGGTGATGATCGACGGCCAGTGGCAAACCCTGCAGCGCAGCCAGCAGCAGATCGCGGTCAAGGACGCAGCGCCGGTCGAGATCACCCTGCGCAGCTCGTCCCACGGGCCGATCGTCAACAGCGTGCTCGGCGAAACGGCGGGCCCCACGCCGATTGCCATGTGGTGGGCGTTTCTGCAAACCGAAAACCCGATTCTTGAGGGCTTCTACCAGCTCAACCGCGCCGACAGCCTGAACAAGATGCGCCTGGCGGCGGTGAAGATTCAGTCGCCCGGGCTGAACCTGGTGTGGGCCAATGCCGCTGGCGACATCGGCTGGTGGGCCGCGGCGCAGTTGCCAATCCGCCCGGAGGGGGTCAACCCGGCGTTCATCCTCGACGGCAGCAGCAGCCAGGCAGACAAGCTTGGCTTCTACCCCTTCAGCCTCAACCCGCAGCAGGAAAATCCAGCCAGCGGTTACATCGTCTCGGCCAACTTTCAGCCACCGGCCACGATCCCGGTGCCGGGTTACTACAACCTTGCCGACCGCGGCCGCCAGCTTGACCGGCAACTGGCCAACCCGCAGATCAAGTGGGACACAGACAACAGCCAGGCGCTGCAACTGGACACCGCCAGCGACTACGGCCCACGCCTGCTCGCGCCATTGCTGGCGACCCTGCGCGAAGCTGCCGAGGGCGTGCAGGAGCAGGAGCTGGTCGAGCAATTGGCAGCCTGGCGCGGTGACTACCCGCTGGATTCGACCAGCGCGACCCTGTTCAACCAGTTTCTGTACGAGTTGGCCCATGCCGCACTGCATGATGAGCTGGGCGATACCTGGTTCACGATGCTGCTCAACACCCGCGCCATCGATGCCGCCCTTCCCCGACTTGCAGCTGATCCGGAATCACCCTGGTGGAGCCAGCGCGGGACCAGTCAACCTGCAGGGCGCAGTGCGGTGGTGCGCGAGGCCTGGCACAAGACGCTGGCCCACCTTGGCGAAACCTTTGGCGCCGACCCGGCCAACTGGCAATGGGGCAAGGCGCATACCCTGACCCATAACCATCCGCTGGGCGTGCAGAAGCCGCTCAACCTGCTGTTCAACGTCGGCCCGTTTGCCGCGCCGGGCACCCACGAGGCGCCGAACAACCTCTCGGCCAAGATCGGCCCCGCGCCATGGCCGGTGAACTATGGGCCGTCGACCCGGCGAATCATCGACTTCGCCGACCCCGCCCAGGCATTGAGCATCAACCCGCTCGGCCAGAGCGGCGTGCCGTTCGACCGGCATTATCGCGATCAGGCCGAGGACTACATCGAAGGCCGTTATCAGCGGGCGCAGCTGGGCGTGATCCCTGCGCGCAGTACCTTGCGCCTGCTGCCCGCCGAATAGCCTTTCGCAGAAACAAAAACGCCGACGCAAATGCGTCGGCGTTTTTTTCAGGGCAGTCAGCGTGCAAATCAGAACGCTGGCAGTACCGCACCGCTGTATTTCTTGGCGATGAACGCTTTCACTTCCGGGCTGGTCAGCGCTTTGGCCAGTTTCTGCATGGCATCGCTGTCCTTGTTGTCCGGGCGAGCCACCAGGAAGTTGACGTACGGCGAGTCGCTACCTTCGATGATCAAGGCGTCCTTGGCCGGGTTCAGACCTGCTTCTAGGGCGTAGTTGGTGTTGATCATGTCCAGGTCAACCTGGTCCAGCACGCGCGCCAGCATGGCCGATTCGAGTTCCTTGAACTTGAGGTTCTTAGGGTTCTCGGCGATGTCTTTCGGCGTGGCCAGGGCGTTTTTCGGGTCTTTCAGGGTGATCAGGCCAGCCTTCTGCAGCAGGATCAGGGCGCGGCCGCTGTTGCTGCCCTCGTTGGGGATGGCAACGGTAGCGCCGTCTTTCAGCTCGCTGAGGTTCTTGATCTTCTTCGAGTAGCCGCCGAAGGGTTCAACGTGGACACCGATCACGGTGACCAGGTTGGTGCCTTTACCTTCGTTGAAGCTCTTCAGGTACGGCAGGGTCTGGAAGTAGTTGGCATCCAGGCGCTTCTGATCGACCTGCACGTTCGGTTGCACGTAGTCGGTGAAGACCTTGATCTCCAGATCGACACCTTCCTTGGCCAGGGTCGGCTTGATCAGTTCGAGGATCTCGGCATGCGGCACCGGGGTGGCAGCGACTACCAGTTTCTCGGCCGCATGGGCAACGCCAGTCAGCGCCAGGGCAGCAGCCAGGGCCGCAGTCAGCAGGGATTTCTTCATGGTGATCCTTAAGTAAGCTGAGCCATCGGCGACGGCAATATAGGGGGCCCGGCGCAAGCTGCGCTGGGCGTGAAGCGGACGATACCGGGATTTTATATTCCGGAACAATATCTTTTGATTAGCTGCTTATATCAAAAAGAATTGGCCATCATCGACTTCGCTTATTAGCCACATGATCGACTATTCGAGTGCCGCCAATGCTGACTCGAGCAACTGGCGCAGGGCTGCGCTGGTGTGCGGCTCCCGGCTATGACCGAGCTGGCTCAGTCGCGCCGCCAGGCTGGCCAGCGGTGCGCTGTCGGGCAGGTCGAGTTGCTCGGCGAGGATCTCGTCGCCATCGCTCACCAGCAGGGCGAAATGGATGACGTTTTCCAGCTCTCGGGTATTGCCCGGCCAGGTATGCGCCTCCAGCGCTTGCTGGGCCAGGTCGCTGATCAGTGGCACCGGCCGCTCCAGCCGGGCGCTGTAGATGCCGACGAAGTACTCGGCCAACGGCAGGATATCGCCTACCCGCTCACGCAGTGCCGGCAGTTCCAGCTCGCCCTCGTGCAGGTACAGGTAGAGCCGCTCGTTGAAGCGCCCTGCCGCCACGGCCAGGGCCAGGTCAATGCTCGAAGCGGCAACCAGGCGCACGTCGACCGGCTGCGGCTGCTGCGCACCGACCCGGGTTACTTCACGGTTTTCCAGCGCGGCGAGCAACTTGGCCTGAATCGCCAACGGCAGGTCGGCAATCTCATCCAGGTACAGCGTGCCGCCATTGGCCGAACCAAACCAACCGGCCCGGCTGCTGGCGGTGCCGCCGTGGCTGCCGGCGCTGTAGCCGAACAGCTCGGCATTGGCGTAGGTATGGCTGATGGCGGCGCAGTTGACCGAAACGAACAGGCCGGCGCGGTCGCTGGCGCGATGGATCTGCCGCGCCAGCAGCTCCTTGCCGGTGCCGGTTTCGCCACGGATCAGCACCGGCAGCGGCTGCACTGCCAGACGCTCCAGGTCTCGGCGCAGCTGCTGCGAGCGCGGGTCGACAAACACCAGCGCCTTGGCGCGAATGCTCAGCGGGCTTTTATCCAGCTCGGGGAAGGTCAGCAGCGGCTGGCCGAAAGGGGCGTGCAAGGTCATGACAAACTCCCGCCGGGCCATCAGCAGCCGGGCGTCTCAGGCATTCTGTGGATAACTGCCGGGTCAGGCGCGCCGTAGCGTGCGCTGCTCGATCCGGCTTTGCAGGCGGTACAGGTAGGCAAAGCCCTGCTCCCAGCGCTCATGCCCGGACTTGACGTTGATATGCCCGGCATTGGCCAACAGGCCCGCCTCGGCCGCCCATTCCTGGGCCAGATACAGCGCCCGCGGCACGCTCACCGCTGGGTCGTTGTCCGAGCTCACTACCTGGCTGGCAAACGGCAACGCCTGCAGCGGGATCGGCGCGAAGTTGCGCAGCGCCGGCGCGCAGGTTGGCCGTTCGACATCCGCCGGTGCCACCAGCAAGGCGCCACGTACCCGTGCGAGCAAGGCCGGGCTGGCCGCAGCGGCCCAATGGGCAACGGTGATGCAGCCCAGGCTGTGGGCAATCAGGACTACCGGCGTACTGTCGGCGGCAATCGCCTGCTCCAGCGCCTGCACCCAATCGCGCCGCTGCGGCGTCAGCCAGTCGGCCTGCTCGACCCGAGCGCTGTTGGGCAGGCTGCGCTGCCAGTGGCTTTGCCAATGATTGTCTGGCGATCCTTGCCAGCCCGGCACAATCAGGTAACGAATTGACTCATTGCGCATGGGGACGCCTCCAGGAAGTTTGCGTGCTTGTTGACCAGTATAGGGAGCGGGATATATCCGTAAAGGAATAAGAAGCTATGTATTTATAACCAATTTACGTTTCGCGAATAAAAAAAGGGCCATCCCCCTGCCAAGAGGTATGGCCCTGAAGCACTTGCCTGAAGAGGTTACGACGGGCTCTAGCGTGCGGTTATCACCGCCAGCTTGGTGATCCCGGCGCGTTCGATGGCCGCCATGGCGCGGGCTACTTCGCCGTAATTGACGCCATCGTCGGCCTGCAGTTGCACTCGCACCTCGGCGTCCTTGAGCTTGGCCGCCTTGAGGTTGCTTTCGAGCAGGTCTGGCTGGATCTCGTCCTTGTTGATGAACAGCTTGCCGCCACCATCGATGCTGACCACCAGCGGGTCTTTCTGCTCGACCGGGGCCACGGCTTCGGTCTTGGGCAGGTTGATCGGTATGGCGTTGGTCAGCAGCGGTGCGGTGACGATGAACACCACCAGCAGCACCAGCATGACGTCGACCAGTGGCGTGACGTTGATTTCACTGAGGACTTCGTCGTTGTCCTGGGTTGAAAAGGCCATATCAGGACGCCTCTTTCACGGGCTGGGTGAAGCCGGCCTGAGGCTTGTGTGCGGTCGGGTGGACCAGCACGCGGAAGGCGCTCTTCTGGGCCAGGCTGTAGAAGTCATGGGCAAAGTCATCGAGGTCGGCAGCGGTCAGCTTGAGCCGGCGCAGGAAGTAGTTGTAGACCAGCACCGCCGGCACCGCGACGGCAATACCAACGCCGGTTGCAACCAGTGCCGCACCGATCGGCCCGGCCACGGTTTCGAGGCTGGCCGAACCTGCCGCACTGATGCCCTTGAGCGCTTCCATGATGCCCCAGACGGTGCCGAACAGGCCGATGAAGGGCGAGGTGCTGCCGATACTGGCGACTACAGCAAGGCCGGTTTCCAGCGAGCGCCGTTCACGTACGATCTGCTGGCGCAGGGCACGCTCGAGGCGGTCCTGATGGTTGATCGACTGGCTAAGGTCGCTGGCATGGCCAGGCTCACCCACGGCGATGGCGGCGTACCCGGACTGCGCCACGCGGGCCGCCGGGCCTGGCAGTTCGTGGCTGAGCTCGGCCGCCGAGTCGAGGCTGGAGGCAGCCCAGAACTGCTTGTGAAAGCGTTTGTCCTGGTTCTTCAGGCGCACGAACTGTACGGCCTTGATCAACGCCAGGCCCCAGGTGGCGACAGAGAACACAACCAGCAGCCAGATCACGGCTACTTCAACGGACTCGAGGGGAGATGCGGATGCCAGCAGGCTCATGATGAAGTCTTCCTATGTTCGGTCGGTATACGGTTCAGGTGCATGTTCAGGGGTGTAATCAGCGCAGCTTGAAGTCGATCGGCACACTCACCCAGCCGGACTGGGCGACATCGCCCTGCTTGGCCGGGACAAAGCTCCAGCGCTTGACGGCCGCCAGTGCGGCGTCGTCGAGGGCCGGGCGGCCACTGCTTTTCTGAATCTGGATCTGGCCGGGCTTGCCGCTGGCCATGACCTCGACCCGCAGCAGCACGGTGCCTTCCCAGCCGCGGCGCTGGGCCATCTGCGGGTATTCCGGCGCCGGGTTCTTCAGGTAGGCAGCGTTGGCCGACGGCGGCGTGACCGGCGCTGGCGTTGGCGCAGGTGCTGCAACTGGCGGCGGCGGAGTTTCCACCGGTTTCGGCACGGGCTTGGCGACAGGCTTTGGCACCGGCTTGGATTTCGGTTTAGGCACAGGCTTGGGCGCAGGTTTGGCCGCCAGCTCATCGACTACCGGCGGCGGTGGCGGCTCGACTACCGGAGGCGCTGGTGCAGGCGGTGGCGGTTCGACCACGGGCGGGGCCGGTGCGGCAAACTCGATGGTCATGGGTGGGATCTGTGGTGGCACGACCGGTAACGGCGGGGTCGGGCTCTGGCTGATCCAGTACGCCGCCGCGCCATGCAACGCCACTACCAGCAGGGCCAAGGCCCATTTGTCGCGGCGCTTGAGGCCGCTGACCGGCGTGCGTTGCAGGCGCAGCTGGCCGAGCGGCAGGCGAAGCGTGCGTCCAAGCTCGACCAGGTCGCCCGGGGCCGGGCGCCATGGCTGGTCGTAGGCCCTAACGGCCGTATGGACATTACCCATTGATCAAACTCCTGGGGTCTCGATTCATGGCTGAATCATCGATGCCAGACGCTTATCTCTGAAAGTAATGTTTAAACGTAAAGTTAGAACTTTATTGAATATTGGTATTAGGGGGAAGGCCGCAGCCCGCGTGGTTCGTGGGCTGGCCGTGAGGGCGGGGATTTTGATGCCTGGGCGGCATTTGAAATATTCCTGGAAGGCATTGGTCTTGCGAGGGATGGGGCTGCTTTGCAGCCCAATCGCGACACCAGGCCGCTCCTACAGAGGCCGCGCCGTGTCAGGGACTGCGCGGTCCCGGTAGGAGCGGCCTGGTGTCGCGATTGGGCCGCAAAGCGGCTCCAGAATGGATCAGATATCAGCCACCTTCTGCCAAACCTTGGGCCGGAAGAACAACGTCTCGCCCCGCGCCAGCCCGGTCAGGCTGTCATGGTCCTTGACCACCTCGGCTTCGATCAGCTCGCTCTGCCCTTCCACCTTCAAGGTCACCCGCGTGGTCGCGCCCAACGGCCGAATATCACGCACCTCGGCCGCATGGTGGCCTTCGGTTTCATGCCGCGACAACGACACCTCGTGTGGGCGGAACAGCACATGGTTGCCTTCACTCAGGCTCATGCGGTTGGAATCACCAAGGAAGTGATAGACGAAGTCGTTGGCTGGCTTTTCATAGACCTCACCCGGCGAGCCGATCTGCTCGATCACGCCCTTGTTCATCACCACGATGCGGTCGGCGACTTCCATCGCTTCTTCCTGGTCGTGGGTAACGAATACCGAGGTCAGGTTGATGTCTTCGTGCAGCCGCGCCAGCCAGCGGCGCAGCTCTTTACGCACCTTGGCATCCAGCGCACCGAACGGCTCGTCGAGCAGCAGTACCTTGGGCTCGACCGCCAGGGCGCGAGCCAGAGCGATACGCTGACGCTGGCCGCCGGACAGCTGCTCGGGGTAACGGTCGGCCAGCCAGTCGAGCTGGACCATGTTCAACAGCTCATGGACCTTCTCGGCGATGCGGCTTTCGCTCGGCCGCTCGCCCTTGGGCTTCATGCGCAGGCCGAAAGCGACGTTGTCGAACACGCTCATGTGGCGGAACAGCGCGTAATGCTGGAACACGAAGCCGACGTTGCGATCACGCACGTCATGCCCGGAGACATCTTCGCCATGGAAGACGATGCTGCCATCGTCCGGCGTCTCGAGGCCGGCGATGATCCGCAGCAGGGTGGTCTTGCCGCAGCCCGACGGGCCGAGCAGAGCCACCAGCTCGCCGCTGTTGATATCCAGGTTGATGTTGTCCAGAGCCTGGAAGCTGTTGAAGCGCTTGCTGACGTTACGAACTTCGATCGACATGAATTATTCCTCCGCTGCGCTTTGGCGCAGACGGTTAATACGGTTCTCGCTCCACTGCTTGAGCAGCAGGATGAAGAGCGCCAGGATCAGCAGCAAGCTCGCCACGCTGAACGCCGCGACGTGGTTGTATTCGTTGTAGAGGATTTCGACGTGCAGCGGCAAGGTGTTGGTAACCCCGCGGATATGCCCGGAGACCACCGACACCGCACCAAACTCGCCCATCGCTCGCGCAGTACACAGCACCACGCCGTAGATCAGGCCCCATTTGATGTTGGGCAGGGTCACGTGCCAGAACATCTGCCAGCCATTGGCGCCAAGCAGGCGCGCGGCCTCTTCCTCTTGAGTGCCCTGCTCTTGCATCAGCGGGATCAGCTCACGGGCCACGAATGGCACGGTAACGAAGATGGTCGCCAGGACGATGCCCGGCAAGGCGAACACGATCTGGATGTCGTGATCCTGCAGCCACGGCCCGAAGAAGCCCTGCGCGCCGAACATCAGCACATAGACCAGACCGGCGATTACCGGCGACACCGAGAACGGCAGGTCGATCAAGGTCACCAGGATGCTCTTGCCGGCAAAGTTGTACTTGCTCACGCACCACGCCGCACTGACCCCGAACAGCAGGTTCAGCGGCACCGAAATGGCCACCGCGAGCAAAGTCAGCCTGAGCGCCGACAGTGCATCGGGCTCGAAGATCGCCTCGAAGAACGTACCGAAGCCGTTCTTCAGCGCTTGGGAAACCACGATCACCAGCGGCAACAGCAGAAACAGCGCAAACACCAGCCAGGCCGAAATGATCAGCACCCGCCGTGAGGTGGCGCTGCCGCGGCGGGCGGCGTTGGCGGCGGCCGTTGCGCCTAGAGTTGAAGCAGACATGGGCGGTCCTCCTTCAAGGGGTTTCGATGCGCCGCTGAAGCAAGTTGATCAGCAGCAGCAGAATGAAGGAAACCACCAGCATCAAGACGCCGATGGCAGTAGCGCCGGTGTAGTCGTACTGGTCGAGCTTGACCATGATCAGCAACGGCAAGATTTCGGTCTTCATCGGCATGTTGCCGGCAATGAAGATCACCGAGCCGTACTCGCCAACACCGCGAGCAAAGGCCAGCGCGAAGCCGGTCAACCAGGCCGGCAGCAGCGCCGGCATGAGGATATGGCGGAATACCTGCAACGGTTTCGCGCCCAGGCAGGCAGCCGCTTCTTCGACTTCTCGGGGGATGTCCGCCAGCACCGGCTGCACCGTCCGCACCACAAATGGCAGGGTGACGAAGGTCAGCGCCAGGGTGATACCCAGCGGCGTGTAGGCGATCTTGAAACCGAGGTCGGTGGCGAACTGCCCGACCCAGCCGGACGGCGCATACAGCGCGGTCAGGGCGATGCCGGCGACTGCCGTGGGCAAGGCGAACGGCAGGTCGATCATCGCGTCGATGATCTTGCGCCCGGGGAAGGTGTAGCGCACCAGCACCCAGGCCAGCAGGGTGCCGATGATGCCGTTGATGATGGCGGCGAACAGGGCAGTGCCGAAACTCAGTTTCAGCGCGGCAATCACTCGCGGGGCGCTGATGATGTTCCAGAACTGCTCCCAGGTCAGCTGCGAGGCATGCACGAACATGGCCGCCAGCGGTATCAGCACGATCAGGCTGAGGTACACCAAGGTGTAGCCCAGAGTCAGCCCGAAGCCGGGTATGACGGGGGATATACGACGTGACATAAAGGTCCCTGGTTTAACGCATCAAGCCCGGGACAAGTCCCGGGCCCATGCAGGCTACTGAAGCTCCAGTGCGGCACTGTACTGCCGAGTTACTGCGCCTGGTAGATCTGATCGAACACACCGCCATCGTTGAAGAATTTCGGCTGTGCAGTTTTCCAGCCGCCGAAGTCCTTGTCGATGGTCACCAGGTCAAGTTTGGGGAATTGCTTGCCATATTCGGCAGCCACTTTCTGGTCACGCGGGCGGTAGAAGTTCTCGGCGGCAATTTTCTGCCCGGCCGGGCTGTACAGGTACTTGAGGTATTCCTCGGCGATCTGCTCGTTGCCTTTCTTCTGCGCGTTCTTGTCGACCACTGCCACTGGCGGCTCGGCGAGGATCGACAGCGAAGGCACGACGATTTCGAACTTGTCGCCGCCGCCATCTTCCTTCAAGGCCAGGAACGCTTCGTTTTCCCACGCCAGCAGCACATCGCCCTGACCGTTGTTGACGAAGGTGATGGTCGAGCCGCGGGCACCGGTGTCCAGCACAGGCACGTGCTTGAACAGCTGCTGCACGTATTCCTGGGCCTTGGCTTCGCTGCCGCCGGCTTTCAGGCCATAGGCCCAGGCGGCGAGGAAGTTCCAGCGAGCGCCGCCGGAGGTTTTCGGGTTGGGAGTGATCACCGACACGTCGTTCTTGACCAGGTCGCCCCAGTCCTTGATGCCTTTCGGGTTGCCTTTGCGCACCAGGAAGACGATGGTCGAGGTGTACGGTGTGCTGGCGTCCGGCAGGCGGGTCTGCCAGTTCTCTGGCAGAGTCTTGCCGAGCTTGGCGATTTCGTCGATGTCGCCGGCCAGGGCCAGGGTCACCACGTCGGCGCGCAGGCCGTCGATCACTGCACGGCCTTGCTTGCCCGAGCCACCATGGGATTGCTGAATCTTGACCTTGTCATCCGGGTGCGCCTGCTGCCAGTGCTTGATGAACTCGGCGTTGTACTGCTGATACAGCTCACGGGTTGGGTCATAGGACACGTTGAGCAGTTCGTAGTCCTTGGCGATGGCGGAACCGGCAAACACGGCACTGGCCAGAGCGGCGAGCGCATAACGGCGGATGGACATGGTGAAGCTCCCGAATTGGCTTTTTTTCTAATTGGTAAGTAGTGCGCGATCAGCCGGTCTTGTTGCCGGGCTGCTGCAGGCGGAACTTCTCCTTGCGCTCGATCTGCACGACCTGAGCGTTATGCACGGTGATCTCCACCGCGCCGAAGCGCAGGTCGCGCAGGGCGGCCTGGATCTCACGCAAAATGGTCGCTTCGTCCTGACCGTCGATGCTACGCAGGGATGCACTCATGCTCGTTCTCCTGTGAGTGAAGTGCCGGGCAGGGGTTTGAAGGGGATTTGCGCCTGGCTTGAAGCTGATAATAGTGAGGCGCGGATATTCTTAAAAATACTATTTAAGAATGTTTATATAACCAAAAGCAGAAAGGCCATTGCGCTGGGCAATGGCCTTTTCTGAACGGCGCGCGGTATTAGCTGGAGGACTGTTCTGGCTCGCGAATCTTGTACCAGGCCACATACAGCGCCGGCAGGAACAACAGCGTCAGCAGCGTTGCACTGATGATGCCGCCAATCATGGCGTAGGCCATCGGCCCCCAGAACACCTCGCGGGCAATCGGGATCATGCCCAGGCTGGCCGCCGCTGCGGTGAGCAGGATCGGCCGGCGGCGATGGTTGGTCGCCTCAAGCACCGCAGCCCAGGGCGACAGGCCCTGCGCCTCGAATTCGTCGATCTGGGTGACCAGGATCACCGAGTTGCGGATGATGATGCCGATCAGCGCCAGGATTCCGAGGATCGCCACAAAGCCCATTGGCGTACCCGTCGGCACCAGCGCCAGCACCACCCCGATCAAGCCCAAAGGCGCCACGCTGACCACCAGGAACAGCTTCTGCACGCTGTGCAGCTGGATCATGAGGAAAGTCGCCATGAGGAACAGCATCAACGGAATAACCTGGCCAATTGGCCCCTGCGCCTTGCCGCTCTCCTCGACCGTACCGCCGGTGGCCACTTCGTAGCCCGGCGGCAACTTGCTGGCGAACTCTTCGATATCCGGTTTGAGCTGTTTGACCAGGTCGGTCGGCTGGATATCACCGTTGACCGAGGCCTTGATGGTGATGGTCGGCTTGCGATCGCGGCGCCACACCAGCGGCTGCTCCAGCTCGTAGCGCACCGTGGCAATCGACAGCAGCGGGATCGAGGTGCCGTTGGGAGTCAGTATCTGCAGGTTCTGCAAGGTATCGGGCGAGCCGCGCTCGCTGTCTTCGGCGCGGGCGATCACGTCGACCAGGTAGATGCTGTCGTTGACCTGGGTGATCGGCACGCCGCTGACAATGCTGTTCATCACATTGGCGACGTCTTCGGACGACAAGCCCAACTGACGCGCCTTGTCCTGAGCGATCTCGACCCGTAGGACTTTGCCCGGCTCGTTCCAGTCGAAGATCATCTCGCCTATGTGCTGATTGCTGTCGAGCATGGTCGCCAGGTCGATCGCGTGCTTGCGCACCAGGTCGATGTCCTTGCCGCTGATCCGGTACTGGATTGGCCTGCCCACCGGCGGGCCCATCTCCAGCGACTGCACATTGCTGCCAATGCCGACGAAGTCTTCGCGCAGCAGCTTGCGCAGCCGGTCCATCAGCCCGGCACGCTCCTCCAGGCCTTTGCTGACGATCACCAGCTGGGCGTAGTACGGGTTCTGCAGCTGCTGATCGAGCGGCAGGTAGAAACGGATCGCGCCCTGGCCGATGTAACTGCTCCAGTGCACCAGATCGGGGTCGTCCTTGATCTTCGCTTCAAGCCGATCGACCACCTTCCGGGTCTCCTCGATCGAGGCGTTTTGCGGCAGGTTGAGGTCGACCAGGATTTCCGGGCGGTCCGAGGACGGGAAGAACTGGTTCTGCACAAAGCGCATCGAAAACAGCGCCAGAACGAAGATCAGCACCGTGCCGATGATCGTCCACCAGCGGTTGCGCATGCACCACAGCAAACCATGCTCGAAGGCACGACCGACACGGCCGGTCTTGGCTTCGTGCTCCTTGACCTTGTTGGCCTTGAGTATATGCACGCCGAGTACCGGGGCGAAGAACACCGCCACCACCCACGACACGATCAACGCCACTGCGATCACCGCGAACAGGGTGAAGGTGTACTCGCCGGCAGAGCTGGCGTTGAGCCCGATGGGCACAAAGCCGGCCACCGTGACCAGGGTGCCGGTCAGCATCGGGAAGGCCGTCGAGGTATAGGCAAAGGTGGCCGCCTGCTCCTTGGTTTCGCCCATTTCCAGGCGCGTGACCATCACCTCGACGGTGATCATCGCGTCATCCACCAGCAGGCCGAGGGCGATGATCAGGGCACCCAGCGAGATCCGCTGCATGGTGATGCCGCTGTATTCCATGAACAGGAACACCATCGCCAGCACCAACGGGATCGAGCACGCCACCACCAGCCCGGCGCGCACGCCGAGGCTGACGAAGCTTACCGCCAACACGATCAGTACCGCCTCGAACAAGGCACTGGTGAAGCCGCCAACTGCCTTCTTCACTACCACGGCCTGATCCGACACGGTGTGCACACCAACCCCGACCGGCAGGTTGGTGATGATCTGGTCCATCTTGGCTTTCATCTCGGCGCCGAACGCCTGGATGTTGCCGCCGGCTTTCATGCCAATGGCCAGGCCAATCGCCGGCTGGCCGTTGTAACGGAACATCGGTGCAGGCGGGTCGGTATAGCCGCGCTGGATATTGGCGATGTCGGCCAGGCGGAAGAAGCGATCATTGATCCGCAGGTTGACGCCCTCGAGGTCTTTCTCGGAGCTGAACTGGCCGCTGGTGCGCACCGAAATCCGCTCAGGGCCGGCCTCGATCACCCCCGCTGGGGTAACTGCGTTCTGTGCTTGCAGAGCCTGCATGACCTGGCGCTGGTCGATCCCCAGCGCCGCCAGTTTGCGCGTCGAGAAGTTCAGGTAGAGCACTTCGTCCTGCACGCCAAACAGCTCGATCTTGCCGATGTTAGGCACTTCGCGGGCTTCGGCGCGGGCCTGCTCGACGTAATCGCGCAGTTGCCGCTGGCTCAGGCCATCGGCGGTGAAGGCATAGATGGTGCCGTAAACGTCGCCGAATTCATCGTTGAACGCCGGGCCCTGAATACCTTTGGGGAACTGGCCGCGAATGTCGTCGATCTTCTTGCGCACCTGGTACCAGATGGCCGGAATATCCGGCGCCTTGGTGGTATCGCGCAGATACACATAGACCGTCGACTCACCGGGGCGGGTATAGCTTTTGACGTAATCGAGCGAGTCCAGCTCTTCGAGCTTTTTCTCGATGCGGTCAGTGACCTGATTGAGCGTCTCGTCCTGGGTCGCGCCGGGCCAGCGGGTCTGGATGACCATGGTCTTGATGGTGAACGACGGGTCTTCTTCACGGCCCAGGTTGAAGTAGGAGAACACCCCCATCAGCACACTGACGAACATCAGGTACCAGACAAAGGACTGATGCTTGAGCGCCCATTCGGACAGGTTGAAGCTTCCTTTCATTGCGCATCCTCGTCAAAGCTGACCGGCTGGCCGGGCTTCAAGCTGTTCACGCCGGCAGTCACCACGCGCTCGCCCGGCTGCACGCCGGAGGCCACGACGATGCTGCTGGCGGTGCGGTCGATCAGGGTCACGTCGCGCAGGGCCACGGTCTTTTGTTGAGTGTCGAGGACCCACACCTGGGTCTTGCCGTCGCGTTCGAGCAAGGCGCTCAGCGGCAACTCGCTACGCGGGGTGACCGCCGAGGACAGGTTGACGCTGATCGCCGTGCCCAGGTGGAACGCTGCGGGGGTACTGGCCAGGGTCAACCGCGCACGCCGGGTGCGGGTGGTGGCGTCGGCTTGCGGCTCCAGCTCGCGCAGGGTCGCGGTGGTATTGACCGCAGGGTCGAGCTGCGCGGCAACAGTGAAAGTCAGGTCTTTGCTCAATTGTTCGGCCAGGCCGATTGGCAGGTCGATGACCGCCTCTTTGACGTCGGGGCGGGCCAGCGTGACCACTTCCTGGCCAGCGCTGACGGTTTGCCCGGCCTCGGCACGCCAGGCGGTGACCACCGCGGCGTTGTCGCTGCGCAGGGTGCTGTAGTCGAGCTGGTCGCGGGCCTGGCTGACTGCGGCGCGCGCTTGTTCGAGCGAGGCACCGGTGGTTTTCAAGTCGGTCTGGGCGATGTCCAGTTGCGCCTGGGCGCCAACGCCGCGGTCGTACAGCTGCTGCTGGCGACGGGCATTGGCCTGGGCATTGATCCACTGCGCCTGGACCCGCGCCAGGTCGCCCTCGGCGGCGCGCAGCTGGTTCTGTTGATCGGTCGGGTCGAGGGTGGCGAGGATATCGCCCGGTTTGACCTGGGCGCCGACATCGAGCCAGCGCCGGGCGATCCGTCCTGACACGCGAAAGCCCAGGGTGCTTTCATAGCGAGCCTGGATCGTCCCGGCGAAGCGCCCCAACTGCGCCTGAACCTGCGGCTGGACCACGGTCGACAGCACCGGGCGGACCGGTTCGGCAGCCTCCTCGTCCTTGCCACAGCCGCCCAGCAGCGCAGCCGAGCAGAGTATCAGCAGCACTGCTTTCATGGCGCGGCGCCTCCGTCCTTGGCGTTGACTTTCTCGACCTGCATACCGGGGTGCAACAGCTGCCCGCCGCTGACCACCACGGTCTCGCCGCCTTTGACGCCATCGGCAATCACCACTCTGCCGGTGAGATAGCGGCCGACCTGGACTGGGCGCAGTTCAACCTTGTCGCCCTCACCGACCACCCACACTGCCGGCTCCTTGAGCGCCTTGGTCAAGGCCGACCACGGCAGTTCGATGCTCGGCCGGCCCTGGGTGCGGCCGCTGGCGGTGACGGGCGAGCCGAGTTGCATGCCGGCGGGCACACTCTGCAGGGCGACCTTGATCTGCACCGTGCCGCTGTCGGCGGACACCGTCGGGGTCACTTCGCGCACCTGGCCCTGCGCCTGCACCTGCGGGTTGTCGAGCAGCTTCACGATCACTGGCGCGTCGCTGGGCGGCGCCATCAGCAGCGATTCGTAGACGTTGAAGACCGCATCGCGATCACCGTCCACGGCCAGGCCAAAGATCGGCATGGTCGCCTGCACCACCTGGCCAACCTCGGCCTGGCGCGAGGTGATGACGCCATCGGCGTCGGCAACCAGCGCGGTGTAGCTCAGTTGCTCCCTGGCATTGGCCAACTGCGCCTGAGCGGCCTTCAAAGCACTTTGATTGCCGCGCAGCGCCGCCTCGGCAGAATCATATTCGCTGCGGCTGGTGTAGCCCTTGGGCAGCAGTTTCTGCTGGCGAACGAAGGCCGCGCTGGTCTGGGTTACCCGCGCCTGCGCAGCAAATACCTCGGCCTTGGCCGAGTCGACGTTGTTCTGCAGGTCCTTGGGATCGAGCCGCGCCAGCACCTGATTGGCCTTGACGTGATCACCGACGTCGACGCTGCGCGAGATGATCTTGCCGCCGACCCTGAAAGACAGGTCGGTCTGCACACGCGCCTGCACGTCACCGGTAAGGGTCACGTTGGCGGCAAAATCTGTGGTCTGGACTTGCTGTACACCTACTCTGGGCAATTCCGGCGGGGCAATTTCTTCTTTGCAACCCACCAATAGCGACAAATAACCCAGGCAAGCGACCGACAATAGGCGCCTCAACGGCATGCGTGCTCCTTGCTTGCGCGCGAATGGTTCGAGGGATGCGACTGTTAGCGTAGATCAGGGTTCCGCAATCGGCACTGATAGGGGTCAGTCAGCCTGACTGATCCTGTAAAGAGTCACGAATGTCATACCCGGAAACGAGAAGCACCGCGTTCTCCATGCGGCAACGGCTACGGTTCAAGAGGGCGTCAAACTCAAGGAAGAACCATGACATTCGCCGAATCCTACCTGCTGCGCCGTGGCCGCTGGTCCGAGCCTGGCAGGCGTTATTTACTGACCACGGTCACTCATCAGCGTGAAGCGCTGTTTGGTCAATTACACACAGCACGCATCGTTGTGCAGCAGCTGCGTTTGTCAGATCAGGAACAGGACTGCCAGTCGTTGGCCTGGGCGGTGATGCCAGATCATGTGCATTGGCTGATCGAATTGAAGTCGGTGACGCTGGGGACTTTGATGCGCAGGTTCAAGTCGAGATCCAGTCTTGCCTTGCACAAGGCCGGCGTTCGCTATAAGCCGGTTTGGCAAGCCGGGTATCAGGATCGGGCGCTGCGTAGGGAAGAAAGCATGCGCAGTGTAGCGACGTATATCGTTGAGAACCCAGTACGGGCCAAGCTTGTCGACAGCATTGGCGATTACCCGCATTGGGATACGGTCTGGCAGTAATTCCGTGTCGTGGCCTTCGCGGGTAAACCCGCTCCTACAGGGTTCTGAGGAACTCATGAAAATGAGGTGACCCAGCAAGTACGGATCACTCACACACCATTGAAAGCTGAGCGGTATCGGGGCCGCCACTGGCACCGCGATGCCCTTGAAACGATCGCGATGCCTGTGGGAGCGGGTTTACCCGCGAAGGGCCGCGAAGCGGCCCCCGAGGTAGGTCAGACGGACGCTGCAGTCTGCGCCGGGCGACGTACCTGAGGCTGGCCAACGCTTGCCGCTGCACCCTCCTCGATAGCCTGCTGGATGGCCTTGCGGCGATGCTCTTCAGCGCGGCGGCTGAAGTACCAGACCATGAAGGTCACCAGCGATACCGACAGCAGGATCAGGCTGGCCACGGCGTTGATCTCGGGTTTGACCCCGAGCCGCACTGCCGAGAACACTTCCATCGGCAAGGTAGTCGAGCCCGGCCCAGAGACGAAGCTGGCCAGTACCAGGTCATCCAGCGACAACGCGAACGACATCATGCCGCCCGCCGCCAGCGACGGCGCGATCATCGGGATGGTGATCAGGAAGAACACCTTCCACGGCTTGGCACCGAGGTCCATCGCCGCTTCTTCGATCGACAGGTCCAGTTCACGCAGGCGCGCCGACACCACTACCGCCACGTAGGCTGCGCAGAACGTGGTGTGGGCGATCCAGATGGTGACGATGCCGCGCTCCTGCGGCCAGCCGATCATCTGCGCCATGGCCACGAACAGCAGCAACAGCGACAGACCGGTGATCACCTCGGGCATGACCAACGGCGCCGTGACCAGGCCACCGAACAGCGTGCGGCCCTTGAAGCGGGTGACCCGGGTCAGCACGAACGCGGCCAGGGTACCCAGCGCCACCGCGGCGACCGCGGTGTAGCAGGCGATCTCCAGCGAGCGCATCACCGAGCCCATCAGCTGGGTGTTGTCGAGCAGACCGATGTACCACTTCAGCGACCAGCCGCCCCATACCGTTACCAGCTTGGAGGCGTTGAACGAGTAGATCACCAGGATCAGCATCGGCAGGTAGATGAACAGCAAGCCGAGCACCAGCATCAGCTTGGAAAAACTGAAACGCTTCATGCTCTGCCCTCCATCTCTTTGGCCTGGCTACGGTTGAACAGCAGGATCGGTACGATCAGGATCGCCAGCATCACTACCGCCAGCGCCGAGGCTACCGGCCAGTCACGGTTGTTGAAGAATTCCTGCCACAGCACTTTACCGATCATCAGGGTTTCCGGACCGCCGAGCAGTTCCGGAATGACGAACTCACCCACCACCGGAATGAACACCAGCATGCAGCCGGCAATGATGCCGTTTTTCGACAGCGGCACGGTGATCTTCCAGAAGCTGTTGAAGGTGCTCGAACCGAGGTCCGAAGCGGCTTCCAGCAGGCTCTGGTCGTGCTTCACGAGGTTGGCGAACAACGGCAGGATCATGAACGGCAGGTATGAATAGACCACGCCGATATACACCGCCAGGTTGGTGTTGAGGATCTGCAGTGGCTGATCGATCAGACCGATCCACATCAGGAAGCTGTTGAGCAACCCGTTGTTGCTGAGGATGCCCATCCAGGCGTAGACCCGGATCAGGATCGCGGTCCAGGTCGGCATCATGATCAGCAGCAGCAAAACCGTCTGGCTTTCCTTGCGCGCGTTGGCGATGGCATAGGCCATCGGATAACCGATCAGCAGGCACAGCACGGTGCTGATGAAGGCCATCTTCAACGAGCCGAGGTAGGCCGAGATATACAGCTCATCCTCGGTCAACAGCCCATAGTTGGCCAGGTTGAGCACCAACTGAATCTTGTCTTCGACGTAGGTGTAGATCTCGGTGTACGGCGGGATCGCCACGTCGGCTTCGGCAAAGCTGATCTTCAACACGATGAAGAACGGCAGCATGAAGAACAGGAACAGCCAGATGAACGGCACGCCGATCACCAGGTGCCGTCCCTCCGGGACCAGCCGCTGGAAGGCTCGCTTGAGCTTGCGGATTTTCATGAGCGCAGTACCACGCCGCTGTCGTCTTCCCACCACACGTAGACTTCGTCGCCCCAGGTTGGGCGGGTGCCCTGGCGCTCGGCGTTGGCCACGAACGACTGGACGATCTTGCCGCTCGGCAGCTCAACGTAGAACACCGAGTGGCCGCCCAGGTAGGCGATGTCATGCACCTTGCCGCGCGACCAATTGTATTCGTAGCTGGGCTGCTCGGTGGTGACCAGCATCTTCTCTGGACGCAGCGCGTAGAGGATGCTCTTGTCCTCGACCGAGGTGGAAACACCGTGGCCGACGTAGATATTGCGCTCAAGCTCGGGGCTGGCGATCAGCGCGTGTCCCTCGGCGTCGTCGACCACCTGCCCTTCGAACAGGTTGACGTTGCCGATGAACTCACACACCAGGCGGCTGGTGGGGGTTTCGTAGATGTCGATCGGCGAGCCGATCTGAGCGATCCAGCCCAGGTGCATGATGGCGATGCGCTCGGCCATGGTCATGGCTTCTTCCTGGTCGTGGGTCACCATCACGCAGGTCACGCCGACCCGCTCGATGATCTGCACAAGTTCCAGCTGCATCTGCGAGCGCAGCTTTTTGTCCAGCGCGCCCATCGGCTCATCGAGCAGCAGCAATTTCGGCCGCTTGGCCAGCGAGCGCGCCAGCGCCACCCGCTGGCGTTGGCCACCGGACAGCTGGTGCGGCTTGCGCTTGGCGTACTGGGTCATGTGCACCAGCTTGAGCATCTCGTCCACGCGGGCGTCGATCTCGGCCTTGGGCATCTTGTCCTGCTGCAGGCCGAAGGCGATGTTCTGCGCCACGGTCATGTGCGGGAACAAGGCGTAGGACTGGAACATCATGTTGATCGGCCGCTCGTACGGCGGCATGTCGGTGATGTCGACGCCATCCAGATAGATGCGCCCTTCGCTCGGCCGCTCGAACCCGGCCAACATGCGCAGCAGGGTCGATTTACCGGAGCCGGAGCCACCCAGCAGGGCGAAGATCTCGCCTTTGCGGATTTCCAGGGACACATCGTCCACGGCAATTGTTTCGTCGAACTTCTTCGTGACCCGGTCGATCTTGACCAGCACCTGCTTGGGTTGCTGGCCACCCTCGAGGGCTTTCTTATAGGCACTGGAGGCAACTGCCATGAGTGAAACTCCCAACAAGATTTTTAAGCCCGCCCTCAAGGAGGCGGGTCTGGATGATTATTTGCCCGACTTGACCTTGGTCCAGCTGCGGGTCATCAAACGTTGCACCTTGGGCGGCAACTCGCTGTTGACGAACATCTTGTCCAGTACTTCCTGCGGTGGGTAAACCGCGGCGTCGTTCCTGACATCCTGGTCCATCAGCGCGCCAGCCTTGGGGTTCGGGTTGGCGTAACCGACGTAATCGCTGACCTGGGCGATAACCTCAGGCTTGAGCAGATAGTTGATGAAAGCGTGGGCCTCTTTGCTGTTTTTCGAGTCGGCCGGAATCGCCAGTACATCGAACCAGAGGTTGCCGCCTTCCTTGGGAATCGCGTAGGCCAGGTTGACACCCTTCTTCGCTTCTTCAGCGCGGGCCTTGGCCTGGAACACATCACCGGAGAAACCGGCGGCCACGCAGATGTCGCCGTTGGCCAGGTCGGTGATGTATTTGGAGGAATGGAAGTAGGTCACGTATGGGCGCACGGCCAGCAGCTTTTTCTCGGCGGCGGCGTAATCCTTGGGGTTGCTGCTGTTGGGATCGAGGCCCATGTAGTTGAGCACCGCGGGCAGCATTTCGTCAGCCGAATCGAGGAAGGCCACACCGCATTTGGACAGCTTCTTCATGTTTTCCGGTTCGAACAGCACTGCCCACGAGTCGATGCTGTCGACGCCGAGCACGGCCTTGACCTTGTCGACGTTGTAACCGATGCCATTGGTGCCCCACAGATACGGCACGGCGTAGAGATTGCCGGGGTCGTTCTTCTCCAGGCGCTTCATCAGCGCCGGGTCGAGGTTGGCATAGTTGGGCAGCAGACTGCGGTCGAGCTTCTGGAATGCGCCCGCCTTGATCTGCTTGCCGAGGAAATGGTTGGACGGCACGACCACGTCATAGCCGGTACGACCGGCGAGCAGCTTGCCTTCCAGGGTTTCGTTAGAGTCGAAAACGTCCTGCACTGGTTTGATCCCGGTTTCTTTCTCGAAATCGGCGAGGGTGGTTGGCCCGATGTAGTCCGACCAGTTGTACAGATGCACCGTAGGCGCCGCTTGGACGCTGCATGCCAGCGTCAGGCCCGCTCCGGCCAGCAAGGCCTTGCGAAGTACAGATTTAGACAAGTGGATGCTCCTTGGCAAACAGTGCATTCGGTGACGGTAGCCGTCAGTGATAAAGGCGCCGCCAGACTGGCAAAACCGGCGCGCAACTTACCCTTGCAGGAACGCTGCGGCAAACTTATTCGTCGCAGTGCGCCTCCGGGCCGAAAACCGCGGCCCAGAGGCTTTCACTCAGGCTTACTTGCCCGACTTGATCTTGGTCCAGCTGCGGGTGATCAGACGCAGGGTGCCTGCATCGAGATCGCTGATTGCGTACAGCTGTTTCTTCACCGCATCCGACGGGTAGATGGCCGGGTCGCTGGTGATGTCCTTGTCGACCAGGGCAGTCGCCGCCTTGTTGCCGTTCGGGAAGCGCACGGCGTTGGTGATCTCGGCCATGACTTCAGGCTGCAGCAGGTAGTTCATGAACTGATAGGCAGCGTCGAGGTTGCTGGCATCCTTGGGGATGGCGACCATGTCGTAGAAGGTGCCGGCACCTTCCTTGGGAATGGTGTACGCCAGCTTGACCTTGTCGCCAGCCTCGTGAGCACGGGCTTTGGACTGTTCGAGGTCACCCGAGTAGCCGACTGCAACACAGATGTTGCCGTTGGCAAGGTCGGAGATGTACTTGGACGAGTGGAAGTACGCCACCGATGGGCGGATCTTCATGAACAGGTCTTCGGCTGCTTTCAGGTCAGCCTTGTCTTTGCTGTTGGTCGGCTTGCCCAGGTAGTGCAAGGCGGCCGGGATCATTTCGGTCGGGGCGTCGAGGAAGGTCACGCCGCAGCTCTTGAGCTTGGCCATGTTCTCTGGCTTGAACACGGTGTCCCACGAGTCGATCTTGTCCACGCCCAGCGCGGCCTTGACCTTCTCCGGGTTGTAGCCGATACCGATCGAACCCCACATGTACGGGAAGGCGTGCTTGTTGCCTTCGTCGCTGGCATCGCCAACGGCCTTGAGCAGGTCTTCGTCGAGGTTTTTCCAGTTGGGCAGCTTGGAGCGATCCAGCTCCTGATAGACGCCGGCCTTGATCTGTTTGGCGAGGAAGTTGTTCGACGGTACGACGATGTCGTAGCCAGACTTGCCTGCCAGCAGCTTGGCCTCGAGGGTCTCGTTGCTGTCGAACACGTCGTAGACCACTTTGATGCCGGTCTGCTTTTCGAACTTGGCCACGGTATCCGGGGCAATGTAGTCCGACCAGTTGTAGACGTGGAGTACTTTGTCGTCAGCCTGAACTGCGGTAGCCATGGCACCCATGAGGGCGGCGGCCAGCAACGTCTTGCCCATTTTCTTCATGCGTAATGCTCCAGAATTTATTATCAAGCCATCTGTTCAGCAGCCAGGTCCCATGGTGCAAGCGCTGGGCGACTGAATCAGTCGCTAGTCTGGCAAGTTACAAGGCGCTGTATCAACAACAGCAGACCCTTGTAACCGCTTAATGTCACAACGCTAGCGTAGCAGGCGGCTATTTCACCGCCTCATAGGTCAAGTCCAGGCACTTGCGCGCCTTTTCCACCAGTTCGTCGATCTCGGCATGGGAGATCACCAGCGGCGGTGCGATGATCATGGTGTCGCCTACGGCGCGCATGATCAGGCCATTGTCGAAGCAGAAGTTACGGCAGATCATGCCGACGCCCTTGCCCTCATAACGGCTGCGAGTTGCCTTGTCCTTGACCAGCTCGATCGCGCCGAGCAAGCCAAGGCCGCGCACTTCGCCTACCAATGGGTGGTCCTGCAGCTCACGCAAACGCTTTTGCAAATACGGTGCCGCTTCTGTCCTGGCGCGCTCGACGATGTGCTCATCGCGCAGCAGGCGCAGGTTTTCCAGGCCGACCGCAGCCGCCACCGGGTGCCCGGAGTAGGTGAAGCCGTGGTTGAAATCGCCGCCTTCGCTGAGTGCTTGGGCCACCTTGTCACGCACGATCACACCGCCCATGGGGATGTAACCGGAGGTCAGCCCCTTGGCGATGGTCATCAGGTCAGGCTTGAGGTCGTAGTAGTCCGAACCGAACCACTCGCCGGTGCGGCCGAAACCGCAGATCACTTCATCGGCAACGAACAGGATGTCGTATTTGGCGAGGATCTCCTTGATCTTCGGCCAGTAGGTTTCTGGTGGAATGATCACCCCGCCAGCACCCTGGATCGGCTCGGCGATAAACGCCGCAACATTGTCTTCGCCGACTTCGAGAATCTTCTGTTCCAACTGCTCGGCCGCCCACACACCGAAGGCGTCCGGGCTCATGTCACCGCCCTCACCGAACCAATACGGCTGAGGAATATGCACGATGCCCGGGATCGGCAAGCCGCCCTGCTCGTGCATGCCACTCATGCCGCCCAGGCTGGCACCGGCCACGGTCGAGCCGTGATAGCCGTTGATGCGACCAATGATGGTCTGCTTGTGCGGCTTACCCTTGAGCGCCCAGTAATGGCGAACCATGCGCAGCACGGTGTCGTTGCCTTCTGAGCCGGAGCCGGTGAAAAACACATGAGTCATGCCCGCCGGGGCCACGTCGCTGATCGCCTTGGCCAGCTCCAGCGCCGGCGGGTGGGCGGTCTGAAAGAACAGGTTGTAGTACGGCAGCTCGCGCATCTGCTTCTCTGCCGCCTGCACCAGCTCTTCACGCCCGTAACCGACCGCAACGCACCACAGCCCGGCCATGCCGTCGAGGATCTTGTGACCCTCGCTGTCCCACAGGTGCACGCCCTCAGCCTTGGTGATGATGCGCGGGCCCTTCTCCTTCAGCTGTTTGTAGTCGCTGAAAGGGGCCAGGTGGTGCTCACCGCTGAGGGTTTGCCAGTCACGGGTTTGCGGGTTGTTGACGCTCATGTGCTTCTCCGTTGTACGACAGCCGCGCTCCTGCGGGCCGGGTTTGGTTCAGACGGCAAACAGCAGGAATTCACGTTCCCAGGAGCTGATCACGCGTTTGAAGTTTTCATGTTCGGCGCGCTTGGTGGCGACGTAGCCGGCGATGAATTTCTTGCCCAGGTACTGCTCCAGCTCATGGCAGTTCTCCATGCGTTCCAGTGCATCTTCCAGGGTCAGCGGCAGGCGCAGGTTGCGCCGCTCGTAGCCACGGCCCTGCACCGGTGCGCTTGGTTCGATGGCCTGGATCATGCCGATGTAGCCACACAGCAGGCTGGCAGCGATGGCCAGGTACGGGTTGGCATCGGCGCCTGGCAGACGGTTCTCGACTCGGCGGTTCTGCGGCCCGGCATCCGGCACACGCAGGCCGACGGTGCGGTTTTCTTCACCCCACTCGACGTTGACCGGCGCCGAGGTATCGGGCAGGAAGCGGCGGAACGAGTTGACGTTGGGGGCGAACAGCGGCAACACATACGGGATGAACTTCTGCAGCCCGCCGATGTGGTTGAGGAACAGCGCGCTCATGCTGCCGTCGGCGTTGGCAAAGATGTTCTTGCCGGTCTGCATGTCGACCACGCTCTGGTGCAGGTGCATGGCGCTGCCCGGCTCGCCGGTCATTGGCTTGGCCATGAAGGTGGCGGCAACGTTGTGCTTGAGCGCAGCCTCGCGCATGGTCCGTTTGAACACCAGTATCTGGTCGGCCAAGTGAAGTGCATCACCGTGACGGAAGTTGATCTCCATCTGCGCCGTGCCGTCTTCGTGGATCAGCGTGTCGAGGTCCAGCTGCTGTAGTTCGCACCAGTCATAGACGTCTTCGAACAGCGGGTCGAATTCGTTGGCGGCTTCGATCGAGAACGACTGGCGGCCGGTTTCCGGGCGGCCCGAGCGGCCTACCGGCGGCTGCAGCGGGAAGTCCGGGTCTTCGCTGCGCTTGGTCAGGTAGAACTCCATCTCCGGCGCGACGATTGGCTGCCAGCCCTTGTCGCTGTAGAGCTTGAGCACTTTCTTCAATACGTTGCGCGGCGACAGCTCGATCGGGTTGCCCTTTTTGTCGTAGGTGTCGTGGATCACCTGAGCAGTTGGCTCGATGGCCCAAGGCACGAGAAACACCGCGTTCTCGTCAGGTCGGCAGATCATGTCGATGTCGGCCGGGTCGAGCAGTTCGTAATAGATGTCATCGTCGACATAGTCGCCGGTCACGGTCTGCAGCAGCACGCTCTCAGGCAGGCGCATGCCCTTTTCGGCGATAAACTTGTTGGTCGGCGAGATCTTGCCGCGGGTGATGCCGGTCAGGTCGCTGATCATGCATTCCACTTCGGTGATCTTGTGTTCTTTCAACCAATCGGTGAGCTGGTCGAGGTTGTTACTCATAAATACCTCAGGAGGTAAGGTGGCCCGGTCGGGATAGCTCGGGCAGTGCTGACGTCGGGCGTCGATCAAGGCGGTAGCCGGCTCGGCGCAAGGGCCGCAGCAGACCCGCGCCTTGATTCTGGATGGAGTAGCCGGGCATTGCAAAACTGCGCGCACAGGACGTCATCGGAACCACGCCGACGGCGGGATTCCTTGAAGCATTCACAGGGCAGAACAAGCGAAGGGGGTGCAGCAGACTGCGACGTAAGGCGTATGGACCGGGGCGACCGTCAATTATTGCGGCCAGAGCATCAGCCTCAGCAAATGGCTGAGCGTTGCCCTTGCGGCGGACGGATTGAGTCCCTGAAAGCACTGCACAGACAGCACCTGCAGGTCGCGACAAGCGGACCATATGACCCTCGTATTATTGTGTTTTGGGTTGCGACCGAGCTTAGCCTTGTTCATTTTTTTACACAACACCTCCGTAAAAAATAAAAGACAGGCAGGCCGAGATAACCCTTTTCGGCTTAAATAGCGGATAATGCTTCGCCCCGATATGCAGCAAATCTGCCGTAGATGTGCCATTTCAGGGCGTTAAGGGGTTGGCTTGACTTCGGTTTGCGTTTCCGATTGACTGGAACTGCAAGCCCCCCTTGATTGATATTTTTAACAACAAAGGTGTTGCATCATGTCGGTACCCCCGCGTGCCGTTCAGCTTAACGAAGCGAACGCGTTCCTTAAGGAACATCCTGAGGTTCTCTACGTTGACCTTCTGATTGCAGATATGAATGGTGTGGTGCGCGGCAAGCGCATTGAGCGCACCAGCCTCCACAAGGTTTACGAGAAAGGCATCAACCTGCCGGCCTCCCTCTTCGCCCTCGACATCAACGGTTCGACCGTTGAAAGCACGGGCCTGGGTCTGGACATCGGCGATGCGGACCGCATCTGCTACCCGATCCCTGACACCCTGTGCAACGAGCCGTGGCAGAAGCGCCCTACGGCTCAGCTGCTGATGACCATGCACGAGATCGAAGGCGAGCCGTTCTTCGCCGATCCACGTGAAGTGCTGCGCCAGGTCGTGAGCAAGTTCGACGACATGGGCCTGACCATCTGCGCCGCATTCGAACTCGAGTTCTACCTGATCGACCAGGAAAACGTGAACGGCCGTCCACAGCCGCCGCGCTCGCCGATCTCGGGCAAACGCCCGCAGTCGACTCAGGTCTACCTGATCGACGACCTCGACGAATACGCCGACTGCCTGCAGGACATCCTTGAAGGTGCCAAAGAGCAAGGCATCCCGGCTGACGCCATCGTCAAGGAAAGCGCCCCGGCGCAGTTCGAAGTCAACCTGCACCATGTGCCTGATGCGCTCAAGGCCTGCGACTATGCAGTGCTGCTCAAGCGTCTGATCAAGAACATTGCCTACGACCATGAAATGGACACCACGTTCATGGCCAAGCCGTACCCCGGCCAGGCTGGCAATGGCCTGCATGTGCACATCTCGATCCTGGACAAAGATGGCCACAACATCTTCACCAGCGAGGATCCCGAGCAGAACGCCGCGTTACGCCACGCAGTCGGCGGTGTGCTCGAGACCCTGCCCGCGTCGATGGCGTTCCTGTGCCCGAACGTCAACTCGTACCGCCGCTTCGGTTCGCAGTTCTACGTGCCCAACGCACAGAGCTGGGGCCTGGACAACCGTACCGTCGCCGTGCGCGTGCCGACCGGCTCGCCCGACTCGGTCCGCCTGGAGCACCGTGTAGCGGGCGCCGACGCCAACCCGTACCTGATGATGGCAGCGGTGCTGGCAGGCGTGCACCACGGCCTGACCAACAAGATCGAACCGGGCCCGGCGATCGAAGGCAACTCGTACGAGCAGCTTGATCAGAGCCTGCCGAACAACCTGCGCGATGCCCTGCGCGAGCTGGACGACAGCGAAGTGCTGAACAAGTACATCGATCCGAAGTACATCGACATCTTTGTCGCGTGCAAGGAAAGCGAGCTGGAGGAGTTCGAGCACTCGATCTCCGACCTCGAGTACAACTGGTATCTGCACACCGTGTAAATGAAAACGCCGTCTGATCAGACGGCGTTTTTCATAGTGGCGTGAGGTTTACAGGGTCTTCTCGAAGATCTTCGAGTTGCGCTGGAAGTTGTACAGCGAAGCCCGCGCCGCCGGCAGCCGCTCGACGCCACTGGGCTCGAAGCCGCGTTCGCGAAACCAGTGCGCAGTGCGCGTGGTCAGCACGAACAGGGTCTTCAGCCCGAGCGTGCGCGCCCGCGATTCGATCCGCTCGAGCAGGTCATCGCCACGGCCGCCGTGGCGGTACTCCGGGTTGACCGCCAGGCACGCCAGCTCCCCCGCCGACGAATCGGCAATCGGGTACAACGCCGCACAGGCGATGATCAGACCGTCGCGCTCGACCACACTGAACTGCTCGATCTCACGCTCCAACACCTCGCGCGAACGGCGCACGAGAATGCCCTGCTCTTCCAGCGGGCTGATCAGCTCAAGCAAACCACCGACGTCTTCGATGCTCGCCTCACGGACGATCTCGAACTGCTCCTGCGCCACCAAAGTGCCGCCGCCGTCGCGGGTGAACAGCTCGGTGAGCAGCGCACCGTCTTCGGCATAACTGACGATATGGCTACGCGCCACGCCGCCCTTGCACGCCTCGCCGGCGGCATCGAGCAGTTCGCCCTGATAGTCGCTGCCCAGCCGTGCCAGGTGCGGCGCGATCTGTTGCGGGCGCAGCTCGCGCACCAGCCGACCGTTTTCATCGAGCAGGCCGGGTTCGGCGCCAAACAGCAGCAGTTTGTCGGCGGCCAGTTCGATAGCTGCGCGGGTGGCGACGTCTTCGCAGGCCAGATTGAAGATCTCGCCGGTCGGCGAGTAGCCCAGCGGCGACAGCAGCACGATCGAGCGTTCGTCGAGCAAGCGATTGATGCCCTTGCGGTCGATCCGGCGGACTTCACCGGTGTGGTGGTAGTCGACCCCTTCGAGCACGCCGATCGGCCGTGCAGTGACCAGGTTGCCGGACGCCACGCGCAGTCGTGCGCCCTGCATAGGCGAGGAGGCCATGTCCATCGACAGGCGCGCCTCGATTGCCACGCGCAAGGCGCCGACCGCGTCGATCACGCAATCCAGGGTGGCGGCATCGGTAATGCGCATGCCGTGGTGGTAATGCGGGGTCAGGCCACGGGCGGCCAGGCGGCTTTCGATCTGCGGGCGCGAGCCGTGCACCAGCACCAGGCGCACGCCAAGGCTGTGCAGCAGCACCAGGTCGTGGACGATATTGCCAAAGTTGGGGTGATCGACGCCGTCGCCGGGCAGCATGACGACGAAGGTGCAGTCACGGTGAGCATTGACGTACGGCGAAGCGTGGCGGAGCCAGGTTACGTAATCGGGCATGACAGGGCCTGTGGCTAAGTGGACGGAGAACGGTCAAGACGCACAACGGTGCGAGGTCATCGTCGGAACAGGCTTGCGGTCACGCGCACTCTCCTCTAGGCAGGAACGAATCAGCTCAATGGACGTTTAGCTCAGGCAATAGTGCCTGATCAGGTCACGCAATAGACGCACGGTAGGCTCGATACGTGACATTTCAAGGTATTCGCCGGGCTGGTGAGCACAGGCGATGTCGCCCGGCCCAAGCACAATGGTCTCGCAGCCCAGCTGTTGCAGGTACGGCGCCTCGGTGGCGAAGGCCACCGCTTCGGCGCGGTGCCCGGTCAAGCGCTCGGCCACACGTACCAGCTCGCTGTCGGCGGCCTGCTCGAACGGCGCCACCTCAGGGAACAACGGTTTGTAGTCGATGCTCACCTGATGCTGCTCGGCCAGCGGCACCAGCTTGGCGCGAATGGCCGCGCGCAGCTGCTCCGGGTCCATCCCGGGCAATGGCCGCAGGTCGAACTCGAGCGCGCACTGGCCGCAGATCCGGTTGGGGTTGTCGCCACCGTGAATGCAGCCAAAGTTCAGCGTCGGCGTCGGCACGGTGAACTGCGGGTTGCTGTAGGTTTGCTGCCATTGCTGGCGCAGGCCGATCATCTCGGTCATCACTGCGTGCATCGCTTCCATCGCACTGTGGCCCAGGCTTGGGTCTGACGAATGGCCGCTGCGGCCGAGAATATCGATGCGTTCCATCATGATGCCCTTGTGCAGGCGAATCGGCCTGAGCCCGGTCGGCTCGCCGATCACCGCTGCGCGGCCAAGCGGCTGACCGGCCTCGGCCAGGGCGCGGGCGCCGGACATCGAGCTTTCTTCGTCGCACGTAGCAAGGATCAGCAGGGGTTGTTTGAAGTCATGTTCGAGCAGCGGCAGCACGGCCTCGATCACCAGCGCGAAGAAACCTTTCATGTCGCAACTACCCAGCCCAACCCAGCGATCGCCCACCTCGGTCAGTTTCAGCGGGTCGCTCTGCCACAACTGCTCGTCGAACGGCACCGTGTCGCTGTGGCCAGCCAGAATCAGCCCGCCAGGGCCCGTGCCGCGGCTGGCCAGCAGGTTGAACTTGCCGGGGGTGACCTGCTGGATATCGCATGTGAAGCCAAGGTCAGCCAGCCAACCGGCGAGCAAGTCGATTACCACGCGGTTGGACTGATCCAGTGCGGGCTGGGTGCAACTGACCGATGGCGCGGCGATCAGGGCGGCGAACTGGTCTTTCAGCGATGGCAACGGCATGCGCGGATTCCTCGAAAACGTCGGCCCATCATAACAACGCCTGACGTAGACGGCGCAAGGCCGCTGCACCGGGGCAACCGACCAGTCGGATCACAGCAGCACGGCTGACTGCTGTAGACTGCCTTGCAACGATGCCCCTCCTTCGAGCCCGCGATGCACAAAGAAACCGAACTCAAACTCCGCGCCAGCCGCGAGACTCTCACCGCCCTTCGTGAGCACCCCCTGCTGAAGAAGCGCAACAAGTCCGGCTGGCAGACCCGCGAACTGCTCAACCAGTACTTCGACACCCCTGAGCGTGAGCTGTCCGCCGCGCGTGTCGCCCTGCGTCTGCGCCGCGATGGCGATGCCGTCATCCAGACCCTCAAGTGCCGTGGCCAGAGCGTCGCAGGCCTGTCTGAGCGCAACGAATTCGAGTGGCCGCTGGAAAAAGCCAAGCTCGACCTGAAAAAACTCGACGCCAGCTGCTGGCCCGAGCAACTCGCCGAGCTCGACAAAAAGACCATCAAACCGCTGTTCACCACCGACTTCACCCGCGAGTTCGCCGAGATCTCCTGGGGCCGCGGCAAGGCCAAAGTGGTTATCGAAGCAGCGCTGGACCAAGGCTTTGTCATCGCTGGCAAGCGCAAGGAAGAAATCTGCGAGCTGGAGCTTGAGCTGCGCGAAGGTTCCGCTGAAGCCCTGCTGGAACTGGCCGCCGAGCTGGCCGCGAGCCTGCCCTTGATGCCCTGCGACATCAGCAAGGCCGAGCGCGGCTATCGCCTGCTTGAGCCAGACAGCTACGAGCTGGACCTGCCGAGTGCCGAGCTCGACGCCGAAATGCCGGTCGACGATGCCTTCACCGCCCTGGCCTGGCAATTGCTGGCGAGCAGCCAACGGCTGGCCGAGCAGTACCGCCACAGCGGCCACTGGCGCCTGCTGCAGGACTGGGTGCAGTGCCTGAGCGAGCTGCGCGCCCTGGCCGGCAGCATGGGCCAGGCCGCGCCGCGCGCGACCACCAGCGCCCTGCGCGCCAGCCTCGACGCGCTGCTGGAAGACTGGCGCCCGCTGGTACAGGCCGGTAACGACGACGAAGACGTCCGCCGCGCCGCGCCCGAGCAGTTCAGCGAAGAGCTGCAAGACCCACGCTGGGGCCAGTTCTCGCTGGAAACCTCACGCTGGCTGCTGGCCCGCGCCTGGACCGTCGAGCGCAAAGGCCGTGGCGAACGCCAGGGCAAGGCGCAGTTGGCCAACTGGCTGCAACACCTGGTCGGCGAAGAAGCCCGCGCGCTGAAGCTGCAAGAGCGTTATGTGCAGCAGCCGGAAGACCTTGGCGAGCAGTTGCCACGCATCGAAACCCTGCTGACCTGGCTGCGCCACGCCCGCCAGGTGCTCGACGTGCCGCAAATGGATCGCCTCTATGGCGAGCTGAACAAGCTGCACAAGCTGGCTGAGCAGCCGTTGGGCGAGGAAGAGAACGACGAACTGCTGATCGCCCGCGTCGAGCAGGCCCGTGCGATCGAGCAGAACCGCGCCTGGAAGCACCTGCTCAAGTCGCCGTCAACGCGCTAACGGCAGGCTGGTCGTGGACTTGATTTCGGACAAGGCCACGATCGAGTTGACCTCCTGGATCCCTGGCACATTCGACAGCTTTTCGAAGAAGAATCGTTCGTAAGCTTCGATGTCCGGGGTGACAATGCGCAACAGGAAGTCGACCGACCCCATCAGCACGTAACATTCCAGCACCTCGGGGAATTCACGGATCGCTTCGGTGAAGCCGGCGAAGTTGGACCGCCCGTGGGCGTTGAGCTTCACCTCGGCAAAGATCTGTGTATTCAGGCCGACCTTCTTGCGGTCGAGCAGGGTCACCTGAGCGCGAATCACCCCCTCTTCCTTCAGCCGTTGAATACGCCGCCAGCAAGGTGACTGCGACAGGCCGACGCGTTCGGCAATCTGCGCGCTGGACAATGAAGCATCCTCTTGTAGCAGCTGCAGGATGCGCCGGTCATAGGCGTCCAGTTCGCTTTGCATTAATTATTCTCCAAGGCGCCAATAGGCGAATTGATCAATCTGCCTAGCTGACAAATCGTCTCAATCATAGCGAAAAAATGCCGCCTGCCGCGTGGCAGAATTTCTTCCGTCCTGGAGGAGAATCATATGAACGCACTTGAACGGCCCGACACCCTGCCCCGCTCCGACGTCTGGGCCGCCAGCGCGGCGCACAGCCACGTGCGTTATCAACTGCAAGCCGAGGCTGAGCCAGACAGCCTGTGCCGAGTGCTGAACCTGTTCGCGATGCAGTTCCTCACGCCCAATAGTGTGCAGATGCGTCAGCAGGGCGACTGGCTGGAGCTGGAAATCGGCATTGATGGTTTGAGCTGGCATCGCGCCGAAGTCATCGCCCAGAAGCTGCGCAATCTGGTTTGTGTCGGCGAAGTCGAGCTGAGCAACTTGCCGCAGTTGCAAGGCGTAGCAGCAGGCTGATAGGTGCTGGGCCTGCTTCGCAGGCTACAGGTTTAGGCGGCGCTACAAGTCCCGGTGGGAGCGGGTTCACCCGCGAAGGGGCGCAAAGCGGCCCCAATTTACTGAATACGACGCAAATTTCAGCCAGTAAAACCCCGCAATCGTTGCATCGACGCCAAAGCTGTCCAGGCGGCTAGCCTTGCCTGTACCTTTTCGGCACGGACGCCGCCGCGATGCATACCCAAGACAGCCACGACCTCGACCTCAAACGCCTCCTCGACGCTCTGCTCGCCGACCACCGCCTGCAACCCGGTGACGTCCTGCGCGCCCTTGAGCAGCCAAACCAGTGCAGCAGCCACCCGCTCGAAATCATCGCCAGCCTGAACCTCAGCGATCAGCAGCGCCCCGGCCATGTCCTCGATCTGGACAGCCTGTGCCAATGGCTGGCCGATGTCGTGCAGCAGCCCTTCGTCCGGCTCGACCCGCTGCAGATCGACCTGGCCCAGGTCGGCAGCCTGATCTCGCGCGCCTTCGCCGACCGCCATGGCATCCTTGCTCTGGCGGTCGATGTGCACAGCGTCACCGTGGCCAGTGCGCAGCCCTTTCAGCGTGAGTGGGAGCATGATCTGGCACGCAGCCTGGGCAAGCGCGTCCAGCGTGTGCTGGCCAGCCCGGTGCACATTCGCCAACTGAGCCAGAGCCTGTTCCGCCTGGCCCACTCGGTGCAGGGTGCCGGCCTGCAACAGGATGCCAGCCTTGGCGAGCTCGAGCAGTTGCTGGAGTTGGGCAAGCGCCAGGGCGAGGCTGGCGCGGAGGATGCGCACATCGTGCATATCGTCGACTGGCTGCTGCAGTACGCGATCGAGCAGCGCGCCAGCGATATCCACCTCGAACCGCGCCGTGAACAAGGCCAGCTGCGCTATCGCATCGACGGCCTGCTGCACACGGTGTATGCCTTTCCGCTGGCCGTGACCCTGGCGCTGGTGAGCCGCCTCAAGCATCTTGGCCGCATGGATGTTGCGGAGAAACGCCGACCGCAGGACGGTCGCCTGAAGACGCGGCTGGCCGGCGAGATGGAAGTCGAGCTGCGCCTGTCGACCCTGCCCACCCCGTTTGGCGAAAAGCTGGTGCTGCGCCTGTTCGACCCGCAGCAGTTGCATGAGGACTTCGACCGGCTCGGCCTCGATGGCGAGCTGCGGCACCGCTGGCAGGCACTGCTGCGCCAGCGTCAGGGCATCATTCTGGTAACCGGGCCGACCGGCTCGGGCAAGACCAGCACGCTGTACGCGAGCCTCAAGCGGTTGGCCACGCCTGAGATCAACCTGTGCACCATCGAAGACCCGATCGAGCGGCTGGAACCCGCTTTCAACCAGCTGCAGGTGCAGCCCAGCCTTGACCTGGGCTTTGCCAACGGCGTGCGCGCCCTGCTGCGGCAAGACCCGGACATCATCATGATTGGTGAGATTCGCGACCGTGAAACCGCTCAGGTGGCCATGCAGGCAGCGCTGACCGGCCATCTGGTGTTGTCGACCCTGCACACCAACGATGCCTGCGCAGCGATTGTTCGCCTGCAAGAGTTGGGCGTTGCCGATTACCTGATCAAAGCCACATTGATCGGGGTGATGGCCCAGCGCTTGGTGCGCACCCTGTGCGCCACCTGCAAAGGCCAGTCAGCGCAGCCGCCTATCCCCTGCCGGGCATGCCGCAGTACCGGTTACCTGGGCCGTATCGGGCTATTTGAGCTGCTCACACCGGGTACAGCCCTGCTCGGCAGCATTGGCCCGGCGACCGACCTGGCGGAGCTGCGTCAGCATGCCCTGCGCGATGGCCTGCGCGATCTGCGCAGCGACGGTGAGGCCAAGATCGCCCGCGGGCTGACCAGTCTGAGTGAAGTGCTGAGCGTCTGCAGCTGACGAATATTCCTTAGCGCGCAAGGAACTTGGCCTGTGTATCGAGCATCCAAGCAAGCATTATCCGCCCACCCTCCTAGGTACTTCAGCATGCGTTTCAAAACAGCCATCGCCGCCGCTGTCCTGCTTTCGCTGCCCGTTGGCTCGGCCATGGCCGACAGTTTCTGGCACAACGTCATCTCGTCCGGCGCAACTACTGCGTCGACCTACCTGACGTTCAAGGATCACAAGATGATCGTCGCTGCGCAGGACGATGCCGGCAGCTTCGTTGCCAGTGCAGGGGCTATTCGCGGGCCGTTCCTTGAAGCTGCGATGCGTCAGGTACGAGCCGACAATCCAGGCCTGGAGGCAAGCGACATGCAACTGGCCAATGCCATCCTGGCCAAAAACGCTGTAGCTGAATAAGCCCGCGCTGTTGCTACCGATGGTGGCGACTGAGTGATAGCGACCGCTCCTGGGCCAGCCGTGCCGGCCCAGGAGCGATAAGCGCCGCAGCGGAGGCGATTACTCGCCGATAGCGGCCTTGTAGCCAGCGGCGTCGAGCAGCTTGTCCAGCTCGGCAGTGTTGGTCGGCTTGAGTTTGAAGATCCACGACTCATAAGGGCTGTCGTTGAGCGATTCGGGGCTGTCCGCCAAGGCTTCGTTGACCGCAATCACTTCGCCCGACACCGGCGCGTAGATATCCGATGCGGCCTTGACCGACTCGACCACGCCAGCAGCGTCGCCTGCTGCGAACACTTTGCCAACTTCAGCCAGCTCAACGAAAACCACGTCACCCAGAGCCTCCTGGGCGTGATCGCTGATGCCAACGGTTACCGTGCCATCGGCTTCCAGCCGTGCCCATTCGTGGCTTTCGGCAAAACGCAGTTCGGCGGGAATATTGCTCATGTCGTAGGGTCCTCGATGTCAGGGATCAGCGGTCGACCCGCCAGGTAATTTTTCAGATAAGAATCTTGCCGTGGCGCACGAAGGTCGGTTTGACCACCCGCACCGGGTACCACTTGCCGCGAATTTCGACCTCGGCGCGCTCGCCGGTGGCCATCGGCACACGCGCCAGGGCAATCGACTTGCTCAGCGTAGGAGAGAAACTACCACTGGTGATCTCCCCTTCGCCAATCCCGGCGACGCGAACTACCTGATGGGCACGCAGCACGCCGCGTTCTTCGAGCACCAGCCCAACCAGTTTTTCCTGCACGCCGTGCTCGATTTCATTGAGCAGCGCACTGCGGCCGATGAACTCGCGCTCGGCCGGCTGCCACGCAATACACCAGCCGAGGTTGGAGGTCTGTGGGGTGTGCTGCTCGTCGATGTCCTGGCCGTACAGGTTCATCCCGGCTTCCAGGCGCAAGGTATCGCGCGCGCCGAGGCCACTGGGGGCGATACCGGCGCCAACCAGGTCATTGAAAAAAACCGGGGCTTGTTCGGCGGGCAGAATGATCTCCAGGCCGTCTTCGCCCGTGTAGCCGGTGCGCGCGATGAACCAATCGCCCTCGGCCACGCCTTCGAATGGCTGCAGCTCACGGATCAGCGCTGCGCGCGACCAGGACACCAGCTCAGCCACCTTGTCGCGAGCACGGGGGCCCTGGATGGCGATAATGGCCAGCTCCGGACGTGGCGTGACGTTGACCTCGTAGCCGGCGCTGTGCGCCTGCAGCCAGGCGACGACCTTGGCTCGGGTAGCGGCATTGGCCACCAGCCGATAGCCCGCTTCGGTGCAATACACGATGAGGTCGTCGACTACCCCGCCCTGTTCATTCAGCAGGGTGCTGTAGAGCGCCTTGCCTGTACTGCCGAGGCGGGCCACGTCATTGGCCAGCAGGTACTGCAAGCAGCGTGTGGCTGCTGGGCCATCGACATCGATCACCGTCATGTGCGAGACGTCGAATACGCCGCAGTCAGCGCGCACCTGATGGTGCTCCTCGACTTGCGAGCCATAGTGCAGGGGCATGTCCCAACCGCCAAAGTCGACCATCTTGGCGCCTAGCGCCAAATGCCAGTCGTACAAAGGTGTGCGCTGTCCCATGGGTTTCTCCTTCCGGGCGTGGCGAAGCGGCGACGGTCGGCGACGTTTAATCGTCACCTGATCTTGTAGGACCCGCCGCAGCGAATGGCGCGCATTGTAGCGGCAAGGGCGCGGACTGGCATCCTCAGTGAGTCTGACCCGGGCGACGGGCCGAACGGCGTATCAGGCCGATGACCGGCAACAGGCCGACTAGCACCAGCGTCAGCGCGGGCAGCGAAGCGCGTGCCCACTCGCCCTCGCTGGTCATCTCGAACACCCGTACGGCAAGGGTATCCCAGCCGAACGGACGCATCAGCAAGGTTGCCGGCATCTCCTTGAGCACATCGACGAACACCAGCAAGGCAGCGCTCAGAGCGCCCGGTACCAGCAACGGCAGATATACCTTGAAAAACAATCTCGGCCCGCCGACGCCGAGGCTGCGCGAGGCTTCCGGCAGTGACGGTCGAATCCGCTCGAGGCTGCTTTCCAGCGGGCCATAGGCGACCGCGATAAAGCGCATCAGATAGGCCAGCAACAATGCCGCCAGGCTGCCCAGCAGCAACGGCCGGCCGGCACCGCCCAGCCATTGCGACAGCGGCACCACCAGTTGATTGTCGAGGTAACTGAACGCCAGCATGATCGACACCGCCAGCACCGAGCCGGGCAAGGCATAACCCAGGTTGGCCAGGCCGACACCAGCGCGGATAGCCCCGGTCGGTGCCTGGCGGCGGGCAAACGCCAGCAGTAACGCCGCGCTGACCGTGATCAGTGCCGCCATCGCGCCAAGGTACAGGGTGTGCATGACCAGGCCGACATAGCGCTCATCAAGGTCGTGCCGGCCACGCTGCCAGAACCACACCAGCAGTTGCAGCAGCGGGATGACGAAGGCGCAGGCGAACACCAGCAGACACCAGCCGCTGGCCGCCCACGCCTTGAGCCCGCGCAGGTGATACAACGCCTGCACCCGTGGCCGCTCGTTACCGCTGCGGCTGGCACCGCGAGCGCGGCGTTCGCCATACAGCACCAGCATCACCACCAACAGCAGCAAACTGGCCAGCTGGGCCGCGCTGGACAGGCTGAAGAAGCCGTACCAGGTCTTGTAGATGGCGGTGGTGAAGGTGTCGAAGTTGAACACCGCTACGGCGCCGAAATCCGCCAGGGTTTCCATCAGCGCCAGGGCGATGCCGGCGCCGATGGCGGGCCGCGCCATCGGCAACGCAACCCGCCAGAACGCCTGCACCGGCGAAAGGCCCAGGACCCGCGCTGCTTCCATCAGGCCTTTGCCCTGAGCCATGAAAGCGCTGCGCGCGAGCAGATACACGTAGGGGTAGAACACCAGCACCAGCACGGTGATTACCCCGCCGGTCGAGCGCACGCGCGGCAGGCGCATCGGCCCGAACAGCTCACGCAGGGCGCTCTGCACCGGCCCGGCGAAATCCAGCAGGCCAACGAATACGAACGCCAGCACATAGGCCGGAATGGCGAACGGCAGCATCAAGGCCCAGTCGAGCCAGCGCCGCCCGGGGAACTCGCAGAGGCTGGTGAGCCAGGCAAGGCTCACCCCAAGCACGGTAACGCCGATGCCCACGCCAAGCACCAGGGTCAGGGTATTGCCCAGCAGACGGCTCATTTGGGTGTCGAGCAGGTGCGACCAGATCTGCATATCGACCGACTGCCACGACAGCAGCAGAACACTCAGCGGCAGCAGTACCAGAGCGGCGATCAGGCCGACCGGCAGATACCAGCGGCGTTGGGGAGCGTGGGACAAATCCAGAGTCTCGTTTATGAGTTGGGGCTGCTTTACGGCCCTTCGCGGCGGTCCGGCGTCCCGGCAAGCCCGCTCCCACAGGGAACGCGCGAAGTCTGACTCCAGCGTTGTACCTGTGGGAGCGGGCTTGCCGGGACGCCGGACCGCCGCGAAGGGCTGCAGAGCAGCCCCATTGGCTTAACTGACCGGCATCACCCCGAAGGGAATTTCAAGCATAAAGCCTGGCGCTTAGTTCCAGCCAGCCCGATCCATCAGGCGGATCGCCTCTGCCTGGCGCTTGCCGGCCACTTCCACCGGCAGGCTGTCGGCCTTGAACGTGCCCCAGGCGGCCACTTCAGCCGATGGCTTGACCTGTGGGTTGGCCGGGAACTCCTGGTTGATGTCGGCAAACAGCTTTTGCGCTTCTTCGCCGGTCATCCACTCCACCAGTTTTTTCGCCGCTTCCGGGTGCGGCGCATGCTTGGTCAGGCCGATGCCCGAGAGGTTGATGTGCACGCCACGGTCACCCTGATTTGGCCAGAACAGCTTGATCGGCAGATCGGGCTGCTGCTTGTGCAGGCGGCCGTAGTAGTAGGTGTTGACCACGCCCACGTCGCACTGGCCGGCTTCGATGGCCTGTAGCACAGCGGTGTCATCGGAGAACACGTCAGTGGACAGGTTACCGACCCAGCCCTTGATGATCTGCTCGGTCTTGGCCTCGCCGTGAGTCTCGATCATGGTCGCGGTCAGCGACTGGTTGTAGACCTTTTTCGCAGTGCGCAGGCACAGGCGCCCTTCCCACTGCTTGTCGGCCAGCGCCTCGTAGGTGCTCAGCTCGCTCGGTTTGACCCGCTCGGTGGAGTAGACGATGGTCCGCGCACGCAGGCTCAGACCGGTCCAGTCATGGGACTTGGCGCGGTACTGAGGGGGGATGTTGGCGTCGATGACGTCCGACTTGATCGGCTGCAAAATGCCCATCTGCTCGGCCTGCCAGAGGTTGCCGGCATCCACGGTCAGCAGCAGGTCAGCCACGCCGTTCTGGCCCTCGGCCTTGATGCGCTGCATCAGCGGCGCTTCCTTGTCGGTGATGAACTTGATCTTGACCCCGGTCTTGGCCGTGTAGGCGTCGAACACCGGCTTGATCAGCTCATCGATGCGCGAGGAGTACACCACCACTTCGTCCGCCGCCTGCACGGTGCCGCCGAACAGGGTCAGGGCCAGGGCGGCCAGTAGGTGCTTGCGTGGCAACATCGGGTATTCCTCGCGGGTGATTGAGCTGCGAATGGTAGTGAATACCATTAAGCAGCTCACCCGCTGAGCAGTTACCAGATGTTGCAGTCAGGGCCGGGCCAATTCCGGCAGATCGCCAGACAAGCCCAGCGCCTGCCGCACGAACAGCGCCTTGGCCTCAGGCAACTGCTCGACCAGCTTCAAACCACTGTTGCGCAGCCAGCGCAGCGGCAACGGATTGGCCTGGAACAGCCGCTCGAAGCCCTCCATGGCCGCCATCAGCGCCAGGTTGTGCGGCATGCGCCGGCGCTCGTAGCGGCTCAGTACCTTCACATCCGCCAACCGCTCGCCGCGCTCGCAGGCCCGTACCAGTTCTTCGGCCAATACGGCGGCATCAAGAAAGCCCAGGTTGACGCCTTGCCCGGCCAGCGGGTGAATCACGTGGGCGGCATCGCCGATCAATGCCAGACCTTCAGCCACATAGCGCTTGGCGTGGCGCTGGCGCAGCGGCACGCAGACCCGAGGGTCAACCTCAAGGACCTGACCCAGACGCCCCTCAAAGGCGCGCTGCAGCGCCTCGGCGAAGACGGCATCATCATGCCTCATCAGTTGCTCGGCCTGCTCTGGGGTAGTCGACCAGACGATCGAGCACCACTGCTGGCCGCCATCACGCGCCAGCGGCAGAAAGGCCAGCGGCCCCTCGTCGGTGAAGCGCTGCCAGGCGGTGGCCTGGTGCGCCTCGCTGCAGCGCACGCTGGTGACGATGGCCTGGTGCAGGTAATCCCACTCGCGGGTCTCGCAGCCGGTCAGGTGGCGCACCGCCGAGTTGGCGCCATCGGCAGCGATGACCAGTGGCGCGCGCAGGCGACGGCCATCGGCCAGGGTCAGCAGCCACTCATCACCGGAGCGGCGCATCTGCTCCAGGCGGGCATTGGCCAGCAGGCCGATGTCGCTGTCGAGCAAGCGCTCCAGCAGGCCGTCCTGGACTACCCGGTTTTCGACGATGTGGCCCAGCAGGTCGGCGTGCACACTGGCCGCCGAGAAGTGGATCTGGCCGGTGCCGCTGCCGTCCCACACGTGCATGTCGGTGTACGGCGACAAGCGCCGGGCGACGATGCCATCCCAAGCGCCGAGGCGCTCGAGGATGCGCTGGCTGGCTGCCGACAAGGCACTGACCCGCGGCTCGAACGCGGCTTGCTGGTCAAACGGCTTGACCGACAATGGGCCGCCGTCGAGCAGGACAACTTGCAGGCCGCTGTGGCGCAATGCCAGGGCCAGGGCGCTGCCGACCATACCGGCACCGACAATCAGTACATCTGCGCGCGTTTCCATGCCTTACGCCTGCCTCACTTGCGGCTTGAGCCGTACATAAAGAGTTTTATCGACCCGCGCCACCAGTTCACCGGCACCGTCGCGGATGTCGACCTGCAGCCGCGGCAGGTACTTCTTGCCGCTGGCGGTCTGCTGGCGAATCTCGGCCAGCAGCGCGTCATCGACGTTGAACTCGGCATACACCGGGCCTTTGCCCGGCGAGATGAAATCGATGCTGGCGGCTTTGTCCCAGACAATGTACTCGCTGCCCAGACGCTCGATCAGCAACAGCATGTAGAACGGGTCGACCATCGAATACAGGCTGCCGCCGAACTGGGTGCCGACGTAGTTGCGGTTCCAGCGGGTGAGCTTCATGCACACTTTGATGTGGCTCATGTCGGGGCTGATCTGCTGCACCCGAATACCAGCACCCAGGTACGGCGGGTAGATATTCAGCAACCAGCGCAGCATGCGGGCCTTGCGCGCCAGCCGACGCGAATCGCTCACAGGCGGCCCCGCAGATCGCTGCGGGTGCCCAGGCCCATCGCCTGGCGGGCGAACCAGCGCTTGGCCGGTGGCAACAGATCAAGGCCAAGCAAACCCAGGTTGCGTCCGGTGGCCAGCAACGGCTGGCTGCTGCCGAACATCCGCGTGACCTGATCGGAGAAGCCGATGGTCAGGCTCTGGTCGAGTTGCTGCCGCTGCTGATAGGTCTGCAGGGTCGCCAGGTCGCCGGGGTGCTGCGGGCCGGCCAGCAAGCCTTCAGCCAGCGCCTGCACATCGCGTAGCGACAGGTTGAAGCCCTGCCCGGCAATCGGGTGCAGGCTGTGCGCGGCATTGCCGAGGACCACCAGATGCGGGCGCACCTGCTCGCTGGCAGCCACCAGCGCCAGCGGGTACAGATGCCGCGCGCCAACCTGGCGCAGTGCGCCGAGGCGGAAGCCAAAGACCTGCTGCAGCTCGGCGAGGAAGTTGCGCTCATCGATCTCGGCCAGGCGCTTGGCGTCCATCCCCTGGCGGGTCCAGACCAGCGCGCAGCGGTTGTCCGGCAATGGCAGCAAAGCCATAGGCCCCTGTTCGGTAAAGCGCTCGAAGGCCTGACCGCCGTGGGCCTCACCGGGGGTGATATTGGCGATCAAGGCACTCTGCTGATAAGGCCGGCGCTGCACATGGATGCCCAACTGCTCGCGCAAGCCCGAGCGACCACCGTCAGCCAGCACAGCCAGGTCACACTCAAGGCTGGTGTCGTCATCCAGCTGCAAGCGGTAACCGCCTTCGATCGGCTGCATCGCCTTGACCTCGGCCGGGCATCGCCAGCTCACCACTTCCGGGTCCAGACCCTGCCACAGGCACTGGCCGAGCCAGGCGTTTTCCACCACATAGCCCAGCGCCGGCACGCCTTCTTCGCTGGCGTTCAGGCGGGTGGCGCCAAAGCGACCGCGGTCGGACACGTGAATCTGCAGAATCGGCTCGGCGCGCTGGCTGATGGCCGGCCACAGGCCCAACTGCTGGTAGATCTGCCGGGTGCCGAACGACAACGCCGACGAGCGCGCATCGTAGCTTGGCTGAAACGCATCGCCAGGGGCGAACGGCTCGATCAGCAGGATTTTCCAGCCACGCGCCTTGGCCCCAGCCTGCAGCGCCAGCGCCAGGCTGGCGCCGACCAGGCCGCCGCCGATGATTGCCAGGTTGACCCGGCTCATGCCGCCTGCTCGCGGGCAGCGGCCATCAGCGCCTCGATCTCGGCAACCGTCCGCGGCACGCCGGAGGTAAGAATTTCACAGCCCTGCCTGGTAACCACCACGTCGTCCTCGATCCTGATGCCGATACCGCGCCACTTCTTGGCCACGGCCTGATTGTCGGCGCCGATGTAAATGCCGGGTTCGACGGTCAGCGCCATGCCCACTTCGAGCACCCGCCACTGGCCGCCGACCTTGTACTCGCCGACATCGTGCACATCCATCCCCAGCCAGTGCCCGGCGCGGTGCATGTAGAACGCGCGGTAGGCCTCGCTGTCGATCAGCGCCTGCACTTCGCCCTTGAGCAAGCCCAGCCGCACCAGGCCTGCGGTAATCACCCGCACCGTCGCCTCATGGGCGTGGTTCCAGTGCTTGCCTGGGGCGATCTCGGCAAAGGCCGCAGCCTGGGCTTCGAGCACCAGCTCGTAGATGGCTTTCTGCTCAGCAGAAAAACGCCCGCTGACCGGGAACGTGCGGGTGATGTCGCTGGCATAGCAGTCGATTTCACAGCCGGCATCGATCAGCACCAGGTCGCCGTCCTTGAGCACGGCGTCGTTCTGCTGATAGTGCAGGATGCAGCCATTACGCCCAGCAGCGACGATCGAGCCATAGGCCGGCATCTTCGCCCCGCCCTTGCGAAACTCGTAATCGAGCTCGGCCTCCAGGCTGTATTCGTAAAGCCCCGCCCGGCAGGCCTGCATCGCCCGCACATGGGCCCGTGCAGAAATCGCCGCAGCGGCGCGCATGACCTTCACTTCTGCTGCCGATTTATACAGGCGCATGTCGTGCAGCAGATGATCCAGCGCAACGAACTCGTTGGGCGGCTGCGCACCGAGGCGGGCCTTGGAGCGAATCAGGTTGATCCAGTCCATCAAGCGCCGGTCGAACTCAGGGTTGCTGCCCATCGCCGTGTACACCCGCTCGCGGCCTTCGATCAGGCCCGGCAGGATCTCGTCGATGTCGGTAATCGGAAATGCATCGTCCGCGCCATACTCGCGCAGGGCACCTTCCTGACCGGCACGCAAGCCGTCCCACAACTCGCGCTCCGGGTTGCGTTCACGGCAGAACAGCACGTATTCGCCATGCTCGCGACCGGGGATCAGAACAATGACCGCCTCAGGCTCGGGAAAGCCGCTGAGGTACTGGAAGTCACTGTCCTGACGGTACACGTGCTCGACATCACGGTTGCGAATGGCAACCGCAGCGGCGGGCAGGATGGCGATGCTGTTGGGGACCATCTGCGCCATCAGCGCCTTGCGCCGACGGGCATACTCGGCCTTGGGTATGTGGCTCATGGGCAGACGACCCCGATTGATCAGTGCAGCGATGGCTTGGGGGCAGGCGCAACTGGCGCGGCCAGCTCGGTGAACAGCAGCAGCGGCGCGACGCGCAGGTACTCGGTGACCTCCATGTAGTCGCTCTCGCCGTCCTCGGATTCTTCCAGGGCGTCTTGCACCTGCGAAATCGCCACCAGGTCCTGCAGCACTTCCTTGGCTTCGGTGGACAGGTCCTTGCCACCGGCGTTCAAGCCGAAGCCGGCGATGAAGCCCTGGCACCATTCGCCAAGGGCGGCGGCACGTTCGGTCAGCGGTTGTTCATCACCCGGCAGCAACAGCACCAGAGCGACGTCATCGCCGGTGAGTTCGGCCTTGACCATCTCCTGCAGGCCGATCAGGGCGTTGCGCACAGAGTCGTTCGGTTCGACCTCGAGGGCGTTGGCGGCGTCGGCCAACCAGGCCTCGGCATCGAAGCCTGCGCCGGCGCAGCTGCGGCCAATCAACAGGCCGTGCAGCTCGGCGGGGGAGACAGGGTGACCATTGCTCGAGAGCAGTGCGGCGAAAGCGGTGTACGGCGATTGAGTATTAGGCATGGGCTGCTAGGCGCCAGACGGCGCAATGTCTAGAATGAAGACCTTGTATCCTAGCACCGGCAGGCGCGCCAAGACCATCGGCACTGGCCGCCCAAGGCCCGGCACCGGCATCATGGCCAGGCCGTAAACGATGGAGCGAAACGAGTGCCCCCCATGCAAGACAACGACCTGCAAGCGCTGATGAGCCGTTTCGAGCTGCTGATCGAGCGCGTCGAGCAACTTAAACGGCAAAATGCACTCCTATTAGCGCAGGAAACTTCCTGGCGCGAAGAGCGCGCCCACCTCATTGAAAAAAATGAGATCGCAAGGCGTAAGGTCGAATCCATGATCTTGCGGCTCAAGGCCCTGGAGCAAGACTCATGAGTTCAAGCAATAGCGTCACCGTACAGATCCTCGACAAAGACTACTCGATCATCTGCCCGCCCGAAGAGCGCAGCAACCTGGTCAGCGCCGCGCGCTATCTGGATGGCAAGATGCGCGAGATCCGCAGCAGCGGCAAAGTCATCGGCGCCGATCGCATTGCGGTGATGGCGGCCTTGAACATTACCCACGAAATGCTCCACCGCCAGGAAACCCCTGAAGTGGCCAGCGGCGGTACTACCCGCGAGCAGGTGCGTGACCTGCTCGAGCGCGTCGACAGCGCATTGGCCGACGACACGGGTACCAAAAACGGCTGAGATCGGTATACTGGCGTCACTCCCTGGGAGATGCGCCAGTCGGTTATGTCCCTGAGCCGATACGCACAACCACGGGGGTTGCACGCTGGGGCCGGTGTGCATGTCCGCCCGACGGAAAGCCTTAACGCCCCCTGCAATCTCCACCTTGAACTTTCGGGTTCAAGGGCTACGCCGATAGCGGTCTTATCGGGGAGCCTGAATTCTGCATTGCTCGCCTGCTCTGGCGGGCAACTGGTCTGGCCGCCACGGCGGCCGACACCTCCGGGACCTCTGTGCCATGACCGACACCGCGCCCCTCACCCGCCCGCAACTTCGTCGCCAGCTGCGTAACGCACGCCGCGCCCTTACGCCTGCACAACAGCGTCAGGCGTCTCGCGGCCTGTACCGTCAGCTGGCCCAGCATCCGTTATTCCGCCGCGCCCGCCACATTGCCCTGTACCTGCCCAATGACGGCGAGATCGACCCGCGCCTGCTGCTGCGCGAGGGCCATCGGCGCGGCAAGCGGATCTACCTGCCGGTGCTGCACGCCTGGCCGGCCACACGCATGGTGTTTCAACGTTACGACCAGGGTGAGGTGCTCAAGCGCAATCGCTTTCGCATCCCGGAGCCGGTAATCGAGCGCAAGCGGCAACGGCCAATCTGGGCGCTGGATTTGATCCTGCTGCCGTTGGTCGGGTTTGACGAAGTGGGTGGCCGCTTGGGCATGGGGGGCGGGTTCTATGACCGCAGCCTGGCCTATCAAAGCCGGCGCAAGACCTGGAAGAAACCGCTGCTGCTGGGCCTGGCGCATGAATGCCAGAAGGTCGAGCGTCTGGCGCAGGCCAGTTGGGATGTACCGCTGCAAGGCACGGTCTCGGACCGCCACTGGTACCTGGCGCGCAATTGAGCGCGCAATGACTTCAGCGCTGCTGTGGCGCTTGCTCGACGGGGGTCTGGTAGGCGACGTCCATCTTTCGCTCCAGCAAACTCTGCGCATAACCGGTGGTAACGACCCCAAGACCGAAGATAAAGGCCAGGATCCACAGCAGGTCCGGTTTGCGTTTGTTCATTGATTGCCCCCTGGCAACTGATTCGGGCTTGCCAGCTTTTTCAGTGCTGACTGAGCATAGTGCTTAAAATCGGCGCATTTTCCGCCAACCGGAGCCGACACGCAAACGTTGACGTCAACCGGCTGTCGGTTTCATGCAACTAGTTATTTCAGACTTTGTTAGGAGCAGCGTCCATGGCCTATTGGCTGATGAAATCCGAGCCGGACGAATTGTCCATCGATGACCTCAAACGCCTCGGCGAAGCGCGCTGGGACGGGGTGCGCAACTACCAGGCGCGCAATTTCCTCAGGGCCATGGCGGTTGGCGACGAGTTTTTCTTCTATCACTCAAGCTGCCCGCAGCCGGGCATTGCCGGTATCGCCAAAATTGTTGCAGCGGCGTACCCCGACCCTACGGCACTTGACCCGCAGAGTCACTACCACGATGCCAAGGCCAGTGCCGACAAAAACCCCTGGAGCGCCGTCGATGTCGCCCATGTGCGCACCTTCAAGCCTTTGCTCGGGCTGGGCTTGCTCAAGCAGCAGGCAGCTCTGGAGGAGATGCCGCTGGTGCAAAAAGGCACGCGCCTGTCGGTGATGCCGGTGACCTTGAAGCAGTGGGCTGCGATCCTGACCTTGGCCAAGTAGTGGAAAGCAGAGGGGGCTGCTTTGCAGCCCTTCGCGGGTAAACCCGCTCCCACAGGGATCACAGCGGTTTTGAAACCGAATTTCGACAAACGCCGCTGAACCCTGTGGGAGCGGGTTCACCCGCGAAGGGCCGCAAAGCGGCCCCGGTTGGCTTTACTGCACGATCAGGTTATTGAACAGCAGGTCCTCGACGATCGGCTTGCCTTCCTCGTTCTCCATCACCTGCTGTACCTGCTTCAACGCTTCCTGACGCAGGCGCTCCTTGGCCTCGACGTTACTCATGCTGTCCACGGTCTGCTGGGTGAACAGCGCCACCAGCTGATTACGAATCAGCGGCTCGTGGTGCTTGACCGCCGCCGCAGCGGCATCGCCGGTCACGCGCAGGGCCACGTCAGCCTTGTACACGCGCAGCTTGCTGTTGCCATCCAGGGCGTAGTTGCCGACAAAGGGCGGGCTCAGGCTGATATAGGCAACCTTCGGCGCGCCTTCTGCGGCTTCCTCGGCCATAGCCGCCATTGGCAGCATCAGCGCCATAACCATCAAGATCCACGCTTTCACGAATTCGCTCCTCACATACAGTTGGCGCCAGCTTACCCAGCACGTCGCGCAAACCCAAGCCCGGGCTTATGCCGGACCATCAGGGCCGAGCATGCTCGTTGACCGGGCAAGCAGTCCTCCTACACTTATCGGCCATCACCTGCAAAGGAATAGCCCCGATGAAAGCCGTGTTGTGCAAAACCCTGGGCCCGGCGCGCGATCTTGTGCTTGCAGACGTCGCCAGCCCCCAGCCGAAGATCAACGAGGTCCTGCTCGACGTGCACGCCGCCGGGGTCAACTTCCCTGACACGCTGATCATCGAAGGCAAATACCAGTTCCAGCCACCGCTGCCGTTCTCGCCGGGTGGCGAAGCGGCCGGGGTGGTTGCGGCGGTGGGCGCCAAGGCCGGCGCGTTCGAGGTGGGCCAGCGGGTCATGGCGCTGACCGGCTGGGGCGCGTTTGCCGAGCAGGTCGCGGTGCCCTACTACAACGTGCTGCCAATCCCCGACAGCATGGACTTCACCACCGCCGCCGCGCTGGGCATGACCTACGGCACTTCGCTGCACGCACTGCGCCAGCGGGCCAACCTGCAGCCTGGAGAAACCCTGTTGGTGCTGGGCGCTTCCGGTGGCGTCGGCCTGGCCGCCGTGGAGATCGGCAAAGCCATGGGTGCCAAGGTGATCGCCGCAGCCAGCAGCGCCGACAAGCTGGCGGTAGCCAAGGCTGCCGGTGCAGATGAGCTGATTGACTACAGCACAAGCTCGCTCAAGGATGAAATCAAGCGCCTGACCGGCGGCCAGGGCGTCGACGTGATCTACGACCCGGTCGGCGGCGAGCTGTTCGACCAGGCGGTGCGCGGCCTAGCCTGGAACGGCCGGCTGCTGGTGGTGGGCTTTGCCAGCGGCGTGATCCCACAACTCCCGGTCAATCTGGCGCTGCTCAAGGGCGCGGCGGTAGTGGGAGTGTTCTGGGGTGCATTTGCCCAGCGTCAGCCACAGGACAACGCCGCCAACTTCCGTCAACTGTTCGCCTGGCACGCCGAGGGCAAGATCAAACCACTGGTGTCGAAAACCTACCCACTGGCCGAAGCCGGCAGCGCCATAGAGCAACTGGCGCAGCGCAAGGCGGTGGGCAAGCTGGTGGTACAGACCCGTTGAACGAAGCCTGCGCGGGGGTCAAACCTCGCGCAGGTTATGGCAGCGGCGAAAACGCGCTTCCAGATTGCGATCAGGCATCTGGTGGCTGCGCAGCGCGTTCAAGGTCTGCTCGACATAATCGCGGGTGGTGCCGAAGCGTCCGCTGGCGCTGGCCAGGATCTGGCTCAGCAGCCCATCCGGCAGGTCGCCGGCGTAACACGGCAAGTGCCGCTCCAGCACGAAACCCAAGGCTTGCACCTTGCTGCCATTGTCGAGCCGGCAGGTCAGCCAGTGCGGGCGATAGGCCGGGTACGGCATCTCCCGTTGCCACAGGGCCATCAGCGAGTCATCCAGATTGCTGTCGTCCAGCCGGTAGGCAAAGCCGCTGCACGAGCCGCCGCGATCCAGGCCAAACACCAGCCCCGGGCACTCCGGTGTGCCGCGATGCTCATGCGACCACAGGTACAGCCCGCGATGATAACCGTGCACGCGCGCGCGCTGACGTTCGACCGAGTTGCACTCCGGCCGCCAGATCAGCGAACCATAGGCAAACAACCACACTGGCCCGCCACGGTGACGCGACATGGTCGACTGCATAGAAACTGACAGTTGCTCGCGCGTGAGTTGCTGACCAAAGTCCAGCGACGGCGGATAGGAAACTTTCCAGGATAGACTTTCAAGTGCCGACATAAGCTGCCGCCATTATTCCCCGAGAACTTACAATGAGCGCCACTGTAACTCACTGGCGCTGCGCTGGACTTACCGTACGGCAGAAAGGCACCGTATTACAAGCCCTGACGCAGGCAGGAGCAGCCGCAACATGGGTACTGCAGGCGAATGTGCAGTGCTGTTGCGAGTATAGATAAAGTTATTGGCAAGGGCGGTAAGACTTACCGCCTTATAATCAAGTCGAACAACTTTGGTTATTAGCGATCAACCACGCGGGGCGTAGGCAAATACATCTGCGCGCATGCGATGGGCGTCCATACCGGCTTCGACCAGAGCATCCAGCGTGGCATAGACCATGTTGGGCGAGCCGCTGGCGTACACGTGAACGTCATTGAGGTCAGCGATATCTTCGCAAACCGCCTCGTGGAGCATGCCGCAGCGCCCTTCCCAACCACACAGGTCGCTGACCACCTTGTGCAGGAACAGGTTGGGCAAGCGCTGCCACTCGTCCCAGTGCTCGAGCGCGTAGAAGTCCTCAGGGCGACGCACGCCCCAGTACAGGTGCACCGGGTGCTTGAAGCCGTTGGCCCGGCAGTGCTCGATCAGGCTGTGCATCTGGCCCATGCCGGTGCCGGCGGCGATCAACACCAGCGGCCCATCCGGCAGCTCGGCCAGGTGGGTGTCGCCAAACGGCATCTGAATACGCGCCAGGCCGTCGCGCTGCAATTGCTCAATCAATGCCACCGAGCTGGGCTCGCGAGCCAGTACGTGCAGCTCCAGATCCCGCCCGGCATGCGGTGCCGAGGCCAGCGAGAAGGCAGCCTTGTCGGCGCCATCGCGCTCGATCATCAGGTATTGGCCGGCGTGGTAGCGCAGTGGCTTGCCGGCCGGGGCACGCAGGCGCACGCGCCAGACATCACCGCCAACCTCGATGCACTCGCTGACCGTGCAGGCCAGCGTGCGCAGCGGCAGCTCGCCCAGGGCCAGAACGCCGTCCCAGAGCAGCACGCAGTCTTCCAACGGCTCGGCAATGCAGGTGAACAGCTCGCCGTGATCGCGCACTTCACCGTCCTGGCGCACCCGGCCTTCGACCAGCAGTGCCGCGCAGACATGGCAGTTGCCATTGCGACAGCTGCTCGGGCAGTCATAGCCCAGGCGCCGCGCACCATCAAGAATCCTTTCACCGGGCTCCAGCGCCAGTACCGCCCCGGAGGGCTGCAACGTTACCTGCATCAATCTATTCCCAACTGATCCCACAGCTCATCGATACGGCGGGTGACGGCATCGTCCTTGACGATGACCCGGCCCCATTCGCGTGTTGTCTCGCCCGGCCACTTGTGTGTGGCGTCCAGGCCCATCTTCGAGCCAAGCCCCGACACCGGTGAGGCAAAATCCAGGTAGTCGATCGGCGTGTTGTCGATCATCACCGTATCACGCTTGGGGTCCATGCGCGTGGTGACGGCCCAGATCACGTCGTTCCAGTCGCGGGCGTTGATATCGTCGTCGGTGACAATAACGAACTTGGTGTACATGAACTGTCGCAGGAACGACCACACACCGAGCATTACCCGCTTGGCATGGCCTGGGTACTGCTTCTTGATGGTCACCACCGCCATACGGTACGAGCAGCCTTCCGGCGGCAGGTAGAAGTCGGTGATCTCCGGGAACTGCTTCTGCAGGATCGGCACGAACACTTCGTTCAGGGCCACACCCAGAATCGCCGGCTCATCCGGTGGCCGGCCGGTATAGGTGCTGTGATAGATCGGATTACGCCGATGGGTGATGCGCTCGATGGTGAACACCGGGAAGCTGTCGACTTCGTTGTAGTAGCCGGTGTGATCGCCATACGGGCCTTCCGGGGCCATCTCGCCAGGGTGGATAACCCCTTCAAGGATGATTTCCGCCGTGGCCGGCACCTGCAGGTCGCTGCCGCGGCACTTGACCAGCTCGGTACGGTTACCGCGTAGCAGGCCGGCAAAGGCGTACTCGGACAAGGTATCCGGCACCGGCGTGACCGCGCCAAGGATGGTCGCCGGGTCGGCGCCGAGCGCCACCGCCACCGGGAATGGCTGGCCCGGGTGCTTCTCGCACCACTCGCGATAGTCCAGCGCGCCGCCTCGATGGCTCAACCAGCGCATGATGACTTTGTTGCGGCCGATCACCTGCTGGCGATAGATGCCCAGGTTCTGCCGCTCTTTGTTCGGCCCGCGGGTGACGGTCAGGCCCCAGGTAATCAGCGGCGCAACGTCGCCCGGCCAGCAATGCTGAATCGGCAGCTGGCTGAGGTCGACGTCGTCGCCCTCGATCACCACCTCATGGCACACCGCGTCCTTGACCACCTTGGGCGCCATCGACACGACTTTCTTGAAGATCGGCAGCTTCGACCAGGCATCCTTGAGGCCCTTGGGCGGCTCGGGCTCCTTGAGGAAGGCCAGCAGCTTGCCGATCTCGCGCAGCTCTGCAACCGACTCGGCGCCCATGCCCATGGCGACCCGCTCCGGTGTGCCGAACAGGTTGCCCAGCACCGGGATGTCGAAACCGACAGGCTTTTCGAACAGCAACGCCGGGCCCTTGGCACGCAAGGTGCGATCGCAGACTTCGGTCATTTCCAGGACGGGTGAAATCGGAACCTGGATGCGCTTGAGTTCGCCGCGCTGCTCCAGGCCACGGATAAAGTCGCGCAAATCGCGATACTGCATGCGTAAGCCTCGTGTTGGCCGTATCGGTCGGGGTGCAGAGTGTAGCGCCGATCAGGCTTTTGTAGGATGCCAAAATGACTTGGGGCCGCTGCGCAGCCCTTCGCGGGTAAACCCGCTCCCACAAGGTTCGATGTAATCCCTGTGGGAGCGGATTTACCCGCGAAGGGGCGCGCAGCGGCCCCAAATCTTCAGCGTATTAAGCGCGAAGCTTACTTGCGCTTCATCGACAGGAAGAACTCGTCGTTGGTCTTGGTCTGCTTGAGCTTGTCGATCAAGAACTCGATAGCGGCGATCTCGTCCATCGGGTGCAGCAGCTTGCGCAGGATCCACATGCGCTGCAGCTCGTCATCAGCAGTCAGCAGCTCTTCACGACGCGTGCCCGACTTGTTGATGTTGATGGCCGGGAACACACGTTTCTCGGCGATACGACGGTCCAGAGGCAGTTCCATGTTACCGGTACCTTTGAACTCTTCGTAGATCACTTCATCCATCTTCGAGCCGGTTTCAACCAGCGCGGTGGCGATGATGGTCAGCGAGCCGCCTTCTTCGATGTTACGCGCAGCACCGAAGAAGCGCTTTGGCTTCTCGAGCGCATGGGCATCGACACCACCGGTCAGGACCTTGCCGGAGCTCGGGATGACGGTGTTGTAGGCACGAGCCAGACGGGTGATCGAGTCGAGCAGGATGACCACGTCTTTCTTGTGCTCAACCAGGCGCTTGGCCTTTTCGATGACCATTTCGGCAACCTGCACGTGGCGGGTTGGCGGCTCGTCGAAGGTCGAAGCAACCACTTCGCCGCGCACGGTGCGTTGCATCTCGGTAACTTCTTCCGGGCGCTCGTCGATCAGCAGAACGATCAGGTGGCACTCGGGATTGTTACGGGTGATGTTGGCAGCGATGTTCTGCAGCATGATCGTCTTGCCCGCTTTTGGCGGAGCGACGATCAGGCCACGCTGGCCCTTGCCGATCGGCGCGCACAGGTCGATCACACGCCCGGTCAAGTCCTCGGTGGAGCCGTTGCCGGCTTCCATCTTCAGGCGCTTGTTGGGGAACAACGGCGTCAGGTTCTCGAAGAGGATCTTGTTCTTCGCGTTTTCTGGACGGTCGTAGTTGATCGTGTCGACCTTGAGCAGCGCGAAGTAACGCTCCCCTTCCTTTGGCGGGCGAATCTTGCCAACGATGGTGTCACCGGTACGCAGGTTGAAGCGACGGATCTGGCTGGGCGAGACGTAGATATCGTCAGGGCCGGCCAGGTAGGACGCATCAGCCGACCGCAGGAAACCGAAACCATCCTGGAGAATCTCCAGCACGCCGTCACCCGAGATCTCTTCGCCGCTCTTAGCGTGTTTTTTCAACAGGGCGAAAATCACGTCCTGCTTGCGCGAACGGGCCATGTTTTCAATGCCCATCTGTTCGGCCATTTCTAGCAGATCAGTAATCGGCTTTTGCTTGAGTTCAGTCAGGTTCATAAGGGGAGTGGACGTAATCATGTAAGAAGGGAGAATTAAGCTTCTGGCTTAATGAAGCCGCGCCGCAAGAAGGCGACAGGATCGCGTACTGATTCGAATTGGGATGCTTCGGCGACGGCGTGCAGGGGGCACTTGAAGAAACAGTGCGAGGCCGAATGTAACACTTGCTTTTTTGCGCGTCTAGGGTTCGCAAAAAGAAAAGCCCCGGATTTACCGGGGCCTTTTCACATCACAGGTTGGCGTCGATGAACGCAGCCAGTTGTGATTTCGACAGCGCGCCGACCTTGGTTGCCTCGACGTTACCGTTCTTGAACAGCATCAGCGTCGGGATGCCACGCACGCCGTGCTTGGCCGGGGTTTCCTGGTTGTCGTCGATATTCAGCTTGGCGACGGTCAGTTTACCCTCGTAGGTAGTGGCGATGTCGTCCAGGACTGGAGCGATCATCTTGCATGGGCCGCACCATTCAGCCCAGTAGTCGACCAGCACCGGGCCTTCTGCCTTCAGGACTTCAGCCTCGAAGGTGGCGTCGGTGACATGTTTGATCAGGTCGTTGCTCATGGATATCTCCAGGTGGAAAGCAAAATCGTGGCCCATCATAGCTGCACCGGCTGGCTACAGGAAGTCGCGGACGATTGAGTGTAACTATAGTGGAGCAAGACACCCCGCATCGAAACTGTCACATAGGTGTCATACGATCCGTGCGCACCTTGCTTTGCATCAAACCTTGCCCAGCCACGCGTTGGCGTATGCCCGCGTTCGTGGCAGGATTGCCAGGTAACCGACCGAGAATCTCGAAAATCATGCCGCAGAACTCCGCGAAGAACCTATCCCTGATCGCCGCCATCGACCTGGGCTCCAACAGTTTCCACATGGTCGTGGCCAAGGCCCACCACACGGAAATCCGCATTCTTGAGCGGCAGGGCGAGAAGGTTCAGCTGGCCGCCGGTATCGACGAAGAGCGCCGCCTCAGCGAAGAAGCCATGCAGCGCGGCCTGGAGTGCCTCAAGCGCTTCGCCCAGCTGATCAACGGCATGCCCGATGGCGCCGTGCGCATCGTCGGCACCAACGCGCTGCGCGAAGCGCGCAACCGCAACGAATTCATCCAGCGCGCCGAAGCTATCCTCGGCCACCCGGTCGAGGTCATCTCCGGCCGTGAAGAAGCGCGCCTGATCTACCTCGGCGTGTCGCACACCCTGGCCGACAATCCGGGCAAGCGCCTGGTCGCCGACATTGGTGGCGGCAGCACCGAGTTCATCATTGGCCAGCGCTTCGAGCCGTTGCTGCGCGAGAGCCTGCAAATGGGCTGCGTCAGCTATACCCAGCGCTACTTCCGCGACGGCAAGATCACCCCGGCGCGCTACGCCCAGGCCTACACCGCTGCGCGCCTGGAGCTGATGAGCATCGAAACCGCCCTGCACCGGCTGACCTGGGACGAAGCGATCGGCTCGTCCGGGACCATTCGCGCCATCGGCGCGGCGATCAAGGCTGGCGGCCTGGGCAACGGTGAGGTCAATGCCGAAGGCCTGGCTTGGGTCAAACGCAAGCTGTTCAAGCTGGGCGACACCGACAAGATCGACTTCGAAGGGGTCAAGCCTGACCGCCGCACGATCTTCCCGGCCGGCCTGGCGATTCTCGAAGCCATTTTCGATGCACTCGAACTGCAACGCATGGACCACTGCGACGGCGCCCTGCGTGAAGGTGTGCTGTTCGACCTGCTTGGCCGCCATCACCACGAAGATGTGCGCGAGCGCACCCTCAATTCGTTGATGGAGCGCTACCACGTCGACCACGGCCAGGCCGCGCGGGTCGAACGCAAGGCGCTGCACGCGTTTGATCAAGTGGCCAAAGACTGGGATCTGGAAGAAGGTAACTGGCGCGACCTGCTGAGCTGGTCGGCCAAGGTCCATGAGGTGGGCCTGGACATCGCCCACTATCACTACCACAAGCACGGCGCCTACCTGATCGAGCACTCCGACCTGGCCGGTTTCTCGCGTGAAGACCAGCAAATGCTCGCGCTGCTGGTGCGCGGCCATCGCCGCAACATTCCCAAGGACAAATTCGCCGAGTTCGGCGATGAAGGCAGCCAGCTGATTCGCCTGTGCGTACTGCTGCGCTTTGCCATCCTCTTCCACCACATCCGCGGCACCCAAGAGATGCCCAAAGTGGTGCTGCAAGCCCACGAAAATAGCCTGGAAGTAGTATTCCCGGACGGTTGGCTGGAACAGCACCCGCTGACCCAGGCCGACTTCGCCAACGAGGCGGAGTGGCTGGCCCGGGTCGGCTTCGTCCTCAGCGTACGTTGAGGACCGGGTTGCTCAGGCGCTCCAGCAGGGTCGCCTGGGCACTGCGCGGGTTCTGGTTGCCGGTTGGCGTGCTGCGCACGTAGCGGCCGTCGGACTGCAGGATCCACGCCTGAGTGTTGTCGGTCAGGTAGCTTTCCAGCTCCTTCTTGACCCGCAGCAGGTGCTTCTTGCCCTCGACGGGGAAGCAGGTCTCGACGCGTTTATCGAGGTTGCGCTCCATCCAGTCGGCACTCGACAGGAAGATCTGCTCTTCGCCGCCATTGAGGAAGTAAAACACCCGCGTGTGCTCAAGGAAGCGGCCGATGATCGAGCGTACGTGAATATTGTGCGAAACCCCGGCGATGCCCGGGCGCAGGCAGCACATGCCACGCACCACCAGATCGATACGTACACCTGACTGGCTGGCCTTGTACAGCGCGCGGATGATCTTCGCGTCGGTCAGCGAGTTGAACTTGGCGATGATGTGCGCCGGCTTGCCGTCGAGCGCGCACTGGGTCTCGCGGGCAATCATGTCGAGCATGCCCTTCTTCAGCGTGAACGGCGCATGCAGGAGCTTTTTCATGCGCAGGGTCTTGCCCATGCCGATCAGCTGGCTGAACAGCTTGCCAACGTCTTCGCACAGCGCGTCATCCGAGGTCAGCAGGCTGTAGTCGGTATACAGACGGGCGTTGGCGGCGTGGTAGTTGCCGGTGCCGAGATGCGCGTAGCGGACGATTTCGCCCTGCTCGCGACGCAGGATCAGCATCATCTTGGCGTGGGTCTTGAAGCCGACTACGCCGTAGATCACCACCGCGCCGGCCGCCTGCAGGCGGCTGGCCATCTGCAAGTTGGACTCTTCGTCGAAGCGCGCGCGCAGCTCGATCACCGCAGTGACTTCCTTGCCGTTACGCGCTGCGTCGACCAGTGCGTCGACGATCTCCGAGTTGGCGCCGCTGCGGTACAGGGTCTGGCGCACGGCGAGCACGTGCGGGTCTTTGGCTGCCTGGCGCAGCAGGTCGACCACCGGGGTGAACGACTCGAAGGGGTGCATCAGCAGGATGTCCTGCTTGCTGACCACGCTGAAGATGTTTTCGGCGTTCTGCAGCAGCTTGGGGATCGCCGGGGTGAACGGCAGATACTGCAGTTCCGGGTGGCTTTCCAGGCCGGTGATGCTGAACAGCCGGGTCAGGTTGACCGGACCATTGACCTGATACAGCTCGTTCTCGCTCAGACTGAACTGCTTGAGCAGGTAGTCGGACAGATGCTTGGGGCAGGTGTCGGCGACTTCCAGGCGCACCGCATCGCCGTAGCGACGCGAGAACAGCTCACCACGCAGCGCGCGGGCAAGGTCGTCGACCTCTTCCGAGTCCAGCGCCAGGTCGGCGTTACGGGTCAGGCGGAACTGATAGCAACCCTTGACCTTCATGCCCTGGAACAAATCATCGGCGTGGGCGTGAATCATCGACGAGAGGAATACGTAGTTGGCACCGGTGCCGCCTACCTCCTCCGGTACGCGAATCACCCGAGGCAGCAAACGCGGCGCGGGGATGATCGCCAGGCCCGAATCGCGGCCGAATGCATCGACCCCTTCGAGCTCGACGATGAAGTTCAGGCTCTTGTTCACCAGCAACGGGAACGGGTGGGTCGGATCGAGGCCGATCGGGGTGATGATCGGCGCGATCTCGTCGCGGAAGAAACGCCGCACCCAGGTCTTGATCTTCGGCGTCCAGTTGCGCCGACGAATGAAGCGAATGTTGTGCTTTTCCATCTCTGGCAGCAGCACGTCGTTGAGGATCGCGTACTGGCGATCCACTTCGTGGTGCACCAGCTCGCTGATCCGGCTCAGGGCCTGATGTGGCTGCAGGCCGTCGGCGCCGGCCAGCTCACGGGCAAAATTGATCTGCTTCTTCAGGCCGGCGACGCGGATCTCGAAGAACTCGTCGAGGTTGCTGGAGAAGATCAGCAGGAACTTCAAGCGCTCGAGCAGCGGATACGACTCGTCCAGCGCCTGTTCCAGCACGCGGAAGTTGAACTGCAGCTGCGAGAGCTCGCGATGAATGTACAGGCTGCTGTCGTCCAGCCCAGGCACCGGGATCGCCGGCGCCGGCGCAGGGGTCGGCGCGGCGGTTTCGAGCGCAGCGTCGGCAACCGCTTCGACCACAGGCTCGGCCACCGGCTCAAGGTCTGGCGGCGTTTGCGTCAGCTCTTGCGGTAGCGCTTGAGCATCCTTGATGTCGACCGGGGATAGCACTTCGTTATTCATCTGACGTTCCTGAAGGGCGTTACTGCCCTCTCAACAATTGGGCGGCGCGAACGGCGAAATAAGTGAGAATGCCATCGGCGCCTGCACGTTTGAAAGCGGTTAGCGATTCGAGGATCACGGCCTCGCTCAGCCAGCCATTCTGAATTGCCGCCATGTGCATGGCGTACTCGCCGCTGACCTGATAGACAAAGGTCGGCACCTTGAACTCGGTTTTGACCCGGTAAACGATATCCAGGTACGGCATGCCTGGCTTGACCATGACCATATCGGCACCTTCGGCCAGGTCAGTGGCCACTTCGTGCAGGGCCTCGTCGCTGTTGGCCGGGTCCATCTGGTACGACGCTTTGTTGGCCTTGCCCAGGTTCAAAGCCGAGCCTACCGCATCGCGGAACGGGCCGTAGTAGGCACTGGCGTACTTGGCCGAGTAGGCCATGATGCGCACGTTGACGTGACCGGCGACTTCCAGCGCCTCGCGGATCGCGCCGAGGCGGCCGTCCATCATGTCAGAAGGCGCCACCACTTGCGCGCCAGCCTCGGCGTGGGACAGCGCCTGGCGCACCAGCGCATCGACGGTGATGTCGTTCTGCACGTAGCCGTCTTCGTCGAGGATGCCATCCTGGCCGTGGGTGGTAAACGGGTCGAGGGCAACGTCGGTGATCACCCCAAGCTCCGGGAAGCGTTCACGCAGGGCGCGGGTAGCGCGCTGGGCAATGCCATCCGGGTTCCACGCTTCGGCGCCATCCAGGGTCTTTTTCTCGACCGGGGTTACCGGGAACAGTGCCAAGGCCGGAATCCCCAGGTCCACCCAGGACTGCGCAGCTTCCAGCAGCAAGTCGATCGACAAGCGCTCGACACCTGGCATGGACGGCACTTCTTCCCGGCGGTTTTCACCATCCAGAACGAATACCGGCAAGATCAGGTCATCGACCGTCAGGGTGTTTTCACGCACCAGGCGACGGGAAAACTCGTCGCGGCGATTGCGACGCAGACGTGTGGCAGGAAACATACGGTTGGCGGGGGTAAAGCTCACGGCAGACTCCTGAGCCCGCGCAGGCGGGCAGCGCGACAGTTATAAGCGGCCATTATGACGCCTGTGTTACACCCTTGGGCAACCCTGCGACGTGTCGCCACAGGCAATCACCATGTAGGAATTGTTCACGTCGAGACACATTTGGACACTTTCCCCACGGCCCGCGAAGGGGTAGGCTGCGCGTTCATTTCGCCAGCACCCCAGAAGATGCTTCAACAATTCCTGCAGGATTTCGGCTACTTTGCCCTTTTTCTCGGCACATTTTTTGAAGGTGAGACCATCCTGGTGCTTGCGGGATTTCTTGCGTTCCGCGGTTACATGGACATCAACATGGTGTGCGTGGTGGCCTTCTTCGGCAGCTATGCCGGCGACCAGCTGTGGTACTTCATGGGCCGCCGCCATGGCCGCGCAATCCTGGCGCGCAGGCCGCGCTGGCAGGCCATGGGCGACCGTGCCCTGGACCATATCCGCCGCCACCCGGACATCTGGGTACTGAGCTTCCGCTTCGTCTATGGCCTGCGCACGGTGATGCCGGTAGCGATTGGCCTGTCGGGCTATCCGCCGCGCCGCTACCTGCTGCTCAACGGCATTGGCGCTGCGGTGTGGGCAGTGGCCCTGGGCGCTGCCGCCTACCACTTCGGGGCGATCCTCGAAGGCCTGCTTGGCAACGTCAAGAAGTACGAGCTGTGGGTACTTGGCGGCCTGCTGGTGCTGGGCCTGCTGCTGTGGCTGCGCCGGCGTTTTCGCACCCAGCGCGCCGAGCGCAAGGCGGCCGCCGACGCGGCTGCGACCGAGCAGCTGACGGACAAGCCAAGCCCACCGCAAGAATGAACATGCCGCTGTTGCCGTGATCCTAGTAAAGTGCCAAGCAACAATTGGCGCCTGGACTCTGGAGAAACAAGCATGACAAAAAAAGTGGCGGTGATTCTTTCCGGCTGTGGTGTCTACGATGGCGCTGAAATCCACGAAAGCGTGATCACGCTGCTGCGCCTGGACCAGCGCGGCGCGCAGGTGCAGTGCTTTGCACCAAACATCCCCCAACTGCATGTAATCGATCATCTGAGCGGTGAGCAAACCAGCGAGACCCGCAATGTGCTGGTCGAGTCGGCGCGGATTGCCCGCGGCCAGGTCAAGGACATTCGCGAAGCAGACGTCAGCGAGTTTGACGCGCTGATCGTGCCCGGCGGCTTTGGCGCTGCAAAAAACCTCTCCAACTTTGCCGTTGAAGGTGACAAGTGCACGGTTCAACCAGACGTACTGGCGCTGGCCGAGGCCTTCGCCGAAGCCGGCAAACCGGTCGGCCTGATGTGCATTTCGCCAGCTCTGGCAGCGAAGATCTACGGCCCAGGCGTGGTCTGCACCATCGGTAACGATGCCGGCACCAGCGCGGCGGTGGTGAAGATGGGCGGCACCCACGAAGAGTGCGATGTACATGACATCGTCGAAGACACCCAGCGCAAGCTGGTGACCACCCCGGCGTACATGCTCGCTACCTCGATCAGCGATGCGGCCAGCGGCATCTACAAACTGGTCGATCGGGTGCTGGAATTGACCCACGCCAACGACCACTGAGCTGCCCTGCAGCGCTGGCCCAGGCCGGCGCTGCGTGGTGCTGTGATCAACGTCGTAATCAGCCCCTCGCGAGGCGGGTCAGGATGCGATCGAGGGAGTTGGCGAACTCCTGCTTCTCTTTCTCGCCGTAAGGCCCCTGGCCACCACTGGCCTGGCCCTGTTCACGCAGCTCGGTGAACAAGTTACGCGTCGCCAACCGGTCGGCCATATTGCGCTCATCGAACTCACGGCCACGTGGGTCGAGCGCCGCCACGCCGTTTTTCACAAGGCGGTCGGCCAAGGGGATATCGCTGCAGATCACCAACTCGCCCGGTACGGCATTCTCGACCAGATAATCATCGGCGGCATCCGGTCCGCTCGGCACCACGATCAGCTTTACGCAGGCAAACGCCGGCTTGATCTGCGCTTGGCCAGCGACCATCACCACCTCAAGTTTGCGCTTGAGGGCAAACTTTACGATCAGGTCCTTGGCTGCCTTGGGGCAGGCGTCGGCATCGATCCATATACGCATTGCTGCATTCTCATCGGCTGTTAATCACTGCGTCCAGTGTGCCAGATCGCAGCTCAACTGGCCGCAGCGCGGCGCCGCTCGAGCAGCCACGAGCGGCCATACAGCAGCGCGATCGCGCTCAGTGCCAAGGCTTGTGCCGCCAGTGAGTAGGCATCGGCATGAATGCCCAGCCAGTCGAATTCAAAGAACGCCACCGGCCGCGTGCCGAGGATGCCTGCCTCTTGCAAGGCCTTGATGCCATGCCCGGCGAACACCACCGACAGTGCGCACAGCAGCGCGGCGTTGATGCTGAAGAACAGCGCCAACGGCAGCTTGGCCGAACCGCGCAGGATCACCCAGGCCAGGCCCACCAACAGCACCAGCGCGGTGGCACCACCGGCCAGCACAGCGTTGTGCCCGGCAGGCCCTGATTGCAGCCACAGGGTTTCGTAGAACAGGATCACCTCGAACAGCTCGCGGTACACCGAAAAGAACGCCAGCAAGGCAAAACCAAAGCGCCCGCCGCCGCCGACCAGGCTGCTTTTGATGTAGTCCTGCCAGGCCGCAGCGTGGCGCCGGTCGTGCATCCACACGCCGAGCCACAGCACCATCACGCTGGCAAACAGCGCGGTACAACCTTCGAGCAATTCGCGCTGAGCACCGCCAACGTCGATCAGATACGCCGCTACCGCCCAGGTGGCGAAGCCTGCGACCAGTGCCAGCGCCCAGCCAACGTTGACGCTGCGCACCGCAGATTGCTGGCCGGTATTGCGCAGGAAGGCCAGGATCGCGGCCAGCACCAGAATCGCCTCGAGGCCTTCGCGCAGCAGAATCAACAGCCCGGAGATGTAGCTCAGCGACCAGCTCAGGCCATCGCTGCCAAGCAGCTTGGCGGCGGCGTCGAGCTTGACCTTGGCCTCGCTCAGGCGCTGTTCGGCCTGGGCGACGGGCAGGCCGTCCTGCAACGACTGCCGATAGGCCATCAGGGCCTTCTCGGTGTCTTTGCGTACCTGGGCATCGATGTTGTCGAGGGAGCTTTCGACCAGCTCGAAACCTTCCAGATACGCCGCAACCGACAGGTCGTAGGCCTGGTCATGATCGCCGTCGCGATAGGCCGCCAGGCTCTTGTCGAGGGTGCTGGCGGTGTAGTCGAGCAACTGCGCCGGGCCGCGCTTGACCTGCGGCGGCTGTGCACGCTGGGCGCGAAACGCAGCTACGGCCTCGGCGCTGTGGCTGGCGGCGACTTCTGCAGGGGTCTGCCGGGCCAGATCAGCCAGGTTCCAGGCCGGGGCGCCAGCAGCGGCCTGCGGCTCGGCGCTGAAGCTGGCGACAAAGGCCGCTACGTCCCAGCGCTGACGCTCGTCGAGCTGGTCGGCAAACGAGGGCATTTCGGTGCCTTCGATGCCCAGGCCAAGGGTGTTGTAGAGGTCGAACAGGCTGAGCTGATCGAGCCGGGCGACGTCGCGCAGGTTGGCCGGCGCTGGCTCCAGACCGAGCCCGGCCGGGCCATCGCCGGCACCACTTTCACCGTGGCAGATCGAGCAGTTTTGCGTGTACAGCGCGGCGCCGCGGGCAGGATCAGGGGTGATTATCGGGGCCTGGCTGACCTCATAGGCAACCGCCAGACGGGCACCGAGCTGGCGCGCCTCGCGAGCAACGGTAGGGCCGTCCTGGCGCTGGTCGATGGCGGTGCGCAAGGCCTGTACGCCCTGTTCGAGGGCATCACGTTCGGCGTGCGCTGGCAGGTTTTTCACCAGTTCGGCGAGCACGCTGCTGAATTCCTGCTGCTCGCGGTACTCACCGTCATCGACCACCCTGCCCTCGCGCACCGTTGGCGGGTAATCCGCGCCAATGTAATCGAGCAGGTGCAAGGCCTTGGTCGCCTCTGCAGGGGCTTCGGCCATGGCCAGCGTGCTGCACAGCGCCAGCACTGGCCACAGCAGCCAGGCGAGTAAACGGGGACGGGAAGTCATGGCCGATCTCGAGGGGAATACGAAAGAGAACATTGTTCACTTCCACTCGCGCCTGCTCAAGGGCTACCGGCAGATTTCACGAAAAATCTTGTAACAGATTAGCGACAGGGGCCAGCGCAACCTAATTCAAGCCTCCATGCCAGCAAAACGCCACCTTGTGCTTATAATGTCGCGCCTTTGCCTTTGTTCCCCCGCAATCACGGGCCGCGCTGGCGCAGGACGCAGTCCATCCATTCAGGGAAGAACAACACCGATGGTCCCCCGCGCAGTACTTCTGGCAGCGCTTATCGCCGTCACGCAACTGACCGGCTGCGCTGTGTTTCGCAGTTACGACAGCGAGCTTCAGGAAACCAACCAGCAGCTTGTCGCCGGCAATGTCGACGCTGCCCTGGCTCTGCTCGAGAGCAACAACAAGAGCGACGTCAAAGACCTCCTCTACTACTTCGAAAAAGGCGAGCTGCTGCGTTCCAAAGGTGATCTGCAGGGTAGCCAGCAAGCCTGGCGCGTGGCCGACGGCGTGGTCTTCGAGTGGGAAGAAGCAGTCAAACTGGACACTGAAAAGTACCTCAGCCAGTTCGCCAGCTATCTGGTCAACGACAAGGTCCGCCGCTACCAGGGCTACGACTACGAAAAGGTCATGCTGACCACCCAGATGGCCCTGAACCTGCTGGCGCAGAACGATTTCGCCGGCGCCCGTACCGAAATCAAGAAGACCCACGAACGCGAAGCGGTCATCGCCGAGCTGCGTGACAAGCAGTACCTCAAGGGCGAGCAGGAAGCCGAACAACAAGGTGCCAGCACCGAGTTCAAAGATCTGAAGGGATATCCGGTGGCCAGCCTCGACGACCCTGAAGTGGTCAGTCTGAAAAACAGCTACCAGAGCGCGTTCAGCCATTACCTGTCCGGCTTCGTCTACGAGGCCCTTGGCGAGAAGGGCCTGGCCGCGCCGGGCTACCGCACTGCAGCCGAGCTACGGCCGAAGACGCCATTGCTCGAGCAAGCCCTGCTCAACCTGGATGGCAAGCAAGCCAAAGCCGGCGAGAGCGATGTGCTGATTGTGGTCCAGAGCGGCCTGGCACCGGCACGCGACTCGATGCGCATCCCGCTGCCACTGACGATCGACGGTAACCTGGTGATCACCACGCTGTCGTTCCCGGTGATAAGAGAAGACAACAGCACTGCGCGCTTTGGCGAGGTCTACCTGAACGACCAGGCTGTCAGCCTCACTTCACTCAACAACACCAGCGCCATGTCGCGCAGGGCCCTGCGTGACGACATGCCGGAGATCATCCTGCGCACCAGCGTGCGCGCGGTCAGCCGCACCCTGGCGCAAAAAAAGCTGAACGAGGTCGACCCGCTGGCAGCCCTGATCGTGGGCATTGCCGCGGCAGTGGTCGAAGGCGCCGACACCCGCACCTGGCGCACTCTGCCCAACCAGACCCAGGTCGCCCGCGTGCATCTGGCCCAAGGCGAACATCGCCTGAGCCTGCCGGCGATCCTCGGCAGCGGTACGCTCAAGGTCAAGATCGACCAACCCTACCAAGTGATCAGCCTGCGCGTGCTCGGCCATCAGGTGTTCGCCAGTGGCGCCGCCATACAACTGCCGCAGCCGGCCCAAGCGCCGGTGCTTGCCAACCTCAAATAATCTCAAGGATCGAACATGCGTTTAATCTGCATCGCTCTTGTCGCCGCCGCCCTCCTGGCAGGCTGCGCCAGTCCGCCCGAGCCAGGCAGCGCCGCCAGCAAGGTGGTGACCATGGGCCAGCTCGACGACTTTGACATTGGCCCGATGCGGGTGGCCCGCGAACGCGGATTTCTCACCGTCAAGGTCGCCATCAACAACACCAGCCGCAGCAACCAGACCCTTTACTACCGCTTCGCCTGGCTGGGCGACGACGGCTTCCCGGTAGGCGATGAAGAAAGCTGGAAGACCCTCACTCTGTACGGCAAGCAGGCCAGCTTCCTGCCCGCCATCGCCCCGGTTCCGCAGGCGCGCGACTTCCGCCTCGAAGTCCATACCCGGTAATCATTTTCAGGAGCACTTTTGATGTTTGCACGCATTACCCTCGCCGCCCTCACCCTCGCCTTGCTCAGCGGCTGCAGCACGCCGTCACCAGGCCTGGGCAGCAAGAACATCAGCTACGGCGACACCAAGGCAGTCGAGCTGATTACCAACGAATTCGGCTCCACCGACCTGCAGATGATCGCCGAGAGCATGACCCGCTCGCTGGCCCAGTCCGGCGTGCTGCAGGGCCGCCCGGTGGTGCAGGTGTATGACGTGAAGAACAAGACCAGCGAGTACATCGATACCCGCGAGATCACCACCACGATCAAGACCCAACTGCTCAAGACCGGCGTTGTCCGCTTTGCCAGCGACAACACCGACATGCAGAGCCAGGTCGACCAGCTCAAGTTGCAGAACCAAAGCGGCCTGTACAAAAAAGCCACCGTCGCCAAGACGGGCAACATGATCGCCGCGCAGTACCGCCTGGAAGGCTCGATCAGCTCCATCGTCAAACGCAGCAGCGATTACAAAGACGTGTTCTACAAGTTCAGCCTGCAGTTGGTCGACGTCGAAAGCGGCCTGGCTGAATGGATGGACGAAAAAGAAATCCGCAAGACCACGGAGCGCTAAGCGATGCGTACATGGATGGCAGTCATCGCTATGGCTTGCGCATTTTCTGCGCAGGCGGCGCCCAAGGTCGCAGTCACCGACCTTGCCTATCAGGCGCAGGTGGAGGAATACATCCACAGCGTCAGTGCGCACAACAGCGGCCAGGCGAGCCCGTACAGCGCCAGCCACTCGGCCAGCTATAGCGAGTACGAGAGCAGCAAGAGCTACATCGAGCAGACCGAGCTGCGCAATTTCGGTGGCGACATCAAGGGCGCAATCCTCAAGGGTGGGCTGTTCCAGCTGGTGCAGGGCAAGCCTTACACCAGCCGTTCCAACGACGATGTCTACGACGTGATCGCCCGGATCAAAGCCGGCTCGTTCCCAGGTGCCGACTACGTGCTGTTCGGCACCCTGTCGGATATCGACTTCCAGAGGGACATCAACGCACTCGACCACACCGACAGCTACTCGGCGGTACTGGCCCTGAGCGTGGTGGCTGATTTCAGCCTGATCAATACCCGCACCTACGAGATCACCTCGGCCTTCACCGCCATGGGCGAGGGCCAGGACACCAAGCTGGTAAAACGCCAGGATGCGCGCGTCACCCTCAACCGCCCGCGGGTGGTCCGCGAGGTGTCCAGGGAGCTGGGCATGGATGTAGCGCGGCAACTGGCCGAGCAGTTGGCCGGCGAAGTGTCGGCGGCGCCAGCGCGAGAAGGTGTGCAGAGCAACTTGCCGCCGGATGAACCGGCGCAGATTTTGCGCTGAGAGCTGGATACGCCCTGTTTAAAAGCGGGCGGGCCTTCACTGCCTGTCAGACATCACTGGCTCGCACTACCGCGTGCAAGGGCAACAAGCCGAGTGAGGAAAAAACAAGCGAATCTGGCAAAAGTGAGGATTTTCCGAGTAGAGTGAGAAAAATCTTGCCCGCACTAACCGAAGGAAGGATTTAGTGATCAACGCCGTAGGCTACTCGCTTTTGATCCAACAACTGGAGCTCACAGCAGTGCCTCTGCGCCGGGCAGCGATGGTGCAGCCCGTTACCCGCTTAAAGCTCATCGGTTCAGCATTAGCGGTACCTCCCGGCATGATGCCCACACGCGATGACTTGCTCGGCCACGTGCTATTTGCCTTGAAGCATGAGGGCATCAACCTGGCAGTACTGGCTCAGGCCCTGCCTAAGGTCACTGCCGAGACGCTTGAGCGGGCCTATCAAGAGGCGCCTAACGGTATCTACATCCGCAAAGCCTGCTACCTCTGGGAAGCCTTTACCGGCGCACAACTCACACAGCCAACCCCGGTACGAGTCCCCTACACGCCGCTGTTCGACCCAACGCGTTACATCACTCGTCCGGGCGAACGCAACTCGAAGTGGCGCGTTGAATTCAACGGTCTGGGTGATCTGAACTACTGCGCTACGGTCGAACGAACATCAGAAATAACCGAGCTGCTCGATCATGACGTTCTTGAGAGAGCGCGGGCCTTTATCGCTGGGTTACCACCCGTGATGATGGACCGCGCCATTAACTGGGCCTACCTGCATGAAACCAAAGATTCCTTTGCGATTGAGCGAGAAGCCCCCTCGGACGACAAGTCTCGGCGCTTCATCCAGTTACTTCGTCAGGCCCACGAACGCCAGCCGTTGACCGAGGACTATCTGGTCGCTTTACAGAATGCGACCGTATCTAACCCACTCGACCTGGCAGCGGCATTCAGGCATCAGCAAAATTATCTATCGGACGGTTCGCAGGGCGCCGCAGGGGTGACTTTTTTACCTCCCCCACCAGACCTTTGCCGGGAACTGATGGAAAGCCTGATGCGTTTCGCCAACGAAGCACCATCTCAAATAGATCCGCTAGTAGCTGCGGGAATCATTTCGTTTGGCTTTGTGCTTATACACCCGTTCATGGACGGGAACGGCCGCCTGTCGCGTTTCCTTATCCATCAAGCATTGTGCCGAGCCGGCGCATTGGACAACGGCCTGCTGCTACCCGTGTCGGTGGCAATGAAGCGTGAAGAACTGCGTTATCTAGAGGCGCTGCAGACCTTCTCTCGCCCTGTTCGGGACTTCTGGGAGGTGCAGTGGATTGACTTTGGCCAGTACGGATTCAAGTTCCGGGGCAACGATGCAGTTTACCGGTACTGGGATGCAACCCCGTGTGTGGCCTTCACCCTGGATATGGCCAGGATGGCGCTCGAAGCGGAGTTGCAAAAGGAAACAGCGTTTTTGGCATGCTACGACGCTGTCTACCGGGCCGTTGACGAGCGTTATGACTTGCGAGGGAGTGATCTCGCCAACCTGGTCATGATGTGCTTGAGCAACGACGGGGTGGTCTCGCGCAACCGCCGCAAGCAGTACCAGTACTCAGTCACGCCGCAAGCTTTTGATTTCATAGAGCAGACGGCGCAACACGTGCTCGCCGAGCAGCGAGCCGAAACAGCGCAGGATTGAGCGCAGCTCACTTGTTGGTGGGGATACCGGAGATTTGTGATCCCCTACCGGAGTAGTCGCCGACAGGTTTCGTGCAAACACTGTGGCAAGGGCTGGGCTGCAGCTCCTGCTCCCCTTGCCTCGCTTAGCGCAGCCGATTGACCCCGGTTTCCCTTCAGCTACGCAGCCGGGTCAATGCGTGTTCAACCAAGCTACGGGCCATGCGCGTGGCCTGGGCGGCGCTGGCCAGGGCGTTTGTGTCAGGTTGCTCAGCCGAGTCGCTGCACTGCTGGTCGAGGGTCTCGACCACGCCGCAGAGAAATTCATTGGCCAAGGCCAGGGAGTCAGCCGGGAGCATGTCGCTGTGGACAGAAAAATCTTCCGAAGGCCATCCAGCCTGAAGCGCTCAGCGTGAAGTTGGGAAGGTCTTACAAGGGCTCCGTGATGTCAGCAGGCCATATTCCACGGCAGCTCAAGCCCCGCAAGGCCTGCACAAAACAGCCTGGATTTGCCGTAATACTTTGTAATGTTTGCTCTGCGATTTTAGTTGTACGACGTCCTATCAGCATGTTGGACTGCGCCGGCTCTCACTACAAAAATAACGGAGACATCCAATGACCAGCCTACCTTCCGTTGAGGGCAAAGCTGCCGTGCCCTCGCAAAGCCGCCTCGCGCGCATCGCCAAGTTGCTCGGCCCAGGCATCATCGCCGTGCTGTCGTGGCTGGGCGCAGGTGATCTGATCACCTCTTCCGTGGCCGGCGCCAACTACGGTTACGCAATGATGTGGGTGCTGGCAGTTTCGCTGCTGCTGCGCTACCTGATCGTCAACATCATCGCCCGCTTCCAGCTGTGCAATAACCAGGGCATGACCATCCTTCAGGGCTACGCGCAACTGCACCCGGTGTTCGCCTGGTTCATGCTCGGCTACGCGCTGATCATGGGCCACCTGATGAACGCGTACATGATCAAGGGCGCCGGCGAATCACTGGCCATGCTGCTGCGCGTCGACTACCCGCTGCTTTGCTCGATGGCGGTGGTGCTGGCGGTGTGGATGCTGGTCGGGCGCAATATCTATTCGCTTATCGAAGGTGTGATGAAGGCATTGCTGGCGATCATGACCCTGGCGTTTCTGGCGCTGGCGGTGATGTCCGGGCCGGATGTGGCAGGCATCGTCAAAGGCACCATCGGCTTCAGCATCCCGCCTGACGAGGGCGTGCATGGCGCCATGCTGGTAGCGGTGTCGGTGATCGGCGCAGTGGCCGGTTCGGTGGCCAACTTCGTCCACCCCTACGTGATGCGCCAGAAGGGCTGGGTTGGCCCGCAGCACAAGCGTGTGCAACGCAACGACCTGCTGTTTGCAGTATTCGTCGGTATCGTCATCAACCTGGCGATCTGGATCGTCGGCGCAGAAATCCTGCGGCCCAACGGCATCGAAGTGAAAACCCTCGGCGATCTGGGCAAGGCGCTGGAAATCTTCTTCGGCCCGATCGGCTGGTATGTGTTCTTCATCGGCGTGTTCGCCACCCTGTTCGCCAGCATTTCCGGCAAGACCACAGCCTTCCCGATGCTGATCACCGACGCCCTGCAGCACGTGCAGCCCAAGCGTCGCGAGCGTTATGGCAAGGAGTTCCACAAGGACCCGGCGCACCGCTGGTTCATGCTGTTCATCCTGGTTACGCCACTGATCTGGTCGATTCCGGGCATGCCTGACTTCGTCACCCTGACCATCGGCGTCAGCGCGCTGAATATCATTGGTCTGCCGGTGATCTCGCTGGGCCTGTTGATCATGTCCAACCAGAAGTCGCTGCTGAGCAAGGAATACCGCAACAACCTGTTCGAGAACATCGCCCTGGCATTCGCCACCGGCCTGGCGCTGTGGGTGGCGTTCCAGCTGGGTGTGGAGCTGTTCAGCTAAGTCATCGTACAACGCTGCTGTAAACACTCTGCGGGGCAGTTCTTGAAAAGGGCTTGCCCCGTGTTTGTTTGCAGCCATTGTGCGTTGATTGTCGCCACTGAAATGACAATGTGTCTCTGCACAGGCGGATTGTCTGCACCCACCCTGCCCTTCACAATGCGCGACTAATCTGATCCCGCTGCCCTCTTCGCAGCTCATGGAGTTCGAGCGATGCCACACGAAGGCAGCCTGCTACAAACCGCGGTCATCTTCCTTCTCGCCGCAGTGATTGCCGTGCCATTGGCCAAGCGCCTGCAACTCGGCGCCGTCATCGGTTACCTGCTTGCCGGCGTAGCCATAGGCCCACAGGTTTTAGGCTTGATCCGCGACACCGAAAGCGTCGCGCACATTTCCGAGCTGGGCGTAGTCTTGCTGCTGTTCATCATCGGCCTGGAACTGTCACCGCGGCGGTTGTGGCTGATGCGCAAAGCGGTGTTCGGCGTGGGCCTGGCACAGGTGCTGCTGACCGGCGCGATACTCGGCGCCATCGCTCTGTTCGGTTTCGCCCAATCACTGCCCGCAGCGCTGGTGCTGGGTCTGGGCCTGGCCTTGTCGTCGACTGCATTTGGCTTGCAGACGCTGGCCGAAACCAAGCAATTGAATGCCCCGCACGGGCGTCTGGCGTTTGCCATTCTGCTATTCCAGGACATCGCCGCCATCCCGCTGATCGCACTGGTGCCGTTGCTCGCCGCCAGCGGCCCGGACACCAGCCATGGCGACAGCCTGCAACACGGCCTGACCATCTTTGCCAGCATCGCCGTGGTCATCGTCGGCGGCCGTTATCTGCTGCGCCCGGTGTTCCGCATCGTCGCCCGCACCGGCTTGCCGGAAGTGTCCACGGCCACCGCACTGCTGGTGGTGATCGGCACTGCCTGGCTGATGGAGCTGGCCGGAATCTCCATGGCCTTGGGCGCATTTCTCGCCGGCCTGTTGCTGGCCGACTCGGAATACCGGCACGAACTGGAGTCGCAGATCGAGCCGTTCAAAGGGCTGCTGCTGGGCCTGTTCTTCATCAGTGTCGGCATGGGCGCCAATCTCAGTCTGTTGTTCGACACGCCTTGGCTGTTGATCGGCCTGACTGCCCTGCTGATCGCAGTAAAGCTGCCGATGCTGATGCTGGTCGGGCGTCTGGGCGGCCTCAATACGGCCAATGCCCTGCGCCTCGGCGTGGTCTTGGCGGCTGGCGGCGAGTTCGCTTTTGTGGTGTTCAAGCTGGGCAAGGACCAAGGCCTGCTCGACAGCTACACCTACGACCTGCTGCTGATGACCATCACTTTATCGATGGCCGCCACGCCGCTGTTGCTGATGGCCTGCGCACGCCTGCTCAAGCGTCCGCCTGCCACGCGTGAAGTACCGGAACAGTACAAGGACATCCAGACCGATGCGCCGCGGGTGGTGATCGTCGGCATGGGCCGCATGGGCCAGATCGTCTCGCGCATCCTGCGTGCGCAGAAGATCCCGTTCATTGCCCTCGACACCTCGGTCGACGCCATCGAGATGACCCGCACCTTCGAGCAGGCGCCGGTGTTCTACGGCGACCCGATGCGCGCCGAAGTGCTGCACGCCGCCAAAGTCGGCGAGGCCGAATACCTCATCGTGACCACTGACGACCCCGAGATCACCACACGCACGGCAGAGCGGGTCAAACGTCTCTATCCACATCTGAAAGTGCTCGCCCGCGCGCGCAACCGCCAGCATGTGCACAAGCTGATGGACGTCGGCGCCGAGCCGATCCGCGAGACGTTCTATTCCAGCCTGGAAATGAGCCGACGCGCCTTGGTCGGCCTGGGTTTGTCGGATGATCAGGCCGCTGACCGCATCCAGCGCTTTGCCGAACATGACGAGCAGGTGCTCGAAGCCCAGGGCCGCATCCGCGACGACCGCGCCAAGGTCATGCAGAACGCCAAGGAAGCACGGGTGGAGCTGGCCCGGCTATTCGAGTCAGACGCCGACTGAGGCCAACTCAGGCCAACACCAGTCGACAGATAGGCGGATGCTCCCGCTGCGCGGCCTGCCATAGATCGTAGGCCGCCTGCTCCGCCAGATACTGCCGGGCCGCACCCAGGCCTGCCAGCTCAAGGCGATAAGCCAGGTCAGCCGAAAGCGCTGCGCGTCCATTGATGACGGCAGACAGCTGCCCGCGTGAGTAGCCAAGGTGGCGAGCCAGCGACGAGACGTTCATACCAATAGCGGGCAGGACATCTTCGCGCAGCGATTCGCCGGGGTGAGGCGGGTTGTGCATCGACATAAGCATTCAGCTCCTAGTGATAATCCAGATAGTCGACCAGCTCAACGTCGGTGCTGACAAAGTGGAATATCACCCGCCAGTTACCAGAGATGCTAACGGCCCAGAAACCGTCCAGGTTGCCTCGCAAGGGATGGAGCCGATAACCGGGTCGGTCCATATCGGCAGGCGATTGTGCGACTGCGAGTGACGCGAGAAGCCGGCGCAGGCGTGCTACTTGATCAGCTCGGACACCGGATGTATCTCCCCGCTGATAGAGTGCCCTCAGGCCTTGTGCCTGAAACTCCTGATCATTGACGCTGAAGTGTAAGGCCAGGCCTTACACTTTTCAAGTAGACCATGGCTCGTTGCATGGAGACACTCCTGAGAATTTCCGGGAGTGCAGTTTGTTCTTTGCCAGCTTCAAAGACGCCGTGATGGCGTCAGCCAAGCACGTGGGAAATTTCCTAAGCAGCTGTCCATCCGTCAGGTCACCTCCACCCCGCGACCACAAAAAATCCCCCGCCCCCTCCACCCCGGGCCTGTTACGCTCCGTCTCGCTCGAGTCGCAAACACTCCGGCGCAGCAGCAAGCGACTGACCAGGAGACCCGCTTGGAAGACCTCAACTCGCTGTACTTCTTCACTCAGGTAGTCGAGCACGGTGGCTTTGCCCCTGCCGGGCGGGCGCTGGACATGCCCAAATCGAAGCTCAGCCGGCGCATCGCCGACCTCGAAGAAAGGCTCGGCGTGCGCCTACTGCACCGCACCAGCCGGCATTGCTCACTGACCGAAATCGGCCAGGAGTATTACCGCCGCTGCCTGGCCATGCGGGTCGAGGCCGAGAGCGCTGCCGAGGTGATCGAGCGCAACCGCAGCGAGCCGCGCGGGCTGGTGCGCATGAGCTGCCCGACCACCCTGCTCAACTCCTGGGTCGGGCCGATGCTGACGCGCTATATGCTCAAGTATCCGCGGGTCGAGTTGTTCATCGAGAGCACCAACCGCCGCGTCGACTTGCTGCACGAGGGCTTCGATGTGGCGCTGCGGGTGCGCTTTCCGCCGCTGGAAAACACCGACATGGTGATGAAGGTACTGAGCAACAGCACCCAGTGTCTGGTCGGTCGGCCGGCGTTTCTTGAGCAACTGCCGGCGGGCTTCGATCCGCAGCAGCTCAGCCAGCTGCCGAGCCTGCACTGGGGCGGCGCGCAGCGTGAGTATCAGTGGGAGCTGTTTCAGGGCGAGGATATGAGCCGCAGCATCGTCATCCCGCATACGCCGCGGATGGTCACCGATGACCTGTTTGCGCTGCGCCATTTCGTGCTGGCGGGGATCGGTATAGCGCACTTGCCGAAGGTGGCCGTGCGTGAGGATCTGGCCAGCGGGCACCTGGTAGAAGTGCTGCCGGGCTGGAATCCGCGCTGCGGTATCGTCCATGCGATCTTCCCATCGCGGCGTGGCCTGCTGCCGTCGGTACGCTCCCTGATCGATCACCTGGCGGAAGAGTTCGTGACCTGCGACATGGCTTGAATGGGTTAAAGCTACATCTGTCCCGAAGCCTAATCTTGAGGTTTGACGCGATCCCTGTAGGAGCGGCCTTGTGTCGCGAAAGGCGCGCGTAGCGGGCCCAGGATCTGTGCAGCACCAGAGATCGTCGGGGCCGCTGCGCGGCCCTTTCGCGACACAAGGCCGCTCCTACAGAGATCGCGTCGAGGCGGCCGCCTCGGATCAGATCAGAACGCGAAACACGAACAGCCCAGCGATCCCCAGAAGCCCTGGAAGTCACTCACCGGCACACTCGATTTGCGCGCCTTGTCATGGCTGTGAGCATGCACCCCACACGGCCCGGAACACTGATGCGGCATCGCTGCCAGCGACGGTGTGCCCGCCCGCCAGTGCCCCGGCACCTTGGCCACCGGCGACCATTCAGGCAGTACCGGCACCTGCACCGGGCCCAGCTTGTCGAACTCGGCGGCGCCGTACACGACCTTGCCATCGACAATGGTCAGCACCGACTCGATGCTCTTGATCGCCTCCTCACTGACGCTGAAGAAGTCCAGCGACAGCGCTGCCAGGTCAGCCAGCTGGCCGACCTTGAGCTGGCCTTTCTTGCCCTGCTCGCTGGAGAACCAGGCGCTGCCCTGGGTGAACAACTGCAGCGCGGTATCGCGGCTCAGGCCTTCGGGGTACAGCTCCATGCCGCCGACGGTCTTGCCGCTGACCATCCAGTACAGCGAGGTCCACGGGTTGTAGCTGGAAACCCGAGTGGCGTCGGTACCGGCACCGACCGGCACGCCCATTTCCAGCATGCGCTTGATCGGCGGGGTCTGTTCGGCCGCCTTGGCGCCGTAACGGTCGACGAAGTACTCACCCTGGAAGGCCATGCGGTCCTGAATGGCGATACCGCCGCCCAGGGCACGCACGCGCTCGATGTTCTGCGGGGTGATGGTTTCGGCGTGGTCGAAGAACCACGGCAGGCCGTTGAACGGGATGTCGCGGTTGACCTTCTCGAACACGTCGAGCATGCGCGTGATCGACTCGTTGTAGGTGGCGTGCAGGCGGAACGGCCAGCGCTGCTCGACCAGATGGCGGACCACCGGTTCCAGCTCTTCTTCCATGGTCTGCGGCAAGTCAGGGCGCGGCTCGAGGAAGTCCTCGAAGTCGGCGGCGGAGAACACCAGCATCTCGCCGGCGCCGTTGTGCCGGAGGAAGTCGGTGCCGCTGTGCAGCTTGACGCTGGAGGTCCACTTGCGGAAGTCGTCGAGCTCTTCCTTGGGTTTTTGCGTGAACAGGTTGTAGGCGATGCGCACGGTCAGTTGGTTGTTGTCGGCCAGCTCCTGGATTACCGAGTAATCGTCGGGGAAGTTCTGGTAGCCACCACCGGCATCGATCGCGCTGGTCAGGCCGAGGCGGTTGAGTTCACGCATGAACTGGCGGGTCGAGTTGACCTGATACTCCAAGGGCAGCTTCGGCCCTTTGGCCAGGGTCGCGTAGAGAATCATCGCGTTGGGGCGGGCGATGAGCATGCCGGTCGGGTTGCCGAACTTGTCGCGCTGGATCTCGCCACCTGCTGGGTTGGGCGTGTCCTTGTTGTAGCCGACGGCTTTGAGCGCGGCGCGGTTGAGCAGCGCGCGGTCGTACAGGTGCAGCAGGAACACCGGGGTATCGGGCGCGGCCTGGTTGATCTCTTCAAGGGTCGGCATGCGTTTTTCGGCGAACTGGAATTCGTTCCAGCCACCGACTACCCGTACCCACTGCGGAGTTGGCGTGCGCGCCGCCTGGTCCTTGAGCATGCGCAGGGCATCGGCTACCGAAGGCACGCCTTCCCAGCGCAGTTCCAGGTTGTAGTTGAGGCCGCCGCGGATCAGGTGCAGGTGCGAGTCGTTGAGGCCGGGGATCACCGTGCGCTGCTTGAGGTCGATGATTTGCGTGCTGTCACCGCGCAAGGCCATGGCCTCGGCGTCGCTGCCCACGGCGAGAAAACGCCCGTCCTTGATGGCCACGGCGGTGGCGGTTGGGTTTTCACGGTCGACGGTGTGCAGCTTGCCGTTGAACAGGATCAGGTCGGCGGTCATGGGCAAATCCTCGGATAGGGGGCGGGAGCAGCGCGGAGTGAACCGCGCCGCCTCGGTGGCTTACTTGGCCAGGAACGCCAGCAGGTCTTCGTTCAACTGCTGCGCATGGGTGACCGCAAAGCCGTGCGGCGCGCCGCTGTATACCTTGAACTCAGCGCCCTTGATCATTTCTGCTGCGCGCTTGCCGGTGGTTTCCATCGGTACGATCTGGTCGGCGTCGCCATGAATGACCAGGGTCGGCACATCGACTTTGGCCATGTCTGGACGGAAGTCGGTGGCAGAGAAGGCGCTGACGCAATCCAGAGTCGCTTTCAATGACGCCAGCAGGGCGATATTGAGGGTCTGCGCCTGCACTCCGGTGGAGACCGCCTGGCCTTTGTTGATGCCGTAGAACGGGGTGGCGAAGTCGGCCAGGAACTGTGCACGGTCGGCTCTGAGGCCCGCCTGGATACCTTCGAACACCGAAGCATCGACGCCATCCGGGTTGCTCTCGGACTTGCCGAACACCGGCGTTACTGCGCCGAGCAACACCAGCTTGGCCACCCGCTCGCTGCCATGCCGACCGATGTAGCGGCTAACGTCACCGCCACCCATGGAGAAGCCGACCAAGGTCACGTCGCGCAGATCGAGGTGTTCGATCAGCTGGGCGATGTCGTCGGCGAAGGTGTCGTAGTCATAACCGGTCCACGGTTGGTCGGAGCGACCGAAGCCACGCCGGTCAAAGGCGATGGCGCGGTAGCCGCGGCTGGCGAGAAACTCCATCTGGGTGTCCCACATGTCCGCATCCAGCGGCCAGCCATGGCTGAACAGCACGGGCTTGCCGCTGCCCCAGTCCTTGAAGTAGATCGAAGTGCCATCGCGGGTTACGAACGTGCTCATATCGGTATCTCCAGAAATTAGGTAGGGGCTTGCACAGCGTAGCGTCAGAAATGTTTCAACCACGTAGCCAGTTGGCGCAGCGGCGGGTTACCCACGGCATGATGAAAAACACCACCGGCAGGATCACCAGCAGGTTGCCGATCAGGTTGCCAATGACCGGCCCGGCCAGTTGCGGCACGCGAGTGAACAGCGGTGCCAGCACGATCGGTACCAGCATGGTCAACGGGCAGATCACCAGGTAGGTCAGCACGGCCTGCTTCCAGCGCGGCGGCGCTGGGGTGTTGCTGCTGGCCGGGGTGAACCAGAACTCCGGGTCGTCATGCACATGGGTGTGGTCGCCGTCTTCAAGCAGCGGCAGCACCTCGCTGACCAGTGCCTGGCGTTCAGCCGAATTGACCCATGCCTGCAACAGTTCAGCATCGGCAAAACGCACCACGGTGGTGAAGTGGCAACCACCGCCATCGGGGCGGATCACATTGACGTCGAGGTGGCCCGGCTGCTGGCGGGCAGTGGTTACCGCGCGCTTGAGCCATGCCTCGTACTGCGCCAGCGCGGCAGCCCGCGCCTTGTGCTGGATGACCAGGGTCACCACGTTGCGGTTATCGACGGTTGCACTGTTCATGGGTGTTCCCTGGGCAAAGGCGGCTGGCCATGGCCCACGCTGTTGCTGTGGGCCGGCGCTGGGTTGAGGGCGCGGCTTATTTGCCGGCGGCGGTCAGGGCGCTGTAGGTGGTCATCAGGTTGCGGTAGTCCGGGATGTGGTTGGAGCACAGCGCGCCGAGGCCTTCGATGTCGTTCCTCCAGTCGCGGTGCAGTTCACAGGCCACGCCGAACCAGTTCATCAGTTGTGCACCAGCGCTGCTCATGCGGTTCCAGGCGGCGTCACGAGTGATCTCGTTGAAAGTGCCGGACGCATCGGTAACCACGAACACATCGAACTCTTCTTCCAGCGCCGACAGTGCCGGGAACGCCACACAAACCTCGGTCACCACACCAGCGATGATCAGCTGCTTCTTGCCAGTCGCCTTGACCGCCTTGACGAAGTCTTCGTTGTCCCAGGCATTGATCTGGCCAGGGCGAGCGATGTACGGCGCATCCGGGAACAGCGCTTTCAGCTCGGGGATCAGCGGGCCGTTGGGGCCTTGCTCGAAGCTGGTGGTAAGGATGGTTGGCAGGTTGAAGAACTTGGCCAGGTCAGCCAGGGCCAACACATTGTTCTTGAACTTGTCCGGCTCGATGTCACGCACCAGCGACAGCAGGCCAGCTTGATGGTCGACCAGCAGGACTACGGCGTCGTCTTTGTTCAGGCGGTTGTATTTGAAGTTGTTCATGGCTTGGTGCTCCGCAAGGGTCTTGGTTTCGAGTGAGTTGGGTGTTTCGCGTTGATGAGTAAAGGTTAAAACCAAGACCTTTGTGCGACTAGATAGCTAAATTTGTCTTTAGCGTTCTATTTTATGAACGATGGTGATTATGGCCTGTTGTTGCGACTACGGCCCAGTTGCTTGTCCCCCTCACCTACTCTTTACTACCCATCAGCCCTCCCCCGCACCGAGACCGTCATGCTGGCGTTCATCCAGTCCTACCCGCTGTTGCTCGGCACCTGTTTGATCCTGCTCGATGTGCTGCTCTGGCAATTGATCACGCTGCAGCGCCAGCCGTGGCGGATCGCTGCGCGTCTGGCGATCTTCCTGTTGTTCAGCGCGGTGTTGGTGGCGGCGGGGATGAGCCCGTTGCAGCCGCCGCCGTGGGTCGATGATGTGGCGCGCAATCTGTTGGCGACGGTGCTGGCGATTGGCTGGTGGCTGTTTGCGGCGCGGACGGTGACGGTGGTGTTCGGCGTGCTGCTGGTGGCGCGCGGCAGCCATGGCGGGCGTTTGTTGCAGGACGTGCTCGGGGCATTGATTTTTCTGGTGGCGGTGGTGGCTGCGGCGGCCTATGTGCTGCAGTTGCCGGTCAAGGGGCTGTTGGCGACGTCAGGGGTAATGGCGATCGTGATCGGCCTGGCGTTGCAGAGCACCTTGAGCGATGTGTTCTCGGGGATCGTTCTGAATACCACGCGGCCGTATCAGATCGGCGATTCGATTTCGATCGATGGCACCGAAGGCAAGGTGGTCGATATCGACTGGCGGGCGACGCGGATGATCACTGCCAGCGGCAGCCTGGCGGTGGTGCCCAACTCGGTGGCAGCCAAGGCCAAGCTGCTCAATCACAGCCGCCCGGCGGACCGGCATGGGCTGAGCATCACCGTGGTGGTGCCGGCCAAAGTGCGCCCGAAGCGGGTGTTCGATGCGCTGGAAAAGGCCCTGCAAGGCACCTCTGCGCTACTCGCCACGCCTGCACCGAAGGTCTCGGTAAAAGCCTCAAGCCTGGAGTCGGTGGAATATGAAGCCAGTGGTTTCATCACCGACATGGCGCGCAAGGGCGAGGTGCGCAATCAGTTGTTCGACCTGGCCCATCGGCACCTGGAAGCCAGCGGCGTGATCTGGAATGCCGACCTGGCTTCGGCGCCACGCAGCCGTCAGCGCGAGCTGCTGGATGAGGTGCGCCTGTTCCGCTCGCTGAGCGGCGACGAGCGCGATGAGCTGAGCCAGCACATGACGACGGTGGAGTACCTGGTCGATCAGGTGATCCTTGGCATCGGCGAGCGCTCGCAGCATGTGTTGGTGATTGCCAGCGGGGTAGTGTCGGCGTCGGTGCGCGATGGCGAGCGGCTGGTCGAGGCCGGGCGCATGGGGCCGGGCGAGCTGCTGGCCATTGAAGGTTTGGTCGATGAAGAAGAGTCGGCGGTGGAGTTCCGTACCCTGAGCGGCTGCTTGCTGTACCGGATCGACAAGGAGCAGCTGCGCAGTTGCCTGGACCAGCGCAGCGATGTGCAGATGGCCTTGACCAAGCTGCAGCGGTTCCGCCGGCAGAGCCGCGATTCACTGTTGATGCAGAAACCGGTGCTGGTCAAGAAAGGCGGCTTTCTCAGCTGGCTGCGGTAGGAGCGGCCTTGTGTCGCGAAAGGGCCGCGTAGCGGCCCCAGATTTCAGCTTCGCCGCGGGTATCGCCGGGCCAGCTACGCTGGCCTTTCGCGACACAAGGCCGCTCCTACAGGACCACGCGCAGGCACTGGCCGGCGTGGTACAGCGAGAAGCCTGACTCATAGAACGCAGTACGCAACGACGGCGCGCTGACGGCTTTCATCGGCGAGAACGGCACCGGCAGGCGCTCGGGGTCATCCTTGAGCAGAAACTCGGCAAAGGCTCGGCCAATCACGGTGCCGGTGGTATTGCCGCGACCGTTGTAGCCGGTCACCGCGACCAACCCCGGTGCAGGTTCGAACAGGCGCATCAGGTGATCGGGGGTGAAGTCGATGCAGCCGGTCCAGTGCATTTCCCAGTCGACCTTGCCCAGCTCCGGGTAGTAGTGGCTCTGAATGCGGTCGGCCCAGCGCCGTACGAACCATGCCGGCTTGTTGTCGACCCGACCGAGGCTGCCGAGCAGCAGGCGGCCTTGGTCATCGCGGCGGATGCTGCTGAGTACGGTACGGGTGTCCCACGAGCCTTGGCCATGGGGCAGCACCTTGTCGGCGGCTGCGCCGTGCAGCGGTGCCGAGGCAACCTGGTAGTAATAGCCACGGAAGAAGTGCTTTTGCAGGTTGCTCCAGTCGCCCTCGGTGTAGGCGCCGGTGGAGATCACCACCTTGTCGGCACGGACCACGCCTTTGCCGGTGTTGACCTGCCAGCCAGCGCCATCGCGCTGCAGGCCTTCGACCGAGGATTGCTGGAACAGCTTGCCGCCCAGCCGCTCTACTGCAGCAGCCAGGCCTTGGGTGTAAGCCATCGGGTTGATGGTGCCGGCGCGATGGTCAAGCAGCGCGGCGGAAATCTTGTCGGTACCGCAGTATTCCTGGCACTGCGCGCCGGTCAGCAGTTCGACATTGGCGCCGCGCCGGCTCCATTGCTGATGGCGCGCCTCCAGGTCAGCCAGGCCAGTGGCGTTGTGCGCCATGTGCAGAGTGCCTTTGTGCTGGGCCTGGCAGTCGATGCCCAGGCGCTCGATCATGGCGAACACCTCGGCGGGGGCCTCGCCCAAGGCCTTGTTCAAGCGGCTGCCCTGTTGTTGACCGAGGGTCGCCTCGACATCGTCGGGGCGAATCCAGGTGCCGGCGTTGACCAGGCCAACGTTGCGCCCGGAGCCGCCGTGGCCGATTTTCCAGGCTTCGACAACGATCACTGACTTGCCCTGTTCGAGCAGATGGATCGCTGCCGACAGACCGGTGATACCGCCACCGATGACGCAGACGTCGGCCCTGTGCTCGCCCGCCAGGGCCTGCACGGCGACGCTCGCGGGAGTGACGTGTTCCCAGAGACATTGTTGACGCAATTCGGGCATGACCGGCCTCAGCTTATTTTTCTTGTTACGGTGTGGCCGCCAGGCGGCCGCTCGCGGCACACGGCCGCGAAAGGGGGCCGAGGCCCCCGCCTGCGATCATCAGTCGAACACGATGCCCTGCGCCAGCGGCAATTCGCGTGAGTAGTTGACGGTGTTGGTCTGGCGCCGCATGTAGCCTTTCCAGGCATCCGAACCCGACTCGCGACCGCCGCCGGTTTCTTTCTCGCCGCCGAACGCGCCACCGATCTCTGCACCGCTGGTGCCGATGTTGACGTTGGCGATGCCGCAGTCGCTGCCGGCTGCGCTCTGGAAGCGCTCGGCTTCACGCAGGTCGGTGGTGAAGATGCACGACGACAGGCCTTGTGGCACTTCGTTATTCAGGCGCAAGGCCTCCTCGAAGTCGTCATAAGCCAGCACGTACAGGATCGGTGCGAAGGTCTCGTGGCGGACCACTTCGCTCTGCGCAGGCATCTCGGCGATTGCCGGGGTCACGTAGTAGCCGTTCGGATACTGGCTGGCCAGCTGACGCTCACCACCAAACACCTGGCCACCTTCGTCACGGGCCTTGGCCAGTGCGCCTTGCATGGCGTCGAACGACTGCTTGTCGATCAGCGGGCCGACCAGGTTGTTCTCGCGCGGGTCGCCGATGCGCACTTTGCCGTAGGCGGCTTTGACGCGGGCAACCACTTCGTCCTTGATCGAACGGTGCACGATCAACCGACGCAGGGTGGTGCAGCGCTGGCCAGCGGTGCCGACGGCGGAGAACAGAATGCCGCGCACAGCCAGATCAAGATCGGCACTCGGCGCGAGGATCATGGCGTTGTTGCCGCCCAGTTCGAGGATGCTGCGGCCAAAGCGTGCGGCAACCCGTGGGCCGACTTCACGGCCCATGCGGGTGCTGCCGGTGGCGCTGACCAGCGGTACACGTGGGTCGTCGACCAGCGCTTCGCCGGCTTCACGGCCGCCGATCACCAGCTGGGCCAGGCCGGCCGGTGCATCACCGAAGGCCAGCAGGGCTTTTTCGAACAGCGCCTGGCAGGCCAGTGCGGTCAGCGGGGTCTTCTCGGACGGTTTCCAGACCACGGCGTTACCGGCTACCAGCGCCAGCGCGGTGTTCCACGCCCACACCGCCACCGGGAAGTTGAAGGCGCTGATCACGCCAACCACGCCCAGCGGATGCCACGACTCACGCATGTGATGGCCGGGGCGCTCGGAGGCGATGGTCAGGCCGTACAGCTGACGCGACAGGCCGACGGCGAAGTCGCAGATGTCGATCATTTCCTGCACTTCGCCCAGGCCTTCCTGGGTGATCTTGCCGGCTTCGATCGAGACCAGCTCACCGAGCTCGGCCTTGTGCTGACGCAGGACTTCGCCAAACAGCCGCACCAGCTCGCCGCGACGCGGGGCCGGTACAGTGCGCCAGGCTTCGAAGGCGGCGTGGGCCTGGTCGATGCAGGCGGTGGTCTCGGCCTTGCCGAGCAGTTTCACCGTGGCGATCTGGCTACCGTCGATCGGGGTGTGAACAGGGTAGTCGCCCTGGGTGTAGGCCTGGGCGGCGACGCCAAGGCGCTCGAGCAATGCAGCAACCATCGTGCTTCTCCTAAATCGGCTGAAGGGTGGTAAATATGATGTGGATCAGTATTAATCCGATCACAGCAGTGCAACAAACGACCTTTATTCCGCATATCATTCCGTCAGGTCATGATCCCCTTGCATAGAGACTGCCATGTCGAAACGTCTGGTACCGTCGATGACGGCCCTGCAGTGCTTTGAAGCCGCAGCCCGTCACTTGAGCTTCACCCGCGCTGCCGAAGAGCTGCACCTGACCCAAAGTGCGGTCAGCAAACAGGTCGCGCAGCTTGAAGACATGCTCCACCACCACCTGTTCCTGCGCATTCGCCGGCGCTTGCAACTGACGCCTGCGGGCAGCCTGTACCTGGCCGAGGTGAACAAGATCCTCACCCAGGTCGACATGTCCAGCCGCTACATCCTGACGTACGGCGAGCAGACCGAGATATTGAAGGTAGCTACTCAACCGAGTTTTGGCGTGCGCTGGTTGATCCCGCACCTCAAGGGTTTTGGCAAACGCTACCCGAATATCCACCTGGATATCCGCAACGAGATGGAGCCGTTCTCGCTGTTGCAGGGCTCGGCCGACGTGGTGTTCTTCTTTGGCCAGGGCACCTGGCCGGGGGCAACCTGCGTGCAGTTGTTCGACGAGGAAGTGGTGCCGGTGTGCGCGCCTGAGCTGCTGCAAGGGCGCGAATTGAGCGATGCCAGCGCGCTGGCCGAACTGGTGTTGATGCAGAGCACTTCACGGCCGGAGGCCTGGCACGAGTGGTTCCTGGAGCAGGGCCTGCACACCGACAACAGCTACCACGGGCCACGCTTCGACACCTTTTATATGGCCTTGAGTGCGGCTCAGGCGGGCTGCGGCGTGGCGCTGGTGCCACGTTATCTGGCGGAGAAGGAACTGGCCGAGGGCAGTTTGGTGATTGCCTGGCAGCATGCTATGCGCAGTAATGGCGCGCATTATCTGGCGTATGCCGAGCATGCGGCCGAAGTGCCGAAGGTGCGGGCGTTGGTGGAGTGGATCAAAACTCAGCTTGGGGGCTGATAGTGTCGGGGCGACATCAATCATAAAGGGAATGACACCTCTACTTTTTTTCGCTTGTGGCGGCAGTCCATTCCCAGTTTTCATGTAACGGTCCCATTAACCACCAGGAAGCTTGCGATGCCCGCCCATGATTTCGTCAGCCCAGACAGCATCCGTGCGCAGTTCTCTGCCGCCATGTCGCTCATGTACAAACAGGAAGTGCCGCTGTACGGCACGCTGCTGGAGCTGGTCAGCGAAATCAACCAGCAGGTCATGCAGCAACAGCCGCAGGTCGCTGAAGCGCTGCGCTGGACCGGCGAAATCGAGCGTCTCGACCACGAACGCCATGGCGCCATCCGCGTTGGCACCGCCGCCGAGCTGGCCACCATCGCCCGCCTGTTCGCGGTGATGGGCATGCAGCCGGTGGGTTACTACGACCTGAGCTCGGCGGGCGTGCCGGTGCACTCGACGGCGTTTCGCGCAGTGCATGAGCAGTCGCTGCACGTCAGCCCTTTCCGCGTGTTCACCTCGCTGCTGCGCCTGGAGCTGATCGACAACCCGCAACTGCGCGAGCTGGCTGCGAGCATTCTGGCCAAGCGGCAGATCTTCACCCCGCGGGTGCTGGAACTGATCGCCCAATGTGAGCGCAACAACGGCCTCAACGCAGCCGACGCCGAGGCCTTTGTGCAGGAGGCGCTGCACACCTTCCGCTGGCACCAGCAGGCGACGGTGACTGCCGAGCAGTACCAGCAACTGCATGACCAGCACCGGCTGATTGCCGATGTGGTGGCGTTCAAAGGCCCGCACATCAATCACCTGACCCCGCGCACGCTGGACATCGATGCGATTCAGCTGGGCATGCCGGCCAAGGGCATTCCCCCCAAGGCAGTGGTCGAAGGCCCGCCAACCCGGCGTCACCCGATCCTGCTGCGTCAGACCAGCTTCAAGGCCCTGCAAGAGAAGGTCGCCTTCACCGATCAGGCCGGCAGCGAAGGCAGCCATACTGCGCGCTTCGGCGAAATCGAACAGCGTGGAGCAGCGCTGACGCCCAAGGGCCGGTCGCTGTACGACACCCTGCTCGATGCGACCCGCGCAGCACTCGGCGGGGTTCCGGCCGAGGCCAATGCCGAGCGCTACCAGCAGTTGCTCCAGGCGCAGTTCGCCGAGTTCCCCGATGACCTGGCGCAGATGCGCGAGCAGGGCCTGGCCTACTTCCGTTACTTCGCCACCGACAAGGGCCTGGCAGCGCGCAACGAAGCTGGCCGGCCGAGCACCTTGCAGGGCCTGATCGACGCCGGGCATGTGCATTTCGAGGCGCTGGTTTACGAAGACTTCCTGCCGGTCAGTGCGGCGGGGATCTTCCAGTCCAACCTGGGCGACGATGCCCAGGCCAACTACGGCAGCAATGCCAACCGCGAAGCGTTCGAGGCGGCGCTGGGGTTGGCGGTGCAGGACGAGCTGGCGCTATACGCGCAGAGCGAACAGCGCTCGCTGCAGGCCTGTGCGCAGGCACTGAACCTGAGCGCGCTGTAACCCTCGCCTGATTGCAGCCGCTACGCAGGCCGATCTGCGGGGCGGCTACCGCTGTCAGCGGACGCGGAAGCGATCCACTTCCTGGCGCAACTGCGCCGCCAGGCCTTCCAGCTCACGTGCGGTGGTGGCCAGTTCATTGGCCACATCGTGCTGCTCGCTGTTGGCCTGGGCGATGCTCTGCAGGTTGCGGCTGAGCAAGGTCGCAGTGCTGCTCTGCTCCTGAGTGGCAGCGCTGATCGCGGCAAACTGCTCACCGGCGTCGCGGCTCTGCTGGTCAATCTGAGCCAGCGCATCAGCCACTTTGACGTTGCGTTCAAGGCCTTCCTGCATCAGCCGGTTGCCCTGCTGCAGGGTGCTGATGGCGTGCCCGGTCTGCTGCTGGATACTGCCGATCATTCCGGAAATCTCGTCGGTTGCCGAACGGGTCCGCGCCGCCAGGCCGCGCACCTCATCGGCCACCACGGCAAAGCCACGGCCCTGCTCACCGGCGCGAGCGGCCTCGATTGCCGCGTTGAGCGCGAGCAGGTTGGTTTGCTCGGCGATGGCGGTGATCACCCCGACGATGCCGCCGATTTCCTGCGAGCGGGCGCCAAGGGTGTCCATGACCTCAGCAGTGCCGCCGAGGGCATCGGCGATCTGGCGTAGCGAGGCTGACGCTTCGTTCATCGCGCTGCGGCCAACCCGGGTGTGCTCGGCATTGTCGCGGGCCATGCGTTCGGTGCCGGCCATATTGTCGGCAATGTTCATCGAGGTGGCGCTGAACTCTTCGACGGCGCCAGCCATGCTGGTGATTTCGCCAGACTGCTGCTCCATGCCTTCGCAGGCACCGGACGACAGCCCGGCCAGCGAACGAGCACGGCCGCTGACCTGCTCGGAGGCGCTGCGAATGTGCGCAACCATGGTCGACAGTGCTTCACCCATCTGGTTGAAGCTGCGCGCCAACTGGCCAATCTCGTCGTTGCTGCTGACCGTCAGACGCGCGCTCAGATCACCCGCACCCAGGGCTTCGGCCTGACGCAGCAGGTCGCTCAGTGGGCGCAGCTTGCGCCGCAGCAGGAACAGCGTCGCCGCCACCGCCAGCAGCATGGCCAGCAGGCTGCCGATCGCCAGGCGCAGGCCGACACTCCAGGTCACGTCGCGAATCTCGGCTTCGGGCATGCTCGCAACAACTGTCCACGGGCCTTCGGCAAACGGCATGGCAACGCTGAAAATCTGCTGGTCGGCGTTGTCCCAGAAGCTGCCAGTACCCGGCTCTGCAGCGAGGTTCTTGACGGCTTGCGCGGCCGCCTCGGCATTGCCCACATCAGCCGGCGGCACCAGCCACTTGCCCTGCTCGTCGAGCAGCGCCAGCGAGCCGGTGTGACCGATGCGGAAGCGCTTGAGGTTGGCGAGCTGGGCGTTCTGCGCATCGGTGTAGTCGAAGCCGACGAACAACACCGCAATGACTCGGCCGCTGTCATCGCGCACCGGCACGTAGCGGGTCATGTAGTTGCGCTCGAACAGCACGGCACGGCCAACGTAGTTTTGCCCGGCCATCAACTTGGCATAGGCCGGGTGCTGGCGGTCGAGCTGGGTGCCGATGGCGCGGCTGCCATCCTGCTTGGTCAGCGAGGTGCTGATGCGGATGAAGTCATCGCCACTGCGCACGAACACGGTGGCGACGCCAGCAGTCATCTGCTTGAACTCGTCGACCTGCTGGAAATCGTTGTTGAGCAGGTGTTCCCCCAGATACAGCGCCGGCGTGGCCTGGCCGGCGACAGTGGCGCTTTCGCCGGCATGCAGGCTCAGACCCGAGGCGAAACGGCGCTCGAACAGGCCGCTGAGGCGCTGGGTGTTGTCCTTCAGCGAACCATGGAAGGTATCCAGCTGGTCAGCCAGCAGCCGCGCTTCACTGGCCAGGTGTTCCTGGCGGGTGGCGAGGTTGGCGTTGTCCAGCGAGCGCAGGGCAAACAGGGTACTGCCGGTGATCACCAGCGCCAGCACGATGGCGAGGGCGATCCCGAGCTGTGAGGCAATCCGGGCACGGGGTTGAGGCATGTGCAAGCTCCTGGCAAGGGGCCGGGATCATCCTGATCGCGCTGACCGCCCGCTGCTTTCGACGGGTAATCGCGTCCTCTTGCGGGACGCTGGTGCCACTAAATCGGCGTCGCGGACGAATACTTGAGTGCCGGACCGGGACATTCGCAAACGTTTTACTACGCAAGCGCTGGCAGGATTTGCACCGCTGGCAAGTCCATTGCCGCCGCCTCTTCCTGAAGAAACCCGCTCAAGCGACGCAGGCGCTCCGAGCCGGGCCTGGTGCGTGGCCAGACCAGGTAATAGTCCATGCCGCTGGCCACTGCGGTCGGCCACGGCAGGCTCAGCCGGCCTTGAGCGACGTCTTCGGCCACCATCAACAGATCGCCCATGGAGATCCCGTAGCCACGCGCCGCAGCGATCATGCCCAGTTCAAGCGTGTCGAAAACCTGCCCACCCTTGAGCGAAACCTTGTCAGCCAGGCCCATGCGCGCCAGCCAGCTACGCCAGTCACGTTTGTCCGGGGTCGGATGCAGCAGTTCGATGTCAGCCAGGCGCTGCTCATCCCAAGGCCCCTCGTCGATCAGCTGCGCAGCGCCGACCGGGATCAGCAACTCGGAGAACAACCGCCGCACCTCCCAGTCGACCGGGAACTGGCCATCGCTGAGCAATACCGCGCAGTCGAACGGCTCGTGATTGAAATCGACATGGTCGACGTCCATCCAGGCGCTGGTCAGTTGCACTTCGTTGCCCGGTTGCAGATGGCGAAAGCGGCTCAGCCGCGCCAGCAGCCAGCGCATGGTCAGGGTCGACGGGGCTTTCATGCGCAGGATGTCATCTTCGCCGCGCAAGGTATCGCAGGCGCGCTCCAGCGAAGCGAAGCCATCGCGCACGCCGGGCAGCAGCATCCGCGCCGCCTCGGTCAGCTGCAGGCTGCGGCCGCTGCGCACGAACAGGCGGCAGGCGAAGTGCTCCTCCAGCGTGCGGATGTGCCGGCTGACGGCGCTTTGCGTAATCGACAACTCCTCGCCGGCGCGAGTGAACGAGGAATGCCGTGCAGCCGCCTCGAATGCGCGCAGCGCATAGAGCGGAGGGAGTTGTCTGGACATGGGGCACCTGCAATACGGGGGGCACGAACGAGCAAGGCAAATCATACATACATGAGTTCAACTCATGGGAGCGATCGCATTTATCCTTTTGTGGAAAGTTGACCCAGGCCTCAGAATCCACCTCCTGTTCATCCCCCAGCATCAAGGACTCTCACCATGCACGTCGCGCCCACCGTTGAACTCAAGGCTCTGCTGCGCCTGGCCGGGCCGCTGATTGCCTCGCAGTTGGCGCATATGCTGATGGTGCTGACCGACACCTTGATGATGGCGCGGATCAGCCCGCAGGCCCTGGCCGGTGGCGGCCTGGGCGCGGCGAGCTATTCGTTCGTGTCGATCTTCTGCCTGGGCGTGATTGCCGCCGTCGGCACGCTGGTGGCGATCCGCAAGGGTGCCGGGGATATCGCCGGCGCCACCCGCCTCGCTCAGGCCGGCATCTGGCTGGCCTGGGCTTTGGCGCTGGGCGCCGCGCTGGCATTGTGGAACCTCGGCCCGGTGCTGCTGATGTTTGGTCAGCAGCCGGAAAACGTCGAGGCGGCCATGGCCTTCCTCACCCTGTTGCCACTGGCACTACCCAGCTACCTGACGTTTATGGCCTTGCGCGGCTTCACCAGCGCCCTTGGCCGGTCGACGCCGGTGATGGTCATCAGCCTGGTCGGCACGGTGCTCAACTACCTGCTCAACCATGCGCTGATCGAGGGCATGTTCGGTTTGCCCAAACTCGGCCTGGTCGGCATTGGCCTGGTCACCGCGCTGGTCTCGCTGGGCATGGCCATCGCCCTGGCGCTGTATATCCGCTGGCACCGCTTCTACGACGCCTACCCGCTGCGCAAGGGCCTGGCGCGGCCATCGCTGTCGGCGTTGCGCGAGCTGTGGCGGCTGGGCCTGCCGATTGGCGGCACGTACATGGTCGAAGTCGGCTTGTTCGCCTTCGCCGCGCTGTGCATGGGTGTGCTCGGCAGCACCGAGCTGGCGGCGCATCAGATCGCCCTGCAGATCGTCTCGACCGCGTTCATGGTGCCGACCGGGTTGTCTTATGCGGTGACCATGCGGGTCGGCCTGTATTACGGCGGCGGCAACCTGCTTGCAGCGCGCAGTGCCGGGCGGGTCGGTATTTGCTTTGGTGCGCTGTTGATGTTTGCCTTCGCCGCGCTGTTCCTGTTGCTGCCCGAGCAGTTGGTGGGATTGTTCATCGACCGCAATGACCCTGCCTTTGCCGGCATCTTCCAGCTGGCAGTGGGGCTGGTGATGGTGGCGGCGTGGTTTGAGTTGTTCGATGGTGTGCAGACCATCGCCATGGGTTCGATCCGCGGCCTGCAAGACGCCAAGACCACCTTCCTGATCGGTCTGGGCTGTTATTGGCTGATCGGCGCGCCAAGTGCGTGGCTGTTTGCCTTCAACCTCGACGGCGGTGCACTCGGCATCTGGTGGGGCCTGGCGCTGGGCCTGGCCTGCTCCTCGGTGGCGCTGACCTTCGCCTTCGAATGGCGGATGCGGCGGATGCTGCGCAAGGTTGCCGTGGGGGGGTGACGGTCGGGAATGCAGGGGGCGCTTTGCGCCCCTTTCGCGACACAAGGCCGCTCCTACAGGTACCGCGCAATGCCCAGACGACATGGTTCCTGTAGGAGCGGCCTTGGGTCGCGAAAGGGCTGCAAAGCAGCCCCGGCGCACTCAGACAGCGCGGATCGCACTGACCGGCACCTGCTGCAGGTAGGTCACCAGCTCATCCACCGGCAGCGGCTGGCTGACCAGAAAACCCTGCACCTGGTCGCAGCCAAAGCCGCGCAGCAGCGCCATCTGCTCTTCGCTTTCGACACCCTCGGCGACCACTTCGAGGTTGAGGTTGTGCGCCAGGTTGATCATCGCGTGGACCAGCTTGCGGTTTTCTTCGCGCAGCTCCATACCACCGACAAAACTGCGGTCGACCTTGAGCAAGGTGATCGGCAGGCTGTTCAGGTGCACGAACGACGAAAAACCGGTGCCAAAGTCATCCAGCGAGAAGCGCACGCCCAGGCGGCCCAGGGCGTCCATGGTCTGGCGCACCAGCTCGTTGCGGCGCATCACCGCGGTTTCGGTCAGTTCGAACTCAAGCCACCGGGCATCGACGCCATGCTCAATGATCAGCCGGCTCAGGGTCGCCAGCAGCTGGCTGTCCTGAAACTGGCGAAAGCTCAGGTTGACCGCCATGTGCAGCGGCGCAATGCCGTGCTCACGCAGGCCCTGCATGTCGCGCAGGGCACGGGAGATGACCCAGTAGCCGAGCGGCACGATCAGGCCGCTCTGCTCGGCCAGCGGCACGAATTCGCTCGGCGGCAGCAGGCCGCGTTCGGGGTGGTTCCAGCGTACCAGTGCTTCGAGGCCAACGATGCGGCCGTCGACGAGGTTCAGCCGTGGCTGGTAATGCAGTTCCAGCTCGTCGCGGCGCAGGGCGCGGCGCAGTTCGCCTTCAAGGTCAGCCAGGCTGCGTGCGTTGCGGTTGATCCGCTCGTTGAACACATGAAAGCTGCAACCCTGCACGCTCTTGGCCTGGCGCATGGCGATGTGCGCGTGCCACATCAGTGGGTCGGCGCCGGCCTGCGCGCGAGCATGGGCCAGACCCAGGCTGCAGCCCACCAACAGGCTTTCGCCATCGACCCAGTACGGCTCACCCAGCGCTTCGACGATGCGCTCGGCCACCCATTCGGCGCGGTTCGGCTCGCGACGGGTGTCGATCAGCAGGGCGAATTCGTCGCTGCCCAGCCGGGCCAGCTGATCGCCCGCCTCCAGCTGCAACTTGAGCCGGGTCACCACCTGCAGGATCAGCCGGTCGCCGCCCTGATGGCCGAGCGCATCGTTGACGTGGCGAAAGTTGTCCAGATCCAGATGGCCAAGAGCAACGCCACGGCCGTCGTGTTCGGCCAGGCGCGTGGTCAGCAGGGCCTGAAAGCCCTGACGGTTGGCGATGCCGGTCAGCGGGTCCTGTTCGGCCAGGCGCTGCAGGGTGGCGACCAGCACGCCGCGCTCGCGCACATGACGCAGCGAGCGGCGCAGGCTGTCACTGCTCAGTTGCGCCAGCACCAGCCAGTCACTGACGCCGGCAGGCGGCGCCTCGGGCTCGTCGTCGAGCAGGACAATGGTCGGCAACTCGCAGCGGCCCGGGGTCGGCAGCAGCGCAGGCGTTGCCAGCACCACCGCCTGACGGTCATGGGCAAACAGGCTGTTGACCGCCTCCCAGTTGGGCGCGGTCAGCAGCACGGCGCTGCCAGCCAAAGGCTGCAGGCAGTCGCGCAAGCTGGCGGCCCACTCCGGCTCATCGGCCAACAGCAGCAAACGCAAGGGTTCGACAGGCGTGGACAAGCGCGCTCCTTAGGCGAGGTCGTTAACCGTGACGGGGGTATCCTACCTCAAGAGCCAAATGATATTCACTCTTATTAACACCCATCCCGGGGCTGCACTCCGTCGTATTCTGTCGCGCATCCTGCTCCAAAAGTCGTACAACCGGCAAATCTGATTTGAGTAATAGCTCGATTGTGGCGGCAAGGCCATGATCCACTCCCGCCAGGTAGGGCACCGGACGTCACAAAAGTCTGACTCCGGCGTCAGACGGTCGCGCCACAAGCGTGACTTGCCTGTTAGAATGCGCGGCTATTTTCTGGCGACCCCGGTTCTAGCATGTCCCGACTCAATCCCCGGCAACAAGAAGCCTGTGACTATGTCGGCGGCCCTCTTTTGGTGCTCGCCGGTGCTGGCTCCGGCAAGACCAGCGTGATCACCCGCAAGATCGCCCACCTGATCCAGAACTGCGGCATCCGTGCCCAGTACATCGTCGCCATGACCTTCACCAACAAGGCCGCGCGCGAGATGAAGGAGCGGGTCGCCACCCTGCTGCGCGCAGGTGAGGGGCGCGGCCTGACCGTCTGCACCTTCCACAACCTGGGCTTGAACATCATCCGCAAGGAGCACAAGCACCTGGGCTACAAGCCGGGCTTCTCGATCTTCGACGAGGCCGACATCAAGGCTTTGCTGTCGGACATCATGCAGAAGGAGTACTCCGGCGACGACGGCATCGACGAGATCAAGAACATGATCGGTGCCTGGAAGAACGAGCTGATCATGCCCGCCGAGGCGTTGGAAAAAGCCCGCAATCCGCGCGAGCAGACCGCCGCCATCGTCTACACCCACTATCAGCGCACGCTCAAGGCGTACAACGCGGTGGACTTCGACGACCTGATCCTGCTGCCGGTCAAACTGTTCCAGGAGCACCCCGAGGTGCTTGAGCGCTGGCAGAACAAGGTGCGCTACCTGCTGGTCGACGAATACCAGGACACCAACGCCAGTCAGTACCTGCTGGTGAAGATGCTGATCGGCATGCGCAACCAGTTCACCGTGGTCGGCGACGATGACCAGTCGATCTACGCCTGGCGCGGTGCCCGCCCGGAAAACCTCATGCTGTTGAAAGAGGACTATCCGTCGCTGAAGGTGGTCATGCTCGAGCAGAACTACCGCTCGACCAGCCGCATCCTGCGTTGCGCCAACGTGCTGATCGCCAACAACCCGCATGATTTCGAAAAGCAGCTGTGGAGCGAGATGGGCCACGGTGACGAAATCCGCGTGATCCGCTGCAAGAACGAGGAAACCGAGGCCGAGCGTGTGGCCATGGAAATCCTCACCTTGCACCTGCGCACCGACCGTCCCTACAGCGACTTTGCCATCCTCTACCGCGGCAACTACCAGGCCAAGCTGATCGAATTGAAGCTGCAGCACCACCAGGTGCCGTATCGCCTGTCGGGCGGCAACAGCTTCTTCGGGCGCCAGGAGGTCAAGGACCTGATGGCCTACCTGCGCCTGCTGGTCAATCCGGATGACGACAACGCCTACCTGCGCGTGATCAACGTGCCGCGCCGGGAAATCGGCTCGACCACCTTGGAAAAGCTCGGCAACTATTCCACCGAGCGTGGCGTGTCGATGTACGCCGCCAGCGACGAAATTGGCCTCGGCGAGCACCTCGATGCGCGCTACACCGAGCGCTTGCAGCGCTTCAAGCACTGGCTCGACGGCGTTCGCCACAAGGTCGCGCTGGATGACCCGATCGCAGCGCTGCACGAGATGGTCCGCGACATCGACTACGAAAACTGGATCCGCCAGAACACCGCCAGTGACAAGGCGGCGGATTTCCGGATCAGCAACGTCTGGTTCCTGATCGATGCCTTGAAAAACACCCTCGAGAAAGACGAAGAGGGTGACATGACCATCGAGGACGCCATCGGCAAACTGGTCCTGCGCGACATGCTCGAGCGCCAGCAGGAAGAAGAGGAAAACGCCGAAGGCGTGCAGATGATGACCTTGCACGCCTCCAAAGGCCTGGAATTCCCCTACGTGTTCATCATGGGCATGGAAGAGGAAATCCTCCCGCACCGCTCCAGCATCGAGGCCGACACCATCGAAGAAGAGCGGCGCCTGGCCTACGTGGGCATCACCCGCGCACGCCAGACCCTGGCCTTCACCTTCGCTGCCAAGCGCAAGCAGTACGGCGAAATCATCGATTGCACGCCCAGCCGCTTCCTTGACGAACTACCGCCGGATGATCTGTGCTGGGAAGGTCTGGACGATGCGCCGGTTGAAGTCAAAGCCGCGCGCGGCAACAACGCCTTGGCCGATATACGGGCAATGCTCAAGCGCTGAACCCTTTTACACTTTTGTCACGGCAGCCAGCCGTGGCCACTTTTTGCTACATCGAGGAATACCACAGTGGAAGCACTGCAGCAGAAGATTCGCGAAGAAGGCATCGTGCTTTCCGACCAGGTTCTCAAAGTCGACGCGTTTCTCAACCACCAGATCGATCCTGCCCTGATGCAGCTGATCGGTGACGAATTCGCCCGCCTGTACGCAGACTCCGGCGTGACCAAGATCGTTACCATCGAAGCCTCGGGCATCGCTCCGGCGATCATGACCGGCCTGAAACTCGGTGTACCGGTGCTGTTCGCCCGCAAGCACCAGTCGCTGACCCTGACCGAAAACCTGCTGACTGCCTCGGTGTATTCGTTCACCAAGCAGACCGAGAACACCGTGGCGATTTCGCCGCGTCATCTCAACAGCAGCGACCGCGTGCTGGTTATCGACGACTTCCTCGCCAACGGCAAGGCCTCGCAGGCGCTGATCTCGATCATCAAGCAGGCTGGCGCTACCGTTGCCGGGCTGGGCATCGTCATCGAGAAGTCGTTCCAGGGCGGCCGTGCCGAGCTCGACAGCCAGGGTTACCGGGTTGAGTCGCTAGCGCGGGTCAAGTCGCTTGCAGGCGGCGTGGTCACCTTCATCGAGTGACGCTCACCGGGTTGCCTGCAACCCGGCCAGCAGCAGGCGCTGATACAGCTCTTGTTTCAGCCCCTGCGGCTGCTCCAGGCCCATCCGCGCCAGCTGCGCCGGATAGGCTTCGGGCGGCGGTGCATCGAGCGCCGCCTTGCCCAGCTCGAGCACCTCGCTCAGCTTGAACTTGCTCTTGAGCCAGTTCAGCGCCCTGAACAAATCACGCTCCTCGGCGGTGAAGTCCGTGCCCAGCGGATACTCCGGGAACAACCGTGGATGCCGCTCACGCAGCGCTTCGAGGCGCTCCGGGGTGTTGTCGCAAAAGCGCTGATCCAGCACGAAGTCCTTGGCCAGTTTGCCGGCGGCCTTGGCCTGCTCGAGCAACTCGCCCTGAAAACGTGAATCGCTGATCGCCAGCAGCCGGGCGATGACTTCGCTGTCGGTCTGCCCGCGCAGGTCGGCGATGCCGTATTCGGTGACGACGATATCGCGCAGGTGCCGCGGGATGGTGCAGTGGCCATAGGTCCAGTACAGGTTGGAGCTGACCTCGCCACCGGCCTCGCGCCAGCTGCGCAGCAGCAGCACCGAGCGGCCGCCTTGCAACGCGTGGCCCTGGGCGACGAAATTGTACTGCCCGCCTACCCCGCTCAGAACGCGACCGTCTTCCAGCTGGTCGGCGACGCCGGCGCCGAGCAGGGTCATGGCGAATACGGTGTTGATGAAGCGTGCATCGCGGCGCTGGCGGCGTTTCAATTCTTCCTGGCCATACAGCTCGTTGATGTAGCTGATGGCGGTCATTGCGTAGCGCTGGCGCTGCTCCAGCGGCATCTCGCGCAGACGCTGGTAGAACGCCTGTGGGCCGAGAAAGAAACCACCGTGCACCAGCACCCCGTGTTCATCGGCCGGGCGTCGCACCACGCCGGCTTCGGCCAGCGCCAGCAGGCCGTTGACGAACATTTCGCTGCAGCCATAGAGGCCTTGGGCGAAGCCATCCAGGCCGCCTTCACGTTCGATCAGCGCCAGCCACGGCTGGATATCCAGCTCGTCCAGCACGGCGCGGTAACCCTCGTTGTCGCCCTGGCGCGCCAACAACGCAGCAGTTACCGCATCGCCCATGGCGCCGATGCCGATCTGCAGCGTGCCACCGTCACGCACCAGGGCGCTAGCGTGCAGGCCGATGCAATGGTCCTGAGTCGCCACCGGCATGTTCGGGGTGGAAAACAGCCGGCGCTGCTCGGGCTCGTCGATCAACAAGTCGAAGGCCTGGCGCCCCAGTTCGGCAGCGCCGGGCATGTACGGCAGCTCGGTGTGCACCTGGCCGAGCAGAAGAATGGTCTCGCCGGCGGCGCGGCGCTTGGCGACCATCGGCAGCAGGTCGAGGGTGATGTCCGGGTTGCAGGCCAGGCTCAGGTGATCCGGGCGCTCCGGGGTTTCAGCCACCAGTTGCGCGATCAGGTTAAGGCCCTTGGCGTTGATATCGCGGGCGGCGTGGCTGTAGTTGCTGCTGACGTAGTCCTGCTGGGCCATGCAGCTGTGCAGCAGGCTGCCGGGCTGCATGAAGAACTGCTCGACGCGGATATTGGCGGGCAGTTTGTCGCCGCGCAGGTCGGCCAGGTAGTCGAGCTCTTCGTAGTCGGCGAAGACCCGTTCGATGAAGGGTTCGAGGAAGCGTTTCTGCAGGCCATCGCCCAATGGCGGCCGGCCGAGGCTGAGCGCGGTGTAGATGGTCAGGCGGCGTTCGGGCAGCTCACGGATGCGGGCATAGAGCGCGTTGACGAAGGCATTCGGTTTGCCCAGGCCGAGCGGCAGGCCCATGTGAACATGGGCGGGCAAATGGGCCAGAACGTGGTCTACGGCCTGGTCGATGCTGCAGCTGTGGGCCATCGGTGCCTCCTGTTACGTCCATGCGGTCAGGGGGTTGGACCGTGGGCGGGCGGGATTTGCTGCACCTGGCTTGGGATTGCTGGGGCTGCTGCGCAGCCCCAGCAATCGATAGGTCAAAGCCCGGACATCTTCTGAATCGCCGCCTTCAGCTCATCGTCCGAACAATCAGCGCAGGTGCCCTTGGGCGGCATGGCGTTGATCCCGGTAATCGCCTTGGCGAGGATCCCATCAAGCCCACCCTGATGATCGGCACGCTCTTTCCACGCAGCGGTATCGCCGATCTTCGGCGCATTGAGCAGGCCGGTGGCATGGCAGGCATTGCAGTGCTTGGCGATCACGTCATCAGCCGACTTGGCCGCGCCACCGCTGGCCACAGCCGCCACGGCCATGCCCTTGCATTCCTGGCCCTGAACACACACCTGGCCGACCGGCGCCAGGCGCTTGGCAATATCATCGTTGGTCGCCGCGTTTGCGGTGACTGCCCACAGGGCGAAAACGGCAGCTGGTATGGCCAGCATCTTCTTGATTTGGTTCACGCGTTCACCCTCATGGTGGCTGATCACGCCCGCAGCCACGAATTGCGGGCGTTGAAAAGTATAGCGGCTACACCACAGCCGCGAAACGACCACACAAGTGAAAGGGCTATTGGCGAATCAATACGCTGCGCTGGATCAAAAGTTCGACGGTGTCGCGGCACTGATCAAGCGTGCGGGCTCGGCAAACGGGTTGCGAAAACGGTGCGGGCGGGTGCTCTCGAAGTAATAACTGTCGCCAGCTTCGAGCACAAAGGTCTCGCTACCGACCACCAGCTCCAGGCGGCCTTCGAGGAGGATGCCGGTCTCTTCGCCATCGTGGGTGAGCATCTCGTCACCGGTGTCGGCGCCAGGCGGGTAGACCTCGTTAAGGAAGGCAATGGCGCGATTGGGATGCGACTTGCCGACCAGTTTCATGGTCACCGCACCGTCGGAGATGTCGATCAGCTCATGGGCCTTGTAGACGATCTGGGCCTGGCTTTCGACTTCCATTTCTACCGAAAAGAACTCGACCATCGACATCGGAATGCCACTGAGCACCTTGCGCAGCGAGCTGATCGAAGGGCTCACACTGTTTTTCTCGATCATCGAGATGGTGCTGTTGGTTACCCCCGCGCGCTTGGCGAGTTCCCGCTGGGACAGGCCCTTGAGCTTGCGGATGGCTTGCAGTCGTTCGCCGACGTCCAAAGCTTGCGCCTCCTTAAACGGTGGGGGTGGGGTCGAATGTGAACGATATCATGGCAATGCCGTTCAGTATTTACAACACTCCACACCCCTGCCCGTCCGCAGCACAGCTTTATTCGCCGATGTACTCCAGTGGCACCCGCTTCAGGTTGCAGAACAGCTGGTAAGGAATGGTCCCGGCATGCCCGGCCACGTCACTAGCCAACACCTGCTTGCCCCACAGCTCGACCGGGCTGCCCAGGGTCGCTTCGGGGACATCGGTCAGGTCGATGCAGAGCATGTCCATCGACACCCGGCCGATCAGTTGGCTGCGCTTGCCGGCCACCAGCACCGGGGTGCCAGTTGGGGCCTGGCGTGGGTAACCGTCGGCATAACCCATCGCAACCACGCCGACCCGGGTCGGCCGTGGACTGATGAACCTGGCGCCATAACCGACCGGTTGACCCGCAGGCAGTTCGCGCACACTGATGACCCGCGATTGCAGAGTCATGACCGGTTGCAGTCGGCTCGCCTCGGCCTGGGGCACCTCGAACGGCGTCGCTCCGTACAGCATGATGCCAGGGCGCACCCAGTCGCTCGGCACCTGCGGCCAGCCAAGCACGGCCGGTGAGTTGCGCAGGCTGCATTCGGCGCTGAGGCCTTGGCGCGCCTCTTCGAATGCCGCGAGCTGCTGCGCCGTGGCCTGCACATCAAGCTCGTCGGCGCGGGCGAAGTGGCTCATCAAGACGATGCGCGCCACCTTGCCGCTGGCCAGCAGGCGCTGATAGGCCTGCTGGTAATCCTCTGGATGCAGACCCACTCGGTGCATGCCGCTGTCGAGCTTGAGCCAGACCTTCAACGGCTTGGCCACAGCGCTCTGTTCGATCGCTTCCAGTTGCCACAACGAATGCACCACGCACCACAGATCATTGGCGCTGATCAGCGCCAGCTCGCTGGCTTCGAAGAAGCCTTCGAGCAACAGAATCGGCCCTTTGATGCCAGCGGCGCGCAGCTCCAGCGCCTCTTCGATACAGGCCACAGCGAAGCCATCGGCCTCGGCTTCCAAGGCAAGCGCACAGCGCACCGCGCCATGCCCATAGGCATCGGCCTTGATCACGGCGAGGGCTTTGGCACCGGACAGTTCACGGGCCAGACGATAGTTGTGGCGCAGGGCCTGGAGGTCGATCAGGGCGCGGGCGGGACGCATGGCGGCAGCCTTCTGGCAGTACGGGTTGTTGAATAAGCCCCCGGCACGGTGGGTGGGGAGTAGGTAGCCACCGCGCCGGGGTGAGGGAACGGGTTACGGCAGTGCAGCGACCACCGACAGCTCGACGAGGATTTCCGGCTCGCACAGCTTGGCTTCAACTGTGGCCCGGGCTGGCGCGACGCCGGCCGGCAGCCACTGGTCCCAGACCGCGTTCATGCCGGCGAAGTCGGCGTCGATGTCTTTCATGTAGATGGTCACCGAGAGCAAGCGGGTCTTGTCGGTACCGGCCTGGTCGAGCAGTTGCTCGATGGTCGCCAGCGTCTCACGGGTCTGCTGCTCGATGCCGGCGCTGAGGTCATCACCGACCTGACCTGCCAGGTACACCGTGCCGTTGTGGGTGACGATCTGACTCATGCGCTCATTGGTGAGCTGGCGCTGGATTGCCATGCTTGGCGAACTCCTTGTGGTTGCCATAACGGGAAATATCGAGGCCCTCAGCACTGATCTGCGGCTTGCGCTTGGCGATCAGGTCGGCCAGCAAACGCCCGGAGCCACAGGCCATGGTCCAGCCCAGGGTGCCGTGACCGGTGTTGAGGAACAGATTGCGGAAACTGGTTGCACCCACGATCGGCGTACCGTCCGGGGTGGCCGGGCGCAGGCCGGTCCAGAAGCTGGCCTGGCTCAGGTCGCCGCCGCGAGGATAAAGGTCGTTGACGATCATCTCCAGCGTTTCGCGCCGGCGCGGGTTCAGCGACAGGTCAAAACCGGCGATCTCGGCCATGCCGCCGACGCGGATGCGGTTGTCGAAACGGGTGATTGCGACCTTGTAGGTCTCGTCGAGAATGGTCGAGGTCGGCGCCATGCCAGGGTCGGTGATCGGCACAGTGAGCGAGTAACCCTTGAGTGGATACACCGGCGCCTTGATACCCAGTGGCTTGAGCATCTGCGGCGAGTAGCTGCCCAGTGCCAGCACGTAGCGGTCAGCGGTTTCCAGCTTGCCGTCGATCCACACGCCGTTGATACGATCACCGGCATGGTCCAGGCGTTGGATGTCCTGACCGAAGCGGAACTCGACACCGAGCTTGATGGCCATCTCGGCCAGCTTGTTGGTGAACAGCTGACAGTCGCCGGTCTGGTCGTTTGGCAGGCGCAGGGCACCGGCGAGAATGTCGGTAACCCCGGCAAGGGCCGGCTCGACACGGGCAATGCCATCGCGGTCGAGCAGCTCGTACGGCACACCCGACTGCTCGAGTACGGCGATGTCTTTTGCCGCCGCATCGAGCTGCGCCTGGGTGCGGAACAGCTGAGTGGTGCCCAACGCACGGTTTTCGTAGCTCAGGCCGGTCTCGGCGCGCAGCTCGTCGAGGCAGTCGCGGCTGTATTCGGACAGCCGCACCATGCGCTCTTTATTCACGGCATAGCGGTTGGCGGTGCAGTTGCGCAGCATCTGCGCCATCCACAGGTACTGGTCTACATCGCCAGTGAGCTTGATCGCCAGTGGGGCGTGGCGCTCCAGCAGCCACTTGATGGCCTTGAGCGGCACACCCGGGGCGGCCCAGGGCGAGGCGTAGCCCGGCGAGATCTGGCCGGCGTTGGCAAAACTGGTTTCCATGGCCGCCGCTGGCTGGCGGTCGACCACCGTCACCTCGAAACCTTGCCGGGCCAGGTAGTAGGCACTGGCGGTACCGATTACACCGCTACCAAGCACCAGAACTCGCATCGTCTATCCCTCGCACGCGGCACGCCGCGACATTTTGTTTATATGGCATGAATGGGCGCAGTATATGAAGGACCGGCCAGTGCATTTCACTATATAAAGGCCTATATTTGGCGACAATTCTTGGCCATGTCGGCTTTTACGGAGGGGCATCCCCTATGAGAACCCAGCATCAGAGCAAGCGTGAACTGGACAAGATCGACCGCAATATCCTGCGGATCCTGCAGAGTGACGGCCGTATCTCGTTCACCGAGCTGGGTGAAAAGGTCGGCCTCTCCACCACCCCGTGCACCGAGCGCGTGCGCCGCCTGGAGCGCGAGGGGATCATCATGGGCTACAACGCCCGGCTCAATCCGCAGCACCTCAAGGGCAGCCTGCTGGTGTTTGTCGAGATCAGCCTGGACTACAAGTCAGGGGATACTTTCGAGGAGTTTCGCCGCGCCGTACTCAAGCTGCCGCATGTGCTTGAGTGCCATCTGGTGTCGGGCGACTTCGATTATCTGGTCAAGGCGCGGATTTCCGAGATGGCCTCGTACCGCAAGCTGCTCGGCGACATCCTGCTGAAGCTGCCGCACGTGCGCGAGTCGAAGAGCTACATCGTCATGGAAGAAGTCAAAGAGAGCCTGTGCCTGCCGATTCCGGACTGAGGCTCAGACCAGCACCTGGCGGGTGCTGGCAATGAACTGGTGCACCAGTTGCTCCGCCTCGGGCTCGATCGGCTCGGCCGGGCCGCGCCCGCGCGGGCAGGCCAGGCGCGGCGTGGTGCCGAACAGACGGCAGATCATTGGCCGCTCAGCGTACACCGTGCAACCTTGCGCGCCGAGGTGCACGCAGTCGAGCCGCTCCAGCGCGGCGGCCTGCTCTTCAGCGGATTTACGCGGCAGTGCGGCCATTTCTTCCGCCGAGGTGGTCACCGGCCCGCAGCAGTCGTGGCAGCCGGGCTCGCACTCGAAAGAAGGGATCAGTTCGCGCAGAAAGTGGATCTTGTGGCGGTTGCAGGACATGGCGTGACAGGGATCTGGAAGGTGAAGTGGATTATAGGCCCATTCGCGGGTAAACCCGCTCCCACAGGGATCGGGCAAGGTCTGACTCTAGCGCTGTACCTGTGGGAGCGGGCTTGCCCGCGAACGAGGGCGCAGCCCTCGCCGGTTGCCGCAAGCCAAACCCCCGGCTTATGCTCGCCGCCTTCCATTCTCCGCCAAGGCCGATCCGATGATCCACAGCGCGCAGCACGCCGCCTCCTATTACGCCGCCAGCAGCGCGCCACAGACGGATCACCCGGCTCTGCAAGGCCAGCACAGCGCCGACGTGTGTATCGTCGGCGGTGGCTATTCGGGCCTGAACACGGCCATCGAACTGGCCGAGCGCGGCCTGTCGGTGATCTTGCTCGAAGCGCGCAAAATCGGCTGGGGCGCCAGCGGGCGCAACGGTGGTCAGCTGATTCGCGGGGTCGGCCATGGCCTTGAGCAGTTTTTGCCGGTGCTCGGCGAGCAGGGTGTGCACAGCCTCAAGCTGATGGGCCTGGAAGCGGTGGATATCGTCCGCCAGCGGGTCGAGCGCCATGCGATTGCCTGCGACCTGACCTGGGGCTACTGCGACCTGGCGAACAAGCCCGGCGAGCTGCAGGGCTTTGCCGCCGACGCCGAAGAGCTGCGCAGCCTCGGTTATGGCCATGAGCTGCGTCTGGTACCGGCAGAAGACATCCGCACAGTGGTCAACTCCGAGCGCTATGTCGGCGGCCTGATCGACATGGGCTCGGGCCACCTGCATCCGCTCAACCTGGCACTGGGCGAGGCGGCTGTTGCTGCGGGCTTGGGCGTGCGCCTGCACGAACACTCCGAGGTCACGCGCATCGACTATGGCCCGCAAGTGCAGGTGCACACTGCCAGCGGCACGGTCCGCGCCAGCACGCTGGTGCTGTGCTGCAACGCTTATCACAACGACCTCAACCGCGAACTGGGCGGCAAGGTACTGCCCGCCGGCAGCTACGTGATTGCCACCGAGCCGCTGGGCGAGAAACGCGCGCGGGCCTTGCTGCCGCAGAACATGGCGGTCTGCGACCAACGCGTGGCGCTCGACTACTATCGCCTTTCGGCCGATCACCGGCTGCTGTTCGGCGGCGCCTGCCACTACTCCGGGCGCGACCCGCAGGATATCGCCGGCTACATGCGGCCGAAGATGCTCAAGGTGTTCCCGCAGCTGGCGGACGTGCGCATCGATTATCAATGGGGCGGCATGATCGGCATCGGCGCCAACCGTCTGCCGCAGGTAGGCCGACTGGCCAGCCAGGCCAACGTGTATTACGCCCAGGCTTACGCCGGTCACGGCCTGAACGCCACGCACCTGGCCGCACGCCTGCTCGGCGAGGCGATCAGCGGCCAGCACAGCGGGCGCTTTGACCTGTTCGCCAAGGTGCCGCACATGACCTTCCCCGGCGGCCAGCACCTGCGCTCGCCGCTGTTGGCGCTGGGCATGCTCTGGCATCGACTCAAAGAGCTGGTGTAGGCGCCACGCGCTTCAGGCCTTCCAGAACGGCTTGCTGCCCTCTTGGCGCGCCTGCTCCCAGCTCAGGCCGATATCACGCAGTTGCTGATCATCGAGCTCGAGCAGGGCGCGCCGGGTACGCCAGCGGTGCAGCATCAGGCCAGCACCGCTAAAGCCTGCTTGAGCGCTGGCGACCTGGGGCTGATGCGCCTCAAGCTGTTCCACTGCGGGTTGCACGCGCACATCACTGAAAACACCCATTGCTGCTTGCTCCTGTTCCAGATCCACCGTGGAGAAAGCATGCGCGCCTGAGCCATAGCCAATACAGACGCAAAAAACCTTTATTATTCCCATACAGAATTGGCGGATCTGGCGCTGAATGCTGTATTTTTGCCCGATCTGTACTGGTCAGTCACCTCAAGCGCTGCAGGAGTATTGCCGTGACGCTGTATCTGAACCTCGCTGAGATGCTCGGCGCGCGCATCGAACAAGGTCTCTACCGGCCCGGCCAGCGGCTGCCGTCGGTGCGCGCGTTGAGTGTTGAACACGGGGTCAGCCTGAGCACCGTACAGCAGGCATACCGCATGCTCGAGGACAACGGCCTGGTCGCGCCGCGGCCAAAATCGGGGTACTTCGTTACCGACCATCGCAGCCTGCCAGCCCTGCCCGCCGTGACCCGGCCAGCGCAACGCCCGGTGGAGATTTCACAGTGGGAGCAGGTGCTGGAGCTGGTGCGCGGCACGCCTCGGCCGGACGTGGTTCAGCTTGGCCGGGGCATGCCCGACGTCAACAGTCCAAGCCTCAAGCCCTTGCTGCGCAGCCTGGCCCAGCTCAGCCGGCGCCAGGACATGCCCGGTCTGTATTACGACAACATCCACGGCAACATCGCCCTGCGCGAACAGATCGCGCGGCTGATGCTCGATTCCGGCTGCCACGTCAGCCCGGCCGACCTGGTGGTGACCACCGGCTGCCACGAAGCGCTGTCGACCAGCATCCGCGCGGTGTGCGAACCGGGCGACATCGTTGCGGTGGATTCGCCCAGCTTTCACGGCGCCATGCAGACGCTCAAAGGCCTGGGGATGAAGGCGCTGGAGATCCCCACCGACCCGACCACCGGGATCAGCCTGGAGGCGCTGGAAATGGCCCTGGAACAGTGGCCAATCAAGCTCATCCAGATCACCCCCAGCTGTAACAATCCGCTGGGCTACATCATGCCCGAGGCGCGCAAGAAGGCCCTGCTGACCCTGGCCCAGCGCTACGACGTGGCGATTCTGGAAGACGACGTCTACGGCGATCTGGCCTATAACTACCCGCGCCCGCCAACGGTCAAGTCGTTCGACGAAGACGGCCGCGTGCTGCTCTGCAGCTCATTCTCCAAGACCCTGGCGCCGGGCCTGCGCATCGGCTGGGTGGCGCCTGGGCGCTATCTGGAGCGGGTGCTGCACATGAAATACATCGGCACTGGCAGCACCTGCGTGCAACCGCAGCTGGCCATCGCCGACTTCATCGCAGGCGGCCACTACCACCCGCATGTACGCCGGATGCGCAGCCAGTATCAGCGCGGGCGCGATCTGATGAGCGACTGGGTGGCGCGCTACTTCCCGCCAGGTACCCGCGTCAGCCGGCCGCAGGGCGGCTTCATGCTGTGGGTCGAGCTACCGGAAAGTTTCGACACGCTGCGGCTGAACCGCGCTTTACTCGAACAAGGGGTACAGATCGCGGTGGGCAGTATCTTCTCCGCCTCCGGCAAGTACCGGCACTGCCTGCGCATGAACTACGCGGCGCGGCCCAGCGCCGAGATCGAGGCGGCGGTACGCAAGGTCGGCGAAACCGCCTTGCGCCTGCTGGTCGATGATCACAGCGAGGCGTAACTTTGCCCCACCTGGCATGGTCCATAGCACTCAGCCTTCTGCGCACAGGACGATTCATCCTTGAGACTTCAGCGAGCTTTGCCTCTCATGCTGGCGCTGCTGCTCGGCCTTTCTGGCTGCGCCAGCGTCAATCCGGTTCGTGAAGTCAGCCAGGCGCTACCGGCCAGTGATTCGGCCTTTGGCCGCTCGGTGCAGCGCCAGGCCGCGCCCTATGAAGGTCGCTCGGGCTTTCGCCTGCTGCCCAACAGCAACGAGGCCTTCCGCGCCCGTGCCGAGCTGATCCGCAACGCCCAGGCCAGCATCGACGTGCAGTACTACATCGTCCATGACGGCCTCAGTACCCGGGCGCTGGTGCATGAACTGCTGCAAGCCGCCGACCGTGGCGTGCGCGTACGGATTCTGCTCGACGACACCACCAGTGACGGCCTCGACACGCTGATGGCCACCCTCGCCGCCCACCCCAACATCCACATGCGCGTGTTCAATCCGCTGCACCTGGGCCGCAGTACCGGTGTCACCCGCGGCGTCGGCCGCCTGTTCAACCTGTCGCGCCAGCACCGACGCATGCACAACAAGCTGTTTCTGGTCGACAACAGCATGGCCATTGTCGGCGGGCGCAACCTGGGCGACGAGTACTTCGACGCCGAGCCCAACCTGAACTTCACCGACATCGACATGCTCGGCGTCGGCCCGGTAGCCGAGCAGCTTGGGCACAGTTTCGACCAGTACTGGAACAGCGCCCTCAGCCGGCCGATCGGCGATTTCCTCTGGAGCATGCCGGATGCCGACGACCTGCGCGCCAGCCGCCGGCGTCTCGAGGTGTCACTGGCCGAGGCGCGGATCAAACGCAAGGCGTTGTATGACCGGCTGATGGCGTATCAATCGCAGCCGCGCCTGGACACTTGGCGCAACGAATTGATCTGGGCCCACAGCCAGGCGCTGTGGGACGCGCCGAGCAAGGTGCTGGCGCAGGACGAACCGGATCCGCATCTGCTGCTGACGCGGCAGTTGGCGCCGGACCTGAACAACGTCAAGCAAGAGCTGATTCTGGTGTCGGCGTATTTCGTCCCGGGTGAATCGGGGCTGGTGTATCTGACCAGCCGGGCTGACGCTGGAGTGTCGGTGCGGCTGTTGACCAACTCGCTGGAAGCCACTGACGTACCTGCGGTGCATGGCGGCTATGCGCCGTATCGGCGTGCCCTGCTCGAACACGGAGTGCAGCTGTTCGAGCTGCGCCGGCAGCCGGGTGATCCGAGTGCCGGGCGCGGCCTGAATTTCCATGGCGGTTCGGATTCGAGCCTGCACAGCAAGGCGATCGTGTTCGATCGGCACAAGACCTTTATCGGTTCGTTCAACTTCGACCCACGCTCGGTGTTGTGGAACACCGAAGTCGGCGTGCTGGTAGACAGCCCGGAGCTGGCCGAATATACCCGCGAGCTGGCCTTGCAGGGTATGGCGCCGGCGCTGAGTTATCAGCCGCTGCTGGAGGACGGCAAGATGGTCTGGGTGACCGAGGACAACGGCCAGCGGCATGTGCTGAGCAAGGAGCCTGGCGGCATGTGGCGGCGGTTCAATGCCTGGGTGAGCAAGGCGGTGGGGTTGGAGAAGATGCTTTGATTTGAGACCGCTGGGGGGCTGCTGCGCAGCCCTTCGCGGGTGAACCCGCTCCCACAGGGTTTTGCAGCGCCCCCTAAACCCGCGAAGGGCTGCGCAGCGGCTCCAGCCATCTTCAGTCAGGCACCGGCTCGAACGCCCCAGGCCGGCGGGTCAGCAGGACCAACCCCGCCGCCCCCAAGGCCATGATCAACGGCAATGCATGCCCACTGATCCACTGGCTGCCCGCCCCGGCCAACAGCGGCCCGAGCAGGCAACCAATGCCCCACAACTGCGCCACATGGGCGTTTGCCCGCACCAATTCATCATCGCGGTAGCGCTCGCCGATCAGGATCAGCGACAAAGTGAACAAGCCACCGGCACTGGCACCGAACAATACCCATAGCGGCCAGATCAACGCGGTCTCCATCAACAACGGAATCGCCAGGCTGGACATCATCAACGTCAGCGCACAACCACTGAACAGGGTGCGCCGCGACATCTTGTCGGCCAGCAGGCCAATTGGCAGCTGCAACACCGCATCACCGACCACCACTGTACTGACCATGAACAACGCCACCTCAGTGCTAAACCCCTGCTGCAGGCAATACACCGGTAGCAGGGTCAAGATCATCGCCTCGAACGCCGCAAACAAGGCAATCGCCCAGGCAATCACCGGCAGTCGGCGGCAGAATCCGAGCAGGTCGCGGAAGGTCACGCTGCACGCTTCGGTGGTCGGCGCACCGCCACGGCCAAACAGCAGCAACGGCGCAAGGATCAACAACCCGGTGGCCGCCCAGAAGCCAAAGTCATCATCCGAACCGAGCATACCCAGCACCAGCGGCCCCGCCAGCTGGCTCAAGGCGTAGCTGCTGCCATACAGCGCCACCAGCCGGCCGCGCCACTGCTCGACCACCAACTGGTTGATCCAGCTCTCGCCAAGGATGAACACCACCGTCAGCGACATACCGATCACCAACCGCAGCGCCAGCCACAACGGGTAGCTGGGCAGCAGCGCAACCAGGGCGATCGACAACGCTCCGCCCCACAGGCAAAAGCGCATGGCGGCCGGCACGCCGACCCAGCCAGCCAGGCGGCTGGCCAGGCTGGCGCCGATCAGCACGCCCATTGCCGGCATTGCCGCCATCACGCCGATGGCGAAGCTCCCGTAACCCCAGGTTTCCAGGCGCAGCGACACCAGCGGCATGCTCACGCCCAGCGCGAGGCCGACGCTGAGCACTGAGGCCAGCACGGCAAAGTAGGTTGCCCAACGCATGACTGCCTCCCAGGCAGAATTGTCTTTCACCCAACAGCAGCAAAGCCCGCCCCCAAAGGCACGGCGCAGTCAGTGAGACTGACGCCGAACCGCCGGGAGCGGGCTTGCCCGCAGACGCTACCTAGAGGATTACAGCTTGATCCAGGTCGCCTTCAGCTCGGTGTACTTCTCCAGTGCGTGCAGCGACTTGTCACGGCCGTTGCCCGACTGCTTGAAGCCACCAAACGGCGCGGTCATGTCGCCGCCGTCATACTGGTTGACCCACACGCTGCCAGCACGCACGGCGCGAGCTGTCTTGTGCGCCTTGGAGATGTCCGAGGTCCAGATGCCTGCGGCCAGGCCGTATGGCGTGTCGTTGGCGATGGCGATGGCTTCTTCGGCGGTGTCGAAGCTGATCACCGACAGGACCGGGCCAAAGATCTCTTCCTGGGCGATCTTCATGGCATTGGTCACGCCGTCGAAGATGGTCGGCTGCACATAGGTGCCACCGGTTTCTTCAAGGATGCGCTTGCCACCGGCAACCAGCTTGGCGCCGTCCTGATGGCCGGCATCGATGTACGACAGCACGGTGTTCATCTGCTGGGTGTCGACCAGCGCACCGACTGTGGTGGCCGGGTCCAGCGGGTTGCCGGGGGTCCAGGCCTTGAGCGCTTCGACGACCATAGGCAGGAACTTGTCCTTGATCGAACGCTCGACCAGCAGACGCGAACCGGCAGTGCAGACCTCGCCCTGGTTGAAGGCGATGGCGCTGGCAGCGGCTTCGGCAGCGGCTTGCAGATCCGGTGCGTCGGCGAAGACGATATTCGGGCTCTTGCCGCCGGCTTCCAGCCAGATGCGCTTCATGTTCGACTCGCCGGCGTAGATCATCAACTGCTTGGCGATCTTGGTCGAGCCAGTGAACACCAGCGTGTCGACGTCCATGTGCAGGGCCAGCGCCTTGCCCACAGTGTGACCGTAGCCTGGCAGCACGTTGAGAACACCAGCCGGGATACCCGCTTCAATTGCCAGCTGGGCAATGCGAATGGCCGTCAGCGGTGACTTCTCGGACGGTTTGAGCACCACCGAGTTACCGGTCGCCAGCGCCGGGCCGAGCTTCCAGCAGGACATCAGCAGAGGGAAGTTCCACGGTACGATGGCGCCGACCACACCAACCGGCTCGCGGGTCACCAGGCCAAGCTGGTCATGCGGGGTTGGCGCGACTTCATCGTAGACTTTGTCGATGGCTTCGGCATTCCAGTGCAGGGCTTGCGCCGCGCCGGGGATGTCGATGCTGGAGGAGTCGCTGATCGGCTTGCCCATGTCGAGGGTCTCGAGCAGGGCCAGCTCTTCGACATTGCTGCGCAGCAGCTCGGCGAAGCGGATCAGTTTGGCCTTGCGCTTGGCTGGCGCCAGACGCGACCAGACGCCAGACTCGAAGGTAGCACGGGCGTTTTCAACAGCGCGATCGGCGTCGGCCACGTCGCAGCTGGCAACCTTGGCCAGGAAGCGTCCGTCCACCGGGCTCAGGCAGTCGAAGGTCTGGCCGGAAACGGCGTCGGTATACTCGCCGTTGATGAAGGCGCGGCCTTCGATCTTCAGTTGCTGGGCACGCTGTTCCCAGTCTGCACGCGTCAGGGTGGTCATAGGAAACTCCTCCTCTTGTTAAGGTGCAGCGCCGCACTGAAGATTCTCGGGCGCTGGCAAAAATTCTGGCCGGGCGACAAGCGCACGCGGGCAGGAGTTACCCTAAACCAGCCCGGATAAACTATCAATATATTTGACACCAAAGGCCCAAACGCCTACAGATGTTAATTTTATTAAACAACAACAGGGTTTGACCGATGACCATCTCCAGCATTATCGACTTTGCCCAGGTGCTGACCGAAGCGGAACGCTACCGCCCGGCGGCCGAGAAAATCCTCAAGGGCGAGCCGGATCAGGCTGTCTACAACCACTACTCAAGCCCATGCGGTCAGTTTGCAGCGGGCGTGTGGGAAGGCGCGGTCGGCCAATGGACGGTGAGTTACACCGAACATGAGTACTGCGAGATCGTCCACGGCGTATCGGTGCTGCGTGACAAGGCCGGCGATGCGAAGACGCTGCGTGCAGGTGACCGATTCGTCATTCCGGCAGGCTTCCACGGCACCTGGGAAGTACTTGAGCCCTGCCGCAAGATTTACGTGATGTTCGAGCAGAAGTAAGTCACGCCATGGCGTGCTGAACATGTACCGCAGCTTGGCAAGCGCTGCAGTGAATCATGCAAGCGTCCAATTTCGGACACTTCAAGGAGATTCACCATGACCACCGACATCCTCGGCCCTGCTCGTCACGTCATCGGCTCGCGTTATGTAGAAAGCGTCAAAGCCTACATTCTCGAGCTGACCGGCCTGCATATCGCAGTCGGCCCCAACGACATCAGCACCATGGATCTTCGCAGCGACCGCGTACTTATCCAGGCTGATGGCGACAACTGCATTACTGGCCTGGTGATTTCCTGAGCGCGCCGGGCAGGTCTTGAGCAAGGCGCTATAGCCGCAGACCAGCGCCTTGCTTGAACGATATCTGCCCAGCCATTCAGGCAAAAAAAAACCCGCTTCCGTGAGGAAGCGGGTTTTTTTCGGTCGCCGGATCAATTACTTGATCTTGGCTTCCTTGTAGGTCACGTGCTTACGGACGACCGGATCATATTTCTTGATCTCGATCTTGTCCGGGGTGGTGCGCTTGTTCTTGTCAGTGGTGTAGAAGTGGCCAGTGCCAGCACTCGATACCAGACGGATCAATTCACGCATGATGCTCTCCCTTAAACCTTGGCGCCAGCACGGCGGATTTCAACCAGAACGACATCAATGCCGCGCTTGTCGATGATACGCATGCCTTTGGCGGAAACGCGCAGACGCACGAAACGCTTCTCGGACTCAACCCAGAAACGGTGGTGCTGCAGGTTTGGCAGGAAACGACGACGGGTTTTGTTGTTTGCGTGGGAAATGTTATTCCCAGTCACCGGACCCTTACCGGTAACTTGACAGACTCTCGACATGCCTCAGCCCTCTAAAACCACATGCCCAACCCGGCATGGGTTGGCCGCTTAATCTCTCAGTCTATGGCGCTAGGCGCCGTGTTTCCGGGGGTCTTATCAACCTGATCCGCTTTCGCGACAGAGCGAGCCCCTAGAAAAGAGCGCTGCTTTATATCAGAAAGACTCGACCACAACAACAGAAAATGACTTTCTGCAGCAGGCCAAGCGAGTGCGGCAAGCATAACGACTAGGGTTGCAGGCTGTCGACCGCTCGTCGCTACGTTTGTAAAAAAGGGTGTGGTCATTTGTCAGTTCGCACACTAGGGTAGGACATTTCCAGACTGCACCGGCAGATGGGTCACTGATCAGCCAAGGACTTTACATGCGCGCCGCCGCTCGTTCCCTGTTGTTTTCATCCAGCCTGCTGCTGGCCGGCCTCGCCCAGGCCGCACCACTGGTGGTGTGTACCGAAGCCAGCCCGGAAGGCTTCGACGTGGTGCAGTACAACTCGCTGACTACCACCAATGCCTCGGCCGACGTGCTGATGAACCGTCTGGTCGAATTCGATGCCAAGCAGGGCAAAGTGGTGCCAAGCCTGGCGCTGAGCTGGACGGTCTCGGCCGACGGTCTGGTGTACGACTTCAAGCTGCGTGACGACGCCAAATTCCACAGCACCGCCTACTTCAAGCCAAGCCGGGCCCTGAACGCCGACGATGTGCTGTTCAGCTTCCAGCGCATGCTCTACCCCGCTCACGCCTGGCACAAGACCGCGCCCGGCGGCTACCCGCACGCGCAGTCGCTGCAGCTGGGTAGCCTGATCAAATCGATCGATGCCAGCGACCCGCACACCGTGCGCTTCACCCTGAGCCATCCGGATGCGACCTTCCTGGCCACCCTGAGCATGGGCTTTGCCTCGATCTACTCGGCTGAATACGCCGATCAGCTGCTCAAGGCAGGCACCCCAGAGAAGCTCAACACGCAACCGATAGGTACCGGCCCGTTCGTGTTCAAACGCTTCCAGAAGGACGCGCAGGTGCGCTACGAGGCCAACCCTGAGTACTTCGGCGGCAAACCTGCGGTCGGGCCGCTGATCTACGCGATCACCCCGGACGCCAACGTGCGCCTGCAGAAACTCAAGCGCAACGAATGCCAGGTGGCGCTTTCGCCCAAGCCGCTGGATATCACTGCGGCCAACGAGGACGCCAAGCTCAAGGTCGAGTCCACCCCTGCCTTCATGACCGCCTTTGTCGCCATCAACAGCCAGCATCCGCCGCTGGACAAGCCCGAGGTGCGTCAGGCGATCAACCTCGCCTTCGACAAGTCGAGTTATCTCAAAGCCGTGTTCGAGGGCACCGCAACCGCCGCCAACGGCCCTTACCCGGCCAACACCTGGAGTTACGCCAAGGACCTGCCTGGCTACCCGACCGACCTGAAAAAAGCCCAGGCGCTGCTGGCCAAGGCGGACCTGCCAGACGGCTTCAGCACCACCATCTGGACCCGCCCGTCGGGCAGCCTGCTCAACCCCAACCCCAACCTCGGCGCACAGATGCTGCAGGCGGACCTGGCCAAGATCGGCATCAAGGCCGAAATCCGCGTGATCGAGTGGGGCGAGCTGATCCGCCGCGCCAAAGCCGGCGAGCATGACTTGCTGTTCATGGGCTGGGCCGGCGACAACGGCGACCCAGACAACTTCCTCAGCCCGCAGTTTTCCTGCGCGGCGGTCAAGTCCGGGACCAACTTCGCGCGCTTCTGCGACAGCCGTCTGGACCAGCTGATCAACGCTGGCCGCACCACCAACGACCAAAGCGTGCGCAGCCGGTTGTATCAGCAGGCCCAGGCACTGATCCAGCAACAGGCTTTGTGGCTGCCGCTGGCTCACCCAACCGCCGCAACGTTGCTGGCCAAGGGTGTCGAGGGCTACCAGGTGAGCCCGTTCGGGCGGCTGGACTTCAGCAAGGTCTCGGTCACTCGCTAAGCATGATCAGCCGCTGATCCAGCCCTCCTCGGCCATGGACAGCGGCTCGCCCTCGCCGATGATCAGGTGATCGAGCACACGCACATCGATCAGCGCCAGCCCGCGTTTGAGAGTCATGGTCAGGTGCACATCATCCTGGCTCGGCTCGCTGCTCCCGGAAGGATGGTTGTGGCAGATGATCAGCGCCGCAGCGTTGTGCACCAGCGAGCGCCGGACTACCTCACGTGGGTACACGCTGGCCCGGTCGATGGTGCCGCGAAAGAGGATCTCGAACGCCAACGGCCTGTGCTTGGAGTCGAGAAACAGGCAGCCAAATACCTCACTAGGTTCATGGCGCAGCATCGATTTCAGGTAACGCCTCACTGCCATCGGGCTTTCCAGCGCGGGGGCACGTTCGATGGTGTCGTGCAGATAACGCCGCCCGGTCTCCAGCAGCGCCTGCAACTGCGCGTACTTAACCGGTCCCAGCCCAGGCTCACAGAGCACTGCGCTGCGTGGCGCCTCGAGAAACTGGCGAAGGCCGCCAAAGCGCACCAGCAAGCCGCGGGCAAGGTCGACGACATTACGCCCGGCCACCCCCGAACCCAGCAGCACGGCGAGCAATTCGGCATCGGACAATGCGGCTGCGCCGCGCTGTAACAGCTTTTCTCGCGGCCGTTCGTCGGCCGGCCATTCCCTGATGTTCATTACTGCTCCTTGAGTGCTGCTGCGGCGCGTTTAAGCCGTGTGTTAACCTATTTCGCTTCAAAAATGCGACGATCTGCCGCAGGCCCCATCGTCGTCATCCGCTTACTGAAAAAAGGCAAGCCTATGCAGCGGCTGTATCGCAAGCGCATCGTTCTCGGCGTCGGTGGCGGCATCGCCGCCTACAAGAGCGCCGAGCTGATTCGCCGACTCCTGGAACACGGCGCCCAGGTGCGCGTGGTGATGACCCACGGCGGTGCCGAGTTCATCACCCCGCTGACCTTGCAGGCGCTGTCTGGTCACCCGGTGCACATGGACCTGCTCGACCCTGCCGCCGAAGCGGCGATGGGCCACATCGAACTGGCCAAGTGGGCCGATCTGGTGCTCATTGCCCCGGCCACCGCCGACCTCATGGCGCGCATGGCCCAAGGCATGGCCAATGACCTGCTGACCACCCTGGTGCTGGCCACCGACGCCACCGTCGCCGTCGCCCCGGCGATGAACCAGGCGATGTGGCGCGACCCGGCGACCCAGGCCAACCTGGAACTGCTGCAAAGCCGTGGCATTCAGGTATTCGGCCCGGCCTCCGGCAGCCAGGCCTGTGGTGATGTCGGCCTTGGCCGCATGCTTGAAGCCACCGACCTGGCCTGGTGCGCCGCCGAGAGCTTCAAGCGCCAGGCACTGACCGGCAAGCACGTGCTGATCACCGCCGGGCCGACCCAGGAAAACATCGACCCGGTGCGCTACATCACCAATCATAGCTCCGGCAAGATGGGTTTCGCCCTGGCCGAAGCGGCTGCCGAAGCCGGGGCTCGGGTAACCCTGGTGACCGGCCCGGTGCACCTGCAGACCCCCGACCGGGTCAACCGGATTGACGTGGTAAGCGCGCGGGACATGCTCGCGGCGTGCGAAGCCGCTATGCCGTGCGACCTGTTCATCGCTTCGGCTGCGGTTGCGGACTACCGCCCGGAAGTAGTCGCCACGCAGAAGCTCAAGAAGGATCCTACGACCGGCGACGGCATGCTGCTGCAGATGGTGCGTAATCCGGATATCCTTGCGACCATTGCTGGCCGTGCCGACCGCCCGTTCAGCGTCGGCTTTGCCGCCGAGACCGAACACTTGCTCGATTACGCCACGCGCAAGCTCAAGGACAAGAACCTCGACCTGATCGTCGCCAATGATGTGGCCAACCCCAGCATCGGCTTCAACAGCGAGGAAAACGCCCTGACCGTGATCGACCGCCAGCAGCACCAGACCCTATTCGCGCAGACCAGCAAGGGCAAGATCGCCCGCCAGCTGGTTGCTTTTATCGCCGAACGACTCAAGCAGGTTCAATAAGTTACATGCACGCTCTTCAAGCCAAGATTCTCGATCCGCGCATCGGCGCCGAATTCCCCCTGCCGCAGTACGCCACGCCTGGCTCCGCTGGCCTGGACCTGCGCGCCATGCTGCAACAGGACACCGTTCTGGAGCCGGGCCAGACCCTGCTGATCCCGACCGGCCTGTCGATCTACATCGGCGATCCAGGCCTGGCGGCGTTGATCCTGCCGCGCTCGGGGCTGGGCCACAAACACGGCATCGTGCTCGGCAACCTGGTCGGTTTGATCGACTCGGATTACCAGGGCGAGCTGATGGTGTCGTGCTGGAACCGCGGCAATAGCGCTTTCACCATCAACATTGGCGAGCGTATTGCACAGCTTGTCCTGGTACCTGTGGTACAAGCGCATTTCGACATCGTCGAGGCCTTCGACGAGAGCCAACGTGGCGCTGGCGGCTTCGGTCATTCGGGCAGCCAATAACGGCCAGAGAACGATCGTTTGCGCCACGGATGGCGAACTCTCTGGCGAAAGTACCGTCCAAGCGTGCAGTTTGCGCCTACCCAGAAGCCTTAGACATTGGAGCTTTCCCAGAGATGAACGATATGGCCCAGCTGGTCCCTGCACTGCCTGAGAGCATCTTCCGCGCCTATGACATCCGCGGCGTGGTCGGCAAGACCCTGCACGCTGAAACCGCTTACTGGATCGGTCGTGCCATCGGCGCCCAGACCCTCGCTCAGGGCGAGCCGAATATCTCGGTTGGCCGTGACGGTCGCCTGTCCGGGCCGATGCTGGTCGAGCAACTGATCAAGGGCCTGGTCGAAGCCGGCTGCAAGGTCAGCGACGTTGGCCTGGTGCCAACCCCTGCCCTGTATTACGCCGCCAACGTGCTGGCCGGTACCTCCGGGGTGATGCTCACCGGTAGCCACAACCCGTCCGACTACAACGGTTTCAAGATCGTCATCGCCGGCGACACCCTCGCCAACGAGCAGATCCAGGCCCTGTTGACCCGCCTGAAAACAGATGACCTGAGCCGCGGCGAAGGCAGCGTCGAGCAGGTCGAGATCCTCCAGCGCTACCATCAGCAGATCGTCGGCGATGTGAAACTGGCGAAAAAACTCAAGGTAGTGGTCGACTGCGGCAACGGTGCAGCGGGCGTCAATGCCCCGCAACTGATCGAGGCCCTGGGCTGTGAAGTGATCCCGCTGTTCTGCGAGGTCGACGGCAACTTCCCCAATCACCACCCGGACCCGGGCAAGCCTGAAAACCTGCAAGACCTGATTGCCAAGGTCAAGGAAACCGGCGCCGATATCGGCCTGGCCTTCGATGGCGACGGCGACCGCGTGGGCGTGGTGACCAACACCGGCAGCATTGTCTACCCCGACCGCCTGCTGATGCTGTTTGCCCAGGACGTGCTGTCGCGCAACCCAGGCGCCGAGATCATCTTCGACGTCAAATGCACCCGTCGCCTGACCCCGCTGATCGAACAGCACGGCGGTCGCGCGCTAATGTGGAAGACCGGTCACTCGTTGATCAAGAAGAAGATGAAGCTGACCGGTTCCTTGCTGGCTGGCGAAATGAGCGGGCACATCTTCATCAAGGAACGCTGGTTCGGCTTTGACGACGGCATCTACAGCGCCGCACGCCTGCTCGAGATCCTGAGCCAGGCCGAGCAGGACGCCGAGAGCCTGTTCGCTGCATTCCCGAACGACATCTCTACGCCGGAAATCAATATTGATGTGACCGACGAGGGTAAATTCAGCATCATTGATGCACTGCAACGCGACGCCGACTGGGGTGAAGCCAACCTGACCACCATCGACGGTGTGCGGGTCGACTACGCCAAAGGCTGGGGCCTGGTCCGCGCCTCCAACACCACGCCGGTGCTGGTGCTGCGCTTCGAAGCCGACAGCGAGGCCGAATTGCAACGTATCAAGGATGTTTTCCGCGCGCAGTTGCTGCGGGTTGCCCCTGACCTGCAACTGCCGTTCTGACCGATTATCCGTACCCACTGGAGCCCTGCATGACCCTCGATCGCGAAGCCGCCTCCCATGTAGCCGAAGTCTTGTCCGAAGCGCTGCCTTACATCCGTCGCTTCGTCGGCAAGACGCTGGTGATCAAGTACGGCGGCAACGCGATGGAGAGCGAAGAGCTCAAGACCGGCTTTGCCCGCGACATCGTGCTGATGAAAGCGGTCGGCATCAACCCGGTGGTAGTGCACGGCGGTGGCCCGCAGATCGGTGACCTGCTCAAGCGTCTGTCGATCGAGAGCCACTTCATCGACGGCATGCGCGTGACCGACTCGGCGACCATGGACGTGGTCGAGATGGTGCTCGGCGGCCAGGTCAATAAAGACATCGTCAACCTGATCAACCGCCATGGCGGCAGCGCCATCGGCCTGACCGGCAAGGACGCCGAACTGATCCGCGCGAAAAAGCTCAAGGTCAGCCGCCAGACGCCAGAGATGACCTCGCCCGAGATCATCGACATTGGCCACGTCGGCGAAGTGGTCGGGGTCAACACCGACCTGCTCAACATGCTGGTCCGCGGTGACTTCATCCCGGTGATCGCGCCGATCGGTGTCGGCGCCAACGGTGAGTCGTACAACATCAACGCCGACTTGGTTGCCGGCAAGGTTGCTGAAGCGCTGAAGGCCGAGAAGCTGATGCTGCTGACCAACATTGCCGGTTTGATGGACAAGCAGGGCCAGGTCCTGACCGGCCTGACCACCGAGCAAGTCAACGAGCTGATCGCCGACGGCACCATCTACGGCGGCATGCTGCCGAAGATCAAATGCGCACTGGAAGCAGTCCAGGGCGGCGTGCAGAGTTCGCACATCATCGACGGTCGCGTACCGAACGCGGTGCTGCTGGAGATCTTCACCGACAGCGGTGTAGGCACTTTGATCACCAACAGCAAGCGCGCTTTGGCCTGATTTGTCGGGGCTGCTTGGCAGCCCTTCGCGGGCAAGCCCGCTCCCACAGGGCCAGCAGTGCATCCTGTGGGAGCGGGCTTGCCCGCGAAGGGCCGCAAAGCGGACCCGCAACACCCCTGCAAAAACTAATATCTACCCTGGAGAAAGCGCGTGAAATACGCATCACATGGACTCGTGCTGGCAGCCGTTCTGGCTGTCGGGTCCCTCGCCGGCTGCGCCACTGAAACGTCCAAAGCTGTTGCCGTGCAACAGGTCGAAAGCGTCAACCGCCCGTACAGCGGCCAACGCACCCCAATCGCTGTGGGCAAGTTCGACAACCGTTCCAGCTACATGCGCGGGATCTTCTCCGACGGCGTCGACCGCCTCGGCGGCCAGGCCAAGACCATCCTCATCACCCACCTGCAGCAGACCAACCGCTTCAATGTGCTTGATCGCGACAACATGGGCGAGATCCAGCAGGAAGCAACCATCAAGGGCATGGCGCAGAAGCTCAAGGGTGCGGATTTCGTGGTCACCGGTGACGTCACCGAGTTCGGCCGCAAAGAAGTCGGCGACCACCAGCTGTTCGGCATTCTTGGCCGCGGCAAGACCCAGATCGCCTACGCCAAAGTGGCGCTGAACATCGTCAATATCAGCACCTCGGAAGTGGTCTATTCGACCCAGGGTGCCGGCGAGTACGCCCTTTCCAATCGCGAGATCATCGGCTTTGGCGGTACCGCCAGCTATGACTCCACGCTCAACGGCAAGGTCCTCGACCTGGCCATGCGCGAAGCGATCAACAAGATGGTCGACGCGATCGACAACGGCCAATGGAAGCCTCAAGCCCGATAAGCTGAGCAGCACAACAAGGAAGACACCTTCATGAGCATCATCTCTCAAGGCTGGCGCCTGGTCGCCGGCGTTGTGCTGGGCAGCGTTCTGCTGACCGGCTGCGGCACCCCGCACAAACCACTGTATCAGTGGGAAAGCTACCAGCCGCAGGTCAACGAGTACTTCAAGGGCCAGGCCAAGGAAGAACAGGCCATCGCCCTTGAGCGCGACCTGGAGAAGATCAAGGCCAAGAATGGCGCCGTGCCGCCGGGTTACCACGCGCAGCTGGGGCTGATCTATTCCAGCCTGGGCAAGGACGACCAGATGATTCAGCAGTTCCAGACTGAAAAGGCCTTGTTCCCTGAGTCGGCCAAGTACATGGACTTTCTCATGAACAACGCGCGCAAAGGAGCCAAGCAATGATCAAGCGGATCACCCAACTGATCGTCGGCGCCTGCGTGCTGGCCTTGTTCGCCGGTTGCGCCGAGCGCCGCAGCGTGGACTACTCGGCGTACAAGCAGGCGCGGCCCAAGTCGATCCTGATTCTGCCGCCGCTGAACCAGTCGCCGGACGTCAAGGCCACCTACAGCATGCTTGCGCAGGTGACCTATCCGCTGGCCGAAGCGGGTTATTACGTAATGCCGGTGGCGCTGGTCGACGAGACCTTCCGCCAGAACGGCATGACTACGCCGTCGGATATCCATGAGCTGCCGACCAGCAAGTTGCAGGAAATCTTCGGCGCCGATGCCGGCCTGTACGTGACCGTGAGTGACTACGGCACCCGCTACATGGTGCTCAGCAGCGCGACCATCGTTACCGCCAGCGCCAAGCTGGTCGACCTGAAGACCGGCACCACGCTGTGGACCGGTAGCGCCACAGCGTCCAGTGAGGAAGGTCGGCAGAACCAGGGTGGCCTGATCGGCATGTTGGTGATGGCGGCGGTCAACCAGGTCATCAGCAGCGTGCAGGATGACGCCGGCTACCCGATTGCCGGCATGACCAGCGCGCGGTTGCTGTCACCGTATCCGAACGGCGGCATTCTGTATGGCCCGCGCTCGCCCAAGTACGGTACAGACTGAATCCATTGTCTTGCGAAGGGGCGCGAAAGCGCCCCCAGCAATCCCAACTTGATCAGAAGCTGTAACGGGCCGTCAGTTTGACGTTGCGTGGATCGCCGTAGATGTCATACGGGCTGTAAGCGCCATTGGCCACACTGCTGTAGTAGGTGCGGTCGAACAGGTTGTTGAGGTTGACCTGCAGATCCAGCTGCTCGCTGGCTTGGTAACCCGCCACCAGACCGACCACGGTGTAGGATCCCTGCTGGTTCTCCCACGCCGTGCTACCCGTGCCGCCCGCGGTACGAATGCGGCTCTGCTGGTAGACATCTCCCCCCACCCGCCAGCGCTGCAACTCACCCGGCAGGGTGTAGATGGTCGACAGCTTGAACAGCTGACGCGGCTTGGTCCGATCAAAGTCCTCGCCTTCGCGAGCTGGATTGGCATCACTGACATATTTGGTCTGGGTATACGTATAACCGGCGGCAAGCTGCCAGTTGTCGGTCAATGCGCCCTGCACTTCCAGGTCGATACCACGGCTGCGGACCAACCCTGACGCTTCATAGCAGGCACTGGCGGCACCTGCGCCGCAGCCTTTGGCGTCGGGCAGTTCCTGGCCACGGTTTTTCTGGTCGATCTGGAACAGCGCCATGCTGGCGTTCAGCGCCCCCTCGAAGTACTCGCCCTTGATGCCAATCTCGTAATTCTCGCCCACCACCGGTGTAAGCACCTTCCGGTCCAGGCCCTTGCTGCTCTGCGGCTTGAAGATATCGGTGTAGCTGACGTACACCGAATGGTGGACGTCCAGATCGTAGACGAGCCCGGCATAGCGGGTCAGATTGCGGGTGACCTTGTAGCTCGCTTCGCTGTTTTTGCTGTCCTCGAATTCGTACCAGTCGACACGGCCGCCAACAATCAACGACAGCGGCTCGGTCAGACGCAGACGGGTGCTGGCGTAGACGCTGTCCTGAGTGGTGGTTTCGGGACGGCCGTAGGCGCCAGTATCGAAGTCCGGTTTGACATGCCCGCGTGGATTCCAGGCAAACAGGTTGGTGCCCGAGTCAAGAAAAATGCCCCAGGGCGTGGTTGAGCGATAATCCAGCTTGCGCTTGCTGACCCCAAAGGTCAGGTCATGGCTCTGGCCGAGCAACTGGAAGGGGCCATTGAGCGCCAGATCATAGCCGGTTTCCTTTTGCTGCATGTCTTCCGCCCACAGATAGTGGCGATTGTAGGCCCACACCGAAGAGGCCAACACTTCAGTTTCGGTGGTCGCCTGCATCGCGGCCATGCGCAGCGTCCAGTCATCGCCCAGCCCCTGCTCGAGAGTGGCGAAATAACCGGTAGTGCGGTCGTCCGAGTATTCCCAGTCGTGCCCCAGGAAGGTGTCGCGGGGTAGCCCCAGATGGCCGCCGCCACGGGCCATGGGCAAGCCGCCCCAAATGTAGTTGGTGTGATTTTTCTGCCGGTAGGCGCCAACGGTCAGGGTGGTGCTGTCGCTGATATCGGCGTCTACCACGCCGTAGAAAAGGTCATGATCGCTCTCTACCGAGTCGCGAAAGCTTTTTGAGTCCTGTCGCGATACCACGGTGCGCGCGCGCAGGGTACCGTTCTCATTCAATGGGCCGCCGACGTCCAGCGTGCCGCCGTAGTCGTCCCAGCTACCGGCGGTGCCGGTAAGGGTGGCCTGAAACTGATGGGTCGGGCGCTTGCGTACCAGGTTGATCGCGCCCGCAGGGTTGCCCGCACCCTGGGTCAAGCCGGCAGCACCACGGACAATCTCGACCCGGTCATACATGGCCAGGTTGGCCTCGCCGCTGGGCACGTAGGTCAGCAAGCTGGTGGGAAAACCATCGTAGAGGACGTTGTCGACGTCAAAGCCGCGCGCACTGAAGCTGGGCCGGCCCGGGCCGCCAGAGTTGTTCAAGAACAATCCCGGCGCACTTTTGACCACATCGCTGATGCTGGTCATGGCCTTGTCGTCCATGCGCTTGCGAGTAACCACACTGACCGATTGCGGCGTCTCGCGTAGGGTCAGTGGCAGCTTGGTGGCTGTCTGCATGGCGCCTGTAGTGTAAGAACCGCTGTTCTCGGTGGTCTCGCCCAGGCCTTGGCCATGGATACTGGTAGCGCCCAGCTCAAGGCCGCTGCCAGCTTTCTGTGGGCTCAGCAGATACAGGCCATTACCCTGCGGCGCGGCTTGCAGGCCGGTCCCTTGCAGCAGTTGCTGCAGGCCGCCCTGCACACTGGCGGCGGCATTCAGGCCCGGGCTGCGCAAGCCTTCCACCAGCCCCGGCTCAATGGGCAGCGTGATACCGGCCTGGCTGGCGAAGTCAGACAGGGCATTGCTCAGGTTACCGGCTGGCACCTTGTACGTGCGCTGCTGCTGGGCAGCCTGCTCAGCAGCCTGCAGCGCCGCAGCAGTCAGGCCGCTGCCCGCGATGATCAAACCCAATGCAGCCGCGTGTACTGCCCGCGCCAGTGGTTGCGTGCCCTGCGTCGTCGCCATGTGTCCGTCCCTGCCCTGCAAAAGTGATGTAGTTATGGGAGGGACACGCAGCCTGAGAAAAACCCGCCAGCGATTTGCTAAACGTTCGCACGTGCCGTGACGGTGACCCAGTAGGCCGTTCGGTAAGTCACGCTGACCGGCAGGGTCTGGCTCAGGCCGCGCAGGATCTGGTCGGTGTCGCGCAGCTGAAACGTACCCGAGATCAGCAGCCCAGCGACTGCCGGATCACAGCGCAGGAGGCCGGAGCGATAGCGGCCCAGCTCGTTGATGAAGTCGTCCAGGCGCATTTTTTCTACACGCAGCGTGCCACTGAGCCAGTCGAGATGGTTCTGCGCCAGCGCCGTCGCGGGTTGCGCAGCCAGTGCGCTGATGTAGGTCTGCTGGCCGGCAGCCAGTCGCAACCGGCCTTCCTCACCTCGGGATAACTTCGGGCGCACTAGCGCGGCGCCATCCAGCGCAGCGAGATAGGTGCTTTGCGGGTACTGGCGCAGTACAAAGCGGCTGCCAAGCAGCTCCAACTGCGCTTCACTGGTCTCGACGATGAACAGCCGACTGGACGGCTGGCGGGGCAGTTCGATGAGTATTTCGCCGGCGATCAGGCGTACCCGGCGCACGCTCTCGTCGTAGTCGATATTGATGGCGCTGGCGGTGTTGAGCTGGATCTGGCCACCGTCGGGCAAGGGCACATTGCGCTGCTCACCACTGGCGGTGCGCTGGTCCGCCTGCCACTCGCGCCAGGGCAGACTGCGGTAAGCGGTAACGCCCAGCGGAGCCGCAACGATCAGCAATGCCAAGGTCTTGAGCACCTGGCGGCGCTCGACCGCTCGTGGCCGCTCCAGGGCGGTGCGCTCGGCATCACCGGCGAGCAACTGCGCTTGGGCACTGAAGCGCGCGGCCAGTTGCCAGGCACGCTCATGGTCGGCATGACGCGCACGCCACTCCGCGCCAGCGGCGTGCTCGGCGGGCCCGGCAGCGCTGTGCTGCAGGCGCACAAACCAGCTGGCAGCTTCGCGAGCGATGCGCCGGTCGATCGGTGTGTTATTCATACGGCAGGTTTTCACTGGCGAGCACGATGCACTCTTCGAATGCGCGCGCCAGATAGCGCTGCACCGAGCGCAAGCTGAGGTCGAGCCGGCTGGCGATCTCTTCCTGGGTATACCCTTCAAGCTGCGACATCAGGAACGCCTGGCGGGTCTTGCCCGGCAACACGGCGAGCACTTGATCGATCTCGTCGAGGGCTTCGAGCACCAGCGCCTGATGCTCCAGCGACGGCGACAACGCTTCCGGCGTCAGCGCCAGAGCGTCCAGGTAGGCCTGCTCCAGCGAACGCCGGCGGTACAGGTTGAGGCTCAGGCGGTTGGCGATGGTCGCCAGATACGCACGCGGAGCGGTGACGCACGACGGCTCGCCAGTGCCGCTGCGCAGCAGCCGCAGGAAGGTATCCTGCGCCAGGTCGGCAGCGTCGGCGGCATTGCCCAGGCGTCGGCGCAACCAGCCCTGCAGCCAACTGTGATGATGGCTGTAAAGTTGATCGATGGCCTGATGCTGAGTGTGAATCGCCGCTGAATTAGGATGCACAGGATATGACAAGCGTGAATGAGAATTGGTCTCATTCTACCAGCATAACCAGTGGCCCGCGCAAGCACGGGCCCTGCTGCGGGATCAGATCCCGTATTGCGCGCGGTACGCCTCGACCGCTGGCAAGTGCTGCTTGAGCTGCGGATCGTCAGCGAGGAACTCGAGCACCTGGGTCAGCGAAACGATGCTGACCACCGGGATACCGAAGTCGCGCTCCACTTCCTGGATCGCCGACAGCTCGCCGTTGCCACGCTCTTCGCGGTTGAGCGCGATCAGTACGCCGGCGGCTTTGGCCTGCTGCGCGCTGATGATCTGCATCACTTCACGGATCGCGGTACCGGCGGTGATCACGTCATCGATGATCAGTACATTGCCTTCCAGCGGTGCGCCGACCAGGCTACCGCCCTCGCCATGGGCCTTGGCCTCTTTGCGGTTGAAGCACCACGGCACGTCCAGCTGATGCTGGTCGGCCAGGGCGACCGCAGTGGCCGAAGCCAGCGGGATGCCTTTGTAGGCCGGGCCAAACAGCACGTCGAAGGGGATTTTGCTGTCGACGATGGCCGCCGCGTAGCAACGTCCCAACTGCGCCAGTGCCGAGCCGCTGTTGAACAGCCCCGCATTGAAGAAGTACGGGCTGGTACGCCCCGATTTCAGGGTGAATTCACCGAAGCGCAGAACGCCGCGATCGATGGCAAAACGGATGAAGTCGCGCTGATACGGCTGCATGAAAAAGTCCCAGACACCACGGATTTAGCTAAATGAGTTGAGCTCGGGTATCATACACGCACGAGATTTTTGGGGCCATTTATGCGGATCATCAGTGTGAACGTTAATGGCATTCAGGCTGCAGCCGAGCGTGGTTTGCTCAGTTGGCTACAAGCCCAGAATGCCGACGTCATCTGCCTTCAGGATACCCGCGCCTCGGCCTTTGAACTCGACGACCCAGCTTTCCAGCTCGATGGCTATTTCCTTTATGCCTGCGATGCAGAGGTGCCCGCCCAAGGTGGTGTGGCGCTCTATTCGCGGATGCAGCCCAAGGCAGTCATCACCGGCCTGGGCTTCGAGACAGCCGACCGCTACGGACGTTACCTGCAAGCAGATTTCGACAAAGTCAGTATTGCCAGCCTGTTGCTGCCTTCGGGCATGAACGGCGACGAAGACTTGAACCAGAAATTCAAGTTAATGGACGATTTCGGCAAGTACCTGGACAAACAGCGGCGCAAGCGTCGTGAATACATCTATTGCGGCTCGTTCTACGTGGCGCAGCAGAAGCTCGACATCAAAAACTGGCGCGACAGCCAGCAGTCACCTGGTTTCCTGCCGCCCGAGCGGGCGTGGATGGATTCGATCGTGGGTGACATGGGTTATGTCGACGCGCTGCGTGAAGTCAGCCGCGAAGGCGATCAGTACAGCTGGTGGCCCGATAACGAACAGGCCGAGATGCTCAACCTGGGTTATCGCTTCGACTACCAGATCCTCACGCCAGGCTTGCGCCGCTTTGTGCGCAGTGCCCGCCTGCCGCGTCAGCCGCGGTTCTCCCAGCATGCGCCACTGATTGTGGACTATGACTGGACTCTGACGATCTGACATACACTGGGGCCGCTTTGCGGCCCCAGCGGTTACAACTGCAATCAGTCAGCCAAAGCCGCATTCTGCAGGTCGTAGATTTCGTTCATGCCTTTCTGCGCCAGCGCCAGCATGGCGTTGAAGTCTTCAGGCTGGAACGGTGCACCTTCAGCGGTACCCTGCACTTCGATGAAGCCACCCGCGCTGGTCATGACCACGTTGAGGTCGGTCTCGGCCGCGGAGTCTTCCAGGTAATCCAGGTCAAGCACTGCTTCGCCCTGATACATGCCTACCGATACAGCAGCGATCATGTGCTTGAGCGGGTTGCCGCCCTTGAGGCCGCCGCGCTTCTTGATCACCGCCAGGGCGTCGACCAGTGCAACCATGGCACCAGTGATCGAAGCGGTGCGGGTACCGCCGTCAGCCTGGATCACGTCGCAGTCGACGTACAGGGTGACATCGCCGAGCTTGCTCATGTCCAGCGCAGCGCGCAGCGAGCGGCCGATCAGGCGCTGGATTTCGAGGGTGCGGCCACCCTGCTTGCCACGGCTGGCTTCGCGCTGGTTACGCTCACCGGTCGCACGCGGCAGCATGCCGTACTCGGCAGTCAACCAACCCTGGCCCTGGCCTTTGAGGAAGCGCGGCACGCCGTTTTCGACGCTGACCGTGCAGATGACCTTGGTGTCACCGAACTCGACCAGTACGGAGCCCTCGGCGTGCTTGGTGTAGTTGCGGGTGATGCGGATCGAGCGGAGCTGATCGGCGGCGCGACCACTTGGACGTTTCATTTGGGATACCTGTACTGGGATTCGAATCTGCCGAGCATTATAAAGCCCGCAGCCCGGCGAGGACATGCCTATCGTCGCAGGCGCCAGCCTGTCGACTACTCCTAGCTGCGGCCAAGGCGATCGATGACACGGCCGAAATTGGGCGCGCAGCCCACTCTGCGTTACAATCGCGCGCCTTGCAGCCTGACCCGGCTGCCCCATCATTCTTATGCGAGGTAGTCCGCCATGGTGCACAGCATGACCGCTTTTGCTCGCGTCGAGCGCGCCGGCAGCCAAGGCACTCTGGTCTGGGAGCTGCGCTCGGTCAACCACCGCTACCTGGAGCCGCATCTGCGCCTGCCAGAAGCCCTGCGCGAGCTTGAAAGCGCGGTGCGCGAAGGCCTGCGCCAAGGGCTGTCACGGGGCAAGGTCGAATGTACCCTGCGCCTCAATGAAGACAGCACCGGCAAGCCGCTGCAGGTCGACCGCGAGCGCGCCGCGCAACTGGTCGCCGCCGCCGAAACCGTCGCCAGCCTGATCAAGCAGCCCGCGCCGCTGAACCCGCTGGAAGTGCTGGCCTGGCCCGGCGTGCTGGTGGCCGATGCCAGCGATCCGCAGGCCCTCAATGCCGAAGCCATCGCCTTGTTCGACGAAGCGGTCCAGGAGCTCAAGGCCGGTCGCCAGCGCGAAGGCCAGGAGCTGGCCCGGCTGATCAACGAGCGCCTCGACGGCATGACCAGTGAAGTGACTACTCTACGCGCGCTGGTGCCGCAGATGCTGGCGGTGCAGCGGCAGAAGATCCTCGATCGCTTTCATGACATGCAGGCCGAACTCGACCCGCAGCGACTGGAGCAGGAGATGGTCCTGCTCGCGCAAAAAAGCGACGTCGCCGAGGAGCTGGATCGCCTCAACACCCACATCACTGAAGTGCGCCGGGTGCTCAAGTCCGGTGGTGCTGCAGGTCGACGCCTGGATTTCCTCATGCAGGAACTCAACCGCGAAGCCAACACCCTTGGCTCCAAGGCATTCGACCCGCGCAGTACGCAGGCGGCGGTCAACCTCAAGGTGTTGATCGAGCAGATGCGTGAACAAGTACAGAACATCGAGTAAGGCCATCCCGACCATGAACCACTGCAGCGGCACTCTCTATATCATCTCGGCGCCATCTGGCGCGGGTAAGACCAGCCTGGTTACCGAACTCACGGCGATCACTCGGGAAGACACGCATATCCGCGTATCGGTCTCGCACACCACCCGTGCAATGCGACCGGGCGAAAAAGACGGGGTCAATTATCACTTTGTCGACCGCGAGCAGTTCCAGAGCCTGATCGACAAGGGTGACTTCATCGAGCACGCCGAGGTGTTCGGCAACTTTTACGGCACCTCCCGCAGCGCCCTGCAATCCACCCTGGATGAGGGCTTTGACCTGATTCTGGAAATCGACTGGCAAGGCGCCCAGCAAGTGCGCGAACTGATGCCTGATGCCCTGTCGATCTTCATCCTGCCGCCGAGCCAGGATGCGCTGCGCCAACGCCTGACCGGGCGCGGCCAGGACAGCGAAGAGATCATCGAAGGGCGCATGAAGGAAGCGGTCAACGAGATGGTTCACTACGACGAGTACGACTACGTGATCATCAATGATGATTTCGATGCGGCGCTGGCGGACATCAAAGCGGTATTCCGCTCCAATCGCCTGCTGCTTGCAAAGCAAAAGCAGCGCCATGGTGCGCTGCTCGAGCAATTGGTTGGCTGATCTGTCTTGGGGCCGATAGCGGCCCCAAATCACTTCACTCCTGCAGTTGCAGCTTGGCCTGCTGCTGCAAGGTGGCGCCGAGGAAGAACGCCGGCAGGCGCAGCCGCGACAGCAGCATCAGGCAGATGCCCAGCAGCGAGATGATCGCCGCAATCACGAACACCAGCCCCAGCCCACCCACATGCGAGCCGCTGCCAAAATCTGGCGAAGCGCTGTCGATTGCCGTGCGCACGAAGATCACCGACAGGATTGCGCCACCCAGCAACGGGCAGACGCCGCGCATGAGGAAGTGCCGCAGGCTGCTGAACAGGCTGCGGCGGAAGTACCAGACGCAGGCAAAGGCAGTCAGCGAGTAATAGAAGCAGATCATCATGCCCAGCGCGGTGATGGTGTCGGCCAGCACGTTCTCGCTGAGGGTACGCATGGTCACGTAGAACAGTGCTGCGGCAATGCCCGCGCAAATGGTGGCGTAGCGTGGCGTCTGCGAACGCGGGCAGACCTTGGCGAAACGCTTTGGTACCGCGCCGTAGTAACCCATCGCCAGCAACGTGCGCGCAGGCGAAACGAACGTCGACTGCAACGACGCTGCAGTACTGGCCAACACCGCAATCGACATGAGGATCGCCAACGGGCCCATGACCGGGCCGGCCAGGTGAGCGAAGACGTTTTCCTGAATGCGCGGATTACCCAGGCCCAGGCCGACATCACTGATCCCGGCGAACTGCAGCGTGGCGATGGCGGTGAGCAGATACAGGCAGAGAATCAACAGCACCGTCCAGGTCGCTGCCTTGCCCGGCACTTCATCGCTGCCGATCGACTCTTCACTGACGGTCAGGCATACGTCCCAGCCCCAGAAGATGAAGATCGACAACGACAAGCCCGCAGCGAACGCCGAGAACGACTCGACGCCGAAAGGGTTGAACCAGGCCAGGTCAAACGCCAGTGGTGGTGGCGCGGTGGTTTCGCCGAAGGCAGCAAAGGCGAAACCGATCAGCACCAGCAACTGCAAGGCCACCAGGCCGTACTGCACTGTCATGGTGGTGCCCATGCCGCGACAACAGATCCATACCGCCAGTGCGATGAACACGCAACAGGTGATGATGTTGATCAGCAGATTGTCGGCCAACGCGGCCAGCGATTGATCGCCAGTGATCTGCGCGAGGAACAGATAGAAGAAGTCCACCGCCACGCCGGCCAGGTTGGACAGCACAATGGTGGTCGCCACCACCAGGCCCCAGCCGCCGATCCAGCCGATCATCGGGCCGAACGCGCGGGCCGACCAGGTGAACGAGGTGCCGCTGTCCGGTTCTGCCGCGTTCAGCTCACGGTAGCCGAGGGCAACCAACAGCATTGGCAGGAAGCCGACAATGAACACTGCTGGCAGGTGTGCGCCGACCTCACGCACGGTCGGGCCAAGCGCGCCGGTCAGGGTGTAGACCGGGGCAATGGTGGAAATGCCCAGCACCACGCTGGCCAGCAAGCCCAGCCGGCCCTTGGCCAGGCCTTTGCTGGCGCGAGGGGCGCTGCCGTCTGAAGCGGCCGCCGCACCGGGCGGGCGGCCGTTGTCTGTGTTTTCGCTCATGAGTATTCGCCGTCGATATTGGTATTGTTTTCACAGACCGCTGAGGGTCCGCTTTCACTCATTGAAAGCTTGCTGTCGGGGGTGAGTCATCCGAGACCTTCGGCTGACGTCAGACTGTTTTCTGGCGTGAAACCTCCCGCACAGCATGGGCCTTGCAGGCCTCGCGAAACGCCTTGAACAGGCGCAGCGAGACCGGGTTTTCGGCGAAACGCCACTCCGGGTGCCACTGCACGCCGAGCACCAGGCCCGGCGCGTCCAGCATCGACACCGCTTCGATCAGGCCATCCGGGGCCCGTGCTTCGACACGCAGGCCAGCGGCCAGACGGTCGATCCCCTGACTGTGCAGCGAGTTGACCTCGAACTGCTCAGGCAGGCCAAAACGCTCGAACAGCCCGCCCGCCTCAGTGCGCACCAGATGCCGAGGGCCGTATTGCTCCTCCAGCGGCGCGTCCTGCGGTTCGCGGTGGTCGAGGTAACCGGGCAGCTCCTGCACGCGCTGGTGCAGGCTGCCGCCCAGGGCCACATTCAATTCCTGAAAGCCGCGGCAGATACACAGCACCGGCACGCCGGCGGCGATGGCTGCGCGCAGCAAAGGCAGGGTCAGGCGATCACGCGCCTGATCATGGCGGGTGCCGGCAACGCTGGCGGCGCCATTGTAGTGGTGCGGCTCGACATTGGAAGGCGAGCCGGTGAAAACGATGCCATTGAGGATCGACAGCAGTGCCAGCGGGTCGCTGCCAACATCGCGCGCAGGCAGGATCAACGGGATCCCGGCATAGCCGGCCGCCTCCACGTACTTGTCGCCAACGGTGTGCGAAGCATTCTTGCCGACCTGCTGGCGGCAGGCGCTGACACCGATCAGAGGGACCACGTTTGCGCTCATGGGCTTACACCGTGTGCAGGTACCAGTTGTACTCGAGGTCGGAAATCGACACCTCGAACTCAGCCTGCTCGCTTTCCTTGCAGGCGACGAAGATGTCGATGTAGTCCGGGCTGATGTATTGGTTGAGGATCTCGCTGTCATCCAGCGCACGCAGGGCGTCGCGCAGGTTGTTCGGCAGGCTCTGTTCGAGCTGCTCGTAGGAGTTGCCCTCGATCGGCTCACCCGGCTCGAGCTGGTTGGTCAGGCCGTGGTGAATGCCGGCCAGGATCGACGCCATCATCAGGTACGGGTTGGCATCGGCACCGGCGACGCGGTGTTCGAGGCGCACTGCGTCACTGCTGCCGGTCGGCACGCGCACGGCCACGGTGCGGTTGTCCAGGCCCCAGCTCGGTGCATTGGGTACATAGAACTGCGCGCCGAAACGGCGGTACGAGTTGACGTTCGGGCAGAGAAACGCCATCGACGCTGGCATGGTTTCCAGCACGCCGGCAATGGCATGGCGCAGCGGCGCGCTTTCGAGCGGGTCTTCGCTGGTGAAGATGTTCTTGCCGGTCTTTTTGTCGAGCAGCGAGATGTGCACGTGCAGGCCGTTGCCGGCCTGGCCTGGATAGGGCTTGGCCATGAAGGTGGTGTCCATCTCATGGTCATAGGCGACGTTCTTGATCAGGCGCTTGAGCAGTATCGCGTAGTCACAGGCCTTCATCGGATCAGCAACGTGATGCAGGTTGACCTCGAACTGCGCCGGGGCGCTTTCCTTGACGATGGCGTCGGCCGGGATGCCTTGCTCGCGGGCGGCTTCGAGCATGTCCTGCAGGCAGTCGACGTACTCATCGAGGTCGTCGATCAGGTATACCTGGGTCGATTGCGGGCGCTTGCCGGAGATCGGTGAGCGTGGCGGCTGCGGCCGGCCGTTGAGGTTGTCCTGATCGATCAGGTAGAACTCCAGCTCGAACGCGGCGCAGATATCCAGGCCCAGATCGTCGAACTTGCTCACTACCTTGCGCAGCACCTCACGGGGGTCGGCGAAAAACGGCTCGCCTTCGATTTCGTGCATGGTCATCAGCAGCTGCGCGGTCGGGCGCTTCTGCCATGGCTCGTAGCACAGGGTGCCAGGGATCGGATAGCAGACCCGGTCGGCGTCGCCGATGTCCAGGCCCAGGCCGGTGCTCTCCACGGTCGAGCCGTTGATATCGAGGGCGAACAGCGACGCCGGCAAATTGATGCCACGCTCGTAGACCTTGTGCAGGCTGGCACGCTCGATACGCTTGCCGCGAACCACGCCATTCATGTCGGAGATCAGCAGATCAACGTACTGGATGTCCGGATGCGCCTTGAGAAAGTCGGACATCTCGCTGGAAGTGCTGGCGCGCGGGTTTACCGACGTCATGGTGTACATCCTTTGGGTGTGGAGCGGCGATGTGGAGAGATACGGCTGGCGCCTCATGGGCGACGATGGATGCTGCTGTTGTTCTTTTCACTGTCCCATCGTGGGGATTGTCGGCCCGACGGGGTGCATTGATTCCCGCAGGCCGTTTCACTATAAAATGGCCTCAACGCAACAGACATTGGCATTTCGGCAAGCAGAGCGTGCACCAATGCAATATCAGATAACTCATGCCGACCTTTCGCTAGTCTTGGCACTTGAGCGCGGTCGCTCGCTGGCCAAGGCCGCAGAGCTACTCAAAGTCGACGTTTCGACGGTGTTCCGCTCGATTCGCCGCCTGGAGTCGGCGTTGGGCACCGCGCTGTTCGTCAAAAGCCGCAAAGGCTACCTGCCCACCGACACTGCCCAGGCCCTGGCCGAGCAGGCTGAACGTGCCGAGCTGGCACTGGAAGCGGCAAGGATTGCCCTGACCAGCGGTGAGCAGGTGGTCAGCGGCACGGTGCGCCTGACCTGTACCGAGGCCGTTTTGCACAGCCTGCTGCTGCCGGCACTGGCGACGTTCATGCCCAATTACCCGGCGCTGTCGCTGGAGCTGGGCACCTCGAACACTTTCGCCAACCTCAGCCGGCGCGACGCCGACATCGCCCTGCGCCTGACCAACAACCCGCCGGAGCATCTGGTCGGACGCTGCCTGGGCTCGACCTCCTACGTTATCTGCGGCCATGCCGCCCTGCGCGAGCGGCTCGAGCAGTCGGTCAGCAGCGTGGCCTGGATCGCGCCGGATGACTCGATGCAGGACCACCCCACGGTGGTCTGGCGCAACCAGCAGTATCCCGGCCTGAACCCGCGCTACCAATGCAGCGGCATGTCGACCATCGCGCAGCTGGTGAGCACCGGCCTGGGCGTGGCGGCGCTGCCCGATTACATGGTCCACGACATGCCTGATGTCGAGGCGCTGAGCGCACCGCTGGCAGGCTGCGACACGCAGTTGTGGCTGCTGACACGCCCCGATTGCCGTGCGCTGCGCTCAGTGCAGACGCTGTTTGAGGAGCTGACCCCACATTTGCGCGCAGCATTGTTGCGATAAGCCGTTTGCGGCTGTTGTATTGCAGCCCCGGAAACCGTTATCGTCAGCGCTATCGAGGCGTCTGAAACGGTGCTTTCGCGCTGCGGGCCGGCCTTTGCGGGCCAGGCCAAAGCGGCATGATCGAGGCGGTTTCAGGACTGACGGGCAAGGCTGGCTATAAAACAGCCCTTCCCTATTGGCTGGTGATTTTTTAAACTACCCAGTCCACCGCCCATTATGGGCTGTACGCCCTACCGCATTGCTACTGAGGAAGACCATGGCCCGCGTAACTGTAGAAGACTGCCTGGAACACGTGGATAACCGCTTTGAGCTGGTCATGCTCTCCACCAAGCGCGCCCGTCAGCTGGCCACCGGTGGTAAAGAGCCACGCGTTGCATGGGAAAACGACAAGCCTACCGTTGTTGCCCTGCGCGAAATCGCTGAAGGCATCATCACCAACGAATTCCTGGCTGCCGAAGAGATCGTCACCGAAGATCCGGTATTCGCCGCGTTCGAGGACGAGTCCAACGAGGCTGTCTGATTGATGCCAGGTCGACGTCGCGCGGCAACCGGACTTCTTCCTCGGCAGGAGGTATACCCATGCCGAGCATAGACACCCTCGCCGAACGGCTATCGACCTACCTCGGTCCGGACCAGGTCAACCTGGTTCGGCGAGCCTATTTCTACGCCGAACAGGCGCACGATGGGCAGCGCCGCCGCAGTGGCGAACCCTACGTGACTCACCCGCTGGCAGTTGCCGGCATCCTCGCCGACATGCACATGGACCATCAAAGCCTGATGGCGGCCATGCTGCACGATGTGATCGAAGACACCGGCATCGCCAAGGAAGCCCTCAGCCAGCAGTTTGGCGAGACGGTGGCCGAGCTGGTCGATGGGGTCAGCAAACTGACCCAGATGAACTTCGAGACCAAGGCCGAGGCGCAGGCCGAAAACTTCCAGAAGATGGCCATGGCCATGGCGCGGGATATCCGCGTGATCCTGGTCAAGCTCGCCGACCGCCTGCACAACATGCGCACCCTGGAAGTGCTGTCGGGCGAAAAACGCCGACGCATTGCCAAGGAAACCCTCGAGATCTACGCTCCGATTGCCAACCGCCTGGGCATGCACAATGTGCGCGTAGAGTTCGAAGACCTTGGCTTCAAGGCGATGCACCCGATGCGCTCGGCGCGCATCCACCAGGCAGTCAAGCGCGCCCGCGGCAACCGCAAGGAAATCGTCGCCAAGATCGAACAGTCCCTGGCCAATTGCCTCGGCAGCGACGGCATCCAGGGCGAGATCAGCGGCCGCCAGAAACACCTCTATGGCATCTACCGGAAGATGCGCGGCAAGCGTCGCGCCTTCAACGAGATCATGGACGTGTACGCGTTTCGCATCGTCGTCGACAAGGTCGACACCTGCTACCGCGTGCTCGGCGCTGTGCACAACCTGTACAAGCCGCTGCCGGGGCGCTTCAAGGATTACATCGCGATCCCCAAGGCCAACGGCTACCAGTCGTTGCACACGACCCTGTTCGGCATGCACGGCGTTCCCATCGAAATCCAGATTCGCACCCGCGAAATGGAAGAGCTGGCCAACAACGGCATCGCTGCGCACTGGCTGTACAAGTCCAACGAGGAAGAGCAGCCCAAGGGCAGCCACGCCCGCGCCCGTCAGTGGGTCAAAGGCATCCTCGAGCTGCAGCAACGTGCCGGCAACTCGTTGGAATTCATCGAGAGCGTGAAGATCGACCTGTTCCCGGACGAGGTCTACGTGTTCACCCCGAAAGGGCGAATCATGGAGCTGCCCAAAGGCTCCACCGCTGTCGACTTTGCCTACGCGGTGCACACCGACGTCGGCAACAGCTGCATTGCCTGCCGCATCAACCGCCGCCTGGCGCCATTGTCCGAGCCCTTGCAGAGCGGCTCGACGGTGGACATCGTCAGTGCCCCGGGCGCACGGCCGAACCCGGCCTGGCTCAACTTCGTGGTCACCGGCAAGGCGCGCACGCACATCCGCCACGCGCTCAAGCAGCAGCGCCGCTCCGAGTCGATCAACCTTGGCGAGCGTCTGCTGAACAAGGTATTGACCGGCTTCGACAGCAGCCTGGAAAAGATCCCGCAGGAACGTATCCAGCCGATCCTCAACGAGTATCGCCTGGAAGTCATCGAAGACCTGCTCGAAGACATCGGCCTGGGCAATCGCATGGCCTACGTGGTCGCCCGTCGGCTGCTCTCGGCCGAAGGCGAACAGCTGCCAAGCCCGGAAGGCCCGCTGGCCATCCGCGGCACCGAAGGCCTGGTGCTGAGCTACGCCAAATGCTGCACACCGATCCCGGGCGACCCGATCGTTGGCCATCTGTCGGCCGGCAAAGGCATGGTCGTGCACCTGGAAGACTGCCGCAACATCAGTGAAATCCGCCACAACCCGGAGAAGTGCCTGCAGCTGTCCTGGGCCAAGGATGTCACCGGCGAATTCAACGTCGAGCTGCGCGTCGAGCTTGAGCACCAGCGCGGCCTGATTGCCTTGCTCGCCAGCAGCGTCAACGCCGCCGACGGCAACATCGAGAAAATCAGCATGGACGAACGCGATGGCCGCATCAGCGTGGTCCAGCTGGTGGTCAGCGTGCACGACCGCGTGCACCTGGCTCGTGTGATCAAGAAGTTGCGCACCCTGACCGGCGTGGTCCGCATCACCCGCATGCGTGCGTAAATCCGCCAACCGCAAGGAGTCACCATGACCAAGACCGTCATCACCAGCGACAAGGCCCCCGCCGCCATCGGTACTTACTCCCAGGCGATCAAGGCCGGCAACACTGTCTACATGTCTGGCCAGATCCCGCTGGATCCGACCACCATGGAGCTGGTCGAAGGTTTCGAAGCGCAGACCGTTCAGGTGTTCGAGAACCTCAAGTCGGTGGCTGAAGCTGCCGGTGGTTCGTTCAAGGACATCGTCAAGCTGAACATCTTCCTGACCGACCTGAGCCACTTCGCCAAGGTCAACGAAGTCATGGGCCGCTACTTCGAGCAGCCTTACCCGGCGCGTGCCGCCATCGGCGTGGCAGCTCTGCCCAAGGGCGCCCAGGTCGAAATGGACGCCATCCTCGTCATCGAGTGATGCCTGAGGTGACGGGCGCCCTGCCCGTCACCCTCCTCTCTGCCTGAAGGTCTCCCCACCATGCATCACGCCCTGCCCCTCGCGCTGGCAGCCCTGATTCTGGGCGGCTGCTCCAGCCACAAACCTGAAGACTACAACGGCACCTGGATCAATCAGGCAGCCATCGACGCCGCCGCCAAAGGTGGCAGCCTGCGCCAGGCGCTGGCAGCCAACGGCCCGGTGTCGGAAGTCCGTGTCGACGTCGCCAGCCAACAGGCCAGCTACCTCTATAACGGCTACGAGAACGTCAACGGCCGCCTGCGCCTGAGCGACAAGCAATGGCAAGTCGACTTCGACGGCGGCCCAAGCGCGCCACTGCAGCTCAAAGGCAAGGAGCTGGTTACCGTTACCGAAAGCGGCAAAGAGCAGGCATTCAGCAAGGCGCTGACGCCAGCCGCTGCCGATACACCGGTCGGTAGCACCTTCGAGAAGGCGCTATATGGCGCGTATCTGGGTGGCAACTGGAAGATCATCGAAGGCACCGGCAAAGGTGAGACCGTGCAGTTCAGCGACACCGGCAGCGTAACCGGGCTGCCCGGGCCGAATCGCTATGCGCTGTGCCTGGGCGGCGATTGCGCGACCATGGGCGGTGCCAACGACAGCCTGTGGCTGGAGCGCGATCAACGTGGCGCGCCGTTTATCTTCAAGCACAGCGGTGACCAACTGGAGATTTTCCAGGCTATCAACCGTGCCCAGCCGGACGAGATGCCGCAGCTGGCGCCCGGGCCGCGGCAGTGGTTGCTGGAACGTAGCTGATAGTAGGTGGCGTTGGGGCCGCATTGCGGCCCCAACGATTACTGGGTCCACCCTAAGGCTTGGCTGCCCCCCGCAAAATCGCCGCATAGCCTTCCTTGTAACTCGGATACACCGGCGCCCAACCCAACGCTCGCGCCCGGGCATTGCTGCAGCGCTTGCTGCCGGTGCGGCGCACGCGCTGTTCGTCCGACCATTGGGTAACGCCAAGGTACTCGCGCAACCAGGCGACCACATCGGCTAGCGGCGCCGGGTCGTCGTCGACGCCGATATAGCAGTCTTCCAAGGTAACGCCACGGGCATCCGCGGCGAGCAGATAGGCCAGCAGGCTCGCTGCGTCCTCAGCGTGAATCCGGTTGCCATACAGTGGCGGCTGCTGGGCAACCCGGTAGCCCTGGCGAACCTGGCTCAGCAGCCACTCACGGCCCGGCCCGTAGATGCCGGTCAGGCGCACCACGCTGGCGGGAATGCCGCTGGTCAACGCCACTTGCTCGGCTTCAAGCATGATTTTTCCGGAATAACCCGTAGGCTCGGTCGGCGCCGTTTCGTCGACCCACTGGCCATCCTGCTGAGCAAACACACTACTGCTGGAAACAAACAGCAGCCGCCGCGGCTGTTGCCCGCGCACCTGCAACCAGCTGAGCACATTACGCAGGCCATCGACGTAAGCCGCCTTATAACCGGCTTCGTCATGTTGGCTGGCAGCCACGCAGTACACCAGATAGTCAGGTGCACGCTCAGGCCAGGCCGCAGGAATCTGCGCATCAGTGAGGTCAGCTGCGACGGGCTGGACGCCTTCCGGCAATTGATCGATCGAACGCCGCAGGCCGCTCACATGCCAGCCACTGGTAAGCAGTTGCAGGGCCAGTCGGCCGCCGACATCGCCGCAGCCGACGATCAAAGCAGACAATTCCGACATCATTCAGCTCCACTGATAAAGGATCAGGCTAGCCGGATTGCGCGATCAACGGCTAGACAAAGGTAAAAAAAAGATACTGTATTACTTTTGTTAACAAGAATTAATTGCAATAATGGCGACCTATCTGTTCTCGGCCTGCCTCGGGGCCGTGGTGAACGTCAACTCATTCTACTCATCAGGTCCGGCCAGCATGACTCGTACTCAACCCTCCGCTTCGCCAACCCAGTCGCGCGCCTGGCGCGCCATTGCCGCGCTGATGTTCAGCCTGGTGCTGGCCCCGATCGCCATGGCCGATGAGCCAAATGCCACCGCTGCCACCACCCCAGCTGCCGCTACCGCGCCTGCTGCGCCCGCCGCTGAAGGCCAGGCCCCAGCCGCCGCACCTGCCGAAGGGCAAGCTCAGGCACCTGCCGAAGACAACGTGCAGCCGCTGGTCGAAGACACCTCGCTGGGCATGGCCCACGACCTGTCGCCATGGGGCATGTACAAGAACGCCGACATCGTCGTGAAAATCGTGATGATCGGCCTGGCCATCGCCTCGATCATCACCTGGACCATCTGGATCGCCAAAGGCTTCGAGCTGATGGGCGCCAAGCGCCGCCTGCGCGGCGAAATCGCAGCGCTCAAGCGCGTCTCCACCCTCAAGGAAGCTGCTGAAGCGTCCAACAAGGAAGGCACCCTGGCCCACACCCTGGTGCATGACGCCCTCGAAGAAATGCGCCTGTCGGCCAACGCTCGCGAAAAAGAAGGCATCAAGGAGCGCGTCAGCTTCCGCCTCGAGCGCCTGGTTGCCGCCAGCGGTCGTAACATGAGCAGCGGTACCGGCGTGCTCGCCACCATTGGTTCGACCGCGCCGTTCGTAGGTCTGTTCGGTACCGTATGGGGCATCATGAACAGCTTCATCGGCATCGCCAAGACCCAGACCACCAACCTCGCAGTAGTTGCACCCGGCATCGCCGAAGCACTGCTGGCGACCGCTCTGGGCCTGGTAGCGGCCATCCCGGCAGTGGTCATCTACAACGTCTTCGCGCGTTCCATCGCTGGCTACCGCGCACAGGTGTCCGACGCTTCGGCGCAAGTCCTGCTGCTGGTCAGCCGCGACCTCGACCACCAGGGTGGCGAACGCGTCGCCCCGCACATGGTGAAAGTGGGGTAAGCCATGGGCCTGCATCTTAACGAAGGTGGCGATGACCTCGCCGAAAACCACGAAATCAACGTTACGCCGTTCATCGACGTGATGTTGGTGCTGCTGATCATCTTCATGGTCGCAGCTCCCCTGGCCACCGTCGACATCAAGGTCGACCTGCCCGCCTCGACCGCCAAACCGGCGCCGAGGCCGGAGAAACCGGTGTTTGTCAGCGTCAAGGCCGACCAGAAGCTGTACGTCGGCGACGATATGGTTGCTCAGCCCAGCCAGCTTGGCCCGATGCTCGACGCCAAGACCAAGGGCGACAAGGAGACCACCATCTTCTTCCAGGCCGATAAAGGCGTGGACTACGGCGACCTGATGGAAGTGATGAACAACATGCGCGCGGCCGGCTACCTCAAGGTCGGTCTGGTAGGTCTCGAGACGGCAGCCAAAAAATGATCAAGACGCGGCACAAACTGGCGCGTTACAGCGGCAGCTTGGCGATCGTGCTGGGTGTCCATGCCATCGCTGTGCTGCTGACGCTCAATTGGTCGGTGCCTCAGGCCATCGAACTGCCCCCGGCAGCGATGATGGTCGAGCTGGCACCGCTGCCTGAGCCAGCGCCACCACCACCGCCCAAGGTCGCTCCGCAGCCTCCGACTCCGGTCGAAGAGCCGCCGCTACCGAAGTTGGTGGAGGCTCCAAAACCGAAAATCGCGATTGCCAAGCCGCCCAAGCCGAAGGCCAAACCGCAGCCGCCCAAGCCCGAGAAGAAGCCTGAGCCGCCCAAGGAAGCGCCACCTGCCGATGAGCAGGTAGTCGATACGCCGCCGAGCAATACGCCACCGCAGAAATCGGCAGCGCCAGCGCCAAGCATCGCCTCCAACAGCAAGGCCTTGCCGACCTGGCAGAGCGATCTGTTGCGTCACCTGGCCAAGTACAAGCGGTACCCTGAAGACGCCCGCCGGCGTGGCCTGCAAGGCATCAACCGGTTGCGCTTCGTGGTCGACGCCGACGGCAAGGTGTTGTCCTACTCGCTGGCTGGTGGTTCAGGCAGCGCAGCACTGGACCGAGCGACCATGGAAATGATCCGCCGTGCGGGCTCGCTGCCCAAGCCGCCGGCAGAGCTGCTGACCAATGGCTCGATCGAAGTGGTAGCACCCTTTGTCTACTCGCTGGATAAACGCTGACACTTTGTTTCTGTCACAAAAGCGCAAGTCTGATAACGTGCGTCTATCAATTGCAGCCGCTATGCTGGGGCTGCAACTTCATGGACGCACGTTATGACCCTCACTGAACTCCGCTACATCGTCACCCTCGCCCAAGAGCAGCACTTCGGCCATGCTGCCGAGCGTTGCCACGTCAGCCAGCCGACCCTGTCGGTCGGGGTAAAGAAGCTCGAGGACGAGCTTGGCGTGTTGATCTTCGAACGCAGCAAGAGCGCGGTTCGCCTGACTCCGGTCGGTGAAACCATCGTCGCCCAGGCGCAGAAGGTCCTGGAGCAGGCGCAAGGTATCCGTGAACTGGCCCAGGCCGGCAAGAACCAGCTGACCGCACCACTCAAGGTCGGCGCGATCTACACCGTCGGCCCGTACCTGTTCCCGCATCTGATTCCACAGCTGCACCGGGTCGCCCCGCAGATGCCGCTGTATATCGAAGAAAACTTCACCCACGTACTGCGCGAGAAACTGCGCAACGGCGAACTGGACGCAGTGATCATCGCCCTGCCGTTCAACGAGGCCGACGTGCTGACCCTGCCGCTGTACGACGAGCCATTCTGCGCGCTGATGCCGGCGGATCACCCGTGGACCGCACGCAAGACCATCGACCCGGCCATGCTCAACGACAAGAGCCTGCTGCTGCTCGGTGAAGGCCACTGCTTCCGCGACCAGGTGCTCGAAGCCTGCCCGACCCTGGCCAAAGGCAACGACGGCTCCAAGCACACCACGGTCGAATCCAGCTCGCTGGAAACCATCCGCCACATGGTCGCCTCAGGCCTGGGCATCTCCATCCTGCCGCTGTCGGCGGTGCACAGCCATCACTACGCACCAGGCATCATCGAAGTGCGCCCGCTGACCGCACCGACGCCCTTCCGCACGGTGGCGATTGCCTGGCGCGCGAGCTTCCCGCGGCCCAAGGCGATCGAGATCCTGGCCGACTCGATCCGGCTGTGTTCGGTGGTCAAGCCACCCGTGGAACAGTCGGCCTGAGTCATGAGCGAGCTGTCCAAGGTACCGGTCACTGAACTCAAGGGCGTCGGCGAGGCAATGGCTGAAAAGCTTGCCAAGGTCGGCCTGGAGAACCTGCAGGACGTCCTGTTCCACCTGCCCCTGCGTTATCAGGACCGCACCCGCGTAGTGCCAATCGGCCAGTTGCGCCCAGGCCAGGACGCAGTCATCGAAGGCGTGGTCAGTGGCGCCGACGTGACCATGGGCAAGCGCCGAAGCCTGGTGGTGCGCTTGGGCGACGGCACCGGCGTGCTGAGCCTGCGCTTCTACCACTTCAGCAATGCGCAGAAAGAAGCCCTCAAGCGCGGCACTCATATACGTTGCTACGGCGAGGCTCGCCCAGGTGCTTCGGGGCTGGAGATCTACCACCCGGAATACCGCGCCCTCAACGGCAGCGAGCCGGCGCCGCCGGTCGAGCAGACCCTGACCCCGATCTACCCGTCCACCGAAGGCCTGACCCAGCAGCGCCTGCGCCAGCTGTGCCAGCAAAGCCTGGCCATGCTCGGCCCGCGCAGCCTGCCAGACTGGCTGCCACCGGAGCTGGCCAACGATTATCAGCTGGCGCCGCTCGACGAGGCGATCCGCTACCTGCACAACCCGCCCGCCGATGCTGATCTGGAAGAGCTGGCGGTGGGTCATCACTGGGCTCAGCACCGCCTCGCCTTCGAAGAGCTGCTGACTCACCAGCTGTCCCAGCAGCGCCTGCGCGAGAGCTTGCGCAGCCTGCGCGCGCCGGCATTGCCCAAAGCCAGCCGGCTGCCTGCGCAGTACCTGGCCAACCTGGGGTTCAACCCCACCGGTGCCCAGCAAAGGGTCGGCAACGAGATCGCCTACGACCTTAGCCAACCCGAGCCGATGCTGCGCCTGGTCCAGGGCGACGTCGGCGCGGGCAAGACCGTGGTCGCCGCCCTGGCTGCCCTGCAAGCGCTGGAAGCCGGTTACCAGGTCGCCCTGATGGCACCCACCGAGATCCTCGCCGAGCAGCACTTCATCACCTTCAAGCGCTGGCTGGAGCCGCTCGGCATCGAAGTCGCCTGGCTCGCCGGCAAGCTCAAGGGCAAGGCCCGGGTCAGCGCCCTGGAGCAGATCGCCGGCGGCGCGCCGATGGTGGTCGGTACCCACGCGCTGTTCCAGGACGAGGTCAAGTTCAAGCATCTGGCGCTGGCGATCATCGACGAACAGCACCGCTTTGGCGTTCAGCAACGGCTGGCCTTGCGCAAGAAAGGCGTGGCCGGCGAGCAATGCCCGCACCAGCTGATCATGACCGCCACACCAATCCCGCGGACGCTGGCCATGAGCGCCTACGCTGACCTCGACACCTCGGTGCTCGATGAGCTGCCGCCCGGCCGCACCCCGGTGAATACCGTACTGGTGGTCGACAGCCGCCGCTTCGAGGTGGTCGAACGAGTCCGCGCCGCCTGCGCCGAAGGGCGCCAGGCGTACTGGGTCTGCACCCTGATCGAAGAATCCGAAGAGCTGACCTGCCAGGCCGCCGAAAGCACCTTCGAAGACCTCGGCGCGGCCCTGGGCGAGTTGCGCGTGGGCTTGATCCACGGGCGCATGAAGCCAGCCGAAAAAGCTGCAGTGATGGCCGAGTTCAAAGCCGGCAACCTGCAGTTGCTGGTGGCGACCACGGTGATCGAAGTCGGCGTCGACGTGCCCAACGCGAGCCTGATGATCATCGAAAACCCCGAGCGGCTTGGTCTGGCCCAGCTGCACCAGCTGCGCGGGCGGGTCGGCCGCGGTAGCGCCGCCAGCCACTGCGTGTTGCTCTATCACCCGCCGTTGTCGCAGGTCGGCCGCGAGCGTCTGGGCATCATGCGCGAGACCAACGACGGTTTCGTCATCGCCGAGAAAGACCTCGAACTGCGCGGCCCTGGCGAAATGCTCGGGACGCGCCAGACCGGCCTGCTCCAGTTCAAGGTCGCTGACCTGATGCGCGACGCCGACTTGCTGCCAGCCGTGCGCGACGCCGCCCAGGCGCTGCTTACGCGTTGGCCGGCACACGTCAGCCCGTTGCTCGATCGCTGGCTGCGCCATGGCCAGCAATATGGCCAGGTGTGACACAAGTCCCACTACGCAACCAGCCTGCCGTTCAGACTGGTTATACTTCGCGTTTAAAGAAACTATTGGATCCAGCTCATGACTGAAGTAGCCCTGGACGCCGCATCCCCGCAAGCACCGTCTGTTATCCGCCAACTGCTGGACAAGCTCGGCGTAGCTTACAAGGAGGTGCCGGAGCATCCGTCCCTGCCTGCAGCCTCGCGTGTTCAAGCGGTGCTGCTCGATGACGAAATCGGCGCGCTGCTGGTGCTGTTCCCGCACACTCAGTTGCTGGACCTCAATCGCCTCGCCGAGCTGACCGGGCGCAAGCTGCACGCCGTGCCGCTGACGCGCCTGAACCAGATGCTCGACAAGCACAAACTCAAAGCGCTGCCTGCCCTGCCGGCCCTGACCAGCTCGCCCTGCCTGTATGACGAACGCCTGCTCGAGGCCGAGGCGCTGTTGATCCAGTCGGGCGAACGCGGCCTGCTGCTGCAGATCGAGCGCGGCGCGTTCAAGCGCATGCTGAGCAAGGCCAGCGCAGGCAAATTCGGCCAGACCGTGGCGGACATCCAGCCCAACCTCAACCGTCCTGACGATGATCCCCACGAGATCACCCAGGCGGTGCAGGCGTTCACCGCGCGGCGGATCCAGAAGCGCCTGGAAGAAACCATCGAAATTCCACCACTGGCCGACACGGCGCAAAAGATCATCAAGCTGCGGGTCGACCCCAACGCCAGCATCGACGACATCACCGGTGTGGTCGAAACCGACCCGGCGCTGGCCGCGCAAGTGGTCAGTTGGGCCGGTTCGCCGTACTACGCCTCACCTGGCAAGATCCGTTCGGTAGAAGACGCCATCGTGCGTGTGCTCGGCTTTGATCTGGTGATCAACCTGGCACTGGGCCTGGCCTTGGGCAAGACCCTGAGCCTGCCCAAGGACCACCCGCAGCAGGCCACGCCGTACTGGCAGCAGTCGATCTACACCGCTGCCGTGATCGAGGGCCTGACCCGCGCCATGCCCCGCGCCGAGCGCCCGGAAGCTGGCCTGACCTACCTCGCCGGGCTGCTGCACAACTTTGGCTACCTGCTGCTGGCGCACGTGTTCCCGCCGCACTTCTCGCTGATCTGCCGCCACCTGGAGGTCAACCCGCACCTGAGCCATACCTACATCGAACAGCATCTGCTCGGCATCAGTCGTGAGCAGATCGGCGCGTGGCTGATGAAGCTGTGGGACATGCCTGAAGAGCTGTCCAACGCGCTGCGCTTCCAGCACGATCCTGGCTACGATGGCGAAATGGCGGTGTTCCCCAATCTGGTCTGCCTGGCGACCAGCCTGCTGCGTTCGCGCGGGATTGGCTCAGGGCCGCAGGAAGAAATCCCCGATGCCCTGCTCGAGCGATTGGGGCTGAGCCGCGAAAAGGCCGACGATGTCGTCAGCAAGGTGCTCGAAGCCGAAGCGCTGCTGCGCGAACTGGCCTCGCAGTTCCACCCTCCGCATTGAGCTGACCAGCACCGGGGCGTCAGGCGCCCCGCTCGCTCAGGCTTTGCGCTTGCGCGGTTTCAGGTACTTCATCAGGCCCTGGAACCAGATCACCAGCGCCGGATTGCCCTTGATCTGGATGTTCTTGTCCTGAATCCCCTGCATGAACGCCAGCTGTTTGTTGCTGGCCTGCAGGGTGGCGAAGCCGTAGGCGGCGTCCTTGAACGCAATCGCGAAGGCTGGCTGCGCATGTTGCCCGGCCTTGCTGCTGATGCGCTCGTTGCTGACGATGAAGTGACGGGCGACCTTGCCATCCAGGGTCTGCATCTGGAACACCAGATCCTTGTCCCGCAGCTGCTGCTGGAACGCCGGATTGTTGCGGCTGGCACGGGCCATCAACAAGCCCATGGCCCACAGAATAAAACGGAACTTCATCGGCAAGACTCGACTGTAATGTGACTGAAAGCGCTGAGTTTATCCTCTTTCAGAACACTTTATACAAGCCCGCCACCGTTACCCTATGGAAAGCAAAACGGACGCCATAAAGGCGCCCGTTGATTGGCTCTGCAACCGCTAGCAACGAGCCGCTTACTTTTTCTTCGCGGCAGCCTTGGCAGCGGGTTTGGCAGCGGCCTTGGCCGGTGCTGCCGCTTTGCCGGTCGGGTTGACCGTGTCCTTGAGACCCTTGCCTGGCTTGAACGCAACGGTGTTGCTGGCCTTGATCTTCACTGGCTCGCCAGTCTGCGGGTTTTTGCCAGTGCGGGCGCCACGGTGACGCTTCTCGAAAGTGCCGAAGCCAACCAGGGTAACGGTATCCTTATCGAGGGCCCCGGTGATGCTGTCGAGGATCGCATTGAGTACCTCATTGGCCTTTTCCTTGGTCAAATCAGCCTTTTCAGCGATGACAGCGGCGAGTTCTGGTTTGCGCATAGTGAAGCCTCTTGGACGGGAATTCTTGTTGTTATTGCCGTGCTGCCAGGGGAGGCAGCGCTCAAGGCGCCGCAGGCTCTAAACTGCGGCAGACGCGAGTGAGAATGGCACGCCAACCGGGACCGCGCCAGTATCAGCACGGCCATTGTGTCGGCAAGCCAACGGCATAAGCGACAGAACGCCAGCCATTTACGCCATAAGCGCCGGAAGCTGCCGATTTAGAGCGAGTTTTTCCATGACGGCGCTGCCTGTCAGGGCATAGCCGAGCAGCGCACCCGCCTCATCGCGGCAGGTCAGCTTGAGATCGGCGCCGTCACCTTCCACTTGCCACACGCCCATGCGGCCATGCGGCGGTGGCGCGACCACCAGTGGGCAAGCGGGGGTCTTCACGGTGATCGGCATCGGCCCGTATGCCACCGCCTGCGGATTGCCGGCCAAGGTCTGCGCCAGCGCGCGTACGCAGCTCATCAACGGCATCACGTACAACAGGTTGATGCCATCGACTTCGGCGCAATCGCCCAGGGCATAGATATTGCCGTGCGAGGTACGCAACTGACGGTCCACCACCACCCCACGATTGACCGCCAGCCCGGCCGCGGCGGCCAGTTCGGTGCGCGGGCGCAGGCCAATGGCCGAGACCACCAGGTCGCAGGCGATCACGCGGCCGTCGGACAAGTGCGCCTGCAAGCTAGCGCCATCGCGCTGTAGGCGGTCCAGCACGGGGCCTAGGTGGAAGCGCACGCCAAGGCTCTCCAGGCCTGCCTGCACCGCGCCTGCGGCGGCAGCCGGGATCAGGGTCGGCATCAGTTGCTCACAAGGGGCAACCACATCGACCTGGAAACCACCGAGGCTCATGTCGTTGGCAAACTCGCAGCCGATCAGCCCGGCGCCGAGAATCAGCACGCGCTGCTTGCCTGCCGCAGCGCGGCGAAAGCGGGCGTAGTCGACAAGGTCGTTGATCGCAAACACCGCATCGCTCGCGTCGCCCTGCAGCGGCAGCTGTACTGTCTGTGCGCCCAGCGCGAGAATCAGGTCACGGTACTCGACCACCTCTTCACCGATCCACAGCCGCTTGTGCCCAGGATCAATGCCGCTGATGCGCGTGTGCGTACGGATCTCCGCCTTGAGCTGATCGGCCATGGCCCCCGGCTCTGCCATGCACAGGCCGTCGGCGTCCTTGTTCTTGGCGAAGCCAGTGGACAGCATTGGCTTGGAATAGGAACGGCCGTCATCAGCGCTGATCAACAGCAGCGGCGTTTCGCCGTCGAGCTTGCGAAACTCCCGGGCCAGGTTGTAGCCCGCAAGGCCGGTGCCGATGATCACTACTGGGGAGGTCATGCCGTATTCCTTTTACGTTGCCAAGGGTTGCTATCAGGCGATTTCGATCATTTCAAAGTCGCTTTTGCCTACGCCACAATCCGGGCACAGCCAGTCTTCAGGGACATCCTGCCATTGGGTGCCCGGCGCGATACCGTCATCCGGCCAGCCCTCGGCTTCGTTGTAGATCAGGCCACATACAATGCATTGCCACTTCTTCATCAACAGCTCCTCATCCAGGTTCAGGCTTGGCCTTGCCGCTTATCGCACTGTTGCACGCAACAGGCTGAGTAATGGCTCGTGCGGCTGCCACGGGCTTTTTACTGGCCCAGCCTGCAGTATGCAAGCAGCGCAGGCAATCATGCTAAGCTCGGCGCCTCTCTGGCTGTAACAAGCATACCGACGTGTCGTACGAATCCCCGCTAGCAGCCGCTGTTGCGTGGCTGCCGTATCCACAGCTGGCAACCACGCTTGCCCAGCCGACCCTCGACTGGCTGTTCGATGAAGGCTCGCTGACCCGCCGCCTGACTGCCCTGTCTGCTGATCATTTCAGTGTCACCCCGTTGTTCCAGGGCTGGCAGCCGCTGCGCGATGACGAATGCCTGGCGCTTGGCCTTGAGCCTGGTGCGCAAGGCTGGGTCCGTGAGGTCTACCTGCGTGGCCATGGCCAGCCTTGGGTATTCGCCCGCAGCGTGGCCGGGCGCAGCGCGCTGGAGCGCGGTGGGCTGGACCTGGAAACCCTGGGCAGCCGTTCGCTGGGTGAGCTGCTGTTCTGCGATCAGGCCTTTGTGCGTCACCCTATCGAGGTGTGCAGCTACCCGCAGCACTGGCTACCGATTGAAGTCGCTGCTGCGAATCTGTGGGGCCGGCGCTCGCGCTTCGAGCGTGATGGCCTGCAACTACTGGTGGCCGAGGTGTTTCTGCCGGCCTTGTGGCAAGCCTCCAGCGAGGTAACCGGCTGATGTACCTGCAACTGCTGAAATCACTCAACCACCTGCACCCGCGCGCCTGGGACTTCGTCCAGCTGAGCCGCATGGATCGGCCGATCGGCATCTACCTGTTGCTGTGGCCGACCCTGACTGCGGTGTGGATTGCCGGCCAGGGCGCGCCGACGGTGGCCAATGTGCTGATCTTTGGCCTAGGCGTAGTGCTGATGCGCGCGGCCGGCTGCTGCATCAACGACTTCGCCGACCGCAAGGTCGATGGCCACGTCAAACGCACCGCCGACCGGCCGCTGGCCAGCGGTCGGGTCAAGCCACGCGAGGCGCTGGTGCTGTTCGCCGTGCTGGTGGCGGCGAGTTTCCTGCTGGTGCTGTGCACCAACGCCCAGACGGTTTGGTTGTCGTTCGGTGCGGTCGCCCTGGCGTTCTGCTATCCGTTCATGAAGCGCTACACCTATTACCCACAGGTGGTCCTGGGCGCAGCGTATTCGTGGGGTATCCCGATGGCCTTCACCGCCGCCGGCGGCGATCTGCCTGCCAGCGCCTGGCTGCTGTACATCGCCAACCTGCTGTGGACGGTGGGCTATGACACCTACTACGCCATGGTCGACCGCGATGATGATTTGAAGATCGGGGTCAAATCCACCGCGATCCTGTTTGGCGAGGCCGACCGGGCGATCATTCTTGGCTTGCAGCTGCTGTCGCTGGCCTGCCTGCTGCTGGCGGGCATCAAGTTCGGTCTGGGCGGCTGGTTCCACCTCGGCTTGGTGGGTGCGTTGGTGTGCTTTGCCTGGGAGTTCTGGTCGACGCGCAAGCTGGATCGCGACGCGTGCTTCAAGGCGTTTCTGCATAACCACTGGGCAGGCTTGCTGATCTTTATCGGCGTGGTGCTGGATTACGCCCTGGGCTGACTGCGCGCCCTGTGCCAGCGCTGTCAGGCGCTCGCGCAGGGCGCGGCGATGCCGTCAGGGCTTGGCTACATGCCAGACGTCCTTCATGCCATCGCCGGTGGTCTTGCCGGCTTCGGTGTCCTTGACGAAGGTGTACAGCGGCTTGCCATCGTAGGCCCACTGCATGCTGCCGTCGTCGCGCTTGATGTGGGTCCACTTGCCTGCCGCAGCCTTGTCATCTTCCTTGACCATCAGCGGCGGCCAGTTCTTGGCACAGTCGCCGTTGCACATCGACTTGCCGTCGCTGTCCTTGTCGAAGGTGTACAAGGTCATGCCCTTGTCATCCACCAGCATGCCGCCCTTGGCCATGCCCATGCCGCCATGCTCGGCTAGGGCTACCCCCGGCAGCGCCAAAACCGCGCAGAAGGCCATCCAGTTCAGCGTTGATCGTGTCATTGGATTTCACCGTATTTATTCGGGGGTTGGGATTTACAGCCTAGCTCAGCCGTCGATACTTGGCGTGGCAGCCCACGACTTGTCACACGACTGCAATAATTCCGTTATCTAATGCGGGCCAAGACATCCAATTCAGGAGAGGTTGAGAGCATGGTTGGCAGGAACATTCTGATCGTCGACGACGAAGCGCCCATTCGCGAGATGATCGCCGTTGCGTTGGAAATGGCCGGCTATGACTGCCTCGAGGCGGAGAACTCGCAGCAGGCCCACGCCATTATCGTCGACCGCAAGCCGGACCTGATCCTGCTCGACTGGATGCTCCCGGGCACCTCGGGCATCGAGCTGGCACGCCGCCTCAAGCGTGATGAACTGACCGGCGACATCCCGATCATCATGCTCACCGCCAAGGGCGAAGAGGACAACAAGATCCAGGGCCTGGAAGTCGGCGCCGACGACTACATCACCAAACCGTTCTCGCCGCGGGAACTGGTCGCCAGGCTGAAAGCCGTGCTGCGCCGCACCGGCCCGAGCGACAGCGAGTCGCCAATCGAGATCGGCGGTCTGCTGCTCGACCCGATCAGCCACCGCGTCACCATCGACGGCAAGCCAGCCGAGATGGGCCCAACCGAATATCGCCTGCTGCAGTTCTTCATGACCCACCAGGAGCGCGCCTACACCCGTGGCCAGTTGCTCGATCAGGTCTGGGGCGGCAACGTCTACGTCGAAGAGCGTACCGTCGATGTGCACATCCGCCGCCTGCGCAAGGCGCTGGGTGAGGCCTACGAAAATCTGGTACAAACCGTGCGCGGCACTGGCTATCGTTTCTCGACCAAAAGCTGAGCGACGCCTGCGCAGCTGGCTGCACACTGTTGTACAAGGACCGTAACAATTGAACCAGAACTGGCATGCGACCCTGATTCGCCACCTGCTGCTGTTGATCACCGTCTGCATCATTGGCGGCCTGGTCAGCGGCTACTATGGCTGGAGCTTTGCCATCGGCCTGGCGCTGTACCTGGGCTGGACCCTCAAGCAGTTGCTGCGCCTGCACGACTGGCTGCGCAACCATCAACCCGACGAAGCACCACCCGACGGCTACGGCCTGTGGGGCGAGGTGTTCGACAGCATCTACCACCTGCAACGCCGCGATCAGCGCGTGCGCGGGCGCTTGCAGGCAGTGATCGACCGAGTCCAGGAGTCAACAGCTGCCCTGCGTGACGCGGTGATCATGCTCGACAGCGACGGCAATCTGGAATGGTGGAACCGCGCAGCGGAAACCCTGCTCGGCTTCAAGACCCCGCAGGATGGCGGCCAGCAGGTAACCAACCTGGTCCGCCACCCACGCTTCAAAGAATACTTCGAAGCAGAAAACTACCTTGAGCCGCTGGAAATCCCCTCGCCGATCAACGACCGCATGCGGGTGCAGCTGCACATCACCCGCTATGGCAACAACGAGCACCTGATGCTGGTGCGCGACGTCACCCGCATTCACCTGCTCGAGCAGATGCGCAAAGACTTCGTCGCCAACGTCTCGCATGAACTGCGCACGCCGTTGACGGTGATCAGCGGCTATCTGGAAACCCTCTTGGATAACGTCGAAGACGTCAATCCACGCTGGACCCGCGCCCTGCAGCAGATGAGCCAGCAAGGGTCGCGCATGCAGACGCTGCTCAACGACCTGCTGTTGCTGGCCAAGCTCGAAGCCACCGACTACCCCTCGGACAACCAGCCCGTGGCAGTCGATGCGTTGCTCACCGCGATCAAGGCCGATGCCCAGGCGCTGTCTGGCCCGCGCCAGCAGAACATCAGCCTCGAGGCCAGCCCTGGGGTCTACCTCAAGGGCAGCGAGTCGGAGCTGCGCAGTGCGTTCTCCAATCTGGTGTTCAACGCCGTCAAGTACACCCAGGACGGCGGCAACATCCGCATCCGCTGGTGGGCCGATGAACAGGGCGCGCACCTGTCGGTGCAGGACTCGGGGATGGGGATCGAGGCCAAGCACCTGCCGCGCCTGACCGAACGCTTCTACCGGGTGGACTCCAGCCGCAACTCCCACACCGGCGGCACCGGCCTGGGCCTGGCGATCGTCAAGCACGTGCTGCTGCGCCACCGCGCGCGGCTGGAGATCAGCAGCGTGCCCGGCCACGGCAGCACCTTTACCTGCCATTTTGCCGCTGTGCAGATGGATATCGGCAAGGGCAGATAGCCACAGCGGGTGGCTGGCACTGACCGACGCCGCCCTGCCCCCCCTTTGCTTTTGCCGCCTCAGCCGCTACATTGGCTGTCCTGCGCCGGCACAGCTGGCGGCTTTTTATCATCATTTTCGCAGACGGACCCCGTAAAACCCCATCATGGACCCTTCCCCTGGTATCAGCGTCACCTCCCTGTTTGCCGACTTCGGCATGATTCTTTTTGCACTGTTCCTGGTCTTGCTCAACGGCTTCTTCGTTGCCGCCGAGTTCGCCATGGTCAAACTGCGCTCGACCCGGGTCGATTCGATCGCCGAGCTGCACGGCTGGCGCGGCAGCATTCTGCGCAAGGTGCACAACCAGCTCGATGCCTACCTGTCTGCCTGTCAGCTGGGTATCACCCTCGCCTCGCTGGGCCTGGGCTGGGTCGGTGAGCCGGCCTTCGCCCACCTGCTCGAGCCGTTGCTGGCGTACTTTGGCGTCGACTCGCCGGAGCTGATCAAGGGCGTGTCGTTCTTCATCGCCTTCTTCGTTATCTCGTACCTGCACATCGTTGTCGGTGAGCTGGCGCCCAAGTCGTGGGCGATCCGCAAACCCGAGCTGTTGTCGCTGTGGACGGCGGTGCCGCTGTACCTGTTCTACTGGGCCATGTACCCGGCCATCTACCTGCTCAACGCCAGCGCCAACGCCATCCTGCGGGTGGCTGGCCAGGGCGAGCCGGGGCCGCACCATGAGCACCATTACAGCCGCGAAGAGCTCAAGCTGATCCTGCACTCCAGCCGTGGCCAGGACCCGAGTGATCAGGGCATGCGCGTACTGGCGTCGGCGGTCGAGATGGGCGAGCTGGAGGTGGTCGACTGGGCCAACTCGCGCGAGGACATGATCAGCCTCGACGCCAAGGCGCCGCTCAAGGAAATCCTGGCGATGTTCCGCCGGCACAAATTCAGCCGCTACCCGGTGTACGATGCCGAGCGTGAGGAATTCACCGGTTTGCTGCACATCAAGGACCTGTTGCTGGAGCTGGCCGACCTCGACCATATCCCCGGCAGCGTCGACCTGGACGACCTGACCCGGCCACTCGAGCGGGTGTCCCGGCACATGCCGCTGTCGCAGCTGCTCGAGCAATTCCGCAAGGGCGGCGCGCACTTTGTGCTGGTTGAAGAAGCCGATGGCAAGGTGATCGGCTACCTGACCATGGAAGACGTGCTGGAAGTGCTGGTCGGTGATATTCAGGACGAGCACCGCAAGACCGAGCGCGGCATCCTCGCCTACCAGCCAGGCAAGCTGCTGGTGCGCGGCGATACTCCGCTGTTCAAGGTCGAGCGGCTGCTGGGCGTTGACCTTGACCACATCGAGGCCGAAACCCTTGCAGGGCTGGTCTACGAGACGCTGAATCGGGTGCCTGAAGAAGAGGAACTGCTCGAAGTCGAAGGCCTGCGCATCATCATCAAGAAGATGAAAGGGCCCAAGATCGTTCTGGCCAAGGTGCTCAAGCTGGAATAACCAGCACATCTTTGGGGCTGCTGCGCAGCCCCAATTTCACGGATTGCCCGCCGTGAAATTAGGCAACCCGCCAAGGGGTCGGTCGAACTGATAGGGGATCGACTCCAGTGCCAAACCGACATTGCGCTGCACCACAAAGTGTAGATGCGGCCCGGTGCTGTTGCCGGTATTGCCCGACTTGGCCAGCGCATCCCCTACGCTGACCCGCTGCCCCTCGCCGACCACCACCGAGCCCTGCATCAGGTGCAGGTAGACGCCCATGGTGCCATCGCTATGAAGAATGCGCACAAAGTTGCCTGAGGCATTGGTACCGCGGCCGTTCTGGCTGTTCTCGGTCTTGATCACCACCCCGCCGCGCGCAGCGACGATCGGTGTGCCTTCAGGCATGGCGATGTCCATCGCATAGCGGCCCTTGGCGCCGAAGTGGCTGTAGCGCCCGTTCGGCCCCTGACTCAAACGAAACGGCCCGCCACGCCAGGGGAACGGGTAGCGAAATGCCTGCGGCCGCTGCAGCGGGCTGCCGAGGGCGTAGTCGAGTTTGCTTTGATAACCCAGTTGCTTGCCGGGCTGGGCCATGACCACGCTGAGCAACTGGGTCGAGCGTGCTGGCAGCACCTTGCGCACGATCCGCGGCGCGTTGCCCCCCTGAGCATTGCTCAGCCCTTGCAGCCGCAACTCGACCTCGACCGGCGCGAACAGCTCGTTGTGCGCGCTGAAGCGCATCCCGCCGGTAATCACCTCGCTGTACAGCCGCACCTGGCCGTCGAGGCGCTCGACGATCGGCTCGCGAAAGATCACATAGACCTTGGCGCCTTCGCTGTCGTGATCGGAGTACGACACAACACCGTAGGCATCAGTGGTTCGATACAACGTCATGGCCACACTCGACGCCGAAGCCGTGAGCAAGGCACAGAACAGCAGCAGGCGGCTGGGCATGGATGGTGGCTTTATGACAGTTGGGTTCTGTCGAAGCCTAGCAGGCGGATTGCCATTGGGTATGGCAGTTGGTCGGCGCAGCCGCGGCCCGTGCTGACAGGGGCCGCGGCTGCGTCGGACAGCGCCTCACGCGCCGGGAGTGAAGTGCTTCTGAGTAGTGCCGCGGGCAATCAAGCGCGACAGGTAGTCGAGCTTCTGCGCGTCTTGGTCGACAAACTTGAAGGTCAGCTGCAGCCAGTCGCTGTCCGGCTTCGGCTCCATCGCCGCCACTGCATGCAGATAGCCGTTCAGACGCGCGACTTCAGCGTTGTCACCCTGCTCAAGGTCGAGCACCGCGCCTTCAAGCACCTGCGGCAGGTTGGCGCTGCGACGCACCACCAGCAGCGCTTCCTTCAGGCTCAGGGCCTTGATCACACAGGCTTGCGCGCCGCTGGCGAGGCGCAATTGGCCTTGGCCACGACCGGCCGGTGCGGCACTTGGCGCGGCCTTCGGTGCTGCTGCGGGGACCAGCGGCCGGGCAGCCTCGGCGGCTACCGGAGCGGCTCTGACAGCCTCCGGGCGACCACCGGTCAAGGCGCTCAGCGAGTCATTGGCAAACGCCGAATTGACCTTGGCCACGCCGCCCGAGATCAGGCTGTCGAGCTTGCCGATCTTGCTCAGGGATTTTTTCACCTTGGTCAGCAGCTGTTCGTTGGTGAACGGCTTGCCGACAAAATCGGACACCCCGGCCTGAATCGCCTGAATCACGTTTTCCTTGTCGCCACGGCTGGTCACCATGATGAACTGCAGGGCTTTCATCTCTGGCTGCTGACGGCACCAGGTGAGCAATTCCAGGCCCGACATTTCCGGCATTTCCCAGTCGCACAGGACCAGGTCGAAATGCTCCTTACCGAGCAATGCCATGGCTTTGCGGCCGTTCACTGCATCTTCGATGACCATACCCGGGAAGGCGTTGCGCAGGCACTTCTTCACCAGATCGCGAATGAACGGGGCGTCATCCACAACCAGCACATTGACTTTACTCATCGATACTCCTCTTGATCCCGACTAGCATAACGCTCACTGATGGCCATTTGCCAAGCAGCGAATCAGGTCGGGACGTCGCACACTGTTCGCGGGTGCCTGCTGGCTGCTCGACCGCAAACGAAAACGCCCGGCACTGGGCCGGGCGTTGAGGCTCGGGAGCAATCCTATTTATCGTCCGATTCAGCCAAAACATTAGCGATTTCAGCCTCGCGGCCTGCGGTGCCTTCGACCTCGGCTTTCATCCGCTTCAAGCCCATGTGGCGCACGTCGGTGCCGCGCACCAGGTAGATCACCAGTTCGGCGATGTTGCGCGCGTGGTCGCCGATCCGCTCCAGCGAACGCAATGCCCAGATCACGCTGAGTACCCGCGAGATCGAGCGTGGGTCTTCCATCATGTAGGTGACCAGCTCGCGCAGCGCAGTCTTGTATTCGCGGTCGATGGTCTTGTCGTACTGCGCTACCGACAGCGCCAGCTCGGCGTCGAAGCGGGCAAATGCGTCCAGTGCGTCGCGGACCATGTTGCGCACCTGGTCGCCGATGTGGCGCACTTCGACGTAACCACGCGGCGACTCGCCTTCTTCACACAGCTGGATGGCGCGGCGAGCGATCTTGGTCGACTCGTCGCCGATGCGCTCAAGGTCGATTACCGATTTGGAAATGCTGATGATCAGGCGCAGGTCAGAAGCCGCCGGCTGTCGACGGGCCAGAATGCGCACGCATTCTTCGTCGATGTTGCGCTCCATCTGGTTGATCTGCTCATCGACTTCGCGCACTTGCTGGGCCAGGCCCGAGTCAGCCTCGATCAGCGCGGTGACCGCATCGTTGACCTGCTTCTCGACCAGCCCGCCCATGGCCAGCAGGTGGCTGCGCACTTCTTCGAGCTCGGCATTGAACTGCTGGGAGATGTGATGGGTAAGGCTTTCTTTGTTGATCATGCGTTCGCTCCGCGCAGAAGCCAGCTGCTGCAAGCTTCAAGGTATTCGGGTCGGTGACGGCGTGAAGCCGGCAGCGGCTACTAGCCGTAACGACCGGTGATGTAGTCTTCGGTCTGCTTCTTGGCCGGGTTGGTGAACAGCGTATCGGTGTCCCCATACTCGATCAGTTTGCCCATGTACATGAACGCGGTGTAGTCGGAAACGCGCGCCGCCTGCTGCATGTTGTGGGTGACGATGACGATGGTGTACTTGGATTTCAACTCGTAGATCAGTTCTTCGACCTTGAGCGTGGAAATCGGGTCGAGCGCCGAGCACGGCTCATCGAGCAGCAGCACTTCTGGCTCGACGGCAATCGTGCGGGCAATCACCAGACGTTGCTGCTGACCACCGGACAGGCCCAGAGCCGACTCGTGCAGGCGGTCTTTGACCTCATCCCACAAGGCCGCGCCGCGTAGCGCCCATTCGACCGCTTCGTCGAGGGTGCGCTTCTTGTTGATGCCCTGGATGCGCAGGCCGTAGACCACGTTCTCATAGATAGTCTTGGGGAATGGGTTGGGCTTCTGAAACACCATGCCGACCCGACGACGCAGCTCGGCTACGTCTTCGCCCTTGCGGTAGATGTTGGTGCCGTAGAGGTTGATTTCGCCTTCTACGCGGCAACCGTCAACCAGGTCGTTCATCCGGTTGAAAGTGCGCAGCAAGGTCGACTTGCCGCAGCCGGACGGGCCGATGAAGGCGGTCACGCGCTGCTTGGGGATATTCAGGCTGACGTCGAACAGCGCCTGCTTGTCGCCGTAGTACAGGGACAGGCCAGGCACCTCGATGGCCACAGCTTCTTCAGCCAGGCGCAGGCTCTGCTTGTTGCGACCCAGGGCCGACATGTCGATGCCATGAGCTTGAGTTTCATGTTGCATGGTTTCACTCCGTTTGTAGCTGCCGGCTTCGAGCTGCAAGCTGCGGTCTGGGCAAAAGCGCCTGGCTGCTGAGCCCGGCGCTTGTGGCGTGAAGCTGAATCAGTGGTCGAGCGCCTTGTACTTCTCGCGCAGGTGGTTACGCATCCACACCGCCGACAGGTTGAGCGTGGCAATCACCAGCACCAGCAGCAACGCGGTGGCGTACACCAGCGGCCGCGCGGCTTCGACGTTGGGGCTCTGGAAGCCGACGTCGTAGATGTGGAAGCCCAGGTGCATGATCTTCTGATCAAGGTGCAGATAAGGGTAGTTGCCGTTGACCGGCAGCGTCGGCGCCAGCTTGACCACCCCCACCAGCATCAGCGGCGCGACTTCGCCAGCGGCGCGGGCGACGGCGAGGATCATGCCGGTCATCATCGCCGGGCTGGCCATCGGCAGCACGATCTTCCACAGCGTCTCGGATTTGGTAGCACCGAGCGCCAGCGAGCCTTCGCGCAGGGTCCGCGGGATTCGCGCCAGGCCTTCTTCAGTGGCCACGATCACTACCGGCACGGCCAGCAACGCCAGGGTCAGCGATGCCCAGAGCAGGCCCGGGGTACCCAAGGTCGGCGCTGGCAACGCTTCCGGGAAGAACAGCCGGTCGATCGAGCCGCCCAGCACGTAGACAAAGAAGCCCAGGCCAAACACGCCGTAGACGATCGCGGGGACGCCGGCGAGGTTGTTCACGGCGATGCGGATCAGCCGGGTGACCGGGCCCTGCCGGGCGTATTCACGCAGATAGACCGCCGCGAGCACACCGAACGGGGTGACGATGATGGCCATGATCAGGGTCATCATCACCGTGCCGAAGATGGCCGGGAAGATCCCGCCCTCGGTGTTTGCCTCACGCGGGTCGTCGCTGAGGAATTCCCACACTTTGGCGAAATAGGTGCCCAGCTTGGTAACGATGCCCATGCCATTCGGCTGATAGGCATGCACGACCTTGTCGAGGTTGATCTCCAGCTCGCGGCCATTGCCATCGCGCACCACCAGGCTGTCCCGGCTGAAATCGCGGTGCAGCGCGCCGAGGCGTTCTTCGATGGCCTTGTAGCGGCTGTTCAGCTCGGCACGCTCGGACTCAAGGTCTGCCTGCGCGGTGGCGTCCAGCTTGCCCGCCAGCTCCAGCTTGCGGCTCTGCAGGCGCAGGCGTTCAAGGCCATGGTTGATGGCACCGATGTCTTTCTTCTCAAGGTCTTGAAGCTCGCCGGCAAGTTCGCTCGCGCGTTTCAGGCGGGCTTGCAGTTCGCCCCAGGCCGCATCGCCCTGGGCCACTACCTGGCCGTCCTGCTTGACGCTGACCAGGTAGCCATAGAAGTTGCCCCACTCGCGGCGCTCCAAGGCGATCAAGTCCGCCGGGGCGGTCTGATCGACCAGCCAGTCGCCGACCACCCAGGTGAAGTCGCTGCCATTGATGTCGCGGTTGCCGACCTTGATCAGCTCCCGAGTCATGAATTCCGGGCCGTTGTCCGGCACTGGCAGGCCAGCGCCCTTGAGCCGCGCCAGGGGTACCTGTTCCTGCTGCACTACTTCGCCGACGACGATGTGCTCGGCCTGCCCTGGCACCTTGTAGGTGGCCTGGATCACGTCGGCCGGCCAGAAGTGGCCAAGGCCGCGCACGGCGATCACCGCCAGCAGGCCAACGGTCATGATCACGGCGATGGCGACGGCGCCACCGCTGATCCAAACGCCGGGAGCGCCGCTCTTGAACCAGCCTTTGAGGGAATCCTTTTTCACGGATCTCTACCTTTCTATCAAAGCGACGAGTATTTCTTGCGCAGACGCTGACGAATCAGCTCGGCCAGGGTGTTCATCACAAAGGTGAACATCAGCAGCACCAGCGCGGCGAGGAACAGTACCCGGTAGTGGCTGCCGCCGACTTCCGACTCCGGCATCTCCACCGCGACGTTGGCCGCGAGGGTGCGCATGCCTTCGAACAGGTTCATCTCCATCACCGGCGTGTTGCCGGTGGCCATCAGCACGATCATGGTTTCGCCGACTGCGCGGCCCATGCCGATCATCAGCGCCGAGAAAATCCCCGGGCTGGCCGTCAGAATCACCACTCGGGTGAGGGTCTGCCAGGGCGTTGCGCCCAGCGCCAGCGAACCCAGGGTCAGGCTGCGCGGCACGCTGAACACGGCGTCTTCGGCGATCGAGTAGATGTTCGGGATGACCGCAAAGCCCATGGCGATACCGACCACCAGGGCGTTGCGCTGGTCGTAGGTGATGCCCAGGTCATTGCTGATCCACAGGCGCATGTCGCCGCCGAAGAACCAGCTCTCAAGGAACGGGCTCATGGACAGCGACAGCCAGCCAGTGAAGAGGATCACCGGCAGCAGGATCGCGGCTTCCCAGCCGTCCGGCACGCGCAGGCGGATCGACTCAGGCAGGCGGCTCCAGCCAAAGCCGGCCAGAAGAATACCCAATGGCATCAGCAGGAACAGGCTGAACACGCCCGGCAAGTGCGCTTCCAGGTACGGCGCGAGGAACAGACCGGCGAAGAAGCCGAGAATCACCGTCGGCATCGCCTCCATCAACTCAATCACCGGCTTGACCTTGCGGCGCATGCCCGGAGCCATGAAGTAGGCGGTGTAGATCGCAGCAGCGATGGCCAGCGGTGCCGCCAGAATCATCGCGTAGAAGGCTGCCTTGAGGGTGCCGAAGGTCAGTGGCGACAGGCTCAGCTTGGGCTCGAAGTCAGTGTTCGAGGCAGTCGACTGCCAGACGTACTTCGGCTCCTCGTAGTTCTCGTACCAGACCTTGCCCCACAGCGCGCTCCAGGACACTTCCGGGTGCGGGTTCTTCAGGCTCAACGGCAGCAGTTTGCCGCCTTGCTCGATGATGATGCGGTTGGCCCGCGGCGACAGGGCCAGAATGCCTGCGCCATCGGCAACTGGCTCGACCAGCAAGGTGCGGTGCGCGGTGCTGTGGAACACGCCCAGCTGGCCGGCGCTGTCCAGAGCAATGAAGCCCTTGCGGCGCTCTTCGGCGTCGATCTGCACCACCGGCGCGGTACCGAGCTGGAAGCTGCGGATCAGTTTGAAGCGCGACTCGCCATCCGGGTCGCGGGCCATGAACCACTGGCTCAGGCCACCCTTGGAATCACCAAAGATCAGCGAGATACCGCCCACCAGCTGGGTGCTCGCGGTGATTTCCGCCTGGCCGTCTTCGAGCAGCTTGTAGCGACCGTTGAGATTCTTGTCGCGCAGGCTGAACACATCGGCCTGGGCGCGACCGTTGACCACATACAGCCACTGCTGACGCGGGTCGACATAGATTGCTTTGACCGTTTCGGTCATCTGCGGCAGGTCGATGCTGGTCTGCTCGCTGCTGACCTCGCCGGTCATCATGTTTTCTTCGCGGGTCAGCTGGCTGACCAGCAACTGCGAGCCGTGCGAGCCGGCCAGGATCAGCGACTCACCATTGAGGCTGACGTTGACATGTTCCAGCGCGCGGCCTGCGCTATCGAGCACGAATGGCGTCTCGCCGTAAGGGAAGTCGATGCCCGGGTTGATGGTCTTCTTGTTGTCCGGGTAGGTGACCTTGTAGGTGTGACTGAACACCAGTGCCTGACCGTTGGACAGACCCAGCACGATCAGCGGGCTGCCCGGTTGATCAGCGCTGATCGAGGTCACGTGCGCACCGGCCGGGACTGGCAGGTCAACACGTTTCAGCTCGGCACCGGTCTTGCTGTCGAAGAACAACGCCTGACCTTGGTCGGACACGCGCAGGCCAACCAGGTTTTGTTCTTCAAGCGCGATCAACAGCGGCTTGCCGGCATCCTGCTGCAGCCAGGTGGGCTGCAACGCCTGCTTGCGGGTCAGCTCGGCGCCCTGGAACAGCGGCAGCACCACGTAAGCCAGATAGAAGAAGATCAAGGTGATTGCCGCAAGCACGGCAAGCCCGCCCACCAGTACATACCAGCGGGTCAGGCGATCTTTGAGGGCGCGCATGCGGCGCTTGCGTTGCAACTCGGGCGTATTGAAGTCAATGCGCACCGGCGGAGCCTTGTCGCTCATGGTGGAGTTGGCCAGATCATTCATGCGCACACCCTAGCGGTCCCATATTACAAAAACATGACAGTGCGTTGACGCAACAAAGCCCGCCGCACAGTAAGCCTGGCGCCGGACCGAAAATAGCTGACAGGGCCGGCCCGCAGGCCAACCCCGTCCAGTGTTACTTAATGCTTGGCAACGTTGCCGGCATGCGACAGGCCCAGATCAGCCAGCGCCTTGGCAGCTACCTTGGCCGGCAGCGGGATGTAGCCATCTTTTACTACAACCTGCTGGCCTGCTTGCGACAGCACCAGCTTGATGAACTCGGCGTCGAGCGGAGCCAGCGGCTTGTTCGGCGCCTTGTTGACATAGACGTAGAGGAAGCGCGACAGCGGGTACTTACCGTTGAGGGCGTTCTCTTCGTTGTCTTCGATGAACTCGCCACCTTCTTTCTTGGCCAGCGGCACGGTCTTGACGCTGGCAGTCTTGTAGCCGATGCCCGAGTAGCCAATGCCGTTCAGCGAGCTGCTGATCGACTGTACCACCGAAGCCGAACCAGGCTGCTCATTGACGTTAGGCTTGAAGTCGCCTTTGCACAGGGCTTCTTCCTTGAAGTAGCCGTAGGTGCCGGATACCGAGTTGCGACCGAACAGCTGCACCGGCTTGTTGGCCAGGTCGCCGGTCACACCGAGGTCACCCCAGGTTTTCACGTCGGCCTTGGCACCGCACAGGCGCGTCGACGAGAACACCGCATCGACCTGCGCCATGGTCAGGCCCTTGATCGGGTTGTCCTTGTGCACGAAGACTGCCAGGGCGTCGACCGCGACCGGGATAGCAGTTGGCTTGTAGCCGTACTTCTGCTCGAAGGCCTGCAGCTCGACGTCCTTCATCTTGCGGCTCATCGGGCCGAGGTTGGCGGTGCCTTCGGTCAGCGCGGGTGGCGCAGTCGAGGAGCCGGCAGCCTGAATCTGGATGTTTACGTTGGGGTATTCCTTCTTGTAGGCCTCGGCCCACAGAGTCATCAGGTTCGCCAAAGTATCGGAACCGACGCTGGAGAGGTTGCCCGATACACCGGTGGTCTTGGTGTAAGTCGGGATCGCTGGGTCGACAGCGGCCACCGCGTTGGCGGTTGCAACGCCAGCGGCGACGAACGTGAGGGCCGCCATCAAACGCTTCAGTTTCATGCCTTGCTCCTAGCAGGAATAGGGGGTGTGCTGGATGGAACGGGCCCCAGTATCTGCAGGGCGCATGAACACTCTATGACTTCAATGTGACAATTGGATGAAAGGCCATCATCGCACCCGCGAGATGGCCTTTCACTTTTGCTCGAGTTGAAACGCCTTTGTCAGCGTTTTTTCGCCAGCAGATACAAGCCCACCAGCAGGCCGACCGTGCACAGCACCGCCACGTAGTAAGCCGGCGCCATCGGGCTGATCTTCAACAGGCCGGTCACCGCCATCGGCGTCAGCCCGCCGAAGATCGCATAGGCGACATTGTAGGAGAACGACAAGCCGCTGAAGCGCACCGCCGCTGGAAACGCCTTGACCATCACATACGGCACCGCGCCAATCACGCCCACGCACAGACCGGTGACCGCATACAGCGGGAACAGCAGCTCGGGGTGGTTGGGCAGGCTGTGGTAGAAGCTCCACGAGCTGGCCAGCAGCGCCAGGCTGCCGATCACCAACACACGCCCGGCACCGAAGCGGTCGGCCAGGCTACCGGCGGCAATGCAACCCAGGCTGAGCAGGACGATGGCCACGCTGTTGGCCTTGAGCGAATCCAGCGCGCTGACCTGGTACAGCGTCTGCAGCAGCGCCGGGGTCATCAGGATGACGACCACGATGCCTGCCGACAGCAGCCAGGTCAGCAGCATCGACAGCACGATCGCGCCACGGTGGTCACGCAGCACTGCCCGCAGCGGCAGCTCTTCGGCGAGGGCCTTGCGTTGCTGCATCTCGGCGAACACCGGGGTTTCGTGCAGCCAGCGGCGCAGGTACACCGAGAACAGGCCGAATACACCGCCGACCAGGAACGGGATGCGCCAGGCGTAATCGGCCACTTCCACCGGGGTGTAGACGGTGTTGATCAGGGTTGCCACCAGCGAGCCGAGCAAGATGCCCGCGGTCAGCCCGGCGGTCAGGGTGCCGCAAGCGTAGCCGGTATTGCGCGCCGGCACGTGCTCGGAGACGAACACCCAGGCGCCGGGCACTTCCCCGCCAATCGCCGCGCCCTGGATCACCCGCATCAGCAGCAACAGGATCGGCGCCCACAGGCCGATCTGCGCGTAGGTCGGCAGCAGGCCCATGATCAGCGTCGGCAGAGCCATCATGAAGATGCTCAGGGTGAACATCTTCTTGCGCCCGAGCAGGTCACCGAAGTGCGCCATGATGATGCCGCCCAAGGGCCGGGCCAGGTAACCCGCGGCAAAGATGCCGAAGGTCTGCATCAGACGCAGCCATTCGGGCATGTCCGGCGGAAAGAACAGCTTGCCGACCACGGTGGCAAAGAACACGAAGATGATGAAATCGTAGAACTCCAGCGCCCCGCCCAGGGCGGACAGCGAGAGCGTCTTGTAGTCACTGCGGGTCAGCGGCCGCGAAGGCTGCTCGATACTGCTCGGCACGGAGGTCATCGGAGGTCTCTTGTAGGACGTGCAGGCCGCTTGTAACGCGGCTTCTGGATAGTTGAGGGAGGAAGATAACAAATTGCCTGCCGGCGCTCATAGCGGCAGAAAAACTCTCTCGATATTCATCAATGCATGGTCGTGCCTGGCGGCAGGCGTCTATATACTGCCCATTCGAATGAAAAGAATGCTCCCGTTGTGGGATGTTGTGCGAAAACGCCGGTCATTATGCTCAGGCGGTTTCGCAGAGTTTCCCTGCGGCCGCCCTCCAAAACGAAATCAGCGTAGTATGAGCTGATCGTTTTCACGGCGACCTTGATTGCGCCAACCAACGAAGCGTCACGGGTCAGAGGCCCCACGGCATGATTGAGCTCGAACAAGAAGATCCTATTCCGCAAGGCGATTTGGCTCTGCAGATCACCGCGTTGCCCCGCGAAACCAATGGCTTTGGCGATATCTTCGGCGGCTGGCTGGTCGCGCAGATGGACCTCGCCGGTACCGCCATGGCCAGCCGCGTTGCCGGTGGCCGGGTGGCAACCGTAGCTATCGACCGCATGGCCTTTCTGGTCCCGGTGGCGGTTGGCGCGCAACTGTCGTTCTACACCCAAACGGTGGAAATCGGCCGCAGCTCGATCCAGATGATGGTCGAAGTGTGGAGCGACGACCCGCTGTCCAGCGAATGGCGCAAGGTCACCGAGGCGGTGTTCGTGTTCGTCGCCATCGATGGCAGTGGCCGCACCCGCTCGGTCCCTCGTCGCTGAGCCACGCCGGGGTTAAACTCGTTGCACAGCACAGGGTCGAAAACCCAGGTGCAAACAACGAGATGAGCATATGGCTAACTTTCAGGTCGAAACCGAAACCCACGGCGAGCTTGCTTGCTGGCGCGTCAGCTGCCCGCAGGCGGAACTGCTGATTGCTCAGCAAGGCGCGCAGATTCTCAGCTACCAGCGCATCGGCCAACCGCCGCTGCTGTGGTTGAGTGAACAAGCGCTGTTTCGTCAGGGCAAATCGGTGCGTGCCGGGGTTCCGGTATGCTGGCCGTGGTTTGGCAACCTGCAACGTAACCCACAGCCTGTTCAAAAAATGTACAGCGGCACAGACGCCCCGGCTCATGGGCTGGTGCGTGGCCGGGACTGGCAGTTGCTGGGCATCGAGCAGGTTGGCGAAACGGTCCAGATCCAATTCTCGCTGCCTGAGGCTGCCAACGGCGAACTGCCGGGGTGGCCGCACAAGGTCGAGCTCAAGCTGCTGATCGAAGTTGGCGCGCAGCTCAGTGTCACCCTCACCAGTCACAACCTCGGGGATGACAGCGTCACCATCAGCCAGGCCTTGCACAGCTACTTTGCCGTAAGCGATGTGCGCCAGGCGCAGGTCGAGGGTGTTGCAGGGCTGAGCTACATCGAAACCCTGGCTGACTGGGAGCAGCGCACGCAGCAGGGCGCGCTGGCGTTCAACGGCGAAACCGACCGCATCTACCTCGATAGCCCTGAGCAGCTAAGCATTGTCGACCCGCACTGGCAGCGACGGATTAGCCTGACCAGCAGCGGCTCGCGCTCGGCGGTGATCTGGAACCCCTGGACCGACCGCGCCCGCGAATTGCCGGACATGGCAGACGATGGCTGGCAGCGCATGCTGTGCATCGAGACGGCGAATGTCTGGGATGACGTTGTCGAGCTCAAGCCTGGTGAGCACAATGTCTTGAGCGTTCAGATCGCCAGCGAAACGCTCTGATCTGCTGGCCCCGGTGAGGGCTGCGCCCTCATTTCGCGACACAAGGCCCCTCCTACAAGGGACCGCGTTGCCAGGTAATGCGCGATCCCTGTAGGAGCGGCCTTGTGTCGCGAAAGGGCTGCGAAGCGGCCCCAAAATTCTGCGGTGCTGCAAATATCCTGGTGGCCTACATCACAGGTCCGCATCTTCCACGACCCGCACCTGCTTGGCCTCCAACGCATAGGCAGCATCCGCCAGATCATTGCTGACCTTCTCCACCTGCAGACGCCCGCTGACCCACAGCGGTGTGTAGATATCGTCGATCTTTAGACCTTTCGGATAGCGCACCAGCACCAACTGATTGGGCGGTGGCGGTGGTACGTGGATGCAGGCGCCTGGATACGGCACCAGGAAGAACAACGTGCTGTTGCCCTTGGCGTCGCTTTCCAGCGGCACCGGATAACCACCGAGGCGAATCTGCTTGCCGTTCATGGCCGGCACGGTCTTGCTCGAGTACATCACTGCCGGCAAGCCTTTGCTCTGCTTGAGGCCGCCCTTGTCGGTAAAGGTACCGGTAGCTTCAGGCGAGTCGTGGTCGATTTCTGGCATCTGCTCCAGCGCCAGTTGGTCCGACTTGGGCATCAGTTCCAGCCAGTCGGTTTCGGGCAGCTCGGCATGGGCCAGGGTGCTGGCCAGCAGGAGGGGAAGGAGGAACAACGCACGCATGAGAACGCTCGGCAACTCGGGGAGAATTGCCGAGCATTCTACCGTGCAATCAGCGTTTCTTGATCATGCCGTAAATCACCAGCAGGACCACGGCGCCAACCAGCGCACCGAAGAAGCCTGCAGCCTGACCGGCCTGATAGATGCCCAGTGCCTGGCCGCCGTAGGTCGCCAGCAGGGAGCCTGCGATACCCAGGAGGATGGTCATGATCCAGCCCATGCTGTCGTCGCCTGGCTTGATGAAACGCGCCAGCAAGCCAACGATGAGGCCGATGAAAATGGTTCCGATGATGCCCATGGCAATCCCTCTGCATTTGAAGATGAGGCATGCCAAAGCCTAGACAGCGCTTTGGCATGTTGCCATCTCAGAGGGCAGGCAACCGGCAGAGGTTCCCTCAGCCTGCGATCAACGCCTCTACTTCGGCGATTTTCTCATGCAGGCTGACCATGTCGGCGCAGCGCAGAGTGGCATGGCCGACCTTGCGCCCGGCCTTGAAGGCCTTGCCGTAGTGATGCAGGTGGCAGTCGTCGACGGCAACGATCTTGTCCACCGCCGGCACTTCACCGATGAAGTTGAGCATGGCGCTCTCACCGACCTTGGCAGTTGAACCCAACGGCAGGCCGGCGATGGCCCGCAGGTGGTTTTGGAACTGGCTGCACTCGGCGCCTTCGATGGTCCAGTGCCCGGAGTTGTGCACGCGCGGGGCGATTTCGTTGGCCTTGAGGCCACCGTCGACTTCGAAGAACTCGAACGCCATCACGCCGACATAGTCGAGCTGCTTGAGCACGCGGCCAACGTAGTCTTCGGCCAGCGACTGCAACGGGTGGTCTTCACTGGCGACCGACAGGCGCAGAATACCGTTGTCGTGGGTGTTGTGCACCAGCGGGTAGAAGCGCGTTTCGCCGTCGCGACCACGCACCGCCACCAGCGACACTTCGCCAGTGAACGGCACGAAGCCTTCGAGCAGGCACGGCACGCTGCCCAGCTCGGCAAAGGTACCGACCACATCTGCAGCTGTGCGCAGCACCTTCTGGCCCTTGCCGTCGTAACCCAGGGTACGGGTCTTGAGCACGGCCGGCAGGCCGATGCTGGCGACTGCCGCGTCGAGGTCAGCCTGCGAGAGGATGTCGGCGAAGGCTGGGGTCGGGATACCCAGGTCGCGGAACATGCTCTTCTCGAACAGACGGTCGCGTGCGATGCGCAGCGCTTCGGCGCTCGGGTACACCGGCACGAACTGCGAGAGGAAAGCCACGGTTTCGGCCGGGACGCTTTCGAACTCGAAGGTTACCAGGTCGACTTCGTCGGCCAACTGGCGCAGGTGGTCCTGGTCGCCATAGTCAGCCCGCAGATGCTCGCCGAGCGGCGCGGCGCAGGCGTCCGGGGCCGGGTCGAGAAATGCGAAGTTCATGCCCAGCGGAGTACCCGCCAGGGCCAGCATGCGGCCCAACTGGCCGCCACCGATTACACCGATCTTCATGTGCTAAGCCTCAAACCTGACGCGGGTCAGGATTGTCCAGGACGGTTTCGGTCTGCTCTACGCGGAACTGCTTGAGCGCTGCGTGGAACTGCGGGTACTTGGCACCGAGGATGCTCGCCGACAGCAGCGCAGCGTTGATCGCGCCAGCCTTGCCGATGGCCAGGGTCGCGACCGGTACGCCGGCCGGCATCTGCACGATCGACAGCAGCGAGTCGACGCCCGAGAGCATGGCCGACTGGACCGGCACGCCGAGTACCGGCAGGTGGGTCTTGGCGGCGCACATGCCTGGCAGGTGGGCAGCGCCACCAGCACCGGCGATGATCACCTCGATGCCACGGCCATCGGCCTCATCGGCATACTGGAACAGCAGATCCGGAGTACGGTGGGCAGAAACCACCTTCACTTCGTAGGGAATGCCGAGTTTTTCCAGCATATCGGCGGTGTGGCTAAGGGTGGACCAATCGGACTTGGAGCCCATGATCACGCCAACCAGTGCACTCATCGTCGAGCCTCTTCGCTTGTGCGCCCGCAGGCGCGTCAAAAAACAACAAGCCACGCGGGACGACCGGCGTGGCTTGTATGCTGATCACGACCGGAATATCTATCCGGTCCAGGGGCCGCGCAGTATAACGTAACGCAAGCGCATCCCGGCACCCCTGGCGACCAACTGTCGAGCCTATTTTTCGGGGGTTTGGCTGACTTTCGGGTCAACTGTGCCGCCTTCCAGTTTGCGCCACAGCAGCCTTACGTTGGCCTTGCGCACCAGTGCGCAGCGGTACAGGCGGATCTCCAGCGGCACATGCCAGGCACTGCTGCCGCATACCGCCAGCTCGCCGCGGGCCAGCTCACCCTGCATCGACAGGCGCGGCACCCAGGCCACGCCCATGCCTTCCAAGGCCATGCTCTTGAGGCTGTCGGCCATCGCCGTTTCATAAACGGTGGTGTAGCGCAGGTTGCGCTGACGCAGCAGCAGGCTCACCGAACGGCCCAGAAACGCCCCGGCGCTGTAGGCCAGCAACGGCACGCTGTTTTCACCTTCCAGGTCGAACAGTGGCTGACCATCCGGCCCGACTGCGCAAACCGGCAGCATCTCGGTGGTGCCCATGTGCAGTGACGGGAAGATCTCGGCATCCATCTGCAGCGCAGCGTCCGGGTCGTAGAAGGCCAGCATCAGGTCACAGCCGCCTTCGCGCAGGGCGTGCACGGCATCACCGACGTTGGTCGCGACCAGCCGAGTGGCGATGTTGAGGCCGTCGTTGCGCAACTGGGCCACCCAACGTGGGAAGAACCCCGAGGCCAGTGAGTGCGCCGCAGCCACCTGTATAACCTCGCCCTGCCCGCCCTCTAAATGATGCAAATGGCGGAGAACTTCGCTTAATTGGTCGACAACAGTGCGCGCCGTGACCAGAAACAGCTGCCCGGCTTCAGTCAGCTCGATCGGCGTGCGCGAGCGGTTTACCAGGGTCAGCCCGAGTGCCGCTTCAAGGCTGCGGATGCGCCGGCTGAAAGCAGGCTGGGTAACGAAGCGACGCTCGGCCGCCTGCGAAAAACTGCGCGTCGAGGCCAGCGCGCTGAAATCTTCCAGCCATTTGCTTTCTAGGTTCATGCAGCCATCTCCCGGCATGCACCAAAATGGAACACGCTCGAATGTCAGTTGACGTCACATCAATCATTATGCCGTTTGTGCATAGGATAGCGCCTAACAGCATTGGCCGACAAATGCGCTCCAGCCTAGGATTGGCGGCATTCCGGCAGGTGCCGGGTCAAACTCGAGATGATATCTATCATGTCCTCCGCTGCATCGTTCCGCGTCGAAAAAGATCTGCTTGGTACCCTTGAAGTCCCTGCTGATGCCTACTACGGCATCCAGACTTTGCGCGCTGCCAACAACTTCCACCTCTCCGGCGTCCCGCTGTCGCACTACCCGAAACTGGTAGTCGGCCTGGCGATGGTCAAGCAGGCTGCTGCTGATGCCAACCGTGAGCTGGGGCACCTGAGCGATGCCAAGCATGCTGCGATCAGCGAGGCTTGCGCCCGCCTGATCCGTGGTGACTACCACGAGCAGTTCGTGGTCGACATGATTCAAGGCGGTGCTGGTACTTCTACCAACATGAACGCCAACGAAGTCATCGCCAACATCGCGCTGGAGGCCATGGGTCACCAGAAGGGCGAGTACCAGTACCTGCACCCGAACAACGACGTGAACATGGCGCAGTCGACCAACGACGCCTACCCGACTGCGATCCGTCTGGGTCTGCTGCTGGGTCACGACGCTCTGCTGGCCAGCCTCGACAGCCTGATCCAGGCCTTCGCTGCCAAAGGTCAGGAATTCAACCACGTACTGAAGATGGGCCGCACCCAGCTGCAGGACGCCGTACCGATGACCCTCGGTCAGGAATTCCGCGCCTTCGCCACGACCATGACCGAAGACCTCAACCGTCTGCGCTCGCTGGCACCTGAGCTGCTCACCGAAATCAACCTCGGCGGCACCGCCATCGGCACCGGCATCAACGCCGACCCGGGCTACCAGATGCTCGCCGTGCAGCGCCTGGCGGCCATCAGCGGCCAGCCACTGGTACCGGCTGCCGACCTGATCGAAGCGACTTCCGACATGGGCGCCTTCGTGCTGTTCTCGGGCATGCTCAAGCGTACTGCGGTCAAGCTGTCGAAGATCTGCAACGACCTGCGCCTGCTGTCCAGCGGCCCACGTACCGGCATCAACGAGATCAACCTGCCAGCGCGTCAGCCAGGCAGCTCGATCATGCCCGGCAAGGTCAACCCGGTTATCCCGGAAGCGGTCAACCAGGTCGCCTTCGCGATCATGGGCAACGACCTCGCCCTGACCATCGCTGCCGAAGGTGGCCAGCTGCAGCTGAACGTGATGGAGCCGCTGATCGCCTACAAGATCTTCGACTCGATCCGCCTGCTCCAGCGCGCCATGGACATGCTGCGCGAGCACTGCATCGTCGACATCACTGCCAACGAACAACGTTGCCGTGAACTGGTCGAGCACTCGATCGGCCTGGTCACCGCACTGAACCCGTACATCGGCTACGAAAACGCCACCCGTATCGCCCGCATCGCCCTGGAAACAGGCCGCGGCGTACTGGAACTGGTGCGTGAAGAGAAGCTGCTCGACGAAGCGATGCTCAACGACATCCTGCGTCCGGAAAACATGATTGCTCCACGCCTGGTGCCACTCAAGGCATAACCGGCTGCTGTAACCCGTCTCACCAGGTTTGAGGGACTAGACACCTCTCGACCTTTCAAGGGCCCGAGCGCATGCATCGGGCCCTTTTTTTATCTGCGCTTTGCCGCCCCGGGGTATCAGCCTGCGGTGCGGCACACAACTTGCTCGCTAATCCCTCCCAAGCCACGGGATAGACGAGCATGCTGCACAGCCACCTGACCACCCTCAATGCCGTTTCGCTGATCCTCAAGGTTTTTCAGGAAGAGCATAACGACGCCTCGAGCCTGCTGGCCGGCAGCGGCATTGGCCCGGCCGACCTTGGCCATGCCGATGCGCGCATCACCACCCAGCAGGAATTGCAGGTGTGTGCCAACGCCGTGGCTCGCCGCGAGGAGATCGGCTTGGAGCTCGGCCGGCGCATGCATGTGTCGTGCTACGGCATGCTCGGTTACGCCTTGCTCTCCAGTGCCACTTTGGGTGACGCCCTGCGCCTGGCGCTGCGCTACCCGGCGTTGTTGGGCACCGTGTTCAGCCTGCGCCTGATCGAAGATGGCCAGCGGCTGTGGCTGAGTGCCAGTGACTACGCCGACAGCCCGGCCTTGGCCAGCTTCAATGCCGAATTCTGCCTGGTATCACTGAAAACCATCTGCGAAGACTTGCTCGGCCAGCCGCTGCCGTTGCTGGCAGCCCGCTTCGCTCAGCCAGCGCCTGGCTATCACGGGCTGTATGCCGAGACTTTCGACTGCCCGCTGGGCTTTGCCGCCCGTGACAACGCCTTCGCCTTCGAGCGGCGCTGGCTGGACACGCCGCTGCCGCTGGCCGACCCGATTACCCACAAGGCCATGAGCGAGCGCTGCCGCCAGCTAAACCTGGAGTTCACCGGGCGCCAGGCCTGGCTCGGGCGGATTCGCCAGCTGTTGCTGCAGCAACTGGATGCAGCACCTGGCCTGGAAGGCCTGGCGCGGCAAATGAACTGCTCATCGCGGACCCTGCGCCGGCACCTGCAGTTGCTGGGCAGCAGCTACCAGCAGATCCTCGACAGCCTGCGCTTCGAGCGTGCCAAGCAATTGCTCGCCGAGGACCAGATGCCCATCTACCGAATCGCCGAAACCCTCGGCTTCAGCGAGACGGCGAGTTTCCGCCATGCCTTTCAACGCTGGAGCGGTGTAGCGCCGAGCCACTTTCGCGGTTAGCCCAGAGTGGCCAGCGAGCTTGGCCACATTGATCCCCTTTTGGCCATGCCTGCCGTTCTCCCTCAGCTGCCCGCCCCTGACAATGGGTCACGCCAGTTACTTCGGAGAACAACAAAATGCTGACGATCTATTCCGATGATCACCGCCTGCACCACGGCCGTTGCGAGCTGATCGACGGGCAGCTGATGCCCTGCTTCGAGATGCCTTCGCGCGCCGATCATGTGCTTGAGCGGGTCAAGGCGCGCAATCTTGGCCCGGTACAAGCGCCTCGCGACTTTGGCCGCGCACCGTTGCAGCGCATCCACAGCGCCGACTACCTGAATTTCTTCGAAGGCGCCTGGGCGCGCTGGGCCGCACTGGGCCACGACGGCGACCTGCTGCCATTCACCTGGCCCGCGCGCACTCTGCGCCAGGTCAAACCGACGGGGCTGCATGGTGAGCTGGGTTACTACAGCTTCGATGCCGGTGCACCGATTACCGCCGGCACTTGGCAGGCCGCCTACAGCGCTGCGCAGGTCGCCCTCACCGCCCAGGACGCCATCCAGCAAGGCGCCCATGCCGCCTTTGCGCTGTGCCGGCCACCGGGCCACCATGCCGCCAGCGAAGTCATGGGCGGTTACTGCTACCTGAACAACGCCGCCATCGCCGCCCAGGCATTCCTCGACCAGGGCCACAACAAAGTGGCGATCCTCGACGTCGACTATCACCACGGCAACGGCACTCAGGACATCTTCTACAGGCGTGACGACGTGTTCTTCGCCTCGATCCACGGCGACCCGCAGGACGAATTTCCGTTCTTCCTCGGCTATGCCGATGAGCTTGGCGAAGGCCCCGGCGAGGGCTGCAACATCAATTATCCGCTGCCCGCCGGCAGTGATTGGACGGCGTGGAAGCAGGCGCTGGTGGCGGCCTGCGAGCGCATCGCCCGCTATGCACCGGATGTGCTGGTGATCTCGCTTGGCGTCGATACGTTCAAGGATGACCCGATTTCGCAGTTCAAACTCGACAGCCCGGATTACCTGGAAATGGGCGAGCACATTGCACGGCTGGGCAAGCCGACCTTGTTCGTGATGGAAGGTGGCTACGCTGTGGAAGAAATCGGCATCAACGCAGTCAACGTGCTGGAAGGTTTCCAGCGTGCCCAGCCAGGAGCCTGACCATGATCCACCTCAAGCACATCCTCGCCCCGTTGCTCGCCGTTGGCCTGCTCAGCAGCACAATTCAGGCTCAGGCCGAACAGCGCACGTTGCGCGTGTACAACTGGTTCGACTACATCACCCCGCAGACCCTCACTGATTTCCAGAAAGACAGCCAGGTCAAACTGATCTACGACATCTTCGACACCAACGAAGCGCTTGAAGCCAAGCTGCTGACCGGCAACTCGGGCTATGACGTAGTAGTGCCGTCCAACGTGTTCCTGGCCAAGCAGATCGAGGCCGGCGTGTTCCAGCCGCTGGACCGCAGCAAACTGCCCAACTGGCAGCACCTCGACCCGGCCTTGATGAAGCTGATCGAAGCCAATGACCCCGGCAACAAGTACGCCGTGCCCTATATGTATGGCACCGTGCTGATCGGCTTCAACCCGGCCAAGGTCAAGGCAGCGCTGGGCGACAACGCGCCGGTGGACAGCTGGGACCTGATCTTCAAGGAAGAAAACCTGGCCAAGCTCAAGCAGTGCGGCGTGGCCGTGCTCGACTCGCCGTCCGAGGTGCTGCCGCTAGCGCTGAAGTACCTGGGCCTGGACCCCAACAGCAACAAGGCCGAGGACTACAAGAAGGCCGAAGCGTTGCTGCTTAAGATTCGCCCGTATATCACCTACTTCCATTCCTCGAAGTACATGGCTGACATCGCCAATGGCGATATCTGCGTCGCGGTCGGCTATTCCGGCAGCTTCTCCCAGGCCGCCAACCGTGCCCGGGAAGCCAGCAATGGCGTAGTCGTGGATATGCGCCTGCCGAAAGAAGGTGCGCCGATCTGGTTCGACATGCTGGCGATCCCGAAGAATGCCGCCAACGCCGAGGACGCGCATGTGTTCATCAACTACCTGCTGCGCCCGGAAGTGATCGCGCCGATCAGCGACTTTGTCGGTTACCCCAACCCCAATAAAGACGCTACCGAGAAGGTCAGCGCGGCGATTCGCAACAACCCCAACCTGTACCCGACGGCTGAGGCGATGCAAACGCTGTACACCCTCAAGCCCTTGGCGCGCGATGCCGAGCGGGCCCGAACCCGCGCCTGGACCCGGATCAAATCTGGTACCTGATAGCATTCGGGCCATCACGCCGCTCTTTGTAGGAGCGGCCTTGTGTCGCGAAAGGCCAGCGTAGCTGGCCCGGCGATATCGGCTGCGAAGGTGAAATCTGGGGCCGCTACGCGCCCCTTTCGCGGCACAAGGCCGCTCCTACACACCGCGGTTCTCCTACCGCCAGGCCTTGCGCAGGCGCATCACGGCGTCTGCAATCTGCGCTTCCGGGACCGCGGCAAAGCCGAGCACCAGCCCTGCGCGCTTATCCACAGGTTCATCGCTGTCTTCCAGCCAATAGCCGCTCAGCGGATTAACCTCTACCCCCGCCGCTTCCGCCAATGCCACCAGCGCCTGTTCTCTGGCAAAGTTATCCACAGGCACCATCACGTGCAGCCCTGCCGCCACTTCCGGCATCGCACCCAAGCCCGCTACGGTGGTCGGCCAACCGGCCTTGAGCACATTGCGCCTGCTCAGTGCCGCCCGCCGCATGCGCCGGATATGGCGCTGGAAATGCCCCAACGCCATGAACTGCGCCATCACCGACTGCGTACCTACCTCGGAATGACGCACCGCCAGCGCACGGGCCTGGCTGAAGGGCTCGACCAAGCTTTGCGGCAACACCAGATACCCCAACCGCAAGGCCGGGAAGGCAATCTTGCCAAAGGTGCCTACGTACAACACCCGCCCCTGCTGATCCAGCGCAGCCAAGGGCGCCAGCGGTGCGCCGCTGTAGCGGTACTCGCCGTCGTAATCGTCCTCGATGATCCAACCGTCGCTGCGCTCGGCCCAGGCCAGCAATTGCAGGCGCCGGGCGAGGCTCATGGTGACGCCGGTGGGGTATTGATGAGCCGGCGTTACATAGGCCACGCGGCAATCCGGTAGCTGCTCGAGCCTGGCGCAATCCAGGCCCTCAGCGTCCACTGGTACTCCATTGACCTGACCGCCCGCAACGGCAAAGGCGTGCCCTGCCGCCCGGTAGCCCGGGTTTTCCACAGCTACGGCCTGGCCAGGCTGCACCAGCAGCTGTGCACAAAGGGTTATCGCCTGCTGTGCACCACTGGTGATCACTATTTGCCCAGCCGTGCAGCTGATGCCCCTTGATTGGCGCAGGTAAGCGGCAATCAGTTCGCGCAGCTGCGGTTCACCAGCCGGGTCGCCATAGCCAAGCCGGGCTGGATCGGGATTACGCCAGAAACCCGCATGCAGCTTGGCCCAGACGTCGAACGGGAACAGGTCGAACGCAGGTACGCCCACCCGAAACGCACGAGGAGGACCGCTGCGGGGCGCGGGTAGATGATGATTTTTCAGACGGTCCAACCACACGCTGGAAGACGCATTGCTGGATAAATCCTCAGTGCTTTTATCCACAAATGTGGATAACCCTGTTGATAACCTAGGGTATAACCCTGTGGATACTTCTGTGGACAGTTTTGGCAGGCGGCTGACATAGGTGCCATCGCCCACCCGACTTTCAATGTACCCCTCGGCGTACAACTGGTCGTATGCGCGCACCACGCTGTTGCGCGACAGCGCCAGCACCTTGGCCAGATCGCGGCTGGCTGGGAGCCGGGTGCCACTACTCAGACGACCATCCAGCACCCTCGCGCGCAACGCCTGATACAACTGCAAGCTGAGACCTCGACGGCGGTCGAGCACGATCCCGGCCGGGTCGAATGGCAGTGCAAGCGGCTGATCACGCATGGCATTGGACCTATGAAAACAGTCATTAATGGCTCTTAACCTGAGCCAATAGCCTGCCTAGGATAGAGCCATTGCACAAGGATCCCGCCATGTACAACAGCAAACCCCATCAAGAGCATGATCTACAGCGCTTGCAGCAACAGATGCTGGAAACCCGCCTGGCTGTACTCATCACCCACGGCGAACAGGGTTTGCTTGCCAGCCATATCCCGGTGCTGATCGACACCGGCGATGGTGAGTACGGCACGGTTTATGGCCACCTGGCCCGGGCCAACCGCCAGTGGCAGGAGTTGCAACAAGGCAGCGAAGCACTGCTGGTGTTTGCCGGTGCCGATGCTTATGTCAGCCCCAGCTTCTATCCGAGCAAAGCCGCCACGCACAAGGTCGTGCCGACCTGGAACTACCTGGCCGTGCATGCCTACGGCAGCGCTGAAGTGATCGAAGATGGCGCCGCCCTGCTCGACATCGTCAGCCACCTGACCGACCGCCACGAACAAGGCCGCGACACGCCCTGGCAGGTAGGCGATGCGCCAAGCGACTACATCGAAGGCATGTTGCGCGCCATCGTCGGTTTTCGCTTGCCGATTAGCCGCATACAGGGCGCACGCAAGCTTAGCCAGAACCGCTCCGCCGAAGATGTCGCAGGCGTGCGCGACGGCCTGGCCAGCAGCACCGACCCGCAAGACAACCAACTCGCCGCGCAGATGCGGCCACTGTGAAGGAATCACCCATGCCAGCCGTTATTATCCGCCCCGTCACCGCCGACGATCACGCCGCCTGGCTGCCACTGTGGCAGGCCTACCTACGCTTTTATGAAACCGAGCTGGCCGACGAGGTCAGTGCGGTAACCTGGCAGCGCCAACTCGATCCGCAGCAGCCCACCCACTCGGCGCTGGCCTGGGTCGATGGCAAGGCGGTGGGCATGGTCAACTGGATCTATCATCGTACCAACTGGAGCGTCAGCGACGCCTGCTACCTGCAGGACCTCTACGTCGACGGCAGCCAGCGCGGCCTGGGTATCGGCCGCCAGCTGATCGAGCATGTGCACAGTACCGCCAAGGCCATCGGTTGCTGCAAGGTCTACTGGATGACCCACGAGACCAATGCCACCGCCATCAAGCTGTACGAACACGTGGCCGAACGCCCAGGCTTTATCCAATTCCGGCAAACGCTGTAAGACAGGAGCCGTAGATGAGTCAGCCAAGTAACTGGAAACCCGCGACAGTTCCGCAAGCCGAGCCGATCGAGGGCCGCTTCATCCGCCTGGAAAAGCTCGACCCGGCTCGCCACGGCGATGACTTGTGGGAGGTGCTGCAGGGCCCCGAGGCAGACCCGACGCTGTGGGATTACCTGCCTTACGGCCCGTTCAGCGAGCGAGCGAGCTTTGATCGCTGGCTGGACGGCAACGCGGCCAGCCGCGACCCGCTGTTCTACAGCGTCATCGACCGCGCCAGTGGCCAGGTACAGGGCATTCTCAGTTTGATGTCGATAGTGCCGGACCACGGCCGCATCGAGATCGGCCACATCGCCTTTGCTGGCGCGATGCAGCGCACGCCCAAAGGTAGCGAGGCGGTCTATCTGCTCGGCAAGCTGGGTTTCGCCCTGGGCAACCGCCGCCTGGAATGGAAGTGCAACAACGCCAATGCCCGCTCCAAGCGCGCGGCGGAGCGTTTCGGTTTTGTCTTTGAAGGGGTGTTCCGCCAGCACATGGTGATCAAGGGCCAGAACCGCGACACGGCCTGGTACTCGATCACCGATGACGAATGGCCCACCGTTGCGGCGGGCTTTGAGCGTTGGCTGAGTGCCGACAACCAGCGCCCAGAAGGTCAAGCGCAGACGCTGGAAGCCTGTCGTAACCCGCGCTGAATCAGCTCAGGTTGTTTTTCAGCTCGGCGATATGCTCCGGACCGATGCCGCAGCAACCGCCGAGCAGGCTTGCACCGCGCTGACGCCAGTCCTGCGCCCAGCTCAGGTAGCCCGGCGGGTCGAGGTCATCGCGCAGCTCGTCGAGGCCGTCGTTGGCGGTGGCATCCTTGGGCTGCGGCGGGAAGGCGTTGGCGTAGGCACCGATGGCGATATCAGCACCCAGGCGCTCGAATACCGCACGGGCGGCGTCGATAGCGGCGCCGATCACTTCTGGCTGGCTGCAGTTGAACAGCAGCGCAGCCACGCCCAGCTCCGCGACCGCTTCGGCGGCCTGGGTCACGGTCTCACCGGAACGCAGGGTCGGCACGTCACCGACGTCTTCATCCTGCAGCGTGAACGACACCCACAGCGGCTTGCCGTCCGCCGGCAGCTGCCGGGCAATCGACTGTACTTCGATGATCGCGCTCTGCGTTTCGGCCAACCACAGGTCGACATACGGCGCTAGGCCGACCACCAGCGGCAACAGCACTTCGCTGACGCGCTCCGGCTCGTACAAGTCCGGGCGATACGAGCCGAACAGCGGCGGCAACGAACCAGCCACCTTCACCGCACGCTCGCTGGCATCGGCAGCCGTGCGCGCCAGCTGACCAGCGGTGGCGGCCAGAGCAAAGCCTTCATTGGCGAAGCGCTCTTCACCAATGTGGAACGGCACTACCGCATAACTGTTGCTGGTAATCACCCCGGCACCGGCCTCGATGTAGGCAGTGTGCACGGCGATCACTGCCTCTGGCGCCTCGCTCAAGGCCAGTGCAGACCACTCTGGCTGGCGGAACGGCGCGCCACGGCGCTGCAGCTCCCGACCCATACCGCCATCAAGAATTTCCAACGCTCGCTCGGCCATATAACTTCCGCTTATATTGATATGAATAATATTCACTAGTGATGTAAAACTTATAACTATTAAATAACCATCAGCGTTTTTTTAACAACCTTTTTGCAGGTGTCCTTATGCGTTTACCTTCCTTGCTTTGCGCGGGCCTGCTGGCCTTGAGCGCTACCTCTGCCTTTGCCGGTGCCACCTTGGACCGCGTCGAGTCGCGCAAGGAAGTCGTCAACGTATTGATGGAGAGCTATCCGCCGTTCTCCTTTTTGAATGACCAGAACCAGCTCGACGGTTTTGACGTCGACGTGGCTAAGGCGGTCGCACAGAAACTCGGGGTCAAGCTGCGCCTGGAAACACCGTCCTGGGACGTGATCGCCGCCGGCCGCTGGAGCGGTCGCTATGACCTGTGCATCTGCTCGATGACGCCGAGCAAGGCCCGCGCTGAAGTGTTCGACTTCCCGGTTGAATACTACGCTTCGCCGGCGGTGATCGTGGTCAATGCCAAGGATGATCGCATTCACTCAGCCAAGGACCTCGAAGGGCGCAAGGTCGGCCTGACCAGCGCCTCCAGCTACGAGAGCTACCTGAACAAGAACCTGGTGATCGAGGGCGCCGAAGAGCAAAAGCTGGAGTACCCGTTCGAGTTCGTCCAGATTGCCCCGTATGACACCGACAACGTCGCTTTCCAGGACCTCGGCCTGGGTGCCGGCGTACGCCTGGATGCAATCCTCACCAACCTGGTGACCGCGCAACCGCGTCTGAATCAGGACAAGCGCTTCAAGCTGGCCGGCGCGCCACTGTATGAAGAGCCCAACTCGGTGGCCATCGAAAAAGGCGACCCGGAGTGGGATGCCAAGGTGCGTCAGGTGTTTGCCGAGCTGAAAGCCGATGGCACGCTGGCCAAGCTGTCACAGAAATGGATCGGCGCTGACATCAGTAAATGAACGCTCATCAACCCGCTCCCAAGCCCGTAGGTAAAACCGCCTTGCGCCTGTTCGGCTTTCGCACACGGCTATACCTGACGTGGCTGGTGTTGCTGCTGCTGTTTGTCGGCTTCTTTCTCAGTTTTGATCTGAATTTCGCGATTATCGTCGACAAGTTCCCCAATCTAGCGGGCTTCAAGCTGGGCCCTAACGGCTTCCTGCAGGGCGCGGCGCTGACGTTGTTCCTGTGCCTGTGCTCGATGCTGGTGTCGGTGCTGTTGGGCTTTGCCGCAGCGCTGGCGCGACTGTCGCCAAGCGCGGTGCTGTTTGGCGTGGCCAGTTTCTACACGTCGTTCTTCCGCGGCACGCCGTTGCTGATCCAGATTCTGCTGATCTACCTCGGCCTGCCGCAGTTGGGGCTGGTGCCGGGGGCGATTGCTGCGGGGATCATCGCCCTGTCGCTGAACTACGGTGCTTACCTGAGCGAGATCTTCCGCGCCGGGATCATCGGCGTAGCGCTCGGCCAACGCCAGGCGGCACTCGCTCTGGGCATGCGTCCGGCAGCGATCTTCTGGCATATCACCTTGCCGCAGGCGATGCGCACGATCATCCCGCCGAGCGCCAACCAGTTCATCTCGATGCTCAAGGATTCGTCGCTGATTTCGGTGATGGGGGTTTGGGAGGTGATGTTTCTGGCGCAGTCGTATGGGCGTTCCAGCTATCGGTATCTGGAGATGCTGACTACAGCGGCGGTGATCTATTGGGTGCTGTCGATCATGCTGGAACTGGTGCAGGCAAGGCTTGAGCGCTACTTCGGCAAAGGCTATCAGCGCTGAGATTGGATAAAAAAAGGGGAGCTATCCGCTCCCCAATGAGGTTAACCGCTTGTAGATGAAGGCCTTGCTCAGCCCTCGATCTCGATCAGAATCTCGCCTGGTGTAACCCGGTCGCCCTTGGCAACATGGATGGCCACAACCTTGCCGGCGATAGGCGCCTGCACTTCGGTCTCCATCTTCATCGCCTCGGTGATCAGCACCGCCTGGCCGGCCTTGACCACATCGCCTTCCTTGACCAGCACATCGACGATGTTGCCCGGCATGCTGGTGCTGACATGGCCCGGCCCGCTGGCCTGCTTGCGCTTGCTGCCGCCACCGCCAACGAAATCGTTGAGCGGCTCGAATACCACTTCCTCCGGCATGCCGTCGATCGACAGGTAGAAGTGACGCTTGCCCTCGGCCTTGACGCCGACACCGGTGATGTCGACACGGTAGGTCTCGCCGTGCACGTCGATGACGAACTCGGTAGGCACGCCTTCGCCGCCAGGGGCAGCCACTGCGCCTGCCTCAGGGATTGGCAGGAGCACTTCAGGAGTCAGGGTGCCGGCCGCGCGCTCTTCGAGGAACTTGCGCCCGATGTCCGGGAACATGGCGAAGGTCAGCACGTCTTCTTCGCTTTGCGCCAGGGCACCAATGTCGGCACGCAGCTTGGTCATCTCGGGCTTGAGCAGATCGGCCGGGCGTACGTCGATGACTTCTTCGCTACCGATGGCCTGGCGGCGCAGCTGTTCGTTGACCACACCCGGAGCCTTGCCGTAACCGCCTTGCAGGTACAGTTTGACCTCGTTGGTGATGGTCTTGTAGCGCTCGCCGGCGAGTACGTTGAAGAACGCCTGAGTACCGACGATCTGCGAGGTCGGGGTCACCAGCGGTGGGAAGCCGAGGTCTTCACGAACCCGCGGGATCTCTGCCAGCACTTCGTTCATGCGGTTGAGGGCGCCCTGCTCCTTGAGCTGGTTGGCCAGGTTGGAAATCATCCCGCCAGGGACCTGGTTGACCTGCACACGGGTGTCGACCGCGGTGAATTCGCTCTCGAACTGGTGGTACTTCTTGCGCACGGCATAGAAGTACAGGCCGATTTCCTGCAGCAGTTGCAGGTCCAGGCCAGTGTCGAACTCGCTGCCCTTGAGCGCGGCAACCATCGACTCGGTACCCGGATGGCTGGTGCCCCAGGCGAAGCTGGAGATGGCTGTATCGATATGATCGGCGCCGTTTTCCACGGCCTTGAGCTGGCACATAGCGGCCAAGCCAGCGGTGTCATGGGAGTGGATGAATACCGGCAGCGACTGCTCAGCCTTGAGCGCTTTGACCAGCTCGCCAGTGGCGAACGGCGTCAGCAGGCCGGCCATGTCCTTGATTGCCACCGAGTCACAACCCATGGCTTCCATCTGTTTGGCCTGGGCCACGAATGCGTCGATGGTGTGCACCGGGCTGACGGTGTAGGCAATGGTGCCCTGGGCATGCTTGCCGGCAGCCTTGACCGCTTCGATTGCCACACGCAGGTTACGCACGTCGTTCATGGCGTCGAAGATGCGGAACACGTCGATGCCGTTGACCGCTGCCTTGGCCACGAAGGCCTTGACCACGTCATCGCTGTAATGGCGATAGCCGAGCAGGTTCTGCCCGCGCAGGAGCATCTGCAGGCGGGTGTTGGGCAATGCCGCTCGCAGCTGGCGCAGGCGCTCCCACGGGTCTTCCTTGAGGAAGCGCACGCAGGCGTCGAAGGTTGCGCCGCCCCACACTTCCAGCGACCAGTAGCCGACCTTGTCGAGCTTTTCGCAGATCGGCAGCATGTCTTCGGTGCGCATGCGCGTGGCCAGTAGGGACTGGTGGGCGTCGCGCAGGATTGTGTCGGTTACGTGGATTTTCTTGGACATTGTTGTATTCCTCACAGGCCTGCGTGGGCGGCGATGGCGGCGGCGATGGCCAGGGCCAGCTCTTCGGGTTTGCGCTTGATCGAGTAGTTGGTCAGTTCAGGGTGGCTTTCAACGAAGCTGGTATTGAACTGGCCGCTACGGAATTCCGGGTTGCGCAGGATTTCCTGGTAGTACGCGGCGGTGGTCTTGACCCCCTGCAGGCGCATGTCGTCCAGGGCGCGCAGGCCGCGGTCCATGGCTTCTTCCCAGGTCAGTGCCCAGACCACCAACTTCAGGCACATCGAGTCGTAGTACGGCGGGATGGTGTAGCCGGTGTAGATCGCCGTATCGGTGCGCACGCCCGGGCCGCCCGGGGCGTAGTAACGGGTGATCTTGCCAAAGCTTGGCAGGAAGTTGTTTTTTGGGTCTTCGGCGTTGATGCGGAACTGCAACGCGTAGCCGCGGTGCTGGATGTCTTCCTGCTTGACCGACAGCGGCAGACCGGAGGCGATGCGGATCTGCTCGCGGACCACGTCGATACCGGTGATTTCTTCGGTGATGGTGTGTTCGACCTGGACCCGGGTGTTCATCTCCATGAAGTACACCTCGCCATCGGCGAGCAGAAACTCCACGGTACCGGCGTTCTCGTAGTCGACCGCCTTGGCCGCGCGCACCGCCAGATCGCCAATGTAGGCGCGTTGCTCCGGGGTCAGCTGCGGGCTGGGGGCGATTTCGATGAGTTTCTGGTTGCGGCGCTGGATCGAGCAGTCACGCTCGAACAGGTGCACCACATTGCCAAAGCTGTCGCCGAGGATCTGCGCCTCGATGTGCTTGGGGTTGACGATGCACTTTTCCAGGAATACTTCAGCCGAGCCAAAGGCCTTGGTGGCTTCGGAGATCACCCGGGGAAACGCCTGCTCGAGCTCTTCGCGGCTGTTGCAGCGACGGATACCACGGCCGCCACCACCGGAGGTTGCCTTGAGCATGACCGGGTAGCCAATGCGCTCACCTTCGTTGAGCGCCTCGTGGATATCCGCCACGTTACCCTCGGTGCCGGGGGTGACCGGGACACCGGCCTGGATCATGGTCCGGCGTGCTTCGGTCTTGTCGCCCATGCGCCGAATCACATCCGCCGACGGGCCGATGAACTTGATCCCACGCTCGGCGCAGATCTCCGCCAGCTCAGCGTTCTCGGAGAGAAAACCATAGCCAGGATGCAATGCATCACAGCCGGTCTCGACCGCCAGGTTGACCAACTTGCGCGGGTTCAGGTAGCCAGCCAGTGGCTCGGCACCAATGCTGTGGGCCTCATCTGCACGCTTGACGTGCAGCGCATGGCGGTCGGCGTCGGAATAGATCGCCACCGAACGAATGCCCATTTCAGCGCAGGCACGCACGATCCGAACTGCAATTTCACCCCGGTTGGCGATCAGGATTTTTTTTATCACTGGATTCTTCCCAAAGCCGTTGGAACATACGAGCCGGTTCTACCGCTCGGCGCGGCCAGACGCTGCTGGCCAGTCGCACATTCACCCTAGCGCCAGCGCACGATAAACAAAAATCAATATTTGTTAGGGGCAGCATTAGCAAAAGCTTATAGTTCGGTAACAAGGTTTTGCCAAACGGTGGGTATAAATGCGTAAGTCATTGATGCGTATGACATTGCGTCAGTTGCAGATCTTCAATGAGGTGTGCGATTTGCGCTCTTACAGTCGCGCTGCCGAAGAGATGTCGTTGACGCAACCCGCCGTAAGTCTACAGATCCGCCAGCTGGAAGAGCTGGTTGGCCAGCCGTTGTTCGAGTATGTCGGCAAGAAGCTGTACCTGACCGAAGCCGCCGAGGCGTTGCAGCGCGCCAGCCGCGACATCTTCGGCCGCCTGGAAAACCTCGACATGCAACTGTCGGACATGCAGGGCTCGCTGCAGGGGCAGCTGAAACTGGCCGTCGAGTCCAGTGCCAAGTACTTCGTGCCGCACTTGTTTGCGGCCTTCAAGGAGCGTCACCCCGAGGTCAACCTGACCCTCACCGTGGTCAACCGGGCGCAGGTGATCCGGCGCCTGTCGGACAACCGCGACGACTTGATCATCATGTCGATGGTGCCGCAGGACATGGGCCTTGAGTTTCTGCCGTTTCTGAACAACCCGATCGTTGCCGTGGCACCACCGGATCACCCGCTGTGCAAGCTCGACACGCTGCGCCTGCAAGACCTCGAGCCGCATACCCTGCTGATCCGCGAACAGGGCTCAGGCACGCGCAAGGCCTGCGAAGAATACTTCAAGGACAAGCGCGTGCACTTCACCCAGACCCTCGAGGTAGCCTCGGCAGAAGCGCAGCGCGAGTGTGTCAGCGCCGGCCTCGGCATTGCCCTGCTGACCCGCCATGCGTTGCGCCTGGAACTGGCCACTGGCAGGCTCAAGGAGCTGCCAGTGGAAGAGCTGCCGCTGTACCGCAGCTGGTGTGTAGTGCAGGCCAAAGCCAAGCGTCAGTCGCCGGTTGCCCTGGCGTTTCTTGCGTTCATCCGCAGCGAACGTGCGTTGATCAGTGGGCTTGTGGAGCGTTTTTCGGCGACGCCCCCGGCAGTACCTGCCACACCGTGATATCCCTCAGTTCGGAATAATCGGCGATTTCGCGCAACAGTTGCCGTTGCTCGGAATAGCTTTCGATCGCCCGGCGGAATTCCATCCGGCGCTGATCCTTCTGCTGTTGTTTGCGCGCTTTGGCGTTGGGTTGAAACGAGCCATCGAAGTCACGAGTCATGCCTGTCTCCCTGAGCGAGTGCGGGGAGCTTCAGACTGACCGAGCTGGTTTACCGTGAGGTGACAGCTCGATTAACTTTTATGGTCAGTCGTCCATGGCCTTGATCGACTTGGGCGACAGGCGCAGGCTGCGCAAGCTGCGCTTGACGCTCTTGAGGTGGTTGACCAGGCTCGGCCCGCGCGCCATGGCCACGCCCATGGCCAGCACGTCGATCACCACCAGGTGGGCAATCCGCGAGGTCAGCGGGGTGTAGATCTCGGTGTCTTCGTGCACGTCGATGGCCAGATTGACTGTGGATAACTCGGCCAACGGTGTCTGGCTTGGGCACAGGGTGATCAGGTTGGCGCCGCTCTCACGGACCAGATTGGCCGTGATCAGCAAGTCCTTGGAGCGCCCAGACTGCGAGATGCACACCGCCACGTCACCGGGCTTGAGGGTTACCGCCGACATCGCCTGCATGTGCGGGTCGGAATACGCCGCCGCGCTGAGCAGCAGGCGGAAGAACTTGTGCTGGGCGTCGGCCGCGACCGCGCCAGATGCACCAAAGCCGTAGAACTCAACCCGCTGGGCCTGGGCCATGGCTGCCACAGCACGCTGCAAGGCCTCCGGATCGAGCTGCTCGCGCACCTCCATCAGGGTATGCAGGGTGGTGTCGAAAATCTTCAGGCTGTAGTCGGCAACCGAGTCGTCTTCGTGGATCGCGAACTGACCAAAACTGGCGCCAGCAGCCAGGCTCTGCGCCAGTTTCAGCTTCAGATCCTGAAACCCTGAACAGCCAATCGCCCGGCAAAACCTCACTATGGTCGGCTCGCTGATACCGACGTTGTGGGCAAGGTCGGCCATCGAGCTGTGCATGACGGCAGCGGGGTCCAGCAGCACATGGTCGGCTACTTTCAGTTCCGATTTACGCAGCAAGTGGCGCGATTGGGCGATATGGTGCAACAGATTCACGGGCTGGACTCGGTTATGATCGACTGGCCGGGGATGTAGCTTTCTTGTAGTTATACTACATGACCGGCAAAGCGCCCAGTTAAACGAACGTGGAGAGTGGTGGCTTGACGATTCCTTGCGACATTCTGGTCTTTGGCGGCACCGGTGATCTGGCCCTGCACAAACTGCTGCCGGCGCTCTATCACCTGTACCGCGAGGCGCGCCTGCACAATGCCGTACGGATCATCGCGCTGGCACGGCGCAACCTGCACCGCGACGACTTCCTCAAGCTCGCCGAACGGCATTGCCGGGTGCAGATCGCCCGCAACGACTTCGATGAAGAGGTGTGGCGACGCTTCTGCGCGCGGCTCGACTACTTCGCCATGGACGCCTCGCAGAGTGCTGACTTCGGCCGCCTGGCACGCTATCTGGGCGAGCCTGGCGGGCTGACCCGTGTGTTCTATCTGGCCACCGCGCCGCACCTGTTCGTACCGATCGCCACCCACCTGCGCATCGCCGGGTTGGCCGACCACGAAGCGCGCATCGTGCTGGAAAAACCCATCGGCCACTCGCTGCAGTCGGCTACCGCGATCAACCAGGCCATCGGTGAAGTGTTCGCCGAATCGCAGGTGTTTCGCATCGACCACTACCTGGGCAAAGAGACCGTGCAGAACCTGATGGCGCTGCGCTTTGCCAATGCCCTGCTGGAGCCGGTGTGGCGCAATGGCCAGGTCGATCATGTGCAGATCAGCGTGTGTGAAACCCTCGGTGTCGAGAGCCGCGGCGGCTACTACGACCGGGCCGGCGCCACCCGCGACATGCTGCAGAACCACCTGCTGCAGTTGCTCTGTCTGGTCGCCATGGAGCCGCCGGCGCAGTTCGAGGCCGAGGCCGTGCGCGACGAGAAGGTGAAGATTCTGCGCGCGCTCAAGCCCATCAGCGGCCAGGACGTGCAGGACAAGACCGTGCGCGGCCAGTACAGCGCCGGGCATATCGGCGGCCAGGAAGTGCCGGCCTACTATTTCGAGAAAGACGTCGACAACGACAGCGATACCGAGACCTTCGTCGCCGTTCAGGCGCAGATCGACAACTGGCGTTGGGCCGGGGTGCCGTTCTACCTGCGCACCGGCAAGCGCATGGCGCGGCGCTCGTCGCAGATCGTCATCCAGTTCAAGCCGGTGCCGCACGAGCTGTTCAGCGGCGGTCAGGTCAATCAATTGCTGATCCAGCTCCAGCCCGATGAGCGCATCAGCCTGCGCATGATGACCAAGACCCCGGGCAAAGGCATGCGTCTGGAGCCGGTCGAGCTGAACCTCAACCTCGCTCAGGCGTTCGGCCAGACCCGCCGCTGGGAAGCTTACGAGCGCTTGCTGCTGGACGTGCTCGACGGCGACTCGACGCTATTCATGCGCCGCGATGAGGTCGAAGCCGCCTGGGCGTGGATCGACCCGATCCTGCAGGGCTGGGAAGAGCACTTCCAGGCCCCGCGGCCATACCATGCCGGCAGCAATGGGCCAGAGCTGGCCAACAGCTTGCTCAGCCGCCACGGCAGGCACTGGTACAGCTAAGCCTTGGCGGCGGCCGGGTTGCTCAGCAACCCTATAAAGGCTGCCGCATCCACCGGCTTGCTGATCAGATAGCCTTGCGCCTCATCACAACCCTGGGCTGTGAGCACGTCCAGTTGCTCCTGGGTCTCGACACCCTCGGCCACGACCTTCAAACCGAGGCTATTGGCCATGACGATGATCGCACGGGTGATCGCGGCGTCCTGACTGCCCTCGTGCAGCCCGCTGATGAAGGTCTGATCGATCTTCACGTAGTCCACCGGCAAGCGCTTCAGGTAACTCAGTGATGAATAGCCCGTGCCGAAGTCATCGATCGCCAGTTTGACCCCCAGCGCATGCAGCTGCTCGAAGATGGCGATGATGTGCTCGACACTATCCAGCAGCTGGCTCTCAGTCAGCTCAAGCTCCAGTTGCTCTGGCGCCAGCCCGGTTTCTTCCAATACCTGGCGCACCAGGCTGACCAGCTTGCCTTGGCGCAGCTGATAGACCGACAGGTTGACCGAGACGCGAACCTGCACGCCCTCACGCAGCCACTGGCACGCCTGCCGGCAGGCCTGGCGCAGAACGAACTCGCCCATCGGCGCGATCAACCCGGTTTCTTCGGCCAGGCCAATGAACGCGCTGGGCGGGACCATGCCCAGTTGCGGATGCTGCCACCGCACCAATGCCTCGGCCGCATGCAGCTTGCCGCTGCGCAGGCACAGTTTGGGTTGGTAATAGACGCACAGCTGACCCTCATCGATGGCCTTGCGCAGCTGAATCTCCAGCTGCAGGCGCTCCAGGGTGCTGGCGCGAAGGCTCTCGGTGTAGAACTGGAAGTTGTCACCACCCAGGTGCTTGGCGTGACGCTTGGCCATGTCCGCCTGGCTGATCAGGGTATTGCCATCGAACGCCGCGTCAGACAACAGGCTGATGCCCACCGAGGCACTGATCACCACCTCATGATCATCCTGGCGCAACGGCACGCGCAGCTTGTCGAGCAAGCGGGTGGTCACCCGGACGAGGCTGGACAGGTTGCTGTAGCCGTCGAACAGCACGGCAAACTCGTCGCCCGACAGGCGCGCCACGGTGTCGGCTTCGGGCACGGCATTGGCGATCCGCTGGGCGATCTTTTTCAGCAACTGGTCGGCCAGCTCGTGGCCGAGGCTTTCATTGAGCAATTTGAAGCGATCAACGTCGATGTGCAGCAAGGCCAGGCTGCGCCCGTTCAGCCGCGCGCGCTGGCCGGCCTCATGTACGCGCAAACGGAACAGCGCCCGGTTGGCCAGGCCGGTCAGCTCGTCATAGTGAGCGAGGTAGCGCAGCCGCTCTTCAGACGCGCGCCGCGCCGACAGATCGGTGAAAAAGCCGACGATATTGTTGAGCTTGCCAGACGCTCCGCGCACGGCTGTGAGTTGCAGCCACTGCGGATACAACTCGCCATTGCGGCGGGCTTCGACCAGCTCGCCCTGCCATTGGCCGTGCTGGGCCAGGGCATGCTCCATGGACTGCTGATAACGTCGGGCGTCGCTGCTGCAGGGCAGCTCGAGCAACTGGCGGGCGAGCAGCTCGGCAATGGAGTAGCCGGTCATCTGGCAGTAGGCCTGGTTGACGGCAAGCAAGGTGAAGTCGGCCGTGAGCACCACGATACCGTCGTTGCAGGCTTCAAATACAGACGACGCCAAGCGTTGCTGTTCTTCAAGCGCCTTTTGCGCGTAGATGCGCTGCAGGTCTTCGTTCAGCGCCTGATTCTGAAAGCGCCGTAACAGGCTGCGATCGACCAATCGATGGACCTGCCAGGCGACCACCATCAGCGCCCCCAGCAGAATCAGCCCCAACCAACCCCAGCCGCGTTGCTGGCCGGCGTCGAAGTAGAACAGGAAGGCAATCGGCGGCAGCAGGCAGGGTAAGGCGAAACTGAGAAACGCCGGCAGGCTGACGGCATAGGACACGCTGGCAGACAACGCCGCTACCCCAAGCAAGCCGAACACCCAGGCCTGCTGGACGAAATTGGCCACCGGCACCAGGGCAATTGCTGCGCTGGCCAGGGTCAGGCCACTGAACGCCGAGCCCAGCAGAAACATCCGCCGCCAGCTCAGGCTGGCCTGGCGCTGGGTCGGTGCAGCGTCGAACGCGGTGACCTGCACCAAGCGCAGCCCCGCCAGCGCCAGCAACCAGATCAGCCAGGTGCCCAGCAGCAGATAGCGTCCAGGGCTCCACAGCAGCCACGCGCAGAGCAGGCCGTTGAACAGCATCAATAGTGTAGGCAGCAGCGAGCCTTGATACAGCAGCCGGGTGCGCTCGATGGAAAGCTGAGTGGCGAATTGCCTGCGCACATTCCTCGACATCTGCGGCAATACGCCGACCGCCGTGCAATCCTGAGTCATGTCATTTTCTTGTTATTGGCTGGCGACAAAAAGTTGCCCGGATCTTACACAAGCGAAGGCGCAGGCCAAACTGCTCTGTGTCATCCAGTGCCCATACCGGCGGATCGATATCACAGAACCGATGAACGGCTGGCGCCCGAGGTGAATATTTATACAGTAGAGATTTGCCCCCTCCCCCCACAGCAACCTAGAATGGCCGGATGCGCACAGACGACCTCTCCCTCCTGCTGAATTCCCTCAACGATGCCCAACGCCAGGCCGTAGCGGCCAAGGTCGGGCGTCAACTGGTGCTTGCTGGTGCCGGTTCCGGTAAAACCCGCGTGCTGGTGCACCGTATCGCCTGGTTGATCCAGGTCGAACAGGCCTCGCCGCACTCGATCCTGTCGGTGACCTTCACCAACAAGGCTGCCGCCGAAATGCGCCAGCGGATCGAGCAACTGATGGGGATCAGCCCCGCCGGCATGTGGGTGGGTACCTTCCACGGCTTGGCCCACCGCTTGTTGCGGGCACACTGGCAGGAAGCCAAGCTGGCGCAGAACTTCCAGATTCTCGACAGCGATGACCAGCAGCGCCTGGTCAAACGGGTGATGCGCGAGCTGGGCCTGGATGAGCAGCGCTGGCCGGTGCGCCAGGCCCAGTGGTTCATCAACGGGCAGAAGGATGAAGGCCTGCGCCCGCAGCACATTCAAGCGGGCGGCGATCTGTTCCTGGCGACCATGCGCAGCGTCTATGAAGCCTACGAGCAAGCCTGCGAACGCGCCGGCGTGATCGACTTCTCCGAACTGCTGCTGCGTGCGCTGGACCTGTGGCGCGACAACCCGGGCCTGCTCGAGCACTACCAGCGGCGCTTCCGCCACCTGTTGGTGGATGAGTTCCAGGACACCAACGCCGTGCAGTACGCCTGGTTGCGCCTGCTCGCCAAAGGCGGCGACAGCCTGATGGCGGTGGGCGACGACGACCAGTCGATCTACGGCTGGCGCGGTGCCAAGATCGAGAACATCCATCAGTACACCGAAGACTTCCCCGACGCCGAGATGATCCGCCTGGAGCAGAACTACCGCTCCACCGGCGGCATCCTCAAGGCCGCCAACGCCCTGATCGCCAACAACACCGACCGTCTCGGCAAAGAGCTGTGGACCGATGTCGGTGAAGGCGAGCCGCTGACCTTGTACGCCGCCTACAACGAGCACGACGAGGCACGTTATGTAGTCGAGTCGATCGAGAGCGTGATCAAGCAAGGCCATGCGCGCAGCGACATCGCCATCCTCTATCGCTCCAACGCCCAATCGCGGGTGCTTGAAGAGGCCCTGCTGCGCGAACGCATCCCTTACCGGATCTACGGCGGCCAACGCTTCTTCGAGCGTGCCGAAATCAAGAACGCCATGGCCTACCTGCGCCTGCTCGAGGGCCGTGGCAACGACGCTGCGCTGGAGCGGGTGATCAACGTGCCACCGCGTGGCATCGGCGAAAAGACGGTTGAAGCGATCCGCGACCATGCTCGCCATGCGCAGCTGTCGATGTGGGAAGCGATGTGCCAGCTGATCGCCGCCAAAGGCCTCAAAGGCCGCGCCGCGAGCGCGCTGGGTGCCTTTATCGAGTTGATCGAAGGGCTGGCGGCCAAAGCCGTCGACATGCCACTGCACGTCATGACCCAGACCGTCATCGAGCAGTCCGGGCTGATCATCTATCACCAGGAAGAAAAAGGTGAAAAGGGCCAGGCACGGGTAGAAAACCTTGAGGAACTGGTCAGCGCTGCGCGTAACTTCGAAAGCAGCGACGAAGACGCCGACCTGTCGCCGCTGTCGGCCTTCCTCGGCCACGCCTCGCTGGAAGCCGGTGAGTCGCAGGCTGATGAACACGAAGACAGCGTGCAATTGATGACCCTGCACAGCGCCAAGGGCCTGGAATTCCCCTACGTGTTCCTGGTCGGCCTGGAAGAAGGCCTGTTCCCGCACAAGCTGAGCCTGGAAGAACCTGGCCGCCTGGCCGAAGAGCGCCGTCTGGCATATGTCGGCATCACCCGGGCCATGCGCCAGCTGTTCATGACCTACGCCGAGACGCGTCGTCTGTATGGCAGCGAGACCTACAACAAGGTCTCGCGCTTCGTCCGCGAAATCCCCGCTGGGCTGGTGCAGGAAGTGCGCCTGTCGAACTCGGTCAGCCGCCCGTTCGGCGGCTCGCAGGCGCCGGCCAGCAGTATCTTTGCCAATGCCAACATCCCGCAGACCTCGTTCAACCTTGGCCAGCGCGTGCAGCACTCGGTGTTTGGTGAGGGCGTGATCCTCAACTTCGAGGGCTCTGGCGCCCAGGCACGGGTGCAGGTGAATTTCGCCGAGGGCAGCAAGTGGCTGATGCTCGGTTACGCCAAGCTCGAGGCCATCTAAGCCAACGCGGATGCCTGAGCGGTTGCTGAATGACCGTTCAGGCAAAAGCTCGAAACATTATGCTGCTGGTCATGTCTGCTACAACATGTGCAACATGACGCGCGTGCAATCCACAATCAGGGGATATCCCACTTATGCAACGTTTTCTTAGCATCGCCCTGGCGCTGTGCCTCGGCCTGACGCTGAGCCTGGACGCCAATGCCAAACGCTTCGGCGGCGGCAAGAGCTCGGGCGCCGCGCCTATGCACCAGACTCGCCAGGCTACGCCAAACACTCCAGCTGCCGCACCTAATGCTGCAGGTCGTGCGCCGGCCGCCGCCAGCGGTGCTTCGCGCTGGTTGGGCCCACTCGCTGGCCTGGCCGCCGGTGGTCTGCTGGCCTCCATGTTCATGGGTGACGGTTTCCAGGGCATGCAGATCATGGACTTCCTGATCATGGGCCTGATCGCCTTCCTGGTGTTCCGCTTCATCGCTGCGCGTCGCCGCAAGCAACAACCACAAGTTGCTGCTGCCGGCCATGCACCGTTCCAGCGTGAGGCTTACAACCAGCAAGCAGCGCAGCCGTCGATCTTCGGTGGTTCTGCAGCACCAGTTGCTGCCGCACCTGCGATCAACGCACCCGCCTGGTTCAACGAGCAAAGCTTCCTGAATGCCGCGCGCAGCCACTTCCAGACGCTGCAGCAGCACTGGGACGCCAACGAGATGGACAAGATCTCCGAGTTCGTGACCCCGCAACTGCTTGCCTTCCTCAAGCGCGAGCGCGCTGATCTGGGTGATGGCTTCCAGTCCACCTACATCGACAACCTCGAAGTACAGTTGGACGGTGTCGAAGATCGCGCCGACAAGACTATCGCCACCCTGACCTTCAGCGGTGTGTCGAAAACCTCGCGTTTCGACCAGGGCGAGGCGTTCAGCGAAAGCTGGCACATGGAGCGCGCCCAAGGCGACAACCAGCCTTGGCTGGTCGCCGGTATCCGCCAAAACGGCTGATCCAGGCTTGCTGCATAAAAAACCCCGGGCTTGCCCGGGGTTTTTGCTTTTGCCAGAGCGCCCTACTAGGGTATAACCCGCAGCGTTGTCATCAAGCGAGAGGATGTGAACCGTGGAAGAAGTGATCGAACAACTGCGTGAAGCCAATGAGCCGGTGCCGGTGCCCCTGGAGCTTCCTGACGAAGATCAGTTGGTCGAAGTCGAGGAGCAGCTGTTCATCAATATTCCGTTCGTATTCAAGGAATATCTGCTGACAGTCAGCGACGTTATCTACGGCAGCCTGGAGCCGGTCACCGTCACCGACCCACAGTCACACACCTACCTGCCGGAAGTTGCTGCCAACGCCTGGGATGCCGGCGTACCACGCGAGCTGATCCCGATCTGTCAGGACGGGGAGAACTACTACTGCGTCGAAGAAGACGGCACCGTGGTGCTGTGGTCGGGCGAAGAAGAGCTGGTCACCGAAGAAAGCTGGGAATCGGTCTGGCACTGGGCGCGCGACGTCTGGCTGGAAAGCTGATCCGGCTCAATGCAATCGCGGCGCACTCTGCACCGCGATTGCGTTGAATGTCAGTGGGCCTGATCGCGGTTGTTTTCCAGGGTTTCGAGCAGAGCGATCTGCATCCGCGTGTGCACGCGGATGAACCAACGCCACAGCACCGCGACAACCACCGCAGCAACCACCACGATCACCAGCAGTAGCTCGTTGGTCGGCAAGATACTCGCCGACAACGCCGACAGCAGCAGGAAGATCACCAGCAGTGACAACAACGGGATAACCTCGGCGATCACCCGCCGGACCCGCTGCGTATGCCGCCCGGCCATCTCTGGCTTGACCCCCATCTCCGCCAATAGCATCGACAGCGCCTTGAGCTTGCGGTACGCCGCAATCAGGAACGGCAGCGACAGCAACAGCGCGGCGCCCCAGATCAGCGCCTTCTGCTGGCTGACATCGCCCAGCCACTCGCTCAGCCACAGGCCGATCCGCTCGGCAAAGTAGCCCCCGGTAAAGAAGATCGCGATCACCAACGCCAGGTTGACCCCAACCTGCAGCAGGATGCGCCGGATCATCGCCGCGAGCATGGCGCCCTCACCTTGCGGCTGAATGCTGCGTAGCCATTCGCCATACAGCGACAGCACCCGCGACAACCGGCTGGGCATGATCTGGCCGAGCTTGATCGACAGCGGATCAGCCGCCCGAATCAGGTACGGCGTGAGCAAGGTGGTAATCGCCGAGACCGCTACTGCCACCGGATAGAGGAAGTCGCTGGTGACCTGCAAGGTCATGCCCAGCGCGGCGATGATGAACGAGAACTCGCCAATCTGCGACAGACCCATGCCGACCCGCAGCGAGGTACGCCCATCGTTGCCGGCAATGAACGCACCCATGCCGCACGAGAGCATCTTGCCCAGCACCACGGCAATGGTGATCACCACAATCGGCCAGGCGTAGTCGACCAGCACCTGCGGGTCGATCATCAGGCCGATGGCCACGAAGAAGATCGCGCTGAACATGTCGCGTACCGGCTCGATCAAGCGTTCGATCTTCAGCAGTTGCCGCGACTCGGCCATGATCGCACCGATCAGGAAGGCACCGAGGACCATGCTGTACTCGAGCTTGACCACCAGCAGGCAGAAGCCGAAGCACAGCCCCAGCACGGTGATCAGGAGCATCTCGTTGCTTTCGAACTTGGCCACGTAGGCCAGCAGCCGCGGCACCAGCAGAATGCCGATGACCAACGCCACGATCATGAACAGCGACAACTTGCCGACTGTGGAGAAGACTTCGCCAGAGCTTACCGAGCCGCTGACGGCGATACCCGAGAGCAAGGCGATGATGCCGATACCGAGGATGTCCTCGACGATCAGCACGCCGAAGATCAGCTGCGCGAAGCGCTCGTTCTTCATCTTCAGGTCATTGAGGGCTTTTACTATGATGGTGGTCGAGGAAATCGCCAGGATCGCGCCGAGGAACAGCGAGTCCATGGTGTTCCAACCAAACCAGCGGCCGATTTCGAAACCGATCCAGATCATCAGGACGATTTCCAGGAAGGCCGCGATAAATGCCGTGGCACCCACCTTGAACAACTTGCGCAGGCTGAACTCAAGGCCCAGGCAGAACATCAGGAAGATCACCCCAAGCTCGGCCAGGGTCTTGATCGTATCTTCGTCGTGAATGAGGCCAAATGGCGGGGTGTGCGGGCCGATGATAAAGCCGGCAACGATGTAACCCAGGACCACCGGCTGTTTCAACCGATGAAAGAGGATGGTGACCACGCCCGCCACCAACATGATTACGGCAAGATCCTGGATGAAGCTTATGGCATGCATGGCGTGCTACTCCTTGTTCACGGTGCCAGAGCAGACCGCTCCTCCGCTGAGGCGAACCTGAGCGGGCAGCAAGTACATACTGTGATTAAAGCGGGAAAGCCCATGTTGCATGGGCCGACTCAGGTTACCATCGCGCCCGGACGCAAAACGTCTGCGCAATATGCAGAAACAGATCGGTTGATGTGCTGCTGCACGTTTTGTGATGCGAGCTCTGACCGCTGCCCGGGTGTGGTGCACAACACCGCTGACGGCCCATGCGCGTGACGACGGAGCGCTCTGCGGCGTCCCGTATCTAGATCGGAAATTCAACAGGGGTACCAAGAAGTGTCTGCAGATACCGGCCCCGATTCAGCGCAACCTCACCGTGAGCACTCTATGGAACCTGGAAACGCCCAGCTGACTATGACCGTCCTGATGACTCCGGACATGGCCAACTTCTCCGGCAACGTACACGGCGGCACCTTGCTCAAATACCTCGACGAGGTGGCCTATGCGTGCGCCAGCCGTTATGCGGGGACGTATGTAGTGACCCTGTCGGTCGATCAGGTAGTGTTCCGCGAGCCTGTGCATGTCGGTGAGCTGGTGACGTTCATGGCATCGGTCAACTACACCGGCAATACGTCGATGGAAGTCGGCATCAAAGTGGTAACCGAGAACATTCGTGAGCGCTCCGTTCGCCACTCCAACAGCTGCTTCTTCACCATGGTGGCGGTGGATGACAATCGCCGGCCAGTCCCGGTCCCGGCGCGCCTGCCGCAAAGCAGCGAAGAAAAACGCCGCTTCCTCCAAGGAAAACAGCGCCGGCAGATTCGTCAGGAGCTGGAAAAACGCTACCAGGACCTGAAAACCGACTCGATTTAAACGCTCAGGCGCTGCGCTTCGAAACGCACCCGCGGATGGGCAATGCGATCCTGGGCTCGCACCAGCTGCAGTTCGTAGCTGGCGCAGGCTTGGGTTTCCAGCAGCACCTCATGGACAGCCGCTGCGGTGTATTCAAACGCTTGCAGCCAGCTGTCGCCCAGCAGCACGCGAGCCAGGAACAGCCCTGAGGTGAGGTCACCGACGCCAACCGGCTGGCGTGGGAAGCACAGCAGCGGCCGGCGCAGGTGCCAGCAGTCTTCGCCGGTTACCAGCAGCATTTCGAAAGAATCTTCGGCGCGGCCGGGATAGCTCAGGTGCTTGACCAGCACCACCTGCGGCCCGCGGGCGAGCAGGTTGCGCGCCATGGCCACGCAATCTTCCAGCGACTGCGCCTTGCGCCCGCTGAAGCTGTCCAGCTCAAGCTGGTTAGGGCAGAGAATATCGGCCTTGGCCGCGGCCTGTTGCAGAAGGAACTCGCTGACCTCGGCCGGCACGCTGCAGCCCTTCTCGGCATGGCCCATGACCGGGTCGCACAGATACAGCGCCTTTGGGTTGACCGCCTTGATCCGCTCGACGCCAGCCAGAATCGCCCGTCCCTGCTCGGCGCTGCCCAGATACCCGGACAACACCGCATCGCAGTTGCCCAGCTCGCCGATGTTGGCAATGCCTTCCACCAACGCAGGAATTTGCGCTGGAGCAAGCACTTCTCCGGCCCACTGGCCATACTGAGTATGGTTGGAGAACTGCACCGTGTTCAGCGGCCAGACATTCACGCCTATGCGCTGCATGGGAAACACCGCGGCGCTGTTTCCGGCGTGGCCGAAGACCACATGGGATTGGATCGCGAGCAAGTGCGGCGTGCGTTTCATGCAGAGGTTTCCAAAACTGATTTCAAGATAAGAACGTCGCGCAGTATGAACCCGATTGCCACCTGTACGACAGGCCAGGGACGCAGTTAAGCTGGATCTACCTGTTTGGAGCATATGCAAATGTTGACCCTGGAGAACCTCTTCTTCCTGATGCTGCTGGCCAGCGGCGGCGCCTGGCTGTGGCATAACCACGGGCTGCGCGAGAAAGCCCTCGAGCGGGTCAAACAGCATTGCGCCAAACTCGACCTGGAGCTGCTGGACGAGGCCGTAGCGCTCAAGCGTATTGGCTTTGTCCGCGACGCCAACGGCCGCAAGCGCCTGGCGCGGATCTACAACTTCGAGTTCACCGTGACGGGCGAGCAGCGCCATCCGGGTACGGTCACACAGTTTGGTGCACACACCATGCAGATCGAACTGGCGCCCTACCCGTTCGAAATCAAACCGGCGCCGCGCAGCGACAACGTGATCGAGATGCAGCAGTGGCGCCAGGATCACAACCGTTGGAGCAATGATCAGCGCTGAATACGGCAGTCGGTCATGGCCTGCTGCAGCGCAGCTATAGGCTGCTCTTGCTCGAAGATCAGCTCCAGCCGTGAATCCTTGCGCCATTCGCTGCGCTGCCAACTCAAGGCGCCGTCAGCTAGCCCGTTGAACGACTGCCAGCCAGTTGTGCTGTGGATAACTCCTTTGGCTCTGAGCCAGGCCGTGGTGCTGAGAAAATGCTCGATGCGGCCTTGTTCGAAGCGTTGGGATGGATGCCAGCGCCAGCCACAGCTCCAACCACCTTCGCCTTTTTTAGCGGCAAACAATGGCTTGTCGCTACTTGTCCACAATGAGGCGGCTGGCTGGAGATAGTTGTCCTCAGGCAACGGCGCAACCGTCACAGCATGGGTCGGGCCTGTGGAAAACTGTAAAAGTTCTGCGATCGCCAGCCGTCCTTGTTCGGTCCAGAAAGCGGGTTTGCCGGATAACTGCGCGGTTATTGCCAGCCGCTGAGGATTATCCACAGCGTCGGCCTTGTTGATTATCAACAGCTCCGCTGCCGCCAGCGCTTGTTGCTGCGCCTCTGCCAAGCGCTCTCCCCTGACCAATGCTGACGCATCCAGTACCATCATCAGTGGCTGCAACTGCAGTATGCCGGCCCAGGGCGCCTGGCTTAACTGCTGCAACAGCTGCAACGGATGACCCAGGCCGGACGGCTCAATAAACAGCCGGTCCGGGCGAGCTTTGCGCAGCAGCCGACCCAGCCCAACCTGAAACGGCACGCCATTGACGCAGCACAAGCAGCCACCGGCAACCTCAGCGATGGCAACGCCGTCTTCGTCACGGTGCAACAGCGCAGCGTCCAGGCCAATCTGACCAAACTCGTTGACCAGCACTGCCCAGCGCTCATTGGCAGGCCTTTGCACAAGCAAATGGCCAATCAGGCTGGTCTTGCCGGCGCCTAGAGGGCCGGCAACAATGTGGGTGGGGATGTTCTTGAGCATGTCGATGGATCTGCGCAGAGCGAGGCAAAGCGGCCCCGTAACCGGAAGCGTCCACTATGCCCCGCCGGCTCAGGCAGTCAAGGCTAGCCTGCGAATCGCGAGGTTATCCACAGGCATCGTTTTACGCTGCCATATCCTCATGCCAAGCGCCGAACGGGTCTGAAAATTTCAGCCACGCGTCAGAACCAGCGGCCATCTCCTCATCAGTTAATAGGCACGCATCCAGCGCTGTGGATAACTGTGCAAAGTCGATGTTCTGCCCGATGAATACCAGTTCCTGACGGCAATCACCGGCTTCCTCACTCCAGTGACCCAGGATCGCAGCCTTGCTGGCGTCGTCCTGCGGCCACTGGTCCTCCGGCACAAAACACCACCAGCGCCCCGCATAGCTGTAGCGCATCATGCCGCCCGCCTGCGACCAACTACTCGCCTCCTGATACTTGCTGGCAAGCCAGAAGAAGCCTTTCGAGCGCAGCAGTCGGCCGTTGGTCCATGGCTTGTGGATAAAGTCGAAGAACCGCTGCGGGTGCAGTGGCCGACGCGCCTGCCAGGAACTTGCGGCGATGCCGTATTCCTCGGTCTCTGGTACGTGCTCGCCGCGCAGCTCCTGCAGCCAGCCGGGTGCCTGCGCTGCCTGCTCGAAGTCGAACAGCCCGGTGTCGAGAATCTGCGCCAGCGGCACTTGGCCCATCACCATCGGCACGATTTGCGCGCGGGCATTGAGGCTACGCAGGATCGCCATCAGCTCGTTGCGCTGGTCCTGGCCGATCAGGTCGATCTTGCTCAGCAGCAGCACATCGGCGAACTCGATCTGCTCGATCAGTAGGTCACTGATCGAACGCTCATCGTCTTCGCCCAGCGTCTCACCGCGGCTGGCCAAGGTATCTGCGGCCTGGAAGTCGTGCAGAAAATTCAACCCGTCAACCACGGTCACCATGGTGTCGAGCCGGGCCAGGTCAGACAGGCTCCGACCTTGTTCATCGCGGAAGGTGAAGGTCTCGGCGACTGGTAGCGGTTCGGAGATGCCGGTCGACTCGACCAGCAGGTAATCGAAGCGGCCGTCCTCGGCCAGCCGGGCCACTTCTTCGAGCAGGTCTTCGCGCAGGGTGCAGCAGATGCAGCCGTTGCTCATCTCGATCAGTTTTTCCTCGGCGCGGTTGAGGCTGACGTTGCGCTGCACTTCGCTGGCATCGATGTTGATTTCGCTCATGTCGTTGACGATGACGGCGACGCGCAGGTTATCGCGGTTGCGCAGCACATGATTGAGCAAGGTGCTTTTGCCTGCGCCAAGAAAGCCAGACAGCACGGTGACGGGGAGACGGGTGGACATGGCAAACCTCATCAGGCGAACGCATTCGAAACGATGCATTTGCTTAATGTTATATTATAACAATACAATTTGGCCAACCTGTCCTGCGAATAATCTCTCCCGGAAGCCACCCATGATCCTGCCCGATATTGCTGCACAGATGGACGCACAGGCCCTGCCGCTGGATTGGGTCGGCATGCAAGGCATCGCGCTGCCCGTGACCATCGAGGGGCACCGGGTGAGTGCTCGCGCCAGCGCAGGTGTCAATCTGGTTGATGGACGCTCGCGCGGTATCCACATGTCGCGCTTGTACCTGGCATTGCAAAGCCTTGAGCAGGACGAACTGTCGCCTCTTGTCTTGCGCCGCCTGCTCAGCGAGTTCCTCGACACCCACGAAGGCCTGTCTACGGCCGCTCATTGCAGTCTGAGTTTTGATTATCTGGTCAATCGACCTGCGTTGATCAGCTCGCTAGCCGGCTGGAAGAGCTATCCAGTAACCGTTGATGCGTCGATCAAAAACGAAATGTTCCACGTGGAACTATTTGTGCGGATTGCCTATTCCTCGACATGCCCATGTTCCGCTGCGCTGGCGCGTCAGCTCATTCAGCAGCAGTTCCTGGATGATTTCGCTGGTGTGGAACTGCAGCAAGAGGCAGTGCTTGCCTGGCTCGGCAGCAGTGAAGGCATCGTCGCCACACCGCACAGCCAGCGCAGCGAAGCACACATCAAGGTGAGGTTAGCCACGAGCGACGACACAATGCCTTTCAGAGTGCTGATAGATAGCACGGAGGCAGCACTGGGCACTGCGGTGCAGACAGCAGTGAAGCGCGCCGATGAGCAGGCCTTTGCTTTAGCCAATGGGCAGAACCTGATGTTCTGCGAAGATGCTACCCGCCGCCTGCATGTAGCGATGCAGGCGCTGCCTTGGGCAAATGGATTCAGCGTAAAGGTCGAGCACGCAGAGAGCCTGCATGCGCACGATGCGGTAGCCGTCAGCGAATGGCGCTGGTGAAACAGCAACCGGCTGCTGGGGCAGCCGGTTGCAACAATAGCGCTTAGCCGCCCACCCGTGGCTTGACCGTGCCACAGTCGCTACCCAGCCACAGCGCGCGGGTATTCATGCTGCCCTTCTGTTCCACACCCGAAGCATTGAAGGTGCCGTTGACCTTGGTGGTGAATTCGCGGTCACTGAGGAACGTCGCTTCACCCTGACCCTGCGCTTTCGGGCAGCTGAATTCAAACTTCCAGATCTTGCCGGTGCGGTCAGTGATCTTCTGGGTGCAACCGGACTTGGGGTCCTGCAGCGGAATATCGTCGGTCTTGACCTGCTCCGGTGTCAGGCACGAGCGCACGCCATTGCCACCAACGGTAATACCTTGCTTAGCCAGCACGCCTTCCATCATCGCCCGTTGCTCAGGCGGCAGGTTCTTCAGCTGACCAAGCATGAAGCCCATGTCGGGCAGCGCTTTGCCATCGACCTGCATGTCGCTGGTGGTCAGCTCCCACAGCCCAGGCTGGAGCATTTGTGCGTGGACCAACGGGCTGGTCAGACCCACGACCAGGGCGAACAGGGGCAGGCGGATGTTCATCAATAAATGCTCCTTGGCATAACCGGGCAACTGGCCGGACTCAGCTTAGACGTCAAATTTGTCAGTCGGTTGCACGCTAGACTAGACCCGTGGTCTGTTATCAGTAGTGTTCTCAGCAAGCAGGATGCACATGGATTACCACAGCCTCTATTTCTTCGGTTACGTGATTGGCTTCACTCATTTATTGGGGATGGTAGCTGCTCTGCATGCCGTGCTCACCGTGCGCACTGCCCAGGGCGCAATTGCTTGGGCGATGCCGTTGCTGTTCATCCCATATCTGGCATTGATCCCTTATCTAGTCTTCGGCGCCCGCTCGTTCAACGCCTATATCAAGGCGCGCCGTCAGGCCAACCAGGAAATGCACGTGGCGATGGCCAACCTGAACTGGCGGCCATGGGTTGAAGAAGCATTGGCGGCGCGCGAGTCGGACAGTTACAAGGCCCTGCGCGCCATGCCCAAGCTGGGTCGCATGCCGTGCCTGGCGAACAACCAGGTCAAGCTGCTGATCAATGGCCGGGCTACCTTTGACGCGATCTTTGCTGCGATCGACAAAGCGCGGCAAGCGGTGCTGGTCCAGTTTTTCATCATCCACGACGACATCATCGGCCGCGAGCTACAGCAGTTGCTGTTGCGCAAGGCTGGCGAGGGTGTGCAGGTTTTCGTCCTCTACGACCGCATCGGCAGCCACGCGCTGCCTGCCAGCTACGTGAAGGCGCTGCGCGATGGCGGTGTGCAAGTAAAGGCTTTCGCCACCCGTGGCGGCTGGTTCAACCGCTTTCAGGTCAACTTCCGCAACCACCGCAAGATCGTCGTGGCCGATGGTGAAGTCGGCTTTATCGGTGGGCATAACGTGGGCGATGAATACCTGGGCGGCAACCCACAGCTGTCCCCTTGGCGCGATACCCATGTCCAGATCAACGGCCCGGCCGTGGCCTGCCTGCAGGAGTCATTTGCCGAGGACTGGTACTGGGCAACGCGCGAGCTGTCGCCGCTGATTCTGCAGGACAACTACCCGGACAACGGCGTGCTCTGCCAGCTGCTGGCGAGCGGCCCGGCTGATCCCCAGGAAACCTGCTCGCTGTTCTTCGTCGAGGCTATCCATTCGGCGGTGCACCGGGTGTGGATAACCACGCCCTACTTCATCCCCGACGAGGCCGTGTTTGCCGCATTGCGCCTGGCTGTGATGCGCGGCGTGGACGTGCGCGTGCTGATTCCGGCGCGACCGGACCATCGCGTGGTCTACGCTGCTTCCAGCCTGTTTGCCTTCGAAGCGGTGCGCGCCGGCGTACGCATGTTCCGCTACCAGCCAGGCTTCCTGCATCAGAAGGTGGTGTTGGTTGACGATGAGGTCAGCGCCATTGGCAGCGCCAACCTGGACAACCGCTCGTTCCGGCTGAATTTCGAAATCACCCTGCTGACCGTTGACCGGGCGTTTGCCGATCAGGTCGAGGCGATGTTGCAGGAGGACTTCTCCCACGCCAAGGAGATCACTGCCGAGGACAGCCGCGATACCCATCGCCTGCAACAGCTTGGGATGCGTATCGCTCGGCTGATATCTCCGGTGCTCTGAGGGCGCTCAGCGATACAGATCTTCGCGCGTCCATGGCAGATCGTGGTGGCCATCGGCATAGGGTTTGACCGCGAGGATCTGGTGCAGGTTGATCCAGCCCTTGCTGAAGGCATAGGCACACCCCGCCAGATATAGCCGCCAGATACGCAGAGTCTTGGCCGGCACTATCGCCGCTGCCCGGTGCAGCTGGTGCTCGAGGTTTTCACTCCACTGATGCAGCGTCCTCGCGTAATGCAAGCGCAGGCTCTCGACATCCACCACCTCGAGCCCGGCGGTGCAGATGCTGCTACTGATCATTGACAGGTGCGGCAGCTCGCCATTGGGGAACACGTAACGGTCGATGAACGCGCCCGCCCCTCTGCCCACCGGTCGGCCATCCACATGCCGCGCCGTGATGCCATGATTCATCACCACCCCACCCTCACGCACGGCGCCGAACAACGTCTGGCAATACAGGTCGAGGTTGGCATGGCCGACATGCTCGAACATACCGACACTGACCACCTTGTCGAAGCGTCCGTCCTGCGGCAGATCGCGATAGTCGAGGATCTGCAGATCGACCCGCTTGGTCAGCCCCTCCTCCTTGACCCGCTGGCGCGCCAGCCTGAGCTGCTCCTTGCTCAAGGTGATGCCGAACACCTTGGCGCCATACTCACGCGCAGCGAAGCGCGCCAGCCCGCCCCAGCCACAGCCGACGTCCAGCAGGTAGTCGTCCTGCTGCAGGCGTAGCTTGCGACACAGGTGGTCGAACTTGTCTTGCTGGGCCTGATCGAGGGTGTTGTCCGGCTCCTTGAAGTAGGCGCACGAGTAGGCCATGTCCTGGTCCAGCCACAGCTGGTAGAACTCATTAGACACATCGTAGTGGTAGGAGATGGCCTGCGCATCGGTGTGCTTGTCGTGCGCGGAGCGTACCGGTGCGGTGTCCTGCTGCCCCACCAGCAAGGCATCGCTGAGCTCATCGCAGACCCGGATCGCCTCGCCGATGTCGCCTTCCAACTCCAGCTTGCCTTCAACGAACGCAGTGCCCAGCTCACCCATGCTGGGGTGGCTGAGCTGGCTGATCAGTTGCGGTTCCTTGATCAGGATGGTGACCTGAGGGCTAGGCCCCAGATCGAACTGATTGCCATCCCAAAGCTTGAGACGCAAGGGTAAATGCAGCTGCTGCAGTGCGGGTGGAAGTTGCGCTTGCATGAAGAGTCCCCCGTGTGAAGTTCGGACGTCTTCGCAACAGGGTAGTACAGCTACTCAGCCAGGGAGCTGACGCTGGTCGGCCAGGGTCAGCGAGGCGCGCTGACGTCGGCCTGACCGCTCGCCAACAACGCCCCACGAACAAAGCCTTGCGCCAGGCATCGCTCGATGAACCCGCGAACGTATGCAGCGCCGGCATCCCTGCCGCGTGGCACTGCCATGGCCTGGCGAATAGCGGTAAACGCGCCGTCCATTACCCGGTACTCAGGGTTACCCAAGGCAAACTGCTCCAGCGGCTGACGCACCCCTGCCGCGGCATCCAGCCCATTGGCGATGAACAGATCCACGGCGGCAGGGGACGTGTCTGCACGCTCCAACTGCGCATGCTGCAGGGTACGGGACAGATACAGATCATAGGCCGCGCCCTTGCTCACAGCGATACGGGTTTGAGCCTGATCGAGCTCGTCCACGTGCTGCCAGGCTGAATCACGCTTGACTAGATAAGTACCTTCGATGAGCACATAGGGCTCGGTGAAATCGATCTGAGCGGCCCGCACCGGCTCGATCGCCAGGAACGCGACACGCCACAGGTCTTGGTCCAACGCCGCAAACACCTTGCCGGCGGCGTCGAAGCCGGTTATCTGCAATTCGACACCGAGTTCAGCGGCCAGCGCTTTGGCCAAGGCAACGGACACGCCCAAGGGTGTGCCATCAGCGCCCTGCTGGGCGAGGACCGGATTGCCGTAGTTGATCGCAACTCGCAGCGTTCCTTCGGGAGCAAGATCGGCTAATACTTCTGGGGTCATCCCGTGCATGTCAGGGTTCCGCTGCAATGGCTGGCTGGATTGCCGAGGGTATAGGAGTGGCGCCCATCATTCACTCCACCGCCTCGTACGGCAAGCCAACATAGTTCTCCGCAATCGTTTTACGCCCGGCTTCCGAGCTCACGAAGTATTCCAGTTCGGTCTGCTGCATGCGTTGGCTGAAGGCGTCGGTGCCGGGGAATTGATGCAACACCGAGGTCATCCACCAAGAGAAGCGTTCGGCCTTCCAGACTCGGCGCAGGCAGATCTGCGAGTAACGCTCGAGCAGGTCCTGGCGGCCTTCGTGGTAGTACTTGAGCAGGATTCGGTAAAGGGTGCTGACGTCGCTGGCGGCCAGGTTCAAGCCCTTGGCGCCGGTAGGCGGGACGATGTGGGCGGCATCCCCGACCAGGAACAGGTGGCCATACTGCATTGGCTCGACCACGAAGCTGCGCAGCGGCGCGATGCTTTTCTCGATGGAGGGGCCGGTAATCAGCTTGGCGGCAACGGCTTCGGGCAAACGGCTCTTGAGTTCGTCCCAGAAGCGCTGATCCGACCAGTCCTCGACCTTTTCATCGCTGGCGACCTGCACGTAGTAACGAGTGCGCGTGGGCGAGCGCATGCTGCACAGGGCAAAGCCGCGCTCGTGGCTGGCGTATATCAGTTCTTCGTTGACCGGCGGCGTATCGGCCAGAACGCCCAGCCAACCGAACGGATACACCCGCTCAAATTCCTTGAGCACGCCGTCCGGGATCGATTTGCGGGAAACGCCGTGATAGCCATCGCAGCCGGCGATCAGGTCGCAGTCGATGCGCACCTGGTTACCGTCCTGGATGAACGTGACGTAAGGCTTGTCGCCCTTCAACTCGTGCAGTTGCACATCGCTGGCGTCGTAGTAGGTAGGCGCACCACTGTGCCGGCGAGCCTGCATGAGATCGCGGGTGACCTCGGTCTGGCCATAGATCATCACGGTCTTGCCGCCAGTCAGTTCGCGCAGGTTGATGTGCTCGACACGACCGTTGAAGGCCAGCTCGAAACCATCGTGCACCAGCCCTTCCTGATCCATCCGTGCACAAACACCCGCCTCGCGCAGCAGATCAACCATACCTTGCTCAAGCACGCCGGCGCGGATCCGGCCGAGGACATAGTCAGGGCTCTGGCGCTCGATGATCACGTTGTCGATACCGGCGTTTTGCAGCAGTTGGCCGAGCAGCAGTCCAGACGGACCCGCCCCGATAATGGCAATTTGAGTCTTCATTGTTCTTATCCTCATGAGCCGGGGCTCAGGGTTACGATTAGTCGTTCTGTATTTTTCGCAGATAGAGGTTCCATAAGAAGGCACTTTCTGCTTTATTTTTAGGACTTTTCGAGGATCTGCGGATATCGGCAATGGCGAACGTGAATGGTATCCCGGTGTTCAAGCTCTACGGCGAGACGTCCTGGCCGACGCCAGATCTGATCCACTGCGAGTCGATTCCTGAGCGCAGTCGTCTGCATGACTGGGAAATCAAGACCCACCGCCACGGCGATCTGGCGCAATTGCTCTACGTGCAGGCTGGGCAGGCCCGAGTCCTGGTCGAAGATGTCGAACAGCAAGTGAGCGGTGGTGCCTTACAGATCGTTCCGGTGATGAGCATTCACGGGTTTCGCTTTTCCGAGGACATCCAAGGCTATGTGATCAGCCTGGCCAAGCCGGTACTCGACCGCTTTGCGCCGCTGCTCGAAGGCAAGCCAATGGCTGAGGCACACTGCTACCTGGCTGGCGAAGACCGAGCCTACCTGGAGCAGTTGTTCGCCCAGTTGACCGAGGAATACGTATTGCGCCGACCGGAGCGCGACTTGATGTTGCAGTCGCTGCTGTGTGCCCTGCTGGTATGGATCTCACGGCGTGCTCGCGAGCGTGCTCAGCACATCGCGAAACCCCGTGAGCGCGGGATGCAGCACCTTGATCATCTGGCGCAGCTGATAGAAAAGCACTTCCGTGAACACCAGCAGATTGATGACTACGCCCGGCAGATCGGCGTCAGCACTGCCCACCTCAATGCGCTGTGTCGGCAACTTGCCGGCCAGTCTGCGCTGCAACTGGTCAACCAGCGGGTAATCCTCGAGGCCAAGCGCAACCTGGTCTACACCTCAATGACCATCGGCCAGGTGGCCGACAGTCTGGGCTTTGCCGAACAGGCTTACTTTTCGCGCTTCTTCAAGCGGGCTACCGGGCTGACGCCGAAGGAATTCCGGCTGCAACGCCGGGAAGTTTAGATGCTTTACAGGCCAAGCTCGGTCAGGCCTGGGTGATCATCCGGGCGGCGGCCCAGTGGCCAGTGGAACTTGCGCTCGCTTTCCTTGATAGGCATGTCGTTAATGCTGGCGAAACGACGATGCATCAGGCCATCCGATTCGAACTCCCAGTTCTCGTTACCGTAGGAGCGGAACCAGTTACCTGAGTCATCATGCCACTCATACGCGTAGCGAACGGCGATGCGATTATCGGTAAAGGCCCAGAGCTCCTTGATCAGGCGATAATCGAGTTCTTTTTTCCACTTGCGGGTGAGAAAGCCTTTGGCTTCTTCGCGATTGGCGGCAAATTCAACACGGTTACGCCATTTGGTATCCAGCGTGTAGGCGAGCGAGACTTTCTCGGCATCCCGGCTGTTCCAACCGTCTTCAGCCAGTCGAACTTTTTCAATCGCTGTTTCGCGAGTGAAAGGAGGAAGTGGCGGACGAGTTTGGGCATTGGACATGGTCGTGACTCCAGTCGAGCAGGATAGATAAGTTTGAGTTGTTTCTCTGCAGCTCAAGCGTTAGGGCGTGAACTCTTTCAGCAACATCCGCGCAACGTCCTTTGCATCATCAGCAGCGTGATAATCACCCATAACTCGCGCCATGGTGATTGCGCCTTCCATCAACACCAGTAACTGCCTGGCTAACACCAACGGTTGCTCGGTGTTCAATTGCTCGGTCAGTTCAAGCGTGTAGTCCAGGAGCTTTTGCTTGTGCAGCTTTGCGAGCTGGCGGATGGGATCATCGGGATTCCCAACCTCGCCTGCTGTATTGATGAAGGCACAGCCACAAAAACCCTCGGATTCGAACCAGCCCTTCAAAACAGAGAACATAGTAAGCACACGGTCATACGGCGTAGACGCTTTGTCGCACTCTGTTCTAAACCATTGCATCCATCGCACATCGCGCGCACTCAGCGCCGCAGCGGCCACCTCATCCTTGGTAGCGAAATGGTTGTAGATGCCCTTGCGGGACACGCCAGAGGTCTTCACCAGTAGATCCATGCCTGTGGCATGAATACCGTTCTGGTAAATGAGTTTCTCGGCGGTTGCGAGGATCTGGTCTCGATGATCTATCGTTGGTCTGCCCATGGATTAAATGTAGAACGATCGTTCTCCACATTCAAGCAGCAACTGCTGAATTTTCGAATAGATGAGTGAGCGCTGGGGAAAGCCAAGTAGCCGGCATATCACAGTTAGGGGCTGAGGATGGCGGTGATATCGGTGTTGGCGGCAACATGCCCGCGGTTGTAGCGATGAAGGCAAGGGATCAGGCTGCGAGCCAATCGCAACCGGAGCAGCCTTGTTGCCCCGGTTGTGTTCCCACTAACTATCCGCTGGCGGCGTACAGATCTACTCTGGATCGCGGCCGAGTGGTGTATCCGGGAGGGCGTTTATCTCGCGTCAGCCATATTGCATGGCCAACCAACCGCCCTCCCAGCTTCACATCACTCCACCGTAACCGACTTAGCCAAGTTCCGCGGCTGGTCGACATCAGTCCCCTTCAACACCGCCACGTAGTACGACAGTAACTGCAGCGGGATGGTGTAGAGAATCGGCGCCAGCGCGTCGGCGATGTGCGGCACGTTGATCACGTGAATGCCTTCTGCATTGCTCATGCCGGCGTGCTCATCGGCAAACACCACCAGCTCACCACCGCGGGCGCGGACTTCCTGCAGGTTAGACTTGAGCTTCTCCAGCAGTTCGTTGTTCGGCGCGACGGTGACTACCGGCATGTCGGCGTCTACCAGCGCCAGCGGGCCGTGCTTGAGCTCGCCAGCTGGGTAGGCTTCAGCGTGGATGTAGGAGATTTCCTTGAGCTTGAGCGCACCTTCCATGGCTACCGGGTACTGCGCGCCGCGGCCGAGGAACAGGGTGTGGTGCTTGTCGGCGAACAGCTCGGCGATCTTCTCGACCACGCCGTCCATCGCCAGCGCTTCGCCCAGGCGAGTCGGCAGGCGGCGCAGCTCTTCGACCAGCTCTGCTTCTACACCGGCTTCGAGGGTGCCACGTACGCGGCCGAGGGCCAGGGTGAGCAGCATCAGCGAGACCAGCTGGGTGGTGAAGGCCTTGGTCGAGGCAACGCCGATTTCCGGGCCAGCCAGGGTCAGCAAGGTCAGGTCGGACTCGCGCACCAGCGAGCTGATGCCGACGTTGCAGATGGCCAGGCTGCCAAGGAAGCCGAGCTCCTTGGCGTTGCGCAGGGCGGCCAAGGTGTCGGCAGTTTCGCCCGACTGGGAAATCGACACGAACAGGGTGTCTGGCTGCACTACGACCTTGCGGTAGCGGAACTCGCTGGCGACTTCGACCTGGCAAGGGATGCCGGCCAGGCTTTCCAGCCAGTAACGGGCGACCATACCGGCGTGGTAGCTGGTGCCGCAGGCAACGATCTGCACATTGCGTACTTTGGCGAACAGCTCGGCAGCTTGTGGACCGAAGGCTTGCACCAGCACATGGTCACCGCCCAGGCGGCCTTCGAGAGTGCGCTGCACCACCGCTGGCTGCTCGTGGATTTCCTTGAGCATGAAGTGGCGATAAGTGCCTTTGTCGGCTGCTTCAGCGCCTTCGTGGTACTGCACGGTTTCGCGTTGCACCTGTGCGCCGGCCTGGTCCCAGATGGTGATCTGGTCGCGGCGGATTTCGGCGATGTCGCCCTCCTCCAGGTACATGAAGCGGTCGGTGACCTGGCGCAGGGCCAACTGGTCGGAGGCGAGGAAGTTTTCGCCGTGGCCGAGGCCGATCACCAGCGGGCTGCCGCTGCGTGCGGCGACCAGGCGGTCCGGCTGCTTGATGCTGATCAGCGCCAGGCCGTAGGCACCATGCAGGCGCTTGACCGCCGCCTTGAGGGCATCGGCCAGGTCTGGTGTGCTTTTGAGGGTGTGATGAATCAGGTGGACGATGACTTCGGTGTCGGTCTGCGAGGCAAATACGTAACCCAGGCTTTTGAGCTCTTCGCGCAGCTCTTCGTGGTTTTCGATGATGCCGTTGTGCACCACCGCCAGTTCATCGCTGGAGAAATGCGGGTGGGCATTCTGCTCGGTCGGCGCGCCGTGGGTGGCCCAGCGGGTGTGGGCAATGCCCAGCTTGCCGGCAAGGGGCTCGGCGGCGACGGCGGCATCCAGCTCGCTGACCTTGCCGATGCGGCGGCGGCGTTGCAGCGCGCCGTTCTCGGTCAGCACAGCCAGGCCAGCGCTGTCGTAGCCACGGTACTCGAGGCGCTTGAGGCCTTCGATCAGAATGGTCGTGATATTACGTTCAGCAACGGCACCAACGATTCCACACATATTATTGCTCCTGGCTGATCGCGGCGCAGATCAGGTTAATGCCGCGGGCTTTGAATGCTTCGCGCGCTGCCATGGGCAGGCGCTCGTCTGTAATAAGGGTACTGATGCTGCTCCACGGCAGCTCCAGGTTAGGGATCTTGCGTCCGACCTTGTCCGACTCGACCATCACGATCACTTCGCGGGCAACTTCGGCCATCACGCGGCTCAAACCGAGCAGCTCGTTGAAGGTGGTGGTGCCACGCTGCAGGTCGATGCCATCGGCGCCGATGAACAACTGGTCGAAATCGTACGAGCGCAGTACCTGCTCGGCGACCTGGCCCTGGAACGACTCCGAATGCGGGTCCCAGGTGCCTCCGGTCATCAACAGCACCGGCTCGTGTTCAAGGTCACTGATGGCGCGGGCTACGTTGAGCGAGTTGGTCATCACCACCAGGCCGGGCTGGCGGCCCAGCTCAGGGATCATGGCGGCGGTGGTACTGCCGCTGTCGATGATGATCCGGGCGTGCTCGCGGATCCGCTCCACGGCGGCGCGAGCGATGGCCTGCTTGTACAGGGATACGGGTTGCACAGCTTCGGCCAGCAGCTCCTGCGGTACCGGTACCGCGCCGCCATAGCGACGCAGCAGCAGGCCATTGCTTTCGAGCGCAGCCAGATCCTTGCGGATGGTCACCTCGGAGGTTTCGAAACGCTTGGCCAGGTTATCCACACTCACCTCGCCTTGCTCGCTGAGCAGGGCAAGGATGTTATGACGGCGCTGGGGGGTGTTTCGTTTCGACATGACAGGTTAAGTTTCGATTCGAAAGATAAGTAGGCCAATCAAAACCTAACTCGGTGTCTTCGTCAAGCGTTCCTGCGCCTGTGGGTAACTTTCGAAACGGATTGTCACCTGTTGAAATCAGAAAGCCGACTTACTCACATAAGTCGGCTTTCTGATTAACGGCTGTGGATAAATCAGTTCTTGGTGATTTTCACAGGGCGCTTCCATCCGTCGATATTGCGCTGACGGCTACGCGCGACTGCCAGCTGACCGGCCTCGACGTTTTGATTGATGGTCGAACCGGCCGCGGTAGTGGCGCCGTCCAGGATATCCACAGGCGCGACCAGCGAGTTGTTCGAGCCGATAAAGACGTCCGCGCCCAGCACTGTCTTGAATTTGTTGGCGCCATCGTAGTTGCAGGTGATGGTGCCGGCGCCAATATTGGTGCGTGCACCGACCTCAGCATCGCCCAGGTAGGTCAGGTGACCGACTTTGGCACCCTCGCCCAGATGAGCGTTCTTCAGCTCAACAAAGTTACCCACATGCGCTTTGGCATCCAGCACGCTGCCCGGGCGCAGGCGCGCAAACGGGCCAGCATCGCTGCCCTCGCCCAGCACCGCACCTTCGATATGGCTGTTGGCCTTGACCACAGCACCCTTGCGCAAGGTGCTGTTCTTGATCACACAGTTGGGGCCGATCTGCACGTCATCCTCGATCACCACCTTGCCTTCGAGAATCACGTTGACGTCGATCAGCACATCCCGGCCGACTGTCACCTCGCCGCGCACATCGAAGCGGGCCGGATCACGCAGGGTCACGCCCAGCGCCATCAGGCGGCGACCTTCGCGCAGCTGGTAATGACGCTCGAGCTCGGACAACTGGCGGCGGTCGTTGGCGCCCTGCACTTCCATGGCATCGTGCGGCTGCTCGGTAGCGACCACCAGGCCGTCTGCCACAGCCATGGCAATGACGTCGGTGAGGTAGTACTCGCCCTGGGCATTGTTGTTGGACAAACGGCTCATCCAGTCGCTCAGGCGCGCAGCCGGCATGGCCAGGATTCCGGTGTTGCCCTCGGTGATCGCCTTCTGTGCCTCGCTGGCATCCTTGTGTTCGACGATCGCGGCAACCTGGCCCTGAGCATCGCGGACGATGCGGCCATATCCGGTCGGGTCTTCCAGGTTGACGGTTAGCAGGCCCAATTGCTGTGGGCTGACCTGGGCCAGCAGGCGCTGCAGGGTTTCCACTTCAATCAGCGGCACATCGCCGTACAGCACCAGCACGGTGTCAGCGGTCAGCGCCGGGATGGCCTGGGCGACGGCATGGCCGGTGCCCAGTTGCTTGTCTTGCAGGACGAAGTTGAGGTCGTCTGCTGCCAGGCGTTCACGAACCATCTCGGCACCGTGGCCGATGACTACATGAATGCCTTGCGGCTTGAGCTGGCGCGCGCTGTGGATAACATGGCCGAGCATGGAGTTGCCGGCTACCGGGTGCAGCACTTTAGGCAGTGCCGAACGCATGCGGGTGCCCTGGCCTGCGGCGAGAATAACGATATCGAGTGACATTGACTGGCTACCAATCCGGGGCGGTCAGCGCTGTGACCGAAGAGAAATTTCGGAAAAAGAAAAAGGGTAGCCGAGGCTACCCTTTTACTCAATCGCAACGGAAGCGTCGGCCAGGGCCGATTACTTCCCTTTGCGCATCTGCTGGACGGTACGCAGCTGAGCTGCGGCCTCGGCCAGACGCGCGGCAGCAGCGCCGTAGTCGAAATCAGCGCTTTTGCTGTTCAGGGCGTTCTCGGCAGCCTTGAGGGCTGCTTGGGCCTGAGCTTCGTCCAGGTCGCCAGCACGTTGCACGGTATCGGCAAGCACCTTGACCATGTTCGGCTGGACCTCGAGGAAACCACCAGAGATGTAGAACACCTCTTGGGTGCCACCCTGCTTGGTCAGCGTGATCGGGCCTGGCTTGAGATTGGTGATCAGCGGCGCGTGGCCCGGAGCGATACCAAGATCACCCAGGTTACCGTGCGCAACTACCATCTCGACCAGACCGGAGAAAATCTCTCCTTCTGCGCTGACGATATCGCAATGGACTGTCATAGCCATCTGCTTGCCTCAACCTGATTGGCGCCCCTTGCGGGGCACCGGGATTACAGTTTCTTGGCTTTCTCAACAGCTTCTTCGATGCTGCCGACCATGTAGAACGCTTGTTCTGGCAGGTGGTCGTAGTCACCTTTGAGGATGCCGCTGAAGCCTGCGATGGTGTCTTTCAGGGAAACGTATTTGCCTGGAGAACCGGTGAAGACTTCGGCCACGAAGAACGGCTGGGACAAGAAGCGCTGAATCTTACGAGCGCGGGATACCAGCTGCTTGTCTGTTTCGGACAGTTCGTCCATACCCAGAATCGCAATGATGTCCTTCAGCTCTTTGTAGCGCTGCAGCACGTACTGAACGCCGCGAGCGGTATCGTAGTGCTCGTTGCCGATCACGTTCGGGTCCAGCTGGCGCGAAGTCGAGTCGAGTGGATCGACCGCTGGGTAGATACCCAGGGAGGCGATGTCACGGGACAGAACGACGGTGGCGTCCAAGTGGGCGAAGGTGGTCGCTGGCGACGGGTCGGTCAAGTCGTCCGCAGGCACGTATACGGCCTGGATCGAGGTGATCGAACCTTCCTTGGTCGAAGTGATGCGCTCTTGCAGTACGCCCATCTCTTCAGCCAGGGTCGGCTGGTAACCTACTGCCGAAGGCATACGGCCCAGCAGTGCGGATACTTCAGTACCGGCCAAGGTGTAACGATAGATGTTGTCGACGAACAGCAGAACGTCGTTACCTTCGTCACGGAACTTCTCGGCCATGGTCAGGCCGGTCAGCGCTACGCGCAGACGGTTGCCTGGTGGCTCGTTCATCTGACCGTAGACCAAGGCTACTTTGTCGAGAACGTTGGAGTCCTTCATCTCGTGGTAGAAGTCGTTACCCTCACGAGTACGCTCACCCACACCGGCGAACACGGAATAACCGCTGTGCTCGATGGCGATGTTACGGATCAGTTCCATCATGTTTACGGTCTTGCCGACACCGGCACCACCGAACAGACCAACCTTACCACCCTTGGCGAACGGGCAAACCAGGTCGATAACCTTGATGCCGGTTTCGAGCAGGTCGTTGCCGCCTGCCTGGTCAGCGAAGGAAGGTGCGTCGCGGTGAATACCCCAACGCTCTTCTTCGCCGATCGGGCCAGCTTCGTCGATCGGGTTGCCGAGCACGTCCATGATCCGGCCCAGGGTCGCTTTACCGACCGGGACAGAGATGGCAGCGCCGCTGTCGACTACAGCCAGACCGCGCTTCAAGCCTTCGGTCGAGCCCATCGCAATAGTACGAACCACGCCGTCGCCCAGCTGCTGCTGAACTTCCAGGGTGGTTTCCGCGCCTTGAACTTTCAGCGCGTTGTAAACACTCGGTACGCCGTCACGTGGGAATTCCACGTCGATGACGGCGCCGATGATCTGAACGATACGTCCGCTACTCATAGCTGGATCCTCTGAATTTTTGAACCGTTAAACCGCGGCAGCGCCGCCGACGATTTCCGAGATCTCCTGGGTGATCGCAGCCTGACGCGCCTTGTTGTAGATCAGCTGGAGGTCGCTGATCAGGTCACCGGCGTTGTCTGTGGCGTTTTTCATGGCGATCATCCGGGCAGCCTGTTCGGCCGCGTTGTTCTCGACCACCGCCTGGTAGACCTGCGACTCCACGTAACGCACCATCAAGCCGTCCAGCAGCTCTTTGGCATCGGGTTCGTAGAGGTAGTCCCAGTGGTGCTTGAGTTCTTGATCCGGGGTTGCCACCAACGGTACCAACTGCTCGACCGTCGGACTTTGCGTCATGGTATTGATGAACTTGTTCGATACCACCGAAAGGCGGTCGATACGGCCATCCAGGTAGGCGTCCAGCATGACCTTGACGGAACCGATCAGATCATTGATCGACGGTTCTTCGCCCAGATGGCTGATTGCAGCTACCACGTTGCCGCCAAAGATGCGGAAGAAAGTCGCACCCTTGCTACCGATCACGCACAGGTCGATTTCAACACCCTGCTCGCGATTGGCGTTCATGTCCTTGACCAGGGCCTTGAACAGGTTGGTATTCAAGCCACCGCACAGACCACGGTCACTGCTCACCACGATATAACCGACGCGCTTTACGGCACGTTCGATCATGAACGGGTGGCGGTATTCCGGGTTGGCGTTGGCCAGATGACCGATCACCTGGCGGATACGCTCCGCATAGGGACGGCTAGCAGCCATGCGCATTTGAGCCCTGCGCATTTTGCTGACCGCCACTTTTTCCATGGCGCTGGTAATCTTTTGCGTGCTTTTGATGCTCGCAATCTTACTGCGAATCTCTTTTGCGCCTGCCATGTATCACCTATCAGGTTAGCAAGCGGGGGCCGAAGCCCCCGCCGCGGCTTACCAGGTTTGGGTGGCCTTGAACTTCTCGATACCGGCTTTGATGCCCGAATCGATTTCGTCGTTGAAGTCACCCTTCACGTTGATCTTGGCCATCAAATCGGCGTGATCACGGTTGAAGTAGGCGATCAGCGCTTGTTCGAAGCTGCCAACCTTGGCGATTTCAACGTCGGTCAGGAACCCACGCTCAGCGGCATACAGCGACAGCGCCATGTCCGCGATGGACATTGGAGCGTATTGCTTCTGCTTCATCAGCTCGGTTACACGTTGACCGTGCTCGAGCTGCTTGCGGGTGGCTTCGTCCAGGTCAGATGCGAACTGGGCGAATGCAGCCAATTCACGGTACTGAGCCAGGGCGGTACGGATGCCACCGGAGAGCTTCTTGATGATCTTGGTCTGAGCGGCACCACCTACGCGGGATACCGAAACACCGGCGTTCACTGCAGGGCGGATGCCCGAGTTGAACATGGCCGATTCCAGGAAGATCTGACCGTCGGTGATCGAGATCACGTTGGTCGGAACGAACGCGGAAACGTCGCCAGCCTGGGTTTCGATGATCGGCAGCGCGGTCAGGGAGCCGGTTTTGCCGGTCACTGCGCCGTTGGTGAACTTCTCTACGTACTCTTCGGAAACGCGCGATGCACGCTCCAGCAGACGGGAGTGGAGATAGAACACGTCGCCTGGGTATGCTTCGCGACCTGGTGGACGGCGCAGCAACAGGGAGATCTGACGGTAGGCAACAGCCTGCTTGGACAGGTCATCGTAGACGATCAGTGCGTCTTCGCCGCGGTCACGGAAGAACTCGCCCATGGTGCAGCCGGCATAAGGTGCCAGGAACTGCAGTGCGGCGGATTCCGAAGCACTGGCAACCACCACGATGGTGTTGGCCAGGGCGCCGTTTTCTTCCAGCTTGCGAACGATGTTGGCAACGGTCGAACGCTTCTGGCCGACAGCAACATAAACACAGAAAATACCGGAGTCTTTCTGGTTGATGATGGCGTCGATGGCCATTGCAGTTTTACCGATCTGACGGTCACCGATGATCAGCTCACGCTGGCCACGGCCGACAGGGATCATGGCGTCGACGGATTTGTAGCCAGTCTGTACAGGCTGGTCTACCGACTTACGCCAGATTACGCCTGGAGCAACTTTCTCGACCGCATCGGTCTCGGTGTTGCCCAGCGGGCCCTTGCCATCAATTGGGTTGCCCAGTGCGTCGACAACGCGACCCAGCAGTTCCTTACCAACCGGAACTTCGAGGATGCGGCCGGTGCACTTGGCGCTCATGCCTTCGGCGAGGGTGTCATAGGCACCCAGGACCACTGCACCTACGGAGTCTTGCTCCAGGTTCAGGGCCATGCCGTACACGCCACCCGGAAACTCGATCATTTCGCCGTACATAACGTCGGCCAGACCGTGAATCCGCACGATACCGTCCGAAACGCTGACGACGGTACCTTCGTTGCGGGCTTGAGAGGCTACATCGAGGTTATCGATGCGGCCCTTGATGATTTCACTTATTTCGGAAGGATTGAGTTGCTGCATTGCTCTGCTGCCCCTTCAAACTCAAGATTTCAATGCTTCGGCCAGTTTCGCGATTTTGCCGCGAACAGAGCCATCGATTACCAGGTCGCCGGCGCGGATGAGGACGCCGCCGATCAGGCTGGCATCCTCTGACGCGTGCAGGCGAACTTCCTGGCCGAGCCGTGCACTGAGAACCTTGGCGAGTTTGTCTTGCTGTTCTTGGTTCAACGCAAAAGCACTGGTGACTTCCACGTCCACGGATTTTTCCAGTTCGGCCTTGTACAGCTCGAACAGGTCGGCAATTTCCGGCAGGAGCAGGAGACGGCCATTTTCCGCGGCAACATGAATGAAATTCTGTGCCTGTGCATCAAACTTGTCACCGCACACGTCAATGAACGTGGCGGCCTTTTGTGCGCTCGTCAGTCGCGGGGCCTTGAGCAGGCGCTGCATGGTGTCGTCTTGCGACACAGCAGCAGCCAGGCCGAGCATGGCTGACCAATTGGCCAGTTGCTGATGGGCCTGGGCATGCTCAAAGGCAGCCTTAGCGTAAGGTCGGGCCAACGTGGTCAGTTCTGCCATGATCGCCCTCGCTTAAATTTCAGCGGCCAGTTTGTTAACCAGCTCCGCATGCGCGTTTTGATCGATTGTGGCCCCAAGGATCTTCTCAGCACCGCCAACAGCCAGGGCACCCACTTGGGCACGCAGGGCGTCTTTGACGCTGTTCAGTTCCTGTTCGATCTCGGCCTGAGCCTGAGCCTTCACACGGTCAGCTTCGACGCGGGCCTGGTCACGGGCTTCCTCGACAAGCTGAGCAGCGCGTTTCTTGGCCTGCTCAATGATTTCAGCTGCCTGTGCTTTAGCTTCACGCAGTTGCTGACCCGCTTTCTCTTGGGCCAGCTCCAGGTCGCGAGCTGCGCGGTTGGCAGCGTCCAAACCATCGGCAATCTTCTTTTGACGTTCTTGCAGAGCAGCGATGACCGGAGGCCAAACGTACTTCATGCAGAAAACAACAAAAATCAAGAAGGCAACGGATTGGCCAATCAGGGTTGCATTAATGTTCACGCCAACACCTCGCTCGGTCTTTGTTCATCACCAGCCATCAACTCGTAGGACGAGATGATTAGCCAGCGAGTTGACCAACGAACGGGTTTGCGAAGGTGAAGAACAGAGCAATACCAACACCGATCATGGTTACGGCGTCGAGCAGACCGGCAACGATGAACATTTTGACCTGCAGCATTGGAACCATCTCAGGCTGACGAGCAGCACCTTCGAGGAACTTGCCGCCCAGCAGGCCGAAACCAATGGCGGTGCCCAGTGCGCCCAGACCGATCAGCAGAGCAACAGCAATAGCGGTAAGACCAACTACAGTTTCCATCTTTCCTCCCGACTTTTACGTCGTATTGGTTAGGTTTTTTAGTTTGAAGCGGTAAAACGAATCGTTTGGTACAGCTGCCCTTGCGGACTTTTTCAGCCCTCCCCCCAGCCAGGCGGGGAAGGCTATCAGACACGCCAGGCGGTCTTAATGGTTATCTTCGTGCGCCATCGACAGGTAGACGATGGTCAGCATCATGAAGATGAATGCTTGCAGTGTGATGATCAGGATGTGGAACACAGCCCACGCCCATTGCAGCACCACGCCCAGGCCGCTGAGCCAGAGCAGGCCGCTGCCGAACATCACCGCGATCAGGATGAACACCAGCTCGCCGGCATACATGTTGCCGAACAGTCGCAGGGCCAGCGAGATCGGCTTGGCGATCAGGGTAACGAATTCCAGCAGGAAGTTGACCGGGATCAGCAGCGCCTGAACGAAGACGTTCTTGCTGCCGAACGGATGCAGGGTCAGTTCGCCGATGAAGCCGCCGATGCCCTTGACCTTGATGCTGTAGAAGATGATCAGCGCGAACACGCTCAGGGCCATGCCCAGAGTAGCGTTAGGGTCGGTAGTCGACACAGCGCGGAACGGGATGTGCGGGTCGCCCGAGATCAGGATCGCCAGTTGCGGGATCCAGTCAACCGGTACCAGGTCGATGGCGTTCATCAGGAACACCCAGACGAAGATAGTCAGCGCCAGCGGTGCAATCACCGGGCTACGACCGTGGAACGAGTCCTTCACGCTGCCGTGAACGAAATCGACCATCACTTCGACGAAGTTCTGCAGACCGCCAGGCTGGCCGGAAGTGGCCTTCTTGGCTGCCATGCGGAAGATGAACAGGAAGATCAGACCCAGTGCAACCGACCAGCCCAGGGTGTCCAGGTGGAATGCCCAGAAACCCATAGCCTTGGCTTCAGCAGCCGAATGGGCCAAGCCCCAGCTGCCGTCTGGTAGTTGACCGTAGGTCAGGTTCTGCAAGTGGTGCTGGATATAGCCCGAAGCGGTTTCTGCTGCCATGGTTGCCTCAAACGCCCTTAGGTCTCGAAAGTCTTTTATTCATTAGCAGGGGCGCGAACCAGCTGACCAGTTGGGTCAGCATGAAGACGCCGAAGACTGCTAACGGCGCCAATGGCTTCACTCCTGCGAAGGTCAGTGCAAACAGCACTGCCGTCAAAATCAATTTGCCTGCCTCGCCTGCGTAGAACGACTTGACGATGGCCTGCGCTGCCCGGGCTCCGCTAAAGCGAAAAGCCTTCCAGGCAAAATACACATTGGGCAACCAGGCAATCAGTCCTCCACAGAGGCCTGAATATCCACTGACTGCACCCTTCCACTGCCACAACACCAAAGTTGCCAGCAGGACAATGACACATTGCGTCAGCAGCACCGGAAAAACCGCCCAGCGATGGAAAGGCAAGCGGTTTGGCGTGCGGGTTTCCATCACCACTACTCCTCGAATGTCGACCCTCAAGTCAGCATCGACTTGGCATAATTTGTGCCGACAAAATGCGCGCAGAGTATAGGGGTGGTTTAACCCCTATTCAACTCTTGGGTAGTGATTTCCGACTACGCGCTACAACAGGAATTGTTTCAGCGGATGTGAGCAAGCACACCCTGCAACTCATCTAGCGAGTTATAACGGATTACCAGCTGGCCTTTGCCCTTGTTGCCATGGCGAATCTGCACTGCGGAGCCCAGCCGCTCTGCCAGACGCTGTTCAAGGCGAGCGATGTCCGGATCAGGTTTGTTCGGTTCTACCGGATCAGGTTTACCGCTCAACCACTGGCGTACCAGTGCCTCGGTTTGGCGCACGGTCAGGCCACGTGCGACAACATGACGCGCCCCCTCTTCCTGCCGATTCTCTTCAAGACCGAGCAAAGCACGCGCATGGCCCATCTCCAGATCACCATGAGCGAGCATGGTCTTGATCGCCTCCGGCAACGAGATCAGGCGCAGCAGGTTGGCCACGGTCACCCGCGACTTGCCGACCGCATCGGCAACCTGCTGCTGAGTCAGTTCAAACTCCTGCTGCAGCCGTTGCAGGGCGATCGCCTCTTCCAGCGGGTTGAGGTCTTCACGCTGGATGTTCTCGATCAGTGCCATGGCAATGGCGGTTTCATCGGGCACATCGCGGACCATCGCCGGGATGGTGTCGAGGCCAGCCAGCTGAGTCGCCCGCCAGCGGCGTTCACCGGCGATGATCTCGAAGCGGTCATCAGCGATCGGACGGACCACGATCGGCTGCATCACGCCCTGGATACGGATCGAGGCGGCCAGCTCTTCCAGCGCCTCCGGGTCCATGTCACGGCGTGGCTGGTACTTGCCACGCTGGATCAGCTCGACCGGCAGGTGTTGCAGTTCTTTCTGGTCGATCTTGACAGCCTGCTCCTCGAGCGAGCTGACGGAAGGACCACTGAGCAGTGCATCCAACCCACGTCCGAGACCTCGTTTCTTAACGGCCATGCGGATTCCTTAAGTTGTTTGTGCAGTGCGTGATGGCCGACGTTGGCGGCGGACCAGCTCGCCGGCCAGGGCCAGATAAGCCTGCGCGCCACGCGATTGCTTGTCGTAGGCCAGCGCCGGCATGCCGAAGCTTGGCGCTTCGGCCAGGCGAATGTTGCGCGGGATCACGGTGTCGTAGAGCTGGTCGCCGAAGTGCTGCTTGAGCTGCGCCGAGACGTCATTGTTCAGGCTCAGGCGCGGATCGAACATCGTCCGTAGCAGACCCTCGATCCTCAGCTGCGGGTTCAGCTTGGCGGCGATGCGCTTGATGTTATCCACAAGGTCGCTGAGACCTTCCAATGCGTAGTACTCGCACTGCATCGGGATGATCACGCCATCGGAGGCTACCAGCGCATTGAGCGTCAGCATCGACAACGACGGCGGGCAGTCGATCAGGATGAAATCGTAGTTGTCGCGGATCGGCGCCAGCGCATTGAGCAGGCGGCTCTCCTTGACCTGCATTTCCAGCAGGACGACTTCCGCGGCGGTCAGGTCGCGGTTGGCCGGCAGCAGCTGATAGCCACCGTGCTCGGAGTAGTGCATCGCCTGGGCCAGGTCGCATTCGCCAATCAGCAGGTCATAGACCGAATGCTCGAGCTCATGCTTGTCGACCCCGCTGCCCATGGTCGCGTTGCCCTGCGGATCGAGGTCGATCAGCAGCACACGACGCTTGGTCGCAGCCAGCGATGCGGCGAGATTGATGCAGGTGGTGGTTTTACCCACACCACCCTTCTGGTTCGCAATTGCGAATACCTTAGCCATTGTTGCGTGTGTTCCCAGTCATGCCTTGCGGCGCAGTATCAGCAGATGACGCTGGCCCTGACAACCCGGAACGGTCAGGGCCTGCTCGCTTTCGACTGTGAAGTCTGCGGGCAATGCTACCAGTTCGTCGGCAGGATGCAGCCCTTTCATTGCAAGCCAGTGCGTCTGCGTGTCACCGAGGTGGCGCGTCCAGCCGGTGAAGTTCTCCATGCTGCTGAACGCTCGGGAGATGATCCCGGCAAACGGCTGCGCCGGTTGATACTCCTCGACCCGGCTGTGGATAACCTGCAGGTTGTCGAGCTTGAGCTCCAGCTTCACCTGGGTCAGGAAGCGGGTTTTCTTGCCGTTGCTGTCGAGCAGGGTCACTTGCTTGTGCGGGTGCAGAATCGCCAACGGGATACCGGGCATGCCACCACCGCTGCCAACATCGAGCCAGCTTTGCGCGCCGCTGTGGATAAACGGCATCACGCTGAGGCTGTCGAGCAAATGCCGCGAAACCATTTCATCAGGATCGCGCACTGCGGTGAGATTGTAGGCCTTGTTCCATTTTATCAACAGGGCCAGATAACCCAGCAATTGCTGGTGCTGCTGCTCGCTCAGGGCGACGCCAAGCTGGCGCGCGCCTGTGGACAACTCTTCTGCGTGCTGCGGGGTGACCGAAGAACTCAAGCGCTTTGCTCCAATTCGCGGCCAGCGCCGCGTTTTTTCAGGTGGATCAACAACAGCGAAATCGCCGCCGGCGTGACGCCGGGGATACGCGAAGCCTGGCCGAGAGTCTCTGGACGGGTCTGGCCAAGCTTGCTCTGGATCTCTTTGGACAGCCCGGAAATCGTCGTGTAGTCGATATCCACAGGCAACTGGGTGTCTTCACTGGCGCGCAGGCGGGCGATTTCTTCCTGCTGGCGGTCAATGTAGCCGGCGTACTTGGTCTTTATTTCGACCTGCTCGGCAACCTGTGCATCGAGGATTTCGCCCCCGGTAGCCTCGATCAGGCCGACATAGTCGATCTCTGGGCGGGCCAGCAGGTTTAGCAGGCTGTACTCGTGACTCAGCGGCGTGCCGAACTTATCCACAATGGCTTGGCCTTGCGCAGTATTAGGGCGCACCCAGGTGGATTTCAGGCGCTGTTCTTCACGTTCGATGCCTTCGCGCTTGGTGCAGAACGCGGCCCAACGCTGATCGTCGATCAAGCCGAGCTCACGGCCCTTCTCGGTCAGGCGCAGGTCGGCGTTGTCTTCGCGCAGGATCAGGCGGTACTCGGCACGTGAAGTGAACATGCGGTACGGCTCCTGAGTGCCGAGGGTAATCAGGTCATCGACCAGCACCCCGAGGTAGGCCTCGTCGCGCCGCGGGCACCAGCTGTCACGGCCCTGCGCGCGCAGCGCAGCGTTGGTCCCGGCGAGCAAACCTTGTGCACCGGCCTCTTCGTAACCGGTGGTGCCGTTGATCTGACCGGCGAAGAACAAGCCGCCGATGACCTTGGTCTCGAGGCTGTACTTGAGATCACGCGGGTCGAAGTAGTCGTACTCGATGGCATAGCCGGGGCGCACGATGTGGGCGTTTTCCATACCACGGATCGAGCGCACCAGCTCCAGTTGCACGTCGAACGGCAACGAAGTGGAAATGCCGTTGGGGTACAGCTCGTGGGTAGTCAGGCCTTCCGGCTCGATGAATACCTGGTGGCTGTCCTTGTCGGCAAAGCGGTGGATCTTGTCTTCGATCGACGGGCAGTAACGCGGGCCGACGCCTTCGATCACGCCCGAATACATCGGCGAGCGATCCAGGTTCGAGGCAATGATCTCGTGGGTGCGGGCGTTGGTATGGGTAATCCAGCAGCTGACCTGACGCGGATGCATCTGCGCGTTGCCCATGAACGACATCACTGGAATCGGTGTATCACCCGGCTGCTCGGTCATTACCGAGAAATCCACCGAGCGGCCGTCGATGCGTGGCGGTGTACCGGTTTTCAGGCGACCGACACGCAGCGGCAGTTCACGCATGCGTTGGGCCAAGGCATTGGAAGGCGGGTCACCGGCGCGACCACCGCTGTAGTTCTGCATGCCGATGTGGATAAGCCCGCCGAGGAAGGTGCCACTGGTCAACACCACCGAATCCGCGAAAAAGCGCAGACCCATTTGTGTAACCACGCCCTTGACCTGGTCCTGCTCGACGATCAGGTCGTCACAGGACTGCTGGAAAATCCACAGGTTGGGCTGGTTCTCGAGAATCTCGCGTACCACCGCCTTGTAGATAGCTCGGTCGGCCTGGGCACGGGTTGCCCGTACAGCTGGACCTTTGCGGTTGTTCAGAACACGGAACTGGATACCGCTTTTGTCGGTGGCCAACGCCATGGCGCCGCCGAGCGCATCGATCTCTTTGACCAGATGGCTCTTGCCGATGCCACCGATAGCTGGGTTGCAGCTCATGTGACCGAGGGTTTCCACGTTGTGGGTCAGCAACAGGGTTTTTACACCCATGCGTGCAGACGCAAGCGCAGCCTCGGTACCGGCATGGCCGCCGCCGATGACGATCACTTCAAAACGGGAAGGGAAATCCACCACGCACCTCGTGCCTGTTTCGCGAATAGAAAAATTAAGCGGACAAGTATGCGACTTCCTGCCTTCTAAAGAAACCGTCTGCGCAAATTTTGACCAGCCTGTGGATGAACGGGATAACAGAAATTAAAAAGGAAAATATTTAAAAGCTTTGTTTTTATGTTTATTTCTATGCAGGCCATTATCTGTGGATAGAACGCTACAGGCCATAATTCATGGTATGTACAGAGGAATTAAACCCTGTGTCCATGTGCCTATGAGGGCTCTGGATAAGCCCTTTGAGCCTGTGGATAGAATGCCATGTTACCCACAGGCGGATTTATCCTCAGAAAAAAAGCATGGTTATCAACTGAGCTAAGGGCGGCTTATCCACAGAGCTTAGACGCAGAGAACGAGCCTGTTGATTAAAATCAGCAGCCACGGATTAGGGATTTTTTTACAAAGGAGGGAGTAAAACCGGACATTGCGTCCAGTGTGCTTCCGCTGTCATAGGCCGACAGGCCTGCGCTCAGGTCCGTCGGCGACAGATTTGTGGATTATTTACCGATACAGAAGCTGGAGAAGATGCGCCCTAGCAGGTCGTCCGAGCTGAACGCACCGGTAATTTCGCCGAGTGCCTGCTGCGCCATGCGCAGATCCTCGGCCAGCAGCTCTCCCGCGCCCGCCAGCGTGAGCTGAGCACGACCGTGCTCCAGATGCGTACTTGCGATGTTCAGCGCCTCCAGGTGGCGCCGACGCGCGCTGAAGCTGCTTTCGGAGGTCTGTTGATAACCCATGCAGGCTTTCAGGTGCTCGCGCAGCAGCTCCAAGCCGGTGTCATCGCCCTTGGCGCTAAGCGTGATGGTGACGTGGCCATCGGCGCATTGTTCAACTGCAACCGCTTCACCACTGAGGTCGGCCTTGTTGCGAATCAGGGTGACTTTACCCGGATCTGGCCGTTGGTCGAGAAATTCGGGCCACAAAGCGAATGGATCTGCCGCTTCCGGCGCGGTACTGTCGACGACGAGCAGCACACGGTCAGCTTCGCTGATTGCCTTCAACGCACGTTCCACCCCGATCTTTTCCACATGATCATCGGTATCGCGCAGGCCTGCGGTATCCACAACGTGCAACGGCATGCCATCGATGTGGATATGTTCACGCAGGATGTCCCGGGTGGTGCCGGCGATTTCAGTTACGATCGCCGCTTCGCGCCCGGCCAGCCGGTTGAGCAGGCTCGACTTGCCGGCATTGGGCCGGCCGGCGATCACCACGTTCATGCCGTCACGCAGCAATGCGCCCTGGCCTGCTTCCTTCTGCACTGTGGATAACGCAGTGCGAACCTCATCGAGCATGCCCAGTACGTGGCCATCGGCGAGGAAATCGATCTCCTCTTCGGGAAAATCGATCGCCGCCTCGACGTAGATGCGCAAGGCAATCAATGCTTCGGTCAGGCTGTGCACACGTTTGGAAAACTCGCCCTGCAGTGACCGCAGTGCATTTCGCGCAGCCTGAGTCGAGCTGGCCTCGATCAGGTCGGCGATGGCTTCTGCCTGGGCCAGGTCGAGTTTGTCGTTGAGAAAAGCCCGCTCACTGAATTCACCCGGACGCGCCAGGCGGCTGCCCAACTGCAGGCAACGCTGCAAGAGCATGTCCAATACCACCGGGCCGCCGTGGCCCTGCAGCTCGAGCACGTCTTCGCCGGTGAACGAGTTCGGCCCGGGGAAGAACAACGCGATGCCCTCGTCGAGCACCAGGCCGTCCTGGTCGCGGAACGGGCCGTAGTGTGCATAACGTGGTTTCAGGCTGCGGCCGGTAATGGCCAGCCCGGCCTCGCTCGCCAATGGACCGGACAGCCGGACGATGCCGACCCCACCGCGGCCTTGGGCGGTGGCAATCGCGGCGATGGTTTCACGCACAGGGTTCATGCTCGCAAGCCTCTCCACAAATTCATTACACAGATAGCAAAAACGCCCCACGAGGGGGCGTTTTTATTCACAGGCTAGCGTATCAGCCTGTTAGGCGGCAGCACTTTTGGAGGCTGCTTCGATACGGCGAGTGATGTACCACTGCTGCGAAATCGACAGGCAGTTGTTCACAACCCAGTACAGCACCAGACCAGCTGGGAACCACAGGAAGAAGAAGGTGAAGATGATTGGCATCATTTTCATGACCTTCGCCTGCATCGGATCCGGCGGGGTTGGGTTCAGGCGCTGCTGGATGAACATGGTCGCGCCCATGATGATCGGCAGGATGAAGAACGGATCCTTGATCGACAGGTCGGTAATCCACAGCATCCATGGTGCCTGGCGCATCTCGACGCTTTCCAGCAGAACCCAGTACAGGGCCAGGAACACCGGCATCTGCACCAGGATCGGCAAGCAGCCACCGAGCGGGTTGATCTTCTCTTTCTTGTACAGCTCCATCATCGCCTGGGACATCTTCTGGCGATCGTCACCGAAGCGTTCCTTCAGCGCGGCCAGTTTCGGCGATACGGCACGCATGCGCGCCATCGAACGGTAGCTGGCAGCCGACAGCGGGAAGAACAGACCTTTGATCAGCATGGTCAGGACGATGATCGACCAGCCCCAGTTACCCAGCAGGCTGTGGATATGTTGCAGCAGCCAGAAGATCGGCTGGGCAATGAACCACAGGAAGCCGTAGTCGACGGTCAGTTCCAGGCCTGGGGACAACTCCTTGAGCTTGGACTGAATCTTCGGACCGGCGTACAGCATGGCGCTGGTTTCGACCTTGCCACCAGCAGGCACGCTGAGCGCCGGGCCGGTGTAGCCGATGATGTAGTTGCCTTGGCTGTCTTTCCGGGTCTGCAGGACGTTGTTATCCGACTTGGCCGGAATCCAGGCAGTTACGAAGTAGTGCTGCAGCCAGGCAACCCAGCCACCGGATACGGTTTCTTTCAGGCTGCCCTTGTCGATGTCTTTCATCGACACTTTCTTGTACGGCTCGGACGGCGTCCACAGGGCAGCGCCCAGGTAGGTCGCGGTACCGGTCGCGGTGCTCGACGATGGATCGGAGCTGGCATCACGCTTGAGCTGAGCAAACATGTTGCCCGACCAGGCCTGGCCGCTCTGGTTGTCGATCAGGTAGCTGACGGTCAGATCGTACTCGCCGCGCTTGAAGCTGAAGCGCTTGATGTAGTTGACGCCGTTCTCGCTGAACTTCAGGTCGACGACCAGTTGTTCCTGGCCATCGGCCAGCTGGAAGCTCTTCTGCTCGGCGGCATATACAGGGCGACCGGTGGCGCGGGCGTCCGGGCCATTGGCACCGGTCAGGCCGCTTTGGGCCAGGTAGGTGCGCTCATTGCCGTTGTCGAACAGCTGGAACGGGATATCCGGATGATCCTGACGACGAGGGAATTGCGGCAGGTTCAGCTGGACGATGTCACCACCGACCGGGTCGATAGCCAGATCAAGGACGTCGGTCTTGACGCGGATCAGGTCCTTGCTGACGGCCACTGGAGCCAGTTCGGCCGGGCTGGCATCAGCATTGGCGCTCGGCACGTCGGCGCTGGCGCCGTCGTTGTTACCAGCCGGTACGGTGTCCGGCAAAGCCGGTGCAGCGTTGCTGGCAGCAGTGTGCTGAGTCGGCAGAGCAGCCTGACCGTAGTCCTGGTTCCATTTAAGGACCAGCACGTAGGCCACGATTGCCAGGGCGACGATCAGGATCGTGCGTTTAATATCCATGATTACTCGGCTATCGAAGAAGTTCGGGAGGAGGGAGCGGGTGGGACGGGGTCGAAACCGCCGTCGTTCCACGGATTACAACGCCCCAGGCGACGAACGGCTAGCCACCCGCCACGCAAGAGGCCATGGTTTTCAATGGCTTCGTAGGCGTAACAGGAGCAGCTGGGGTAGAAACGACAATGGCTGGCCATCAGAGGACTAATGGCGTAACGGTAAAACTGGATCGGAACGAGGGCCAGTTTACGCATCTGGACTGTCTACCCCTGCAGGATCGGCAGTTACCGCTGGAGAGGGCCGACTGCGAGCCAGGCGCTTCCAGAGTTTGCCAAAGTGTTGGTGCAATTCTGGGTTTTCTACCTCGCCCAAGCCTTTGCGCGCGACGATCACAATGTCCAGCCCAGCAAGACTCTGCTGATTCAGACGAAAGGAATCACGCATCAAACGTTTGAGGCGATTGCGTTGAACGGCAAGCTTGACGCTCTTCTTGCCGATCACCAAGCCGAGGCGCGGGTGATCGAGGCCGTTCTCGCGGGCAAGGATAAGCAGGCTTTTGCCTGGAACCTTGCCAGTTGGCGAGTCGAAGACCGCTTTGAAGTGCCGGGCTGTAAGCAGTCGCTTATCCCGACTGAAGTCCTGACTCACCACCTGTGCCGAAAAATCAAACGGCCAGACGCTTACGGCCTTTGGCGCGACGACGCGACAGTACTGCACGACCGTTCTTGGTGGCCATACGGGCACGGAAGCCGTGGGTGCGCGCGCGCTTGATGGTGCTTGGTTGGAAAGTACGTTTCATGGCGTGTTACCTGGGTTCGACGACACGGGCCGGAATGGCCCCCGTTTTAAGAGATCGGCGATTCTAGAGAAAGCAAGCCAATAGGTCAATTTCCAACCAGCCTTTCCTTATGGATGGCAGCACTTTTTTCATCGGCGAGGTGGATGAGGTGGCGCTGGACCGAGTGTGTCATCGGCCTGAGCGCTTTTCACAGACACGCTCAATATGAAAATATAAAAGAGGCATATATAAAGCTTTTCTGAATAACTTATAGATCTTATACACAGCCTTTTCTGTGGATAACATTACGCAGCCCTTTATCCATGCTATGTACAGAGATCGTAGACTCTGTCAGAAACAGGTGCTGCGCTTGTGCTGCGCATGGTCGAAACCTGTGGATCGAATGGCTGTTTATCCACAGGGGTTTTATCCACAGGCTTCAACCCAGGGTTGTGCATAGCCCTTATGCGGGGTTATCCACAGAGCTTATTCAGGGTTTAAGATGGCTTTTCGGACATGAATTGGCTGCTTTGGCACGCCATCCATGCCGCTCTTATGTGGATAAGTACTCACCCGCCCGGTACAATGGCGGTTTGCTTTTTGCCTCATCCGGCTTTCAACTCAGGGGATATCCGTGTCAGTGGAACTTTGGCAGCAGTGCGTGGAGCTTCTGCGCGACGAACTGCCTGCCCAGCAATTCAACACCTGGATCCGTCCACTACAGGTCGAAGCCGAAGGCGACGAGCTGCGCGTATACGCGCCTAATCGCTTCGTCCTCGACTGGGTCAATGAAAAGTACCTGGGCCGGCTGCTTGAGCTGCTGGGTGAGCACGGCAGCGGCATCGCACCGGCGCTGTCCTTGTTGATAGGCAGCCGGCGCAGTTCTGCAGCACGCGCAGCTCCCAACGCCCCGGTCAGTGCTGCGGCGGCAGCGATTGCACAGTCTCAGCAGCCTGCACCTGCGGCTCCGTCTGAAGAGCGCACTGCGGCCAAATCGATCGAGCCGGTAATGGTCAACGAAGTCGAAGAGCCGACTTCGCGCCACAGCTTTGACTCGATGGGCGGCGATACGCCCGTGCAGCCAACTGCACCTGGGCGCACTGAACAGCGCACTGTGCAGGTAGAAGGTGCGCTCAAGCACACCAGCTATCTGAACCGCACGTTCACCTTCGATACGTTTGTGGAAGGTAAATCCAACCAACTTGCCCGTGCGGCTGCGTGGCAGGTGGCGGATAACCCCAAGCATGGTTACAACCCGCTTTTTCTGTATGGCGGTGTAGGCCTGGGGAAAACTCACTTGATGCACGCTGTGGGTAACCACCTGCTGAAGAAGAACCCGAATGCCAAGGTGGTGTACCTGCATTCCGAGCGCTTCGTGGCCGACATGGTCAAGGCGCTGCAGCTCAATGCCATCAACGAGTTCAAGCGCTTCTACCGCTCAGTCGATGCGCTGCTGATCGATGACATTCAGTTCTTCGCCCGCAAGGAGCGTTCGCAGGAAGAGTTTTTCCACACCTTCAACGCCTTGCTTGAAGGCGGTCAGCAGGTGATTTTGACCAGCGACCGCTATCCGAAGGAAATCGAAGGCCTTGAAGAGCGTCTGAAATCGCGCTTCGGCTGGGGTTTGACTGTTGCAGTCGAGCCGCCAGAGCTTGAGACCCGCGTTGCGATCCTGATGAAGAAGGCCGACCAGGCCAAGGTGGATTTGCCGCATGACGCAGCCTTCTTCATTGCCCAGCGTATTCGTTCCAACGTGCGTGAGCTGGAGGGCGCGCTGAAGCGGGTCATCGCTCACTCGCACTTCATGGGCCGCGATATCACCATCGAGCTGATCCGCGAGTCGCTGAAGGACTTGCTGGCGCTGCAGGATAAATTGGTCAGTGTGGATAACATTCAGCGCACCGTCGCTGAGTACTACAAGATCAAGATCTCCGATCTGCTGTCCAAGCGTCGCTCGCGCTCGGTAGCGCGTCCGCGTCAGGTAGCCATGGCGTTGTCCAAAGAGCTGACCAACCACAGCTTGCCAGAGATTGGCGATATGTTTGGCGGCCGCGACCACACCACCGTGCTGCACGCCTGCCGCAAGATCAACGAACTGAAAGAATCCGATGCGGACATCCGCGAGGACTACAAGAACCTGCTGCGGACGCTGACGACATGATGATCGCCGGCGCAGCCATTTTGAAGGCAAGGGACTAGACCATGCATTTCACCATTCAACGCGAAGCCCTGTTGAAACCCCTGCAACTGGTCGCAGGTGTCGTCGAGCGTCGCCAGACCTTGCCGGTCCTGTCCAACGTCCTGTTGGTCGTACAAGGCCAGCAGCTGTCGTTGACCGGTACCGACCTGGAAGTCGAGCTGGTTGGTCGCGTGCAGCTGGAAGAACCAGCCGAGCCAGGCGAAATCACTGTCCCGGCACGTAAGCTGATGGACATCTGCAAGAGCTTGCCAAGTGACGCGCTGATCGACATCAAGGTTGATGAGCAGAAGCTGCTGGTTAAAGCCGGTCGCAGCCGCTTCACCCTGTCGACGCTGCCCGCCAATGACTTCCCGACTGTTGAAGAAGGCCCAGGCTCGCTGACCTGCGACCTGGAGCAGAGCCGCCTGCGCCGTCTGATCGAGCGCACCAGCTTCGCCATGGCTCAGCAGGACGTGCGCTACTACCTCAACGGTATGCTGCTTGAAGTGTCCCCAGGCACCCTGCGCGCCGTTGCTACTGACGGCCATCGCTTGGCGATGTGCTCGATGACCGCAGGAATCGAGCAAGCTGACCGGCACCAGGTGATCGTGCCACGCAAAGGTATCCTGGAGCTGGCGCGTTTGCTGACCGATCCAGAAGGCATGGTCAGTATCGTACTCGGCCAGCACCATATCCGCGCTACCACCGGTGAATTCACCTTTACCTCCAAGCTGGTAGACGGCAAGTTCCCAGACTACGAGCGTGTGCTGCCTAAAGGCGGTGACAAGCTGGTGGTGGGTGATCGTCAGGCATTGCGTGAAGCTTTCAGCCGTACTGCGATTCTGTCCAACGAGAAGTACCGCGGGATTCGCCTGCAGTTGGCCGCCGGCCAACTGAAAATCCAGGCCAACAACCCTGAGCAGGAAGAAGCTGAGGAAGAAATCAGCGTCGACTATAACGGCAGCGCGCTGGAGATCGGCTTCAACGTCAGCTACTTGCTGGACGTGCTGGGCGTAATGACCACAGAACAGGTTCGTCTGATTCTATCCGACTCCAACAGCAGTGCCCTGCTGCAGGAAGCTGGCAACGATGACTCGTCCTACGTCGTCATGCCGATGCGCCTGTGATCTGTAGCTGAGCGAATGTCCCTACGACGTATCATGGTCACTGCGGTGCGCAACCTGCACCCAGTGACCCTCACGCCCTCCCCCCGCATCAACATCCTTTACGGCGCCAACGGCAGCGGCAAGACCAGCGTGCTTGAAGCCGTGTACCTTCTGGGTCTGGCTCGATCATTTCGCAGCACCCGGCTGACGCCGGTTATCCAGTACGAGCAGCCGACCTGTACCGTCTTTGGTGAAGTGCAACTGGCCGAAGGTGGCACCAGCAACCTGGGTGTATCACGCGAGCGTCAGGGCGACTTCACCATTCGCATCGATGGGCAGAACGCTCGCAGTGCTGCGCAGCTTGCCGAGCTACTGCCGCTGCAATTGATCAACCCGGACAGCTTTCGCCTGCTCGAGGGCGCTCCGAAAATACGTCGGCAGTTTCTCGACTGGGGAGTGTTCCACGTGGAACCACGTTTCCTCGGTGCTTGGCAGCGCTTGCAGAAGGCGCTGCGGCAGCGGAACTCATGGTTGCGGCATGGTACACTTGACGCTGCTTCGCAAGCCGCCTGGGACCGAGAATTGTGCCTGGCGAGCGCGGAGATAGATGAATACCGTCGCACCTACATCAAGGCCTTGAAGCCCGTCTTCGAGCGTACCCTGAGCGAACTGGTCGAGCTGGACGGATTGACCTTGAGCTACTATCGCGGCTGGGACAAGGACCGGGAACTTAACGAGGTCCTCGCCACTTCTCTTCAACGCGATCAGCAGATTGGCCATACCCAGGCCGGTCCGCAACGTGCAGATTTGCGCCTGCGTATTGGTGCAAACAACGCTGCGGATATCTTGTCCCGTGGGCAACAGAAACTTGTGGTGTGCGCATTGCGCATCGCCCAAGGTCATCTGGTTAGCCAGGCTCGCCGCGGTCTTTGTATCTATCTCGTAGATGACCTGCCGTCTGAGCTGGACGAGCAGCATCGCCGCGCACTGTGCCGCTTGCTTGAAGAATTACGCTGCCAGGTGTTCATCACCTGTGTAGATCACGAATTACTGAGGGAAGGCTGGCAGACGGAAACGCCAGTTGCTTTGTTCCACGTGGAACAGGGCCGTATCACCCAGACCCACGACCATCGGGAGTGAAGGCATGAGCGAAAATCAAACGTACGACTCGTCCAGCATTAAAGTGCTGAAAGGGCTTGATGCCGTACGCAAACGTCCCGGCATGTATATCGGCGACACCGATGATGGCAGCGGCCTGCACCACATGGTCTTCGAGGTGGTCGACAACTCGATCGACGAAGCCCTCGCCGGTCACTGCGATGACATCACCGTCATCATCCACCCGGACGAATCCATCAGCGTCCGCGACAACGGCCGTGGTATTCCGGTCGACGTCCATAAAGAAGAAGGCGTCTCAGCTGCTGAAGTCATCATGACTGTGCTGCACGCCGGCGGTAAGTTCGACGACAACTCGTACAAAGTATCCGGCGGTCTGCACGGTGTTGGCGTTTCGGTAGTGAACGCCCTTTCTGAGCAACTCATTCTGACCGTACGCCGTAGTGGCAAGGTCTGGGAACAGACTTACGTCCACGGCGTACCGCAAGCGCCTATGGCGGTTGTTGGTGAAAGCGACAGCACCGGTACCCATATCCACTTCAAGCCGTCTGCTGACACCTTCAAGAATATCCACTTCAGCTGGGACATTCTGGCCAAGCGTATTCGCGAGTTGTCGTTCTTGAACTCGGGTGTTGGCATTCTGTTGAAGGATGAGCGCAGTGGCAAAGAAGAGCTCTTCAAATATGAAGGCGGCCTGCGCGCATTTGTCGAGTATCTGAACACCAACAAGACGCCGGTCAACAGCCAGGTCTTCCACTTCAGCACCCAGCGTGAAGATGGCGTCGGTGTTGAAGTTGCCCTGCAGTGGAACGACAGCTTCAACGAAAACCTGTTGTGCTTTACCAATAACATTCCGCAGCGCGATGGTGGTACTCACCTGGTCGGCTTCCGTTCTTCGTTGACCCGCAGCCTGAATGCTTACATTGAGCAAGAAGGCCTGGCCAAGAAGAACAAGGTTGCAACCACGGGTGACGACGCCCGGGAAGGCCTGACCGCGATCATCTCGGTGAAGGTACCGGATCCGAAGTTCAGCTCGCAGACCAAAGACAAGCTGGTCTCGTCGGAGGTGAAAACCGCCGTCGAACAAGAGATGAACAAGTTCTTCTCTGACTTCCTGTTGGAAAACCCCAACGAAGCCAAGGCTGTGGTCGGCAAGATGATCGACGCTGCCCGTGCTCGTGAAGCTGCGCGTAAAGCGCGTGAGATGACTCGCCGTAAAGGTGCACTGGACATCGCTGGCCTGCCGGGGAAACTGGCTGACTGCCAGGAGAAGGACCCTGCCCTGTCTGAACTGTACCTGGTGGAGGGTGACTCCGCAGGTGGTTCGGCCAAGCAAGGCCGTAACCGTCGTACCCAGGCGATCCTGCCGTTGAAGGGTAAGATCCTCAACGTCGAGAAAGCCCGCTTCGACAAGATGATCTCGTCCCAGGAAGTCGGTACGCTGATCACCGCGCTGGGCTGTGGTATCGGCCGCGACGAGTACAACATCGCCAAGCTGCGTTACCACAACATCATCATCATGACCGATGCCGACGTCGACGGTTCGCACATCCGTACCCTGCTGCTGACCTTCTTCTTCCGTCAGCTGCCGGAGCTGGTCGAGCGCGGCTACATCTACATCGCTCAGCCACCGCTGTACAAGGTCAAGCGCGGCAAGCAGGAGCAGTACATCAAAGACGACGAGGCCATGGAAGAGTACATGACCCAGTCGGCTCTGGATGATGCCAGCCTGCACCTGGACGAATCGGCGCCAGCAGTTTCCGGCGTACAGCTGGAAAGTCTGGTCCAAGAGTTCCGCAGTGTGATGAAGACCCTAAAGCGTCTGTCGCGCCTGTATCCGCAGGAGCTGACCGAGCACTTCATCTACATGGATGAAATCACCCTGGAGCAGTTGGGTGACCACGCTCACATGCAGGCTTGGTTGAAAACCTTCCAGGCTCGCCTGCACAGCAATCAGAAGTCGGGCCTGGCCTACAACGCCAGCCTGCGTGAAGACAAAGAGCGCAACGTTTGGCTGCCGGAAGTGGAAATCACCTCCCACGGCCTCGCAAGCTACATCACCTTCAACCGTGACTTCTTCGGCAGCAACGACTACCGCACTGTGGTTAACCTGGGTGGCAAGATCAGCACCCTGTTCGGTGAAGGCGCTTACGTGCAACGTGGCGAACGGCGCAAGGCAGTCAGCGAGTTCAAGGAAGCCCTCGACTGGCTGATGAACGAGACTGCCAAGCGTCACACCATCCAGCGCTACAAAGGTCTGGGCGAGATGAACCCGGATCAGCTCTGGGAGACCACTATGGACCCAGCGGTTCGCCGCATGCTCAAGGTCACCATCGAAGATGCGATCGCTGCTGATCAGATCTTCAATACCTTGATGGGCGACGCAGTGGAACCTCGTCGTGAGTTCATCGAGAACAACGCGCTGTCGGTGTCCAACCTGGACTTCTGATCTGCTGTAAATGACCGGTGCTGCTCAAGCCTGGGCCCGCCGATCAACAAAAAGCCCGCATTCGCGGGCTTTTTGTTTTTTCGGTCTTTCACTGCTCTGTCAGCCGACTACCTCTTATTGAATGTCGTCCGGCTTCACGATCACCCAGTTCTTGTCAGCCGTCACCGGTAAGCCTTGCTTGGCCTGAGCAGTGGCGTTGGCTTTTATCATGCCGTCGAGCTGAGTCATGTATTTGTCCTTCCGGTTTATCCACAGGTGAATGCCACCTTTGCTGACATCAACCCCGTGGAACAGCATGTAGCCGTCACTGGTGGGTGTGTCGCCACCGGCCAGTACCGGCTTTTTCCACTGGTCGATGTACGTCAGAATCGCCGCATGCTTGCCGGCCATCCAGGTAGCCGGGGTCCAGAGGTAAGGAGTCAACTCAAGACCGAGGTTGGCTTTCTCGTCGTACTTGCCTGCGCTGATCTGCTTGCGTGCTGTGGTCAGCGCACCGGTTGTGCGATCTTTCAGCAGCGTGGTCACACCGATTACATTTTCCGGTTTGACGTTGTAGCCATACTTGGGATCAGAGGCGACCATGCGTACCAGCTCCTCGGACGCAGCAGTGATCACATAGACCTCAATGCCGTTTTCCATGAGCTTGTTGTACAGCTCAGTCTGGCCCGTGAAGACTTTGGGCGGTTGGACTTCGGTGGTTTTTACCGTGTCGCCATCGTAGTAGGTGGCCGGCACTGGCTTCTTGGAAGCCATCAACTCATCTACGTAACCCTTCAGCTCTTGGAGGGTGAAGCCCGAAAACACCTGTGCTACCCATGGGTAGCAAACCATGTCATCCAGTTCACAGAGGCGGTAGTAGTAGCTGAACAGACTCTCTTTGTGGTCAGCAGTGTCTTTGAAGGGGATGAGCTTGAGGGAAGGGTCCAGTGTATCGCGGGTAATCAGCCCTTTGTTTTCCATGAACGGCAGCAGCGCTTCCTCAAGGTCGAAGCGGTAGCTGGTGTTGTCCATGTCGAAAACCGCGTAGTTACCCTTGTTGGCATTCGCGGCGATCATGGCATCGAGTTGTTTGGCAGCAGGCTCTGGCCAGTGCTTGAGTTCAGTCGCGCACACCTGGCTGGCTAGGCCGAGACAGATCGCGGCAGCCAACACTTTTGGTACGAGCTTCATGACGGTACGCCCCCTTGCAATGAGAACTGAGACCGTAGCAAAGATAAATTACAGCGCTGACGCCTGCGCGACTGTGGGTGGTCTCTAGGCGTCGTCTGCGCGGCTGATCGCGACATAGTGTGCAAAATCCGACGTCCCTGCGCAGGCATGTTCCACGTGGAACAGCAGCGCATTCGACCCTCTCAAAGCCCAAGCTCACGTAGCCGGCGATACAGCGTGCGTTCACTGATGCCCAGTACCTGCGCCAGCTCGCTGCGCGGCCCTTGGAACTGCTCCACCAACTGCGCGAGGTCGGCTAGCGAATTACGCGAGTCTCGTGTCGATACATTCGAGCTGGCGGGGGCCAGGTCCTCAGGCAAATACTCTGGGCGGATCAGCCCGTCATCGGCAAACAATCGCGCGCGTTCGAGGATATTGCGCAGCTCGCGGATATTGCCCGGGAAGGCATGCAAGCTCAGGCGCGCTTGCGCTTCAGGTGTCAGCGTGACGGTATGTGCGCCAGCCATGCGCTGTAACAAGCTCTGCGCCAGCATCGGTAGGTCCTCTACTCGCTCGCGTAGCGCTGGCAAGCGAATCGGAAAACCGCTGATTCGGTAGTACAGGTCCTCGCGAAAGGTACCTGCTGCCACCATCTCTTTGAGCGGCTTGTGGGTAGCCGAGATCAAGCGGAAGTCTGAGTGCACGGTGCGCAAACTGCCCACCGGGCGGAAGCTGCCCGACTCGATCAGTCGCAACAACTTGACCTGCATGGTCAGCGGCACTTCACCTATTTCGTCGAGGAACAGCGTGCCGCCATGGGCCGCTTCGGCGAGACCGATCTTGCGCTGGGTCGCGCCAGTGAACGCGCCTTTCTCATAGCCGAACAGCTCACTCTCGAACAGGCTGTCATTGAGCCCAGTGCAGTCGACCACCACCAGCGGGCCGGTCGCGCGCGGGCTGCCCAGGTGCAGGGCACGGGCGAACAACTCCTTGCCAGTGCCGGACTCGCCTTGCAGCAACACCGGAATCTGCGCTGGCGCGGCGCGTTGCAAGCTGGCCAGCGCCGCCTGGAACGCCGGCGCGCGGCCAACCAGCCCTTGCTGCTGTGGCTGGGCGGCAGCCAGGGTCACGGTGTTAAGGCGCTCGACGAAAGCAACCACCCTGCCCTGCTCATCGAGGATTGGCCGCAACTCGACGTCGACATGCTCGGGCCCGCGTGGGGTGTGATGAATGTGCAGGACCCGCTCCGGCACTTTGCTGTCCCAGGCTTTGCGCATCGGGCAGTGCTCGCCGGCCTGATCACACGGCACCGCGTAGTGATGAGAGACGCGATGACATTTCTCGCCCAGCGGCGCACTGTCATTGATGCCGAACTGACGCCGGTAGGCAGCATTGGCCGCAAGGATGTTGTAGTCGGTGTCGAGCACGATCGACGGGTGCACATCGTGCTCAAGGTAGGACACCAGGCCGAGGATGGCTGGATGAGAAGCGGAAAGCGCAGACATGACCAGAACCGGTTGCGGGTACCTGGCGAGCGTAGCAAGGACTGCCAGTGACTGCCATTGGCTGACAGTCGACTGCCAACCACTGGCAGTGCTGGCAGCGAATCGAGAGGAAGACAACGCTGCGATAGCTGTAGCACTGCGGACAGGTGGGCCATAACGCCTCATTGAAACCCTGGCATGCATCTTGATAAACCCTGGGTTACTGCCTAAGCCTAACAAGGCGCTGCAGATATCTGGAGAGTGTGATGATCATCGGCAACAACATCCATGTAGAGGGCCTGTTCGACGAGGCCACTTCGACCATCAGCTACCTGGTGATGGACCGCCAGACCCTCAAGTGCGCGCTGATCGACAGCGTGCTCGACTACGATCCCAAGTCGGGACGCACCAGCCACAGCTCGGCGGACAAGCTGATCGCTCGGGTCGAGGCGCTCGGCGCCAGTGTGCAGTGGATTCTGGAAACTCATGTGCACGCCGATCACCTGTCGGCTGCTGCCTATCTGAAAGCCAAGCTTGGCGGCCAGGTTGCCATCGGTTCGCACATCACCCAGGTGCAGAAGACCTTCGCAGCACTGTTCAACGCCGAACCCGGTTTCGCCCGCGACGGCAGCCAGTTCGACGTGTTGCTGGAAGACGAATACGTGCTGATGATCGGCAATCTGCGGGCCCGTGCGCTACACACCCCAGGGCACACCCCGGCGTGCATGAGCTACGTGGTCGAGGATGCTGGCGAGAAGGCGGTGTTTGTCGGCGATACCTTGTTCATGCCTGACTACGGCACTGCCCGATGCGATTTTCCCGGTGCCGACGCACGCACGCTGTATCGCTCGATCCGGCGTTTGCTCGCCTTCCCCGACCACAGCCAACTGTTCATGTGCCATGACTACCTGCCCGAGGGTCGCGCCCTGCGTTTTGTCACCACCGTGGCCGAACAGCGCGCCAGCAATATTCATATCCGTCAGGGCATCAGCGAGGACGAGTTCGTCGCCATGCGCGAAGCGCGTGACGCCACCCTGGATATGCCGGTACTGATCCTGCCCGCCGTCCAGGTCAACATGCGCAGCGGGCAGTTGCCTGAACCGGAGAGCAACGGCGTGCGTTACCTGAAAATCCCGCTGAACCAGCTCTGAACGTCGCCGGCCAAGTACCCATACCAAGATCGAAAAGGAAAACCCGCATGCCTGCCTTGCCATCCACAGCCAATAGCACGCGCATCGACCATCACAAGGTGGTGATCGTCGGCGCTGGTGCTGCGGGGATTGCCACCGCCGCCAGTTTGTTCAAGCGTGATCCGACGCTCGATATTGCGTTGATCGACCCGGCTGAGGTGCACTACTACCAACCCGGCTGGACCCTGGTCGGCGCTGGTGTATTCAGCGCTGCCAGCACCGCGCGCAGCATGGTCAGCGCCATCCCCAAAGGCGTGCGATTTATAAAAGCGCGGGTGATTAGTTTTGATCCCGCAGCGCAAAGCGTGGTTGTGGAGGACGGCCGCATCATCAGTTACGAACAGCTGGTGGTCTGCCCCGGCCTGACTCTCGACTGGCAGGCAATCGAGGGCCTCACGGAAACCCTCGGGCGCAACGGTGTGACCTCCAACTACCGTTATGACCTGGCACCTTACACCTGGCAATTGGTCCAGAATCTCAAGCAAGGCCGCGCCCTCTTCACCCAGCCCCCGATGCCCATCAAGTGTGCAGGGGCCCCACAGAAGGCGTTGTACCTTTCGTGTGATCACTGGCTGCGGCGTGAGCGCCTGGGTGCCATCAAGGCCAGCTTCTACAATTCGGGTCCGGTACTTTTTGGCGTTGCTGACTACGTGCCCGCATTGATGGCCTACATCGACAAGTACGCGGTGGATCTCAACTATTCACACCGCCTGGTGGCAGTAGATGGTCCGGGCAAGCGCGCGACGTTTATCCACAGCCTGGCCGATGGCAGCACGCAGACGCGAGTCGAGCCCTTCGACATGTTGCACGTGGTGCCGCCGCAAGTAGCGCCCGAGTTCATCCGCAGCAGCCCGCTGGCGGATGGCGCGGGCTGGCTGGATGTCGATCCGTTCACTCTGCGCCATCGGCAGTTCGCCAACGTGCACGGCCTGGGTGATGCGATCAATACCAGTAACGCCAAGACTGCCGCGGCTGCGCGCAAGCAGGCGCCGGTGGTGGCCAACAACGTGCTGGTAGCGCTCGGCCGGTCGCCTACCCTCGCGCACTATGACGGTTACGGTTCATGCCCGTTGACCGTGGAGCGCGGCAAGATCGTCCTGGCTGAATTCAAATACGGCGGTACGCTGGCACCCAGCTTTGCGCAGTGGTTGCTCGACGGCCGGCAGCCTACTCGGCTGGCCTGGCTACTCAAGGTGAAGCTGCTCCCTGCGCTGTATTGGCATGGGATGCTCAAAGGCCGTGAATGGCTGGCGCGGCCGCAACCTGCCGGCACCGAGAAGCAATCGTGATCGAAGTGCTGGGTGCAGCGCTGGGCGCGATCATCGGAGCGGTACTGGCGTTGACCGGTGCTGGCGGAGGCATTCTGGCAGTGCCGTTATTGGTATTCGGGCTGGGTTTGAATATGGTCGAGGCGGCGCCAGTTGGCCTTTTGGCAGTCGGCCTGGCGGCGTCAGTCGGTGCGCTGCTCGGGCTGCGCCAGGGCCTGGTGCGTTATCGCGCGGCGTTGTTCATTGCGCTGATCGGTATCTGCGCAACACCTTTCGGTTTGATGCTCGCTCATCGGTTACCCAACGCACCGCTGGCGTTGGTGTTCGCCGCAGTGCTGATCCATGCCTGCCTGCGCATCTGGCGCAAGGCGGCGCGCGAGTTGCGTGGTGAGCCGCCGTGTGGCGAGCGGCTGATCATGCCCTGTGTACTCAACCCTTTGCAGGGGCGGCTGCGCTGGACCTTGCCCTGCGCACGTGCCCTGGCCGTGACTGGCGGTGTGGCGGGTTTACTGTCGGGACTGCTGGGCGTCGGTGGCGGCTTCGTCATCATTCCGGCACTCAGCCGTTATACCAACCTGGAGATGAAGAGCATTGTCGCCACCTCGTTGGCGGTGATCGCGCTGGTTGCCTGCGGCAGCGTAGTCAGCGCCAGCGTCGCCGGGGTGATGCACTGGCAGGTAGGTGCACCCTTCGCGGTAGGTGCGGTGATGGGCCTGCTACTGGCGCGCCCACTGGCCGGCAAATTGGCCGGGCCGCGCTTGCAGCAGCTGTTTGCGGTGGTCGGCATCGGCGCAGCGCTGCTGCTGGCGAGCAAGGGCCTACTCGGCTAGCAGTTCGGCCTGCTCTGCTGCACACAGCGCCAGCAGGTAATCCCAGACTACCCGCAGGCGCACTGACTTGTGCAACTCGCGCCGGGTGCAGATCCAGTAGCTGCGCTGGATGGTTTCGCTGGGCAGCACCCGGCGCAGCTGTGGATCATGCCTGGCCATGTAGTTGGGCAGCACAGCGATGCCCAAGCCGGCGCGTGCGGCCTGCTGCTGAGCGATGACGCTGGTGCTGCGAAAGATCACATTCGGCGCACGGCAGAAGCTGTTGAGAAACAGCAGCTCCTGGCTGAACAGCAGATCGTCGACGTAGCCAATCCAACTGTGACGGGCCAGATCCTCACGACTGTTCAGCGCCGGTGAACGTTCGAGGTACTCGGGGCTGGCGTAGAGTGCCAGCCGATAGTCAGTGAGCTTGCGAGTTATCAACAGGTCGGCGTTAGGCCGTTCCAGGTGGATGCTGATTTCTGCCTCGCGGTTGAGGATGCTGACGAAGCGCGGCACCGCCACCAGCTCGACTTCCAGGCCGGGATAGCGCTCGAACAAGGCGCGCATGCGTGGAGTGAAGAACATGATGCCGATGCCTTCGGTGACGCCCAGGCGGATCTTGCCCAGCGGCGTTATCGCCTGGGTGATCTCTTCCTGCGCCAACAGCGCGACGTTCTCCATCGCTTCGGCATGCTTGAGCAGTGCCTGGCCAGACGGCGTCAGCTCGTAACCCTGTGCATGTTGAACGAACAGCGCTGTGCCCAGGCTCTTTTCGATGCCCTCGATATGCCGCGCCACCGTGCTGTGGGTGGTGTTCAAGCGCTTGGCCGCAGTCAGCAGACGGCCGCTGCGCTGCAACTCGAGAAAGAACCTCAGATCATTCCAGTCGAACATGCTTATCCCTGTGCATAACTGTGAGCGGCTGTCAGGTTACTTAGGAAACGGCTGATATTGGCTGTGCTAAAACGCACAGCGGTTGAGCGAAAACTCGTGTTTCCTTAGCGAAATTACGCACTAAGATCAAAAGCGACAAGAATAATAATCAGGCCCGAGGTCGCACATGCCATCAGCCGATTCTGCCTACGACTATGTCGTTGTAGGCGCTGGCCCAGCCGGATGTTTGCTGGCCAACCGTTTGTCCGCCGATCCATCCTGCCGGGTGCTGCTGCTCGAAGCGGGTGGGCGCGATAACTATCCATGGATTCACATCCCGGTCGGTTACCTCTATTGCATCGGTAACCCGCGCACCGACTGGTGCTTCAAGACCGAGGCGCAAGCGGGCCTTGGCGGCCGCAGCCTAGGTTATCCGCGCGGCAAGGTGCTCGGCGGCTGCTCGTCGATCAACGGCATGATCTACATGCGCGGCCAGGCCAGCGACTATGATCGCTGGGCTGAACAAGGCAACGACGGCTGGGCCTGGAAAGACGTGCTGCCGCTGTTCAAGGCCAGCGAGAATCACTATGCCGGTAGCAGCGACAGCCACGGCGCCGACGGCGAATGGCGGGTCGAACAGCAGCGCTACAGCTGGCCGATCCTCGACGCCTTCCGCGATGCCGCCGAGCAGAGCGGGATTGGCAAGGTCGATGACTTCAATACCGGCGACAACCAAGGCTGTGGATACTTTCAGGTCAACCAGCGCAGCGGCGTACGCTGGAATGCGGCCAAAGCCTTTCTGCGGCCAATCCTCAAGCGGCCCAACCTGACTCTGCTCACTGGCGTCGAAGTTGACCAGGTGCTGCTCGACAATACCCGTGCTACGGCGGTCAAAGCTCGCTGGCAGGGTGAGTGGCACGAGTTTCAGGCGCGGCGGGAGATTATCCTCTGCGCAGGCTCGGTCGGTTCACCGGGTATCCTCCAACGTTCCGGCATCGGCCCGCGCAAGCTGCTTGAAGATCTCGGCATCGGCGTACGCCATGACATGCCTGGTGTGGGCGGCAACCTGCAGGACCATCTGCAGCTGCGCCTGATCTACCAGATCCGCAACACCCGTACCTTGAACCAGATGGCCAACAGCCTATGGGGCAAGATGGGCATGGGCCTGCGCTATTTATACGACCGCAGCGGCCCGCTGGCGATGGCGCCCAGCCAGCTCGGTGCATTCGTTCGCTCCAGCCCCGAGCAGGCCAGCGCGAACCTGCAATATCACGTCCAGCCGCTGTCACTGGAGCGCTTCGGCGAGCCGCTGCACCGCTTCCCGGCGTTCACCGCGTCGGTGTGCAACCTGCGCCCCGCCAGCCGCGGGCGCATCGATATTCGCTCGGCCGATCTGCATGCCGAGCCTGTGATCAACCCTAACTATCTGAGCGACCCGCAAGACCTGCGAGTTGCCGCCGATGCCATTCGCATGACCCGGCGCATCGTCCAGGCCCCTGCCCTCGCCGCCTTCGACCCGGTCGAGTACCTACCGGGCGCTGCGCTCAACACTGAAGAAGAGCTGTTTGAGGCTGCGAGCAAGATCGGCACCACCATCTTCCACCCGGTCGGCACGTGCCGCATGGGCAGCGGCGCGTTCGATGTGGTCGACCATCAACTGCGTGTGCACGGCATCCCGGGTCTGCGCGTAGCTGACGCCTCGATCATGCCGCAGATTGTTTCCGGCAATACCTGTTCACCGACACTGATGATCGCCGAGAAAGCGGCGCAACTGATTCTCAAAGGAGCTGCAACCCAAACCTACCTCAGCGACGCAAGCGCAATACCGACGCCCTGACCAGGTGCGTGCAACAAGCGGCGGCTGGTGATCAGGGCCTGCCGGCAGTGGAACAACAAGAATAATCACTGTGGCCTGCGGGCCGAGGACAGCAACGATGTCTGATTACATTCAAGAGCAGGGAGCAGCGGCGAGCCCTACCAGCCGTCGCGAGGAAAGAAAGATCATTTTCGCGTCATCCCTCGGGACGGTTTTCGAGTGGTATGACTTTTTTCTGTACGGCGCTCTGGCGGCGGTGATCAGCAAGCAGTTCTTTGCGGGGGTCAACGACACCACGGCGTTCATCTTCGCCCTGATGGCATTCGCTGCGGGCTTCTTGGTCAGGCCGTTCGGCGCGCTGGTGTTCGGCCGCCTGGGCGACATGATCGGGCGTAAATACACCTTCCTGGTCACCATCGTGTTGATGGGCTTGTCGACCTTCGCGGTCGGGCTGTTGCCTACCTATGCCAGCATTGGTATCGCGGCGCCGATCATCCTGGTGATTCTGCGCATGCTCCAAGGCCTGGCGTTGGGTGGCGAGTACGGTGGCGCGGCAACTTACGTGGCCGAGCACGCACCGCCCGGCAAGCGCGGTTTCCATACCGGCTTCATCCAGTCGACCGCGACCCTGGGCCTGCTGCTGTCGTTGCTGGTGGTACTGGGTAGCCGCTACATCAGCGGTGATGAGTTTGAAACCTGGGGCTGGCGCCTGCCGTTCCTGCTGTCGATTGTGCTGCTGGGGATTTCCACCTGGATCCGCATGAGCATGCACGAGTCGCCAGCCTTCGTGAAAATGAAGGCGCAGGGCAAGCTGAGCAAGTCGCCGATTCGTGAGTCGTTCACCAATTGGAGCAACCTCAAGATCGTCCTGACGGCACTGTTCAGCATCAACGCCGGTCAGGCAGTAACCTTCTACACGGCGCAGTTCTATGTGCTGTTCTTCATGACCCAGATGCTCAAGATGGACCCGGCCCAGGCCAACACTCTGCTGATCATCAGCGTGGTGATCGGCGCGCCGTTCTTCGTATTCTTCGGTTGGCTGTCTGACCGCATTGGCCGCAAGCCGATCCTCATGGTTGGCCTGCTGCTGGCAACCGTCCTGTACTTCCCGCTGTTCAAGGCCCTGAGCCATTACGCCAACCCACAGATCGACGCCGCCAGCCGTCAGTCGCCCATCGTGGTGATGGCTGACCCAGCCAGCTGCACCTTCCAGTTCGACCCGGTCGGCAAAGCGCGTTTCGACAGCCCGTGCGACAAGGTCAAGACCTTCCTGGTCAAGCAGGGCCTGCCGTACAGCTCTGCTGCTGCGACTGGCAGTGATGTCGTGGTGAACATCGGCGACACGGCCATCACTGGCTTCGACGAAGCGGCAATGCGTGCGGCGATTACCCAGGCGGGGTATCCGGCCAAGGCCGATCCTGCGCAGGTCAACGAGTTCATGGTGGTGGCGCTGATTGTGGCGATGATCCTGATCGCGACCATGACCTATGGCCCGCTTGCGGCGGTGATGGTCGAGCTGTTCCCGACGCGGATCCGCTATACCTCGATGTCCCTGCCATATCACATTGGTAACGGCTGGTTCGGTGGGTTCCTGCCGACCGTATCGTTCGCGCTGGTGGTGTATACCGGGGATATTTTCTATGGGCTGTGGTACCCGGTGTTGATAACCGGGGTGAGCCTGGTGGTGGGGATATTCTGTTTGAAAGAGACCAAGGATGTGGACCTGGACAAGGTCTGATCTGAAACAGCCGGGGGCTGCACAGCAGACCCCGTTTTCAATCATGGAAAAAACTTATGCACGGTTTTCGAAAAACTGTCACATAGATAAATAACTATAAATTTCAATAACTTAGAGTCAATCTCTAAGCATCATTTGAAAAGTTGCTCACAAGTTATCCACAATTTTCCAAGCTGTCTGCGGCGCTGCTTTCAGCCACTGGAGGCAGCGCTCCCAGCGCCCGCTGGGTCTCCTGATTCCACGCCTCAGCGCGGTTATTCAGGTCAGCAATGGCCCGCGGCCCGCTGCCTTCGGCATACATCGGCTCGCCAATCACCACCTCGATCACCCCCGCCTGCTTGCCCCAGCCAGACTTCGGCCAGTAACGGCCGGCGTTATGCGCAATCGGCAGCACCGGCAGGCCTGCGTTCACCGCCAAGGCCGTACCGCCACGGGAGAACTTGCCGATCTGCCCATACGGGACACGGGTACCCTCAGGGAAGATCAATACCCACACGCCTTGCTTGAGCAGCTCGTCGCCCTTCTTGGCAACGTGGCGCAAGGCTTCCTTGGGGTTGTCGCGGTCGATCGCGATCGGCCGCAGCATGGCCATGGCCCAGCCAAAGAACGGCACATACAGCAGCTCACGCTTGAGTACCTGGCTCAGCGGTTGGAAGTACGCCGACAGGAAGAACGTTTCCCAGGTGCTCTGGTGATTGGACAGAATCACGCACGGGGTCGCTGGCACGTTCTCCGCGCCGGTGATCTTGTAGCGGATACCCAGCATCACCTCGGTCAGGCGCACGGCAAAACGGCACCAGTAGACGTTGATGAAGCGGTAGCGCTTTTGAAACGGCAGAAACGGCGCGATGAAGAAGCTCAAGGTGCACCAGAGCAACGAGCTGGTGCCCAGCAGCAGGTAAAAAAGAAAGATTCTGATCGCCTGCAGGATCGACATAGTGGCATGTACCGTTGCGGGTCGTGCCCGCCTAATGAACTGTGCGCCAGGCGGCGTACAGTCTAGATAAGTGCTCTGGCGACAGCGGCCAGATCGTCAAAAATCAGCGTGCTTGCAGCGACGCCCTTGCTCAGGGTGCGCTCACCTTTGCCGGTTTTCACCAACACCGGTTGTGCTCCGACGGCCAGGGCGGCCTCCAGGTCACCTTTACTGTCGCCGACGAACCATACGCCAGGCAGCTCTGCCTGGTAATGGGCAGCGATTGCCTCGAGCATGCCCGGCTTCGGTTTGCGACAGGCGCAGCCCTCGTCCGGACCATGCGGGCAGTACACGACGAGGCCCAGTTCGCCACCCTGCTCGGCCACCAGCTCGCGCAAGCGCGTGTGCATGGCCTCGAGGGTGTCCAGCGAATAGTAGCCCCGGGCAATGCCGGACTGGTTGGTGGCCACCGCCACCGTCCAGCCCGCTTTGCTCAACTGCGCGATGGCCTCGATCGCGCCGGCAATGGGGATCCACTCCTCCAGCGACTTGATGTAGGCGTCGGAGTCGTGATTGATCACCCCGTCACGATCGAGAATCAGCAGTTTCAAGGCTTACCCCAGCAACGAGATGTCGGCAACACCCAGGAACAGACCGCGCAGGCGGCTGAGCAGGGCGTAGCGGTTGGCACGGACCTTGGCATCTTCGGCGTTGACCATCACTGCCTCGAAGAAGGCGTCCACCGGGTCACGCAGCGCTGCCAGGCGGGCCAGCGACTCACGGTACTGACGGGCCGCAGCCATCGGTTGCACAGCCTGGTCGGCCTGCTGGATCGCCGAGTACAGCGAGAACTCGTTGGCATTGTCGAAATACTTCGGCTCGACTTGCTCGGAGATCGCACCCTCAGCCTTGCTCAGCAGGTTCGACACACGCTTGTTGACCGCGGCCAGGGCCCCGGCTTCAGGCAGTTGGCGGAATGCCTGCACGGCCTGTACGCGTTGGTCGAAGTCCAGCGCCGAGCCTGGCTTGAGGGCACGTACCGACAGGTAGGTACCGACGTCAATGCCTTCGTCTTCATAACGTGCACGCAGGCGGTCGAAGATGAACTCCAGGACCTGCTCGGACAGCCCGGCTGGCTTGATCTTGCTACCGAACTGGTTGACGGCGAAGCTCACGGCGTCGGTCAGGTCCAGGTCCAGCTGCTTGTCGATCAGAATGCGCAGCACGCCGAGGGCAGCGCGACGCAGGGCGTACGGGTCTTTGCTGCCGGTTGGCAGCATGCCGATGCCAAAGATACCGACCAGGGTGTCGAGCTTGTCGGCAATGGCCACGGCAGCACCGGTGAGGGTCTGCGGCAGTTCCGCGCCAGCACCGCGCGGCATGTACTGCTCGTTCAGGGCCAGGGCGACGTCTTCCGGCTCGCCGTCGTTCATGGCGTAGTAGTAGCCGGCAACGCCTTGCATTTCCGGGAACTCGCCGACCATTTCGGTGGCCAGGTCACACTTGGACAGCAAGCCGGCACGCGCCGCACGCTGGGCGTCGCCGCCGATGCGTGGGGCGATGTAGGCGGCCAGCTTGGAAACACGCTCGGCTTTATCGTAGACGCTGCCCAGCTGGGCCTGGAACACCACGTTCTTCAAGCGCTCGTTGAAGGTCGCCAGGGGCTGCTTCTTGTCCTGCTTGAAGAAGAACTCGGCGTCGGTCAGGCGCGGACGCACGACCTTTTCGTTACCGAGCACGATCTGCTGCGGGTCACGGCTCTCGACGTTGGCCACGGTAATGAAGCGCGGCAGCAACTTGCCGTCGCTGTCGAGCAGGCAGAAGTACTTCTGGTTGTCCTGCATGGTGGTGATCAGCGCTTCTTGCGGCACTTCAAGGAAGCGTTCCTCGAACGAGCACACCAGCGGCACCGGCCATTCGACCAGCGCAGTCACTTCATCGAGCAGCGCCGGCGGCACGATGGCCGTGCCTTCCTGCTGCAGGGCGAGCTCTGCGGTGCGCTTGGCGATCAAGTCGCGGCGCTCGGCAAAATCGGCCAGCACGTAGGCTTTGCGCAGGTCTTCGGCGTAGTTGGCAGGCGCGCTGATAACCACGTTTTCCGGGTGGTGGAAACGGTGCCCACGCGACTCGCGACCGGCTTGCTGCTTGAGGATGGTGCAATCGACCACCTGCTCACCGAGCAGCATCACCAGCCATTGGGTTGGCCGCACGAATTCTTCACGGCTGGCCGCCCAGCGCATGCGCTTGGGAATCGGCAGGTCGTTGAGCGAATCTTCGACGATGGTCGGCAGCAGGCTGGCAGTAGCCTTGCCCGGGATGTGCTGCGAGAAGCGCAGTTTGGCGCCGCTCTGGTCGATCTCGCTGAGGTCGACGCCGCACTTCTTGGCAAAGCCCAGGGCCGCCTGAGTTGGCTGGCCTTCGGCGTTGAACGCGGCCTGCATGGGCGGGCCATCGACGTTGATGGAGCGGTCAGGCTGCTGCACGTCGAGCTGACGAATCAGAACTGCCAGGCGGCGCGGCGCGGCATACACGCTCTTGCCGGCGTAGTTCAGGCCAGCGGCCTGCAGGCCTTTTTCGATACCGGCCAAAAACGCGTCACCGAGGCTGGCGAGGGCTTTGGGTGGCAGCTCTTCGGTGCCCAGTTCAACCAGAAAATCTTGAGCACTCATTGTGCAGCCTCCAGCTTAGCCAACACTTCGTCACGCAGTTCAGGGGTCGCCATCGGGAAGCCCATGCGGGCACGGGCTTGCAGGTAGCTTTGCGCCACGTCGCGAGCCAGCGTACGTACGCGCAGGATGTAACGCTGGCGCTCGGTCACCGAGATGGCGCGGCGGGCGTCGAGCAGGTTGAAGGTGTGCGACGCCTTCAGGACCATTTCATAGGTCGGCAGCGGCAGGTCGAGCTTGATCAGGCGGTTGGCTTCGCTTTCGTAGAAGTCGAACAGCTCGAACAGTTTGTCGACGTTGGCGTGCTCGAAGTTGTAGGTCGATTGCTCCACTTCGTTCTGGTGGAACACGTCGCCATAGGTGACCACACCGAACGGGCCGTCAGCCCAGACCAGGTCGTACACCGAATCAACGCCCTGCAGGTACATCGCCAGGCGCTCGAGGCCGTAGGTGATTTCGCCGGTGACCGGGTAGCACTCCAGACCGCCGACTTGCTGGAAGTAGGTGAACTGAGTCACTTCCATGCCGTTCAGCCAGATTTCCCAACCCAGACCCCAGGCGCCGAGGGTCGGCGATTCCCAGTTGTCTTCGACGAAGCGCACATCGTGCACCAGCGGGTCGAGGCCGATCGCTTTCAGCGAGCCCAGGTACAGTTCCTGGAAGTTGGCCGGGTTAGGCTTGAGGACCACCTGGAACTGGTAGTAATGCTGCAGGCGGTTGGGGTTTTCACCATACCGTCCGTCGGCAGGCCGACGGCTTGGCTGCACGTAGGCGGCGTTCCAGGTTTCTGGGCCGACGGCGCGCAAAAAGGTCGCGGTGTGGAAAGTGCCGGCGCCTACTTCCATATCGTAGGGCTGAAGTACCACACAACCTTGCTCAGCCCAGTACTTCTGCAGGGCGAGGATGAGGTCTTGGAAGGTACGCACGGCTGGCGTAGGCTGGCTCACGAAATTCACCTGTATCTGGGGATGCGGATGTAAAGAGCGGGAGTATAACCCGATTCGCCTCGCCCTCTACTGATTGGAGCCTTATGCCACGCTGCTTTTGGTGTACCGACGATCCGTTGTACCAGGCCTACCACGACCAGGAGTGGGGAACGCCGCAGCGCGATCCGGCGTTGCTGTTCGAGATGCTTTTGCTCGAAGGGTTCCAGGCTGGGCTGTCCTGGATCACCGTATTGCGCAAGCGCGAGCGCTATCGCCAGGTCATGTATGACTTTGACCCGGTGCAGCTGGCGCAGATGAGCGATGAGCGCATCGAGGAATTGATGCTCGATGCCGGGATCATCCGCAACCGCCTCAAACTCAACGCGGCGCGGCGTAATGCCAAGGCCTGGCTGGCTGTGGATAACCCGGCCGAGTGGCTCTGGTCGTTTGTCGGCGGCACGCCGAAGATCAACCACTTCATCGACCGTAGCGAGATGCCGGCAGTCACCGACGAGGCCAAGGCGATGAGCAAGGCGTTGCAGAAAGCCGGCTTCACGTTCGTTGGTCCGACTATCTGCTACGCGTTCATGCAGGCCACCGGGATGGTCATGGACCACACCACCGACTGCGATCGCTACGCCGCCTTGGCGCGCTGAGCGGGTACAATGCGCGCTTGCTGAAATAAGGAATTCGCCTGTGGAAAAGTTCAAGGGCGCCCTGATGGTCGGGGTGCTGCGCCTGTTTGCCAAGCTGCCCTGGAGCGCGGTGCAACGGGTTGGCGCCGGCATTGGCTGGCTGATGTGGAAGATACCCAACGGTTCGCGCAACGTGGTGCGGATCAACCTGGCCAAGTGTTTTCCGGAGATGGACCCGGCCGAGCGCGAGCAGTTGGTCGGCCGCGCCCTGCGCGATATCGGCAAGTCGTTTGTCGAAAGCGCCTGCGCCTGGATCTGGCCGCCCCAGCGTTCGCTGGACCTCGTCCACGAAGTGCAGGGCCTGGAAGTGCTGGAGGCCGCCCTGGCCTCAGGCAAGGGCGTAGTCGGCATTACCAGCCACCTGGGCAACTGGGAAGTGCTCAACCACTTCTACTGCAGCCAGTGCAAACCGATCATTTTCTACCGCCCGCCCAAGCTCAAGGCGGTCGATGACCTGCTTCGCGAGCAGCGCGTGCAGATGGGCAACCGTGTGGCGCCGTCGACCAAGGAAGGCATCCTCAGCGTGATCAAGGAAGTGCGCCGTGGTGGCCAGGTGGGGATTCCGGCTGACCCGGAGCCGGCCGAGTCGGCTGGGGTGTTTGTACCGTTCCTCGGCACCCAGGCGCTGACCAGCAAGTTTGTGCCGAACATGCTGGCTGGCGGCAAGGCGGTCGGGGTGTTCCTGCATGCGCTGCGGCTGCCGGATGGTTCTGGGTTCAGGGTAATTCTCGAGGCGGCGCCCGAGGAGATGTACAGCACCGATGTAACGGTGTCGGCGGCGGCCATGAGCAAGGTGGTCGAGCGTTATGTGCGCGAGTATCCGAGCCAGTACATGTGGAGCATGAAGCGCTTCAAGAAGCGTCCGGCTGGCGAGCCGCGCTGGTATTGAGGTTTCTGGGGCTGCTGCGCAGTCCTTCGCGGGCAAGCCCGCTCCCACAGGTTACGGCGGCGTTGCAAATGCTGTGGGAGCGGGCTTGCCGGGACGCCGGACCGCCGCGAAGGGCCGCAAAGCGGCCCCCAGCAATCTCAGATTTTATTCAACTTCTTCAAAAACACCGCCATCTCTTTCTCGGCCTGCTTGTCGCCATGCGCCCGCGCCGCTTCAGTCCCTTGTTCCCACGCCTGCCGCGCCGCGGCCAGATCACCGCTCAGCTGATAAGCCTTGCCCAACAGCTTCCACGCCGCCGAATACTTCGGGTCCTGCTCAACGCAGCGGGCCAGATGCACCGCCGCCTCGGCGCCGTTGCCCTCATCCAGCCAGGCCTTGCCCAGACCGAAGCGCAACAGTGAGTTATCCACACCCTTGTCGAGCATCTTCTGCAGCGATTCGCGCATTGCCGTGCCTCCTTAGAAAAAGCTCAAGCCTACGTGGAACAGCTTCTCGACGTCGCGGATATGCTTTTTATCCACAACGAACAGAATCACGTGGTCGCCGGTTTCCAGCACCGTGTTGTCGTGGGCGATCAGCACCTGCTCGGCACGAATGATCGCGCCAATGGTGGTGCCCGGCGGCAGGTCGATGTCGGCGATGGCCTTGCCAATCACCTTGCTCGACTTGGCGTCACCATGCGCCACCGCCTCGATCGCCTCGGCCGCACCGCGGCGCAGCGAGTGCACGCTGACGATATCGCCGCGGCGCACGTGGGCAAGCAAGGTGCCGATAGTCGCCAACTGCGGGCTGATGGCGATGTCGATATCGCCGCCCTGCACCAGGTCGACATAGGCCGGGTTGTTGATGATGGTCATCACCTTGCGCGCACCTAGGCGCTTGGCCAGCAGCGACGACATGATGTTGGCCTCGTCGTCGTTGGTCAGGGCCAGGAAGATATCGGCGTCGGCGATGTTCTCTTCCAGCATCAGGTCCTTGTCCGAGGCGCTGCCCTGCAACACCACGGTGCTTTCCAGGGTGTCGGACAGGTAACGGCAACGGGCCGCGTTCATCTCGATGATCTTGACCTGGTAGCGGCTCTCGATCGCTTCAGCCAGGCGCTCGCCGATCTGCCCGCCCCCGGCGATGACCACACGCTTGTTGGTCTCGTCGATGCGGCGCAACTCGCCCATGACCGCACGGATGTCCTTCTTCGCGGCGATGAAAAAAACCTCGTCATCGGCTTCAATGACGGTATCGCCCTGCGGCTTGATCGGCCGGTCACGGCGGAAGATGGCCGCCACGCGGGTGTCGACATTAGGCATGTGCGCGCGGATCTGGCGCAACTGCTGGCCCACCAGCGGGCCGCCGTAGTAGGCCTTGACCGCCACCAACTGGGCTTTGCCGTCAGCGAAGTCGATCACCTGCAGTGCGCCGGGGTGCTCGATCAGGCGCTTGATGTAGTTGGTCACCACCTGTTCGGGACTGATCAGCACGTCGACCGGGATATGGTCGTTGTGGAACATTTCTTCCCGAGTCAGGTACGCCGATTCGCGCACCCGAGCGATCTTGGTCGGGGTGTGGAACAGCGAGTAGGCGACCTGGCAGGCGACCATGTTGGTCTCGTCGCTGTTGGTCACCGCCACCAGCATGTCGGCGTCGTCGGCGCCGGCCTGGCGCAGCACCGTCGGCAGCGAGCCACGGCCCTGCACGGTGCGGATATCAAGGCGGTCGCCAAGGTCGCGCAGGCGGTCGCCATCAGTGTCGACCACAGTGATGTCATTGGCTTCGCTGGCCAGGTGTTCTGCCAGCGTGCCGCCTACCTGCCCTGCGCCAAGGATGATGATCTTCATCCACTACTCCTAACCTGGTGTTTTATCCGCGCGAGGCGGCAATCTTGATCAGCTTGGCATAGTAGAAGCCGTCGTGGCCGCCTTCCTGAGCCAGCAACTGGCGCCCGTGCGGCTGGCGCAGGCCGGCCTCGGTGGCCAGGTCCAGTTCACGAGCGCCTGGCGTACGGGCCAGAAACGCCTCGATCACTTCAGTGTTTTCGGTCGGCAGGCTCGAGCAGGTGGCGTACAGCAGCATGCCGCCGACTTCCAGGGTTGGCCACAGCGCATCGAGCAACTCGCCCTGCAACGTGGCCAGGGCCGGGATGTCATCAGCCTGACGGGTCAGCTTGATATCCGGATGACGGCGGATCACCCCAGTCGCCGAGCACGGTGCGTCGAGCAGAATGCGCTGGAAGGTCTTGCCGTCCCACCAGTTGGCGGTGTCGCGGGCATCGCAGGCGATCAGCTTGGCGTCCAGTTGCAGGCGCGCCAAGTTCTCGCGCACGCGGACCAGGCGCTTGGCTTCCAGGTCGATTGCCACCACTTCGGCCAGGCCCTGCTCGGCTTCGAGCAGGTGGCAGGTCTTGCCGCCCGGTGCGCAGCAGGCATCCAGCACGCGTTGGCCGGGGGCCAGTTCGAGCAGGTCGGCGGCCAGTTGCGCCGCTTCGTCCTGCACGCTGATCCAGCCTTCGGCAAAGCCTGGCAGGCCACGCACGTCGCAGGCAGCCGCGAGCACGATGCCGTCGCGGCTGTACTGGCAAGCAGCGGCCGCGATACCGGCTTCGCCAAGCAAGGCCAGGTAGGCGTCGCGGCTGTGATGGCGGCGGTTGACCCGCAGGATCATCGGCGGATGAGCATTGTTGGCGGCGCAGATGGCTTCCCACTGCTCCGGCCAGAACGCCTTGAGCGACTTCTGCAGCCAGCGCGGGTGGGCGGTACGTACCACCGGGTCGCGCTCCATGCTGGCGAGCAGTTCTTCGCCCTCGCGCTGGGCGCGGCGCAGCACGGCATTGAGCAGGGCCTTGGCCCACGGCTTTTTCAGCTTGTCGGCGCAGCCCACGGTTTCGCCGATGGCGGCATGCGCCGGGATCCGCGTGTAGAACAGCTGGTACAAGCCCACCAGCAGTAGCGCCTGCACATCACTGTCGGCCGCCTTGAACGGCTTTTGCAGCAACTGCGCGGCCAGCAGCTCCAGGCGTGGCTGCCAGCGGGCGGTGCCGAAGGCGAGGTCCTGGGTCAGGCCACGGTCGCGTTCCTCGACCTTGTCCATTTGCGTTGGCAACGAACTGTTCAGCGAAGCCTTGCCGCTGAGTACAGCAGCGAGGGCGCGGGCAGCAGCCAGACGTGGGTTCATTGGCCAAGCACCTTGCCGTCAGCGAACTTCTCGCGGCGGCTGTTGAACAGGTCGCTGAAGTTCAGCGCCTTGCCGCCTGGCAGTTGCAGGCGGGTCAGGCTCAGTGCCTGCTCACCGCAGGCGACGACCAGGCCGTCCTTGCTGGCGCTGAGGATCTGGCCGGGTGCGCCGCTGCCTGTGGACAACTTCGCTTCGAGGACCTTCACGCTCTCGCCATCGAGGCTGGTGTGGCACACCGGCCATGGGTTGAAGGCGCGTACCAGACGCTCCAGCTCAACTGCCGGGCGGCTCCAGTCGATGCGCGCTTCTTCTTTGTTCAGCTTGTGTGCATAAGTGGCCAGGGCGTCATCCTGCACTTCGCCCTGCAAGGTGCCAGCGGCCAGCCCGGCAATCGCGTCGAGCACGGCAGGCGGGCCCATTTCGGCAAGGCGGTCATGCAGGCTGCCGCCGGTGTCGCTGGCACTTATTGGAGTAGTGACCTTGAGCAGCATCGGCCCGGTGTCCAGGCCCGCCTCCATGCGCATCACGGTGACGCCGCTCTCGGCATCGCCGGCTTCGACGGCGCGCTGGATCGGAGCCGCACCGCGCCAGCGTGGCAGCAGCGAGGCATGGCTGTTGATGCAGCCCAGGCGCGGGATATCCAGCACCGCCTGCGGCAGGATCAAACCGTAGGCAACCACCACCAGCAGGTCCGGCGCCAGCGCGGCCAGTTCGGCCTGGGCCTCGGCATTGCGCAGGGTCGGCGGTTGCAGCACAGGGATGTCATGGGCCACGGCCAACTGCTTGACCGGGCTCGGCATGAGCTTTTGCCCACGGCCGGCCGGACGGTCGGGCTGGGTGTACACCGCAACCACCTGGTAAGGGCTGTCGAGCAGGGCTTTGAGGTGTTCGGCGGCAAACTCAGGGGTGCCCGCGAAGACGATGCGCATGGAGTTCTCGCTTGAAATAGAAAAAGGCTTGCCGGAGCAAGCCTTCTGCAAGGTGGGGGATCAGGCGTTCTGGCGGTGCTGCTTTTCCAGCTTCTTCTTGATCCGGTCACGTTTGAGCTGCGACAGGTAGTCGACAAACAGCTTGCCGTTGAGGTGGTCCAGCTCGTGCTGCACGCACACCGCGAGCAGGCCTTCGGCCTCCATCTCGTACGGCTTGCCATCGCGATCCTGGGCTTTGACCCGGATGCGCAGAGGGCGATCAACGTTTTCGTAGAAGCCCGGCACCGACAGGCAACCTTCCTGGTACTGGCCCATGTCGTCGGTCAGCTCTTCGAGCTCGGGGTTGATGAACACCCGTGGCTCGCTGCGATCTTCGCTCAGGTCCATCACTACCAGGCGCAGGTGGACGTTGACCTGCGTCGCGGCCAGGCCGATGCCAGGCGCTTCGTACATGGTTTCAAACATGTCGTCGATCAGCTGGCGCAAGGCGTCGTCAAACACCGTCACCGGTTTGGCAATGGTACGCAGGCGCGGGTCCGGGAATTCGAGAATGTTCAAAATGGCCATAGGGGTCAGGCAGTCACTGTGCGGTCGGTTGAAAACTGAACACACATAATAAAGGCAAACGCACGATTCAGCACGTAGCAAAGGTCAGCTAGGGTTTCAGAACGGCGCTTATAGCCGAATCTGTTGACAGGTTATAAAACTCTTATCAACACAGTTATCCACAGGTTGTGCCATCTGCATGACCCTTTGTCGATCAAGGATGATCAGCCATGCCCGTTCCCCTTTCGTCTGACTGTCCACCTGCTGAATTAGAGGCGAGGCTGCGCCTGCATCGCTTGCCTGACGTCGGTATGCGGCGTTTTCTGACACTGATTGAGGCGTTTGGCAGCGCCTCCTCGGCGCTCAGTGCACCGGCAACTGCCTGGCGCACGCTGGGGCTGACTGCCGCTGCCTGCGAGGCTCGGCGCAGCCCAGAAGTGCGCGATGGTGCCAGCGCTGCAATGGCCTGGCTAGAGCGTCCGGGCCAGCATTTGCTGATGTGGGACCAGCCTGGCTACCCGCCTCTGCTGGGCGAAATCGACGATGCCCCGCCGCTGCTGTTTGTGGCCGGCAACGTTGAAATACTCGAGCGCCCGCAGCTGGCTGTCGTCGGCAGCAGGTGCGCTTCGCCGCCGGCGCTGGACAACGCCGCGGCTTTTTCGCGCTGCCTCGCCCGCGCCGGTTTTACCATCACCAGCGGCCTGGCGCTGGGCGTAGACGGCGCCGCTCATCGGGCTGCGCTGGACGCTCAAGGCAGCACAATCGGGGTGCTTGGCACGGGTCTTGAAAAACTTTATCCACAGCGCCATAAAGCCCTCGCGCAGGAGATGATCGAGCGTGGTAGTGCAGTGGTTTCAGAGTTCCCGCTGGACGCCGGACCACTGCCTGGCAACTTCCCCCGTCGCAACCGGATCATCAGTGGTTTGTCGCTCGGTGTGCTGGTAGTCGAGGCCGGTACCGCCAGCGGCTCGCTGATCAGCGCCCGTCTGGCGGCCGAGCAAGGCCGCGAGGTGTACGCCATCCCAGGCTCGATCCATCACCCCGGCGCCAAGGGCTGCCACCAGTTGATTCGTGACGGCGCGCTGCTGGTGGAAAGCGTCGAGCAGATCCTCGACAGCCTGCGCGGTTGGCAAAACCTGCCGCCGGTGGCTGTGGATAAACCCGTCCACCCCCTGCTCGCCTTGCTCCACGCTGCACCGCAAACCAGCGAAGGGCTGGCCCGCAGCAGCGGGCAGGCGCTGGCGCAGGTGCTCGCCAGCCTGACCGAGTTGGAGCTGGAAGGCCGCGTCAGCAATCAAGCTGGGCGTTGGTTTGCGCGGTCTGGCTGAGTAAACTGCAGGTCAGCGTAATTCGGAGTAACAACAATGGTCAGCAGTTGGCGTGTGCAGCAAGCCGCACGGGAAATTCGCGCGGGCGCGGTGATTGCCTACCCGACCGAAGCAGTCTGGGGTCTGGGCTGCGACCCCTGGAACGAAGACGCGGTGTACCGCCTGCTCGCGCTCAAGTCGCGGCCTGTGGATAAAGGCCTGATTCTGGTGGCAGACAGCATCGAGCAGTTCGACTTCCTGTTCGAAGACTTCCCCGAAGACTGGATCAAGCGCATGGCCGACACCTGGCCTGGCCCAAACACCTGGCTGGTACCGCATCAGGGCATGTTGCCGGAGTGGGTCACCGGCCAGCACGACACCGTTGCCCTGCGCGTCAGCGATCATCCACAGGTGCGTGAACTGTGCGCGCTGGTCGGGCCGCTGATTTCCACCTCGGCCAACCCCGGTGGACGGCCGGCAGCGAAGAGTCGCTTGCGGGTGGAGCAGTATTTCCGCGGGGATCTGGATCTGGTGCTGGGTGGGTTGCTGGGTGGGCGGAAGAATCCGAGTGTGATTCGTGATCTGGCCACTGGCGAGGTGGTGCGGGCGGGGTGAGCGTCTGGCTCGAGTCTGCCGGGGCTGCTTTGCAGCCCTTTCGCGACGCAAGACCGCTCCTACAGGGACCGCGTAAGCAGGTCAGACTCGGTCCCCGTAGGAGCGGCCTTGTGTCGCGAAAGGGGTGCGTAGCGCCCCCAGCATTTCTGGCTGATACCGAATTCGTAAGTCCGCAGACTGTTGCCTAGCTTTACCCGGTCATGTGCAGGATATTTCTGATTTTTACCAAAAGGCTGTGCGGATCGTATTCGGCGAAATATCCTACGCACGCTGTAGAATGCCATCACCTTCTCAGTGGGAACTCATGCCTCTAGGCTTCACATCGTCGCTGAATAACTCAGCGATCGGGTGTGGTAACCCGGAGATGATGATTCCCCATGTCAGTCATGGCAGCTGTGCGCGGGAGGCTTTTAGCCTGCCGGGTCTTGGGGTATCTCTCCGGTTTACCACCCTGCGTATAGCTGCCACCAATTCGCGTGGTAACGAGTTGTAGCGGCGATTGATTAGAGAAAACCCCATGACCAAGAAGCTTGTACCTGATCCGCCTCTCCCACTAACCACGAGTCACCCCTTCGGTCGCTGCGAAGCCGGCCATCCTCCGCTTTACTCGGTAAACCCAAACATCCCCATCGAAGACGCTCTGGTCCACGTCGCACTGCACCTGCGCTGTGCCTACGAAACCGGCCTGCAAGCCATGGAGCATATGCGCGAAGAAGGCCGCGGCCTGTTCTGGGCCAACCTCCATGCAGTGGAAGCGGCTGAAGGTGTGGTCGACTCGCTGCTCGACAACTTCGAGGCAGGCACGCTGGAAAAGCGTATGTCTCTCATCTGACAGCCGCTGTGTTGGATATTGGGGCCGTTAGCCGGCCCCAATCACTCAGGGCAGCAGTACGGTCGAACCAACGGAGCGTAGCGCCCCAGCATTTCTGGCTGGTACCGAATTCGTGAGTCCGCAGACTGTTGCCCAGCATTACTCAGTCATGTGCAGGATATTTCTGATTTTTACCAAAAGGCTGTGCGGATCGCATTCAGCGAAATATCCTACGCACGCTGTCGTATGCCATCACCTTCTCAGTGGGAACTCATGCCTCTAGGCTTCACATCGTCGCTGAATAATTCTGCGATCGGGTGTGGTAGCCCAGGTGCTTTTTTTCCATGACAGTCTATGGCGGCTGTGCGCGGGAGGCTTTCGAGCCTGCCTGGATTGGAAAATGCCCGGGTCTACCACCTCGCGTATCGCCGCCACCCAATTCACGTGGTAGTGAATTGAAGCGGTAAAGGTTAGGAGCATTTTCCGGTGGCCAAGAAAATCGTCCCAGATCCACCCTTACCCTCCACCACCGCCCACCCCTTCGGCCGCTGCGAAGCCGGCCATCCTCCGCTTTTCTCAGTAAACCCAAACATCCCCATCGAAGACGCTCTGGTCCACGTAGCGTTGCACCTGCGCTGTGCCTATGAAACCGGCATGCAAGCCATGGAACACATGCGCGAAGAAGGCCGTGGCCTGTACTGGGCCAACCTGCACGCGGTGGAAGCGGCTGAGGGTGTGGTTGAGTCTTTACTCGACAGCTTCGAATCCGGGACATTGAGCAAGAGGATGTCGTTGACCTGACGCCCGGTGCTGGCTGTATTGGGGCCGCTCCGCGGCACTTCGCGGGTAAACCCGCTCCCACAGGGAGTTGAGCGTGATCGCTGTAAAGGGGTGTACCTGCCGGATACCAAGCTGAGCGGCAGCTCATAATCCTGTGGGAGCGGGTTTACCCGCGAAGGGCCGCATAGCGGCCCCGCAGCTCAGGGCAACAGCACCGTCGAGCCGACCGTGCGTCGCGCCGACAGCTCGCTCTGCGCCTTGGCCGCTTCGCTGAGCGGGTAGCGTTGCTGGATATCCACCGTCAGCTGGCCGCTGGCGATCATGGCGAACAGGTCATCGGCCATGGCCTGGGTGTTTTCGGCATTGTTGGCGTAAGTGGCCAAGGTCGGCCGGGTCACGTACAGCGAACCCTTCTGCGCCAGAATGCCCAGGTTGACGCCACTGACCGCGCCAGAAGCGTTGCCGAAGCTGACCATCAAGCCGCGTGGCTTTAGGCAATCCAGCGAGGTCAGCCAGGTATCGGCGCCAACGCCGTCGTATACCACCGCAACCTTTTTGCTGTCAGTCAGCTCAAGCACGCGCTTGGCGACGTCTTCGTGGCTGTAGTCGATAGTCTCCCACGCGCCGAGGGCCTTGGCCCGCTCGGCTTTTTCCGGCGAGCTGACCGTGCCGATCAGCTTGGCGCCCAGCGCTTTAGCCCACTGGCACGCCAGCGAGCCAACCCCACCAGCTGCGGCGTGGAACAGGATCACTTCGCCCGGCTGCACGGCGTAGGTCTGTTTGAGCAGGTACTGCACGGTCAGGCCTTTGAGCATCACTGCGGCAGCCTGCTCGAAGCTGATGCTGTCGGGCAGTTTGACCAGGTTGGCTTCGGGCAGCGTGTGCACTTGGCTGTAGGCGCCCAGCGGGCCACCGACGTAAGCGACGCGGTCGCCGACCTTGAGCCGGGTGACACCTTCGCCGACCGCATCGACGATGCCGGCACCTTCGGTGCCCAGGCCCGAGGGCAGCGCTGGCGGTGGGTACAGGCCGCTGCGGAAATACGTGTCGATGAAGTTCAGGCCGATCGCCTGGTTGCGCACACGAACCTGCTGCGGGCCGGGTGGGGCCGGGTCGAACTCGACCAGTTGCAGTACTTCGGGACCGCCATGCTGGCTGAACTGGATACGCTGGGCCATCTCGCACTCCTGTTGTCGGATTGGATGCAGGCCTTCTATCGGACGCCTTTGCTTGACTGCCGTCAACTGCGACGCGCCGGTTGCCGGTGGTATGCTACGCGGCGAATTCTTCCCTGCTCCTCCCAGGTGACCCCGATGACCAGCCGCACCGAGGCCGTGAAGGCCTATCTGCTCGACCTGCAAGACCGCATCTGCTCTGCCCTCGAACGCGAAGACGGCGGCGCCCGCTTCGTCGAGGACGCGTGGGTGCGCGAAGCCGGTGGTGGCGGGCGCACGCGGGTGATCGGGGACGGCGCGCTGATCGAGAAAGGCGGGGTCAACTTCTCCCACGTGTTCGGCAGCGGCCTGCCGCCGTCGGCCAGTGCTCACCGGCCAGAGCTGGCCGGGCGCGGCTTCGAGGCGCTGGGGGTGTCGCTGGTGATCCACCCGCATAACCCGCATGTGCCGACTTCGCACGCCAATGTGCGGTTTTTCATCGCCGAAAAAGAAGGCGAAGAGGCAGTCTGGTGGTTTGGCGGCGGCTTTGACCTCACCCCCTACTACGGCAACGAGGAAGACTGCGTGCACTGGCACCGCGTCGCCGAGCAGGCCTGCGCGCCGTTCGGCGCCGACGTCTACCCGCGTTACAAAGCCTGGTGCGACCGCTACTTCCACCTCAAGCACCGCGGCGAGCCGCGTGGCATTGGTGGGCTGTTCTTCGATGACCTCAACGAGTGGGACTTCGACACCTGCTTCGCCTTCATTCGGGCGATCGGCGATGCCTATATCGACGCCTACCTGCCGATCGTGCAGCGGCGCAAGGCCACGCTTTATACCGCTGAGCAGCGCGAATTCCAGGAGTACCGCCGTGGGCGCTATGTCGAGTTCAACCTGGTGTACGACCGTGGCACCTTGTTCGGCCTGCAATCGGGTGGGCGTACCGAGTCGATCCTGATGTCGCTGCCGCCGCAAGTGCGCTGGGGCTATGACTGGAAGCCGGCGCCAGGCAGCGAAGAAGCGCGCCTGACCGACTACTACCTGCAAGACCGCGACTGGCTTGGCCAGTAAGCCCTGTGGATAACCGAGGAAGCGCCATGGACCAATACGTCGTTTTCGGCAACCCGATCGGCCACAGCAAGTCGCCGCTGATCCACCGCCTGTTTGCCGATCAGACCGGCCAGCACATCGAATACAACACCCTGCTGGCGCCGCTGGACGAGTTCAGCGACTGCGCTCGCGGCTTCTTCAAGCAAGGCCAGGGTGCCAACGTCACCGTGCCGTTCAAGGAAGAAGCCTACCGCCTGTGCGACAGTCTCACCGAGCGTGCCCAGCGCGCCGGCGCGGTCAACACCCTGACCAAACTGGCCGACGGCAGCCTGCAAGGTGACAACACCGACGGCGCCGGTCTGGTGCGCGACCTCACGCAAAACGCCGGGGTCGAGCTCAAGGGCAAGCGCATCCTCATCCTTGGTGCGGGCGGCGCAGTGCGCGGTGTACTCGAGCCGATTCTGGCGCATAACCCGCAGGCGCTGGTGATCGCTAACCGGACGGAAGAAAAGGCCGAGCAGCTGGCGCATGAGTTCGATGCGCTAGGGCCGGTGGTGGCCAGTGGTTTTGCCTGGCTCAGCGAGCCGGTAGACGTGATCATCAACGCCACCTCGGCCAGCCTTGCCGGGCAGATGCCGCCGATTGCCGACAGCCTGGTCGAAGCTGGCCGCACCGTGTGCTACGACATGATGTACGGCAAGGAGCCGACCCCGTTTTGCCAGTGGGCGACTCGCCTGCAGGCAGCCAAGGTACTCGATGGCCTGGGCATGCTCGCCGAGCAGGCGGCCGAGGCGTTCTTCATCTGGCGTGGGGTGCGGCCGGATACAGCGCCAGTGCTGGATGAGCTGCGCCGGCAGTTGGCGCGGGGTTGAGCCGCAAGCCGGGGTCGGGCAGGGTCTCAAATTGTGTGGGGTTTGAGAATGTCGGGGCTGCTTTGCAGCCCTTTCGCGACACAAGGCCGCTCCTACACTGACCGTGTCCAGCCAGTCTGACGCGGTCCCCCCCAGCATCCTGAAGTCCCAATCAATCCTCAAAGCGTATTGGACACGCCTGCGCCCCTTCCAGCTTCTGCAATTCCTCGACCACCTGTGGCCGCGCGCGGTGCAGCGTCAGGCTACCGCCATTACGCATCAGCCTCCGCGCTTCACGGTGGAGCATGTCAACGCCCGAATAGTCGATAAAGTTGACCTGCCGCGCATCGATCAGTACATGCGGCCCCTGGCAGCGTTGCAGGCGCACTTGCAGGTAGTGCGCTGCGCCAAAGAAGATCGACCCACCCACCCGCAGTACATCTGTCTCGCCTTCGCGGCTTTGCAGCACGCGGGGCTGTGAGGTGCGCTTGAGGTAGAAGAACAGCGAGGCCAGTACGCCGGCATAGATCGCGGTCTGCAGCTCCAGCAGCAGCGTTGCCATAGCGGTCAGGGCCATCACCAGAAACTCGGCGCGGCTGACCCGAAACAGCGCGCGGATGCCGCGCACATCGATCAAACCCCAGCAGATCAGCAAAATGCTGCCGGCCATGGCCGGGATCGGCAGGTGCGCAATCAGGCCGGCGCCGGTCACTGCGAACAGCGCCAACCACAGCGCGGAAAACACCCCGGCCAGCGGCGAACGTGCGCCCGCATCGTAGCTCAAGCCCGAGCGGGTGAATGAGCCGGACGAGAGGTAACCGGAGAATACGCTGCCGACCATGTTCGACAGGCCTTGGGCGCGGATTTCCTGATTGGCATCGATCATTTGCTCGGAGCGCGACGCCAGCGAGCGGGCAATCGACAGGCTGGTGACCAAGCCGAGCATGCCCACCGCCACGGCGCTTGGCAGCAAGTGCAGGATCAGTTCGAAATCCAGCAATGGCAACGGGCTCAAGGGTGGCAGCTGGCCGCTGAACGCCGGCACCCGCGCCACCTGGCCAAACCATTGCGGCAGCAACCAGGCGACCAGGCTGACCAGCAGCAGACTTATCAACAGGCTCGGCCAGCGCGGCCGCCAAAGCTTCAGCAGCAGGCCAAGCAGCAACGTCGCCAAGCCCAGCGTCAGCGCTGGCAGGTCGATTTCGCCAGCGTGAGTGAGCAGATCCTGCAGGGTTTTCAGCGCGGTGGCCTGGCTCACCAGTTCGATGCCGAGCAGGTTTGGCAGTTGCCCCAGGGCAATGACCACAGCCGCACCAAGGGTGAAGCCGAGCACCACCGAGTGCGAGACAAAATTGACCAGTGCGCCAAAGCGCACCAGTCCGAGCACCAGTTGGAAGGCGCCGGCTAGAAACGTCAGCAGCAGGATCAGGCTGATGTAGTCGCTGCTGCCACTGACGGCCAGCGGGCTGACACTGGCATACAGCACGATCGAGATGGCCGCGGTCGGGCCGCAGATCAGGTGCCACGAAGATCCCCACAGGCAGGCGATGATCACCGGCACGATGGCCGCGTACAGGCCGTACTCGGCCGGCAGGCCAGCGATCAGCGCGTAGGCGATGGATTGCGGCAAGGCGAGGATGGCACCGCTCAGGCCGACCAGCAGGTCCTGGCGCATACTGCGCGGCGTTTGCCGGGGCAGCCACTTGAGGAAAGGCAGCAGGTGACTGAGGCGGTGCATGAGTTGTCCACAATCCTTAGATTTCGCCGAGATTCATCGCAGTGGGGCATCCCGGCTATAGCGCCTAGCCCCAGTTTTTTGGGGTCGTTCAGAGCTTGGCTTTGACTGCCTCAAGCGCATTGCTATCGGCTTTGGTGGTCACGCCGAGCAACCATTCGTCCAGCGATTCGGGATGCGCTCTCACCCATGCCTTGGCCGCTTGATCGAAGCTGATCTTGTTATCCACAACCTGGGCCATGATGCTGTTTTCCATGTCCAGTGTGAACTTGAGATTCCCCAGCAGCTTCGCCGCATTCGGGCACGCTTGTGGATAACCCTTGCGGGTCAGCGTGTATACCTCGCCTTTGCTGCCGAACCACTTCTCCCCGCCGGTCAGGTAATGCATCTTCAGTTTCACGTTCATCGGGTGCGGGGTCCAGCCAAGAAAGGTGATGAACTGCTGTTTCTTGATCGCCCGATCGACCTGGGCCAGCATCGCCTGCTCGCTGGATTCCACCAGCTTCCACTTACCAAGGTTGAATTCATTCTTGTCGATGATTTCTTTCAACGAGAGATTGGCTGGGGCGCCGGAGCCGATACCGTACAGCTTGTGGTCGAACTGGTCGGCGTGTTTCTGCAGGTCAGCGAAGCTCTTGACCCCGGCGTTCCACACGTAGTCGGGCACTGCCAGGGTGAACTCGGTTCCTTCCAGGTTGCGTGACAGCTGCTGGACATCGCCGTTGGCGACGAACTTGTCATGGAAGCTCTGGTGCGCCGGCATCCAGTTGCCAAGAAAGGCGTCGACCCTCCCATCCTTGAGGCCGCCGTAGATGATCGGCACGGCCAGACTATCTACTTTTACCTGGTAGCCCAGGCTTTCCAGCAGCAGCCGGGCTACTGCGTTGGTCGAGGCAATATCACTCCAGCCAGGGTCGGCTAGTTTTACGGTGCTGCATTGCGCGTCGCTGTCGGCTGCGTTGGCTGTGGCAACGCCCAGAGCCAGGGCAAGTACGGCGGTGGAGAACATGTGCATGGCGGCCTCTCTTCTCAATCCAGGGGTGCGGGCTGTGGGTAACGTGCCTTGCGCTCGAGGTCGTCGAGATCGATGTGGTTGCGCATGTACTGTTGGCTGGCATCTACCCAGGGTTGATGGTCCCAGCTGTTCAGCTTGCCGATGGCGAGCGCTGCGCCGACCAGCCGGCGGCGGCGCTGGCTGGCCAGTACCTGCTGGCGCAGGCTGGGGACATCCCAGCGCTCTTGTGCTTCATCGACAAACGCCTGCAGCAGCGCCTGGTGATCCGGGCTGCCCGTGAGGTTCTCCCGCTCGTGCGGGTCGCGGCTCAGGTCATAGAGTAGACAGGGGTCGTCTTCGCTGTACACGAACTTGTATGGCCCGCGGCGGATCATCATCAGTGGGCCGACCGTGCCCTCAGCCATGTATTCGCCGATCACTTCGTCGTGACCGCCCTGCCCTTGCAGATGGCCGAGCAGTGAGCGGCCGTCAAGGTGCAGGTCTTTATCCACAGCGCCACCGGCCAGCTCTACCAATGTCGGCAGCAGATCACAGGTTGATACCGAGGCGCTCACCCGGCTTGCAGCAAAGCGCCTGGGCGCATGGATCAGCAGCGGAACCCGCGCCGACATCTCGAACCAGTGCATCTTGTACCAGAGGCCTCGCTCGCCCAGCATGTCGCCGTGGTCGCCGGAGAACACGATCAAGGTGTCGTCGGCCAGGTTGCACTCCTCCAGGGTCTGCAGCAGCTGGCCGATGTTGTCGTCGATGTAGCTGCAGGCGCCAAAGTAGGCTCGGCGGGCATCGCGAATTTTATCCACAGGTAGCGGCTTGTCCCACAGGTCATAAACCTTCAGCAGGCGCTGTGAGTGGGGGTCCTGTTCTGCCTGACTGAGCCCGGTGGGCATCGGAATATCTACACCCTCATAGCGGTCCCAATATCGCTTGGGGATGGTGTAGGGGTCGTGCGGGTGGGTCATGGACACCGTCAGGCAGAACGGTCGCCCATCGTTCTCGCGCACATGGTCGTACAAGTACTGGCGCGCTTTGAACACCACCTCTTCGTCGAAATCCAGCTGGTTGGTGCGCACGCACGGCCCCGCCTGCAGCACCGAAGACATGTTGTGGAACCAGCTCGGACGCACGTGCGGTTCGTCCCAGTTCACCGCCCAGCCATAGTCGGCTGGGTAGATGTCGCTGGTCAGCCGCTCTTCGTAACCGTGCAGCTGGTCTGGGCCGCAGAAGTGCATTTTGCCTGACAGCGCAGTGCGGTAACCCAAGCGGCGCAGGTAGTGCGCATAGGTCGGTACATCGGCGGGAAAATCGGCAGCATTATCGTAGGCGCCGATGCGACTGGGCAGTTGGCCGCTGACCAGCGTGAAGCGGGACGGCGCGCACAATGGGCTGTTGCAGTAGGCTGAATCGAACACTACCGACTGTTCCGCCAGCCGGCTCAGATGAGGCATCTGCACAGGCGAAGGGGCATAGATTGGCAGCAGGGGTGCGGCCATTTGGTCGGCCATGATGAACAGGATATTCGGGCGCGTCATGTTGGCTTCCATTGTCGAAGGTTATGCGATCCGCGTGCCTTTCAAGATGCGACTTCCGATAACATGGGTAAAGCCCATGGCGGGCAATGACTGGGATTAGCTGAGCTTATGTTTGAGCACCTTGCCGCGCTGTCGCTGGATACCTTGCGCGTGTTCGAAGCGGCCGCGCGCCTGCGTGGCTTTACCCCCGCTGCATTGGAGCTTGGCACCACCCAGCCGGCAGTCAGTCAGCAGGTAAAGCGCCTGGAAGCAACGCTTGGCACGCGCCTGTTCGACCGTATTTATCGGGGCATTGAGCTCACCGAAGCCGGCCAGTTGTTGTTCGAACAGGTGCACCAGGGCCTGCAGGCGATGGATGACGGCATCGCCCAGGCCAGCGGCCGCGGCCAACGCGAGGTGCTGCAGGTGGCCACTGACTTTGCCTTCGCAGCATTCTGGCTGATGCCGCGGCTGCAGCGCTTTCATGAGGCTTATCCACAGGTGGATGTAAGCCTGGTGACCGGTGAACGTAGTCAGGGCATGTTGCGCCCTGACATCGACGTGGCGGTGCTGTTCGGCGATGGGCGTTTCCATCAGGGGGAGAGCCGCTGGTTGTTCGATGAGGAGGTTTTCCCGGTGTGCAGCCCGCGGATGACTGATGGCAAACCCTTGTCAGCCTCGGCTTTGCAACGGTTGCCGTTGCTGCATTTGAAGGGCGAGCAGGCCAGCCGCTGGTTTGACTGGGCGGGGGTGTTTCGCGGCTTTGGCGTGTCCAGCCCAGCGCCGGCTGGGCAATTGCGCTTTGATAACTACACGCTGCTGATTCAGGCGGCGATTGCCGGGCAAGGCGTGGCGATTGGCTGGGGGCATTTGGTGGACGGGCTGGTGGAACAAGGGTTGTTGTGCCGGCCATTGGCGGGGAGTTTGCGCTCGGACCGCGGGTATTACGTGGTATTACCGCCGCGCAAGCGCCGTGGGGCGTTGATCGAGCGGTTTGTGGATTGGCTGGAGCAAGAGCGCAACCGTTAAGAGGTTGGGCTGCTCTGCGGTCTCGGCTATCTTTTCATTGCATCACTGCCTTGCCGGCGGTGGCGGTGGAAGCGTAATCAGGAGCTAACGTGCAGAGAATCAAGGGTTACCACGCGCACGTCTATTACGACGCGCAGAGCATGGAGCAGGCGCGGGAGCTGTGCGAGGAGGCGACACGGCTGTTTCCCGTGAGCATGGGGCGCATGCATCAGAAGCCAGTAGGGCCGCACCCGGACTGGAGCTGCCAGCTGGCGTTTGCGCCGGAGGTGGTGGGCGTGGTGCTGCCGTGGTTGGCGTTATATCGGCGCGGGCTGGTGGTGTTTCTGCACCCGCTGACTGGCGATGAGCTGGCCGATCACCGTGATCATGCGATCTGGATGGGCGCTTTACGACCGTTGGACCTGTCGATCTTCGAGGAGTGAAGCAGGGCCATCCGCGCTGCAGCAGCGCGAGTGGCCCAGGTCACCTCAGCGACGAGCCGAGCGTACGCCTTCAGCCAGCGCCGAGCACAGGCTCAGCACATCGTTGACGGCCTGCTCGTTGCTGCTGGCGTTGGCGATCTTGTCGACCAGCGCCGAGCCAACCACCACACCTTCAGCCAGGCGCGCGATCGCCGCTGCTTGCTCAGGGGTGCGGATACCAAAGCCGACGCTGATCGGCAGGTCAGTATGGCGACGCAGACGCGCCAGCGCCTCGCTGACGTGCTCGCTGGTAGCAGAACCTGCACCGGTGACGCCGGCCACCGAAACGTAGTAGACGAACCCCGAGCTGCGCTCGAGCACGCGCGGCAGGCGCGCATCGTCGGTGGTCGGTGTGGTCAGGCGAATGAAGTCGATGCCTGCTGCCTGCGCCGGGGTAGCTAGCTCGGCGTCATGTTCAGGCGGCAGGTCGACGATGATCAAGCCGTCAACGCCAGCCTCGTTGGCCTCGGCAACAAACTTCTCTACGCCAAAGCGGTGGATCGGATTGTAGTAACCCATCAGCACGATTGGCGTGGTCTGGTTGTCGACGCGGAACTCGCGAACCATCTGCAAGGTTTTTGCCAGGGTCTGGCCGGCGTCCAGGGCGCGCAAGGTCGCCAGTTGGATCGCCACGCCGTCAGCCATCGGGTCGGTGAACGGCATGCCCAGCTCGATCACGTCGGCACCGGCGGCTGGCAGGCCCTTGAGGATGGCCAGTGAGGTGTCGTAGCCAGGGTCGCCGGCAGTGATGAAAGTGACCAGCGCCGAGCGGCCTTCGGCCTTGAGGTCGGCAAAGCGTTGTTCGAGACGGCTCATGCCTGTTTCTCCTGGGCGGCCATGTGGTTCATCACGGTTTGCATGTCTTTGTCGCCACGGCCGGACAGGCACACCACCATCAAGTGGTCGCTAGGCAGGGTCGGCGCGCGCTTGATGGCTTCAGCCAGGGCGTGGGCAGTTTCCAGCGCCGGGATGATGCCTTCCAGACGGCACGTGGCGTGGAACGCATCGATCGCTTCGTCGTCGGTGATGCTGACGTACTCGACCCGCTTCACTTCGTGCAGGAAGGCATGCTCCGGGCCAATGCCGGGGTAGTCCAGGCCTGCCGAAATCGAGTGGGCATCGGTGATCTGACCGTCGCCGTCCTGCAGCAGGTAGGTGCGGTTGCCGTGCAGCACGCCCGGTACACCGCCGTTGAGGCTGGCGGCGTGCTTGTCGGTGTCGACGCCATGGCCGCCGGCTTCAACGCCGATGATCTGCACGCTGGCGTCATCGAGGAACTCGTGGAACAGGCCCATGGCGTTGGAGCCACCACCGACGCAGGCCACCAGACTGTCTGGCAGACGGCCTTGTTTTTCCTGCATCTGGGCGCGAGTTTCCTTGCCGATGATCGACTGGAAGTCGCGCACCATCGCAGGATAAGGGTGCGGGCCAGCAACGGTGCCGATCAGGTAGAAGGTATCGTCGACGTTGGTGACCCAGTCGCGCAGCGCTTCGTTCATGGCGTCTTTGAGGGTGCCGGTGCCGGAGGTAACCGGAACGATCTCGGCGCCCAGCAGCTTCATGCGGAACACGTTGGCTTGCTGGCGCTCGATGTCGGTGGCGCCCATGTAGATCACGCACGGCAGGCCGAAACGGGCAGCCACAGTGGCAGTCGCAACACCGTGCATGCCGGCGCCGGTTTCGGCGATCAGGCGTTTTTTGCCCATGCGCTTGGCCAGCAGTACCTGGCCGATGCAGTTGTTCACCTTGTGCGCGCCGGTGTGGTTGAGCTCTTCGCGCTTGAAGTAGATCTGCGCGCCGCCGCAGTGCTCGGTCAGGCGCTCGGCGAAGTACAGCGGGTTGGGCCGGCCGATGTAATCACGTTGGAAGTACGCCAGCTGCTCGATGAACGCTGGGTCGGCCTTGGCCGCTTCGTATTCGCGGGCCAGGTCCAGCACCAGCGGCATCAGGGTTTCTGCCACGTAGCGGCCACCGAACGAGCCGAACAGGCCGTCGGCGTCGGGGCCAGCGCGGAATTGGGTCTGGGTCATGGAGCGCTCCAAGGCGATATGGATGACTGATGGGCTTTACTCTAACTTCACTGCGCTCGGCTGAAAACCGATAAGATTGCGCAAACATGTCAGGAAATCTCACGGGTTATGCGCCACGACCTTCCTCCCCTGAATGCTCTGCGGGCATTTGAAGCGACCGCCCGGCTGAACAGCGTCAGCCAGGCCGCCGAACAGCTGCACGTGACCCACGGCGCGGTCAGCCGGCAGATCAAGGTGCTGGAAGAGCATCTTGGGGTGGCGTTGTTCGTCAAGGATGGGCGTGGCGTCAAACTCACAGATGCCGGCGTGCGCCTGCGCGATGCCAGTGTCGATGCCTTCGACCGCCTGCGCGGCGTGTGTGCCGAGCTGAGCCGGGATGTCAGCGAAGCGCCGTTCGTGCTGGGCTGCTCGGGCAGCCTGCTGGCGCGCTGGTTTATCCCCAGGCTTGGGCGACTGAATGCCGAGCTGCCGGCGCTGCGCCTGCACCTGTCGGCGGGTGAAGGCGACCTCGATCCGCGCCGGCCGGGGCTGGATGCGCTGCTGGTGTACGCCGAGCCGCCGTGGCCGGCAGATATGCAGGTCCATGTCCTGGCTGCAGAACGCATCGGCCCGGTGCTCAGCCCGCACTTTGCCGGTTCGCAGAGCCTGCGCAACGCTCCAGCCGCAGCATTGCTGCAGCAAGCGTTGCTGCACACCACCTCGCGACCACAAGCCTGGCCTACCTGGGCGGCGCAGCATGGGCTGAGCACGAGCGAGCTACAGCTGGGGCAGGCGTTCGAGCATTTGTATTATTTGCTGGAGGCGGCCGTGGCAGGCCTGGGCGTGGCGATTGCACCGCAACCGTTGGTAGCGGACGACTTGCGTGCCGGGCGTTTGATTGCACCCTGGGGGTTCTCGCCCACCAACGCCGCGCTGGCGCTGTGGGTGCCGCGGCGCGCCGCAGATGGGCGCGCCGAGCAACTGGCGCAGTGGCTGCGCCGCGAGCTGGAGCAGATGGCTTAGTTGCGTTTGGTCAGTAGGTAAGCCGCCAGCAGGCCCAGTGCGCCAACCGCAACGCCGGCGGCAGTCCATGGGTGCTCTTGGGCGTAGTCACGGGTAGCGATGCCGGTTTGACGGGTGCGGGTCTTGACCTCGTCATAGGCGTCGCTGATGACGCTGCGCGAGTGTTTCAGGGCGTTTTCGGCGTTACCGCGAATGGCCTTGAGGGACTTTTGCGATTCTTCGGAGGCGTCATTCTTGAGCGTCTCGAGGGTGTTGAGGAGGCTCTCGATCTCGGCTTCCATGCTTTGCAGCGATGTCTTACGCAGGGTGTTGCGGGCCATGTTGACTCTCCTTCGCAATGGTAAGTGGCAGTAACTAGTGCGACTGTGCCGCGCGGCAAAAGTGCGATCGAACTTTTTCTCGAATTGACCGCTCGCAGGTAAATCAGGCCTGCACTGCTAGGCTCATCTGCGGTAATCACTCGAGGAACGCGCTAATGTCTGAGCATCGTACGTACAAGAAAATCGAGCTGGTTGGGTCTTCCACGACCAGTGTAGAGGACGCCATCAACAACGCTATCGCCGAGGCCGGCAAGAGCCTCAAGCATCTGGAATGGTTCGAAGTCACCGAAACCCGCGGCCATATCGAGAATGGCAAGGTCGCGCACTTCCAGGTCACCTTGAAGGTTGGCTTCCGTATTGCCGAGAGCTGAAACACTACCGGGCTAGAGTGTCCGTGAGGGATGGGGTAATACAGTTCAGGGGCGCGGGTTGCGCCCTGTTTGATTGATCTGAACAAGGAGAGCGATCGATGAACAAGCTACTGATGGCGATGGGTTTGCTGATGCTGGCCGGTGGTGCCATGGCCGCAGGCAAACCGTGCGAGGAGCTCAAGGCAGAGATTGCGGCGAAGCTGGATGCCAAAGGGGTGAGTGGTTACACGCTGGAGATCATCGACAAGGGTGATCCAGCGGGCAAAGTGGTCGGCTCTTGCGAGGGCGGCACCAAGGAAATCGTCTACACGCGCAAGTAATATTGCCTGCGTAATGGCCAATTGGGGCTGCTCTGCAGCCCCAATCGCATCTGCACTCAGTCGGCCTTGAGCGCCTGCGCGAGCAGTTCGTACGACCGGATGCGGTCGGCGTGCTCGTAAAGGTCACAGGTGAAGATCAGCTCATCAGCACCGGTCTGCTCCAGCAGCACCTCGACCTTGGCCCGCACCTTCTGCGGGCTGCCGATCATCGCCAGACCCAGGAAACTCATCACCGCTTCGCGCTCATGGGGCAGCCACAGGCCGTCCATGGTGCTCACCGGTGGGCGCTGCATCAGGCTCTGCCCACGCATCAGTGCGAGGATGCGTTGATATACCGAGGTCGCCAGATACTCGGCTGTCTCGTCGGTATCAGCGACCACCATCGGCACGCCGAGCATCACATAGGGCTTGTCGAGCACCGTCGACGGCTTGAAGTGATTACGGTAGGTGCGAATCGCCTCATGCATGTAGCGCGGCGCAAAGTGCGAGGCAAAGGCGTAAGGCAAGCCGCGTATGCCAGCCAGCTGGGCGCTGAACAGGCTGGAACCGAGCAGCCAGATCGGCACCTCGGTGTCATACCCCGGCACGGCGATCACTTTTTGATCAGGCGTGCGTGGGCCGAGGTAGCGCACCAGTTCTTCGACATCATCTGGGAAGTCGTCTGCGCTGCCCGAGCGCTCGCGGCGCAGGGCGCGGGCGGTCATCTGGTCAGAGCCGGGCGCACGCCCCAGGCCAAGGTCGATACGGCCGGGATAGAGGCTGGCCAGGGTGCCGAACTGCTCGGCGATCACCAGTGGTGCATGGTTGGGCAGCATCACCCCGCCGGCGCCGACACGGATGGTCGAGGTGCCGCCGGCCAGGTAGCCGAGCAGCACCGAGGTGGCCGAGCTGGCGATGCCGTCCATGTTGTGGTGTTCAGCCACCCAGAAGCGGTTGTAGCCAAAGCGTTCGACGTGGCGCGCCAGGTCCAGTGAATTGTGCAGGGATTGAGCTGGGCCGGCGTCGGCGCGTACCGGGACCAGGTCGAGGGTAGAAATCTTCAGATCACGCAACTGCGTCATCGCTGCCTCCGCAAAAAAGTAAAGGGCGTTAGCCTTGTAGACTCTGTATGGGCAGATTCGATGTATTCAATGTTTGCCTGCGGATTGTTCTGAACTTGCCGTAGGTGGTGTCCTCTCAATCTTTACCTACACGCAAGCAAATGTTCAGGGGACACCATGAAAAAGACAGCATCAGCGGTATGGCAAGGTGGTCTGAAGGATGGCAAAGGCATGCTGTCCACCGAGAGCGGCGCGCTCAAGCAGAACCCTTATGGCTTCAATACCCGCTTTGAAGACACCCCCGGCACCAATCCTGAAGAACTGATCGGCGCTGCCCACGCCGGCTGCTTCTCGATGGCACTGTCGATGATGCTCGGTGAGGCTGGCCTGACCGCAGAGCGCATCGACACCACCGCCGAAGTCACCCTCGACAAACAGGACGACGGCTTCGCCATCACCGCCGTGCACCTGATCCTCAAGGCCAAGGTGCCAGGCGCCAGCCAAGAGCAGTTCACCGAGATCGCCAACAAGGCCAAGGCCGGTTGCCCGGTGTCGAAAGTGCTCAATGCGCAGATCAGCCTCGACGCCACACTGGAGGGCTGAGGCGGCGCAACTGGGGCGGTTTGTTGTAGTCTAAGGATTGTCGGCAGTTGGCCTGCCGCTCCAGGAGCCGTCCCATGATTCGCGTTGCAATCGCCCTGCTGGCTTCGCTGCTCGCTACTTCTGCGTTAGCTGCAGTGAAGCCCTGCGAAGAGCTCAAAGCTGAAATCGAAGCGAAGATCCAGGCCCGAGGCGTAGCCTCCTACACCCTGGAGATTGTTGCCAACAGTGAGGTCACCGACCAGAACATGGTGGTGGGCAGCTGTGAAGGTGGCAGCAAGAAGATCATTTATCAAAAGAATGATCAGTAACGGTTGATGCCATGGGGCTGCTCGGACTCGAGCAGCCCCATTTTCGTTACGGGATGCAAAACACGTCGCTGGGCTCATCTACCAACACTTTGCGACTGGTGTCGTAGAGGTACACCTGCGGCTGCATGGCTGGCGCCCTGGCCTCCAGGCGATAGCGCTGGCCGGCTTCGAAGTTGTCGAAACGTACGGTCAGGTAGCAGGTGCGCTGGGTAGGGTCAGTAGTGAACAGCCCGCCACTGAGCTCATAGTCAAAACGCACTCTCAGCTCGTGTTGGCCGGGGGGTACCTGAAAGTAGCGGCCGTCGTCGAGGCGCTTGCCATCGAGGCGGTCAGCCATGATCACCTTGCCGGGGGTCATGGTGTAGAGGTCGACCCACGCCTGTTTTGGGTCAACGGGGGGCAAGGGGCTGGCGCAGGCCCCAAGTGTACTCAGGGCGATCAGCATCATGGGCTGGCGCATGGTGGAACTCCCACTTGCAGGTTACAAGCCTTGAGCATAGCGCCAATCGTCGCCATCAGCTGCGTTGGCAGCCCGCCGGTGCACCCTGGCCTACCAGCTTTTGTCGCTCATCGTAGAGTTTCAGCCATGGCCTGAAGCCGATGCTGCCTGCTTGCAGGCTGTAGCGCTGGCCAGCGTTGAAGTCCTTGAAGTCGACATTCAGCTGACAGTCGCGCCAGAGCGGCTCGGCCACCGGGCCAATGTTGCTCGGCGCTACCGGGAATTGATAGCGCACGGTCAGCTCATGCTTGCCGGGCTCGACCTCGAAGTAACGGTTGTCTTGCCAGTCGCGCTCGTCGACCTGCACGGCATGCAGCGCCGTGTCATCGCTCGGTTCGAGGTCGACCCAGGCTTTGCTCGGGTCGGCATCGGGCAGGGTCGAGCAACCCGACAACAGCAGTAAGGCGCCGATGGCTATCGGTGCACGCATGGCGATACTCCCTCTTGGCGAGATAGTCTGTGGCTTTGCACAACCTTGAGCGAGATGAACAGCGGCGATGCTTTACGATCTTTTTAGTCAGCGCTCAGGCCTTGGGGCACTCGACCGCGTTTTCTCACCTTTGGTTCCCGTACTGGCGCTTGTTCTGCTGAGCGGTTGCAGCAGCGTGAGTTACTACAGCCAACTGGCCGCGGGCCAATTGCAGTTGCTGCGTGCGCGCCAGCCGGTCGAGCAGCTGCTGCGCGACCCGGCGACAGATCCGGTGTTGCGCGAGCGGCTTGAGCACGCCGAGAGGGCCCGAGTGTTTGCCAGCGGTGTGCTGAAGCTGCCGGATAACCGCAGCTACCGGGTGTATGCCGATCTGGGCCGGCCGTACGTGGTATGGAACGTGTTCGCCACGCCTGAGCTGTCGTTGCAGCCAATCACTCACTGCTTCCCGATTGCCGGCTGCGTGGCCTATCGCGGTTACTACCGCCAAGGCGCAGCGCGCGGTGCGGCGGCGTTGATGCGCCAGCAAGGGCTGGACGTGTATGTCGGCGGTGTCGAAGCCTACTCGACCTTGGGCTGGTTCGATGACCCGCTGCTGTCGTCGATGCTTGGCTGGGGTGACGAGCGGCTGGCTTCGTTGATCTTTCACGAGCTGGCACACCAGCGCTTTTACGTGAAGGATGACACCGAGTTCAACGAGTCCTTTGCCACTTTCGTCGAGCAGCAAGGCACGCGGCAATGGCGCGCCGCCCGTGGCCTTGCAGCGGTTGGCGAAGACACTTCACGGCAACGCGAGCAGTTCATTCAGCTGGTGCTCGATAGCCGCGAGCGATTGCAGCAGCTCTACGCGGGGCAACTGTCCGATGCCGCCAAGCGAGCGGCCAAGCAAGCCGAGTTTGCCCGTCTGCGCGCCGAGTACCGGCAGCTGCGCGATGGTCAATGGGCGGGCGACAAACGCTATGACGCCTGGATCTACGCACCAATGAGCAATGCCAAGCTGTTGCCCTTCGGCCTTTATGACCAATGGGTGCCGGCCTTTGCGGCATTGTTCCAGCAGGTCGGCGGGGATTGGCCGCGGTTCTATCAGGTGGTTGAACAGCTGGGCAAGCTGCCCCTGGCACAGCGTAAAGCTGAGCTGGGCAAGCTTGCGCAGCCGTCGGCGAAGCTGATCAGGCCCTGATAAACGCCTGATGCAGTTCAGCCAGCGTTTCGAAATGGAAGGCTGGCGCTTCTGCCGTCAGCTCTTCGCGGCTGCCGAAGCCGTAGCCCACCGCCACGGCCTGCACGCCGTTGCTGCGCGCGCCGATCAGGTCGTGCTTGCGGTCACCGATCATCAGGGTATGCGCCGGGTCGAGGCCTTCCTGCTCGAGCAGGTGGGCGATCAGCTCGACCTTGTTGGTGCGCGTGCCATCCAGCTCGCTGCCGTAGATCACCTTGAAGTGATGGTCGAAGGCAAAGTGGCGGGCAATTTCGCGGGCAAATTCCCACGGCTTCGAGGTGGCTACATACAGCGTGCGGCCTTGCTCGTTGAGCGCTTGGAGCAGCTCGGGCACGCCGGCATACACGCTGTTTTCATAGAGCCCGGTGACCTTGAAGCGCTCGCGGTAGAAGTTCACCGCCTGCCATGCCTTGGCCTCGTCGAACTCGTAGAACTGCATGAAGGCCTGCAGCAAGGGCGGGCCGATGAAGTGCTCGAGGCGGGTCAGGTCCGGCTCGTCGATGCCCAGTTTGGCCAGGGCGTACTGGATCGAACGGGTAATGCCCAGACGCGGGTCGGTCAGGGTGCCGTCCAGGTCGAAAAGAATGGTCTGCTGGTGCATGGAGTCTCTCGGTTGTGCGGATGGGCGCCGCGAAGGCGTCATTCCGGGCGGTCGTAGCCTTCGGCCAGGTGCAGGTCCTTGAGCTTGACGTAGTTGGCGGCACTGTACGGGAAAAACGCCCGCTCCTTGTCAGTCAGTGCCCGCGCCTGTTTGACCGGGCTGCCGACATACAGGTAACCGCTTTGCAGGCGCTTGCCCGGCGGCACCAGGCTGCCGGCGCCGATGATCACCTCGTCCTCGACCACCGCGCCATCCATGATGGTGCTGCCCATGCCGACCAGGATGCGATTGCCCAGGGTGCAGCCATGCAGCATGACTTTGTGACCGATGGTCACCTCGTCGCCGATGATCAGTGGGAAGCCGTCCGGGTTGAACGGGCCGGCATGGGTGATGTGCAGCACGCTGCCGTCCTGCACGCTGGTGCGCGCACCGATGCGGATGCGGTGCATGTCGCCGCGCACCACGGTCAGCGGCCATACCGAGCTGTCCTCGCCGATCTGCACGTCGCCCAGCACCACCGCCGAACGGTCGACAAAGGCCCGGGGTCCAACTATCGGAGTGTGTTGCTGAAAGCTACGAATGGCCATGATAGCGCCTCTCTTGAATGCCAATAGGCGGGCTGCCTGCTGCGGACGGCGTCGATTGTAATTAAGATGGTCCCATGTTTCTCCTGCCAAGGTATCCAAACCGTGAGTGCGAACAACCCGCTTCTGCAGTCCTACGATCTGCCGCCCTTCTCGGCAATCCGTGCCGAACACGTGTTGCCGGCGATCGAACAGATCCTTGCCGATAACCGTAAAGCCATCGCTGAAATTCTCAAAAGCCAGGGCCAGCACCCTACCTGGGCTGGCCTGGTGCTGGCGATGGACGAACTCAACGACCGCCTCGGCGCGGCCTGGAGCCCGGTCAGCCACCTCAATGCGGTGTGCAACAGCGCCGAGCTGCGCGAGGCCTATGAGTCGTGCCTGCCTGCCTTGAGCGCCTACTCCACCGAGATGGGCCAGAACCGCGAGCTGTTCCAGGCCTATGAAGCCCTGGCCAACAGCCCCGAGTCGGCGACCTTCGACGTCGCCCAAAAGACCATCCTCGAGCACGCCCTGCGTGACTTCCGCCTGTCGGGTATCGACCTGCCGGCGGACAAACAGCAGCGCTATGCCGAAGTGCAGAGCAAGCTCAGCGAGCTGGGCAGCCGCTTCTCCAACCAATTGCTCGACGCCACCCAGGCCTGGAGCAAGCACGTCAGCGACGAAGCCGCCCTCGCCGGCCTGACCGAATCGGCCAAGGCGCAGATGGCTGCCGCTGCGCAAGCCAAGGGCCTCGATGGCTGGCTGATCACCCTGGAATTCCCCAGCTACTACGCGGTGATGACCTACGCCAACGACCGCGCCCTGCGTGAAGAACTGTACGCCGCTTACTGCACCCGCGCTTCGGACCAGGGCCCGAACGCCGGCCAGTTCGACAACGGCCCGGTCATGAACGAGATCCTCGACCTGCGTCAGGAGCTGGCGCAGCTGCTCGGTTACCCGAACTTCGCCGAGCTGAGCCTGGCGACGAAGATGGCCGAGTCCAGCGACCAGGTGCTGAGCTTCCTGCGGGACCTGGCCAAGCGCAGCAAGCCGTTTGCCGCGCAGGACCTGGCACAGCTCAAGGCCTACGCTGCCGAGCAAGGCTGCCCTGAACTGGCCAGCTGGGACGTCGGTTACTTCGGCGAGAAGCTGCGCGAGCAGCGCTACAGCGTTTCGCAGGAAACCCTGCGTGCCTACTTCCCGATCGACAAGGTGCTGTCTGGCCTGTTCGCCATCGTCCAGCGCCTGTACGGCATCGAAATCGCCGAACTCAAGGGCTTCGACAGCTGGCACCCGGACGTGCGCCTGTTCGAGATCAAGGAGAACGGCGAGCACGTCGGGCGCTTCTTCTTCGACCTTTATGCCCGCGCCAACAAGCGTGGCGGTGCCTGGATGGACGGCGCGCGCGACCGCCGCCGTACCGAGGCTGGCAGCCTGCAGAGCCCGGTGGCCAACCTGGTGTGCAACTTCACCCCGGCCGCGCCTGGCAAGCCGGCGCTGCTGACCCACGATGAAGTCACCACTCTGTTCCACGAATTCGGCCACGGCCTGCATCACCTGCTGACCCGCATCGAGCATGCCGGCGTATCCGGCATCAACGGTGTGGCCTGGGATGCGGTCGAGCTGCCAAGTCAGTTCATGGAAAACTGGTGCTGGGAGCCCGAGGGCCTGGCGTTGATCTCGGGCCACTTCGAGACCGCCGAGCCACTGCCGCAGGACCTGCTCGACAAGATGCTCGCAGCGAAGAACTTCCAGTCCGGCATGATGATGGTGCGCCAGCTCGAGTTCTCGCTGTTCGATTTCGAGCTGCACGCCACCCACGGCGACGGTCGCAGCGCGCTGGAGGTGCTGGAAGGCGTGCGTGATGAAGTCACGGTGATGCGTCCGCCGGCCTACAACCGCTTCCCGAACAGCTTCGCGCACATCTTTGCCGGCGGTTACGCTGCCGGTTACTACAGCTATAAATGGGCCGAAGTGCTGTCGGCTGATGCCTTCTCGCGCTTCGAAGAAGAAGGCGTACTCAATGCCGAAACCGGCCGCGCCTTCCGTGAGGCGATCCTCGCCCGCGGTGGTTCGCGTGAGCCGATGGTACTGTTTGTCGACTTCCGTGGCCGCGAGCCGTCGATCGATGCCCTGCTGCGTCACTGCGGCTTGAGCGAGGATGCAGCGGCATGAGTGAGGTGCCTGTGAGCAAGACCAAAAAACGCTTTATCGCCGGGGCGGTCTGCCCGGCGTGCAGCGAGCCGGATCGCTTGACCATGTGGAGCGAAGACGGCGTACCGCACCGAGAGTGCGTCGCCTGCGGGTTTACCGATACGCTCAACGAGCAGGGCCTGTCGGTGCCCAAGGAGCTGGGCACACGGGTCAACCAGCAGGCGGTCAAGGCTGAGCCGGTCAAGGTGCAGACGGTGCAGTTTTTCCCTAACCCCAAGTTGAAAAAGCCCAGCGAGTAACTGAGCGCCGGGCGGTCATGGCATTGGCTGCGCAATCGGAGTACTGTATATAAAAACAGTGCTCCGAGTATGCTCATGTCAGTCTCTCCTGTGCGCGGTCGTGGCACCGCCGACAATCCTCATAACCGATTTGCGCCAAGCGTATCGGTGGCGGAGGATGACGGCTGGTATCAAGAGGTGCCGCTCACCCAGGGCACCGAGATCCGCAGCGAAACCGCCAAGACCATCATCACCCGCAACACCTCCCCCGACCTGCCCTTCGACCGTTCGATCAACCCCTATCGCGGTTGCGAGCACGGCTGCATCTACTGCTATGCGCGGCCCAGCCATGCTTACTGGGATTTGTCCCCAGGGCTGGATTTCGAAACCAAGCTAATTGCCAAGACCAACGCTGCCGAAGTGCTCGAACAACAGCTGAGCAAGCCGGGATACGTCTGTGCACCGATCAACCTTGGCTCCAACACCGACCCGTACCAGCCCATCGAGCGTGAGCAGTTGCTGACCCGGCGCTTGCTGGAGGTACTGCTGCGCTTTCGCCATCCGGTCACCATCGTCACCAAAGGCTCGTTGATTCTGCGTGACCTCGACCTGCTCACCGAGCTGGCTCAGCAGCGCCTGGTGCGGGTAATGATCAGCCTGACCACCCTCGATGATGAGCTCAAACGTGTGCTCGAGCCGCGTGCGGCAGCGCCCAAGGCACGCCTGCGGGCGATCCGGGTGATGCGCGCAGCGGGTATCCCGGTCGGCGTGCTGTGCTCGCCGATGATCCCGATGATCAACGACAGCGAGCTGGAGCATCTGCTTGAAGCGGCCAAGCAGGCCGGAGCGCAAAGTGCGGCGTACATGATGTTGCGTTTGCCGTTGGAGGTAGCGCCGTTGTTCGAACAGTGGTTGCAGGATCATTACCCGCAGCGCGCCGCGCACGTGCTCAGCCTGATCCGCCAGAGCCGCGGCGGCGAACTTTACGACAGCCGGTTCGGCAGCCGCATGCGCGGTGAAGGAGTGTTTGCCGAATTGTTGCAGCAGCGCTTCTCTCGGGCCATGCGCCGGCTGGATTTTGCCGGCCGCGAGGCGCAAACGCTGGACTGCTCGGCGTTCTGTCGGCCCGGCGGGCAGATGGCACTGTTTTGAGCCCAGGCAGTTACCCTTCAGCCCAACTAATACTGCACAATATTTTTACTAATGACTCTTGGCCTCTGATGTTTTTTTGCTATTATCAAAGTCCCGCCAAATGAAGCTGGAACGCCCGTTCTAGAGCCTTCAAATTAAGTTTCAATTAAGTTTTCCCCGGTAGCGTAGGAAATCAGTCCACACCGACTGTGATTCATGGCCCGTGCGTGTCATCTAATTCCCCGCATAGCCAGAATCTTTAACCGGTAATATGGAACTTACCCACACCGTCTAGAGGATGAATCATGCCCATCAAGGACCCATCCAAAGCCGCCCCGGCTGCTGTCCCGGCCGAAAGCGCCGATGCCGCCCTTAAGCATATCGTCGACGGCTTCCTGAAGTTTCATCACGATGTGTTTCCAGAGCAGCAAGAGCTGTTCAAGAAGCTCGCCACAGCGCAAACCCCACGCGCTATGTTCATTACCTGTGCCGACTCACGGATTGTTCCCGAACTGATCACCCAGAGCTCGCCAGGCGACCTGTTCGTGACCCGTAACGTCGGTAACGTGGTCCCGCCTTATGGCCAGATGAACGGTGGTGTTTCGACAGCCATCGAGTACGCCGTGCTGGCCCTCGGTGTGCACCACATCATCATCTGTGGCCACTCCGACTGCGGCGCCATGCGTGCGGTGCTCAACCCCGCTTCGCTGGAAAAGATGCCGACCGTAAAGGCCTGGCTGCGCCACGCCGAAGTGGCCCGCACAGTGGTTGAAGACAACTGCTCGTGCGGCAGCGAGCACGAGACCATGCAGGTCGTGACCAAAGAAAACGTCATCGCCCAGCTGCAGCACCTGCGCACGCACCCGTCGGTCGCTTCGCGCCTGGCCGCTGGCCAGTTGCACATCCACGGTTGGATTTACGACATCGAGACCAGTCGGATCGAAGCCTATGACGCCGTCAGCGACAGCTTCCTGCCGTTGGAGGCTGGCCAGCCGATCCCGAGCGCCACGCCGAGAGGCCGCTACTAAGCGACCCTGACACCCGCAAAACCTTGATAGCCGACCGCGCACCCTAAGGGGCGCGGTGCGGCCTTCGGCTGCCTTGAATTTCCCTGACCGAGTTGCCGGCATCTGCGCTGGCGGCGGGCGCCTGCGCGCCTGTCAGGGGCCCATTGTGCCCATGGCCAGCGGACCGGCCATGTGTCTAGAAAGGAGAAATACGGTGAACAAAACACAGATCAAGGCGGCCCTGCCGCGAGAATTACTGGCTTCAGTGGTGGTGTTTCTGGTGGCCCTGCCCCTTTGTATGGGTATCGCCATCGCATCCGGCATGCCGCCTGCCAAGGGGCTGATTACCGGCATTATCGGCGGCATCGTGGTCGGCTTCATTGCCGGTTCGCCGCTGCAGGTCAGTGGCCCGGCGGCGGGCCTGGCGGTGCTGGTGTTCGAGCTGGTGCGCCAGCATGGCATGGCCATGCTTGGGCCGATTCTGCTGCTGGCGGGCTTGCTGCAGCTATTGGCCGGGCGTTTTCGTTTGGGCTGCTGGTTTCGGGTTACGGCACCGGCGGTGGTGTACGGCATGCTCGCCGGGATTGGCGTGCTGATTGTGCTGTCGCAGGTGCATGTGATGTTCGACACCGCGCCGCAGCCTTCGGGCCTCAACAACCTGCTGGCCTTCCCCGAAACGCTGCTGGCAGCGCTGCCGCTGGAAAACGCGGGGAATGGCTGGCAGGCCGGTGCGCTTGGCTTGGGCACCATCGCCATGATGTGGGCCTGGGAGCGCTTCCGGCCGCAGCGGCTGCGCTTTGTGCCGGGCGCGCTGCTCGGTGTGGCAAGCATGACCGCAATCGCCATGTGGCTGGCACTGCCGGTCAACCGCGTGGTGGTGCCGGCGGACCTGTCCGAAGCGATCGACTGGCTGCGCCCGGATGACCTGCTGAAGCTGGCCGACCCGACCTTGCTGGTCGCCGCCTTTGCCCTGGCCTTCATCGCCAGTGCTGAAACGCTGCTGTCTGCTGCAGCGGTAGACCGCATGCACAGCGGGCAGCGCTCGGACTTCGACAAGGAGCTTTCGGCGCAAGGCATCGGCAACATGCTCTGCGGCGTGCTCGGTGCGCTGCCGATGACCGGGGTGATCGTGCGCAGCTCGGCCAACGTCCAGGCCGGCGCGCAGACTCGCGCTTCGGCGATCCTGCATGGTGTCTGGCTGCTGGGCTTTGTGGTAGTGCTGAGCAGCGTGCTGCAGCAGATTCCGGTGGCGAGCCTGGCCGGGGTGCTGGTGTATACCGGGATCAAGCTGGTTGATTTCAAGGCGTTTCGCAGCCTTGGCCGATATGGCCGGATGCCGATGTTCACCTATGCCGCAACAGCGCTGGCGATCATCTTCACCGACCTGCTGACCGGGGTCTTGCTGGGCTTTGCCTTGACTCTGTTGAAGCTGGCGTTCAAGGCGGCCCGGCTGAAAATCAATCTGGTCGACCTGACCAAGCCTGGGCATATGGAGTTGCGCCTGAGCGGCGCGGCCACCTTCCTCAAGGTGCCGGCCCTGACCCAGGTACTTGAGCAGGTGCCTGCGGGCACGACCCTGCATGTGCCGCTGGGCAACCTGAGCTACATCGACCACTCGTGCCTGGAACTGCTGGAAGACTGGGGGCGCAGCAATGCCGCCAAGGGCTCACGCTTGAAGATCGAGCAGTGGCGCTTGAAGCGGCGGATCGAGGGGCGGCTGCGGACCACGGCGGGCGTGGGTGCCTGAGCGGGCACTGCACCTAAACAGTATTGGCCGGTCGCGGGTTGCCCGCGACCGGCCGGTTCACACTGCGTCAGCTCAAGCCGGTTGGCCGAGCTCGACCCCCAGCTGGCGCGACAGGCACGGCCAGCGTTTCCAGGCTTCACCGGTCGCCGGGCTGCTCAGCGTGGCGCGGTAGGCTTCGACCGATTCCAGGGCGAAGCTGTCGTCGTCGAGCATCTCGTCGACCGAGTGATGCACCACTTCATCCAGTTGGTTGGCAAACTCTTCGCCGATCAGTTGATGGGCGATCAGGTTGGCCACGGTGGTGTCCGCCGGAATCAGCGGCTGCCCGAAGTGCTTGATGTACAGATCGTTGACCTCTTCGACCAGACGATGGGCCAGGTAGGCTTCATCGAGCAGGCAATCGAGGCCGACATGCCCTTGCATGACGCTGGGCGGTTGCATGAAATAGGCTTCGGCGATCTTCAATACCGGTTTGATCTGCGACTCGATGCCAGCTTCGAGCGCGACCGCATGGGCAGCTTCGAGTAGCTCTGGAACCTCGTCGATATAAGCGCCAACAAAGCGCGCCAGGGTGCCCTGAGCATCTTTCTCAGGGAGTTGGATGGACGGATGCAGGTGCGGCAGTTGCGCTTCGAGGCGCTGTTTCAATTGGCCGCTCTGGCTCTCATGTTGATGGGCTTGTTTGATCTGCTCGCGTACAGCGGCGATGTTCATGACAACTCCAGGGACATTGGGTGACAAACGGAAGACAGTACTTACGGAAAGCTCTAAGTTAGCTCGGTATACCGGATGCCTAAGACGCATTTGTTATAAGCAACGCAAACGTGTGCGAGCTCAAGAATATAGCGATGCCATCATTATGCCATGACCCAGCAATGGCGCGGGTTTGCTGGGTTTTGTGGCTTTGTGACGATGTTTTCATAGGCCGCGTTGCGTGGCCTAGAGCGCTGTCTATACTCGGGTTGAACGTGATTGGTTGATGAGGCCCACCTGCAGTTTGCAGAGGAGCTCGGTCGTCGAAGCAGGCTGTCTTGACCGCCGCCCCCCCTTGCCCAAGGTCTATGCCTCCGGGATTACAAGAATGATAAGGGGAACCCGCAATGATGCGACATCCACATGTCTGGATGGGCCTTCTGTTGTGGTCGGTTATCGGTCAGGCGCATGGCGCATGGACCGTCAACATGGCGCCCGGGGCTACCGAAGTCTCCCACGCAGTGTTCGACCTGCACATGATCATCTTCTGGATCTGCGTCGTTATCGGCATCGTGGTGTTTGGCGCGATGTTCTGGTCGATGGTGATCCACCGCCGCTCAACCGGCCAGCAGGCCGCGCACTTCCACGAGCACACCTGGGTCGAGATCATGTGGACCGTGGTGCCGCTGCTTATCCTCATCGTCATGGCCATCCCTGCCACCAAGACCCTGATCGAAATCTACGACGCCAGTGAATCGGACATCGATATCCAGGTCACCGGCTACCAGTGGAAGTGGCATTACAAATACCTGGGGCAGGATGTCGAGTTCTTCAGCAACCTTGCCACCCCCGCGGAACAGATCAACAACAAGGCGCCCAAGGACGAGCATTACCTGCTCGAGGTCGACCAGCCGCTGGTGATCCCGGTGGGCGCCAAGGTGCGTTTTCTGGTCACGGCCGCCGACGTGATCCACTCCTGGTGGGTACCGGCCTTTGCGGTCAAGCGTGACGCCATCCCCGGCTTCGTCAACGAAGCCTGGACCCGGGTCGAGAAACCCGGCATCTACCGCGGCCAGTGCACCGAGCTGTGCGGCAAGGACCACGGCTTCATGCCGGTGGTGGTCGAGGTCAAGTCGCAGGCCGATTACGACACCTGGCTGGGCGAGCGCAAGGCCGAAGCGGCCAAGCTCAAAGAGCTGAACAGCAAGGAATGGACCCTGCAAGAGCTGGTCGAGCGCGGCGACAAGGTCTATCACACTACTTGCGTCGCCTGTCACCAGGCCGAGGGCCAGGGCTTGCCGCCAATGTTCCCGGCACTCAAGGGCTCGAAAATCGCTACCGGGCCTATCGAAGGCCACTTGGGCATTGTCTTCCACGGCAAGCCCGGCACGGCCATGGCCGCGTTTGGCAAACAGCTCTCGGAAGTCGATATCGCCGCCGTGGTCACCTATGAGCGCAACGCCTGGGGCAACAACAAAGGCGACATGGTCACGCCTAAAGACGTGCTCGCGCTCAAGCAGGCAGAAGCCAAATGAGCCGTAAATTGCGCCGCAGCCAGTGGCTGGCAGGAGACAGGACATGAGTGCAGTGATCGACGAGCATGGCCACGACCATGCCCACGGCCCGGCCAAGGGCTTGATGCGCTGGGTGTTGACCACCAACCACAAGGACATCGGCACGATGTACCTGTGGTTCAGCTTCTGCATGTTCCTGCTCGGCGGCTCGTTCGCCATGGTCATTCGCGCCGAGCTGTTCCAGCCGGGGCTGCAGATCGTCGAACCGGCTTTCTTCAACCAGATGACCACCATGCACGGCCTGATCATGGTATTCGGCGCGGTGATGCCGGCGTTTGTCGGCCTGGCCAACTGGATGATCCCATTGATGATCGGCGCCCCGGACATGGCCCTGCCGCGGATGAACAACTTCAGTTTCTGGCTGCTGCCGGCGGCGTTTCTGCTGTTGGTATCGACCCTGTTCAGCGCCGGTGGCGGGCCCAACTTCGGCTGGACCTTCTACGCGCCGTTATCCACCACCTATGCGCCGGCCAGCGTGACCTTCTTCATCTTTGCTATCCACCTGATGGGCGTCAGCTCGATCATGGGCGCGATCAACGTGATCGCGACCATTCTCAACCTGCGCGCGCCGGGCATGACCCTGATGAAAATGCCGCTGTTCGTCTGGACCTGGCTGATCACCGCCTTTCTGCTGATCGCCGTGATGCCGGTGCTGGCCGGGGTGGTGACGATGATGCTGATGGATATTCACTTCGGCACCAGCTTCTTCAGCGCGGCCGGCGGTGGTGATCCGGTGTTGTTCCAGCATGTGTTCTGGTTCTTCGGCCACCCCGAGGTGTACATCATGATCCTGCCGGCGTTCGGCGCAGTCAGCTCGATCATCCCGGCGTTTTCACGCAAGCCGCTGTTTGGCTACACCTCGATGGTGTACGCCACCGGGGCGATCGCGTTTCTGTCGTTCATTGTCTGGGCGCACCACATGTTCGTGGTCGGCATCCCGGTGGTGGGCGAGCTGTTCTTCATGTACGCGACGATGCTGATTGCGGTGCCGACCGGGGTCAAGGTGTTCAACTGGGTCAGCACCATGTGGGAAGGCTCGCTGACCTTCGAGACGCCGATGCTGTTCGCCATTGCCTTTGTCATCCTGTTCACCATCGGCGGTTTCTCCGGGCTGATGCTGGCGATTGCCCCGGCGGACTTCCAGTACCACGACACCTACTTCGTGGTGGCGCACTTCCACTATGTGCTGGTGCCTGGGGCGATCTTTGGCATCTTCGCGTCGGCCTACTACTGGCTGCCGAAATGGACTGGCCACATGTACGACGAAACCCTCGGCAAGCTGCACTTCTGGCTGTCGTTCATCGGCATGAACCTGGCCTTCTTCCCGATGCACTTCGTTGGCCTGGCCGGCATGCCCCGGCGCATCCCCGACTACAACCTGCAGTTCGCCGACTTCAACATGGTCTCGTCGATTGGTGCATTCCTGTTCGGCGCTACGCAGATCTTCTTCCTGTTCATCGTCATCAAGACCATCCGTGGAGGCCGGCCAGCGCCGGCCAAACCGTGGGATGGCGCCGAAGGGCTGGAGTGGTCGGTGCCATCGCCGGCGCCGTACCACACCTTCCAGACGCCGCCGGAAGTGAAATAGGGCCTTGCCATGACCAGCCTGCCACTCAAACGCCTGGTGCGCCGCCTGCTGCTGCTGACGGTGGTGATGTTTGCCTTCGGCTTTGCCCTGGTGCCGCTGTACGACGTGATGTGCAAGGCGTTCGGCATCAATGGCAAGACCGGCGGGCAATATGAAGGCAGCCAGGTCAGCGACCCTTCGCGCACGGTGCGGGTGCAGTTCATGTCGACCAATGCTGGTGACATGAGCTGGGACTTCTACTCGCGTGCCGACCAGGTCGAGGTCAACCCGGGCGCGGTCAACCAGATGATCTTTGTGGCGCACAACCCGACCGACAAGCCGATGAGCGCTCAGGCGGTACCGAGCATCACTCCGGCCGAGGCGGCGGCGTATTTCCACAAGACCGAATGCTTCTGCTTTACCCAGCAGGTGCTGCAGCCGGGTGAGCGCATTGAGATGCCGGTGCGGTTCATCGTCGACCGCGACCTGCCGGGCAACGTCAAGCACCTGACTCTGGCCTACACCTTGTTCGACATCACCGCTCGCCACCCGCCGGTTGCCCAGTTGAGCACCGAGGGCGTCCAGCGCGCCCGCTGAGGGAAGGAGAACAGCAATGGCACACCACGATCACTACTACGTCCCGGCGCAGAGCAAATGGCCGATCATCGCCACCATCGGCATGTTCGTCACGGTGTTCGGCCTGGGCACCTGGTTCAATGATCTGAAGGCCGGCCACCCGGATTCGCACGGGCCGCTGATCTTCTTCTTCGGTGCGCTGTGCCTGGCCTACATGCTGTTCGGCTGGTTCGGTGCGGTGGTCAGGGAGAACAAGGCGGGGCTGTACAGCGCGCAAATGAACCGCTCGTTCCGCTGGGGTATGGGCTGGTTCATCTTCTCCGAGGTGATGTTCTTTCTGGCTTTCTTTGGCGCGCTGTTCTATGTGCGCGTGCTGGCCGGGCCGTGGTTGGGCGGTGACGGCGCCAAGGGTGTGGCGCACATGCTCTGGCCGAACTTCGAGTTTGCCTGGCCGCTTTTGCACACGCCGGACCCGAAGCTGTTTCCGCCGCCCAAGGATGTCATCGACCCTTGGCACCTGCCGTTGATCAACACCCTGCTGTTGGTCAGCTCGAGCGTGACCATTACCATCGCCCACCACGCATTACGCAAAGGCCATCGCGGGCCGCTGAAGTTGTGGCTGGGACTGACCATCCTGCTGGGGCTGTCGTTTCTGGCATTGCAGGCCTACGAGTACTACGAAGCTTATGTGCATCTGGGGCTGACGTTGGGCTCGGGGATCTATGGTGCGACGTTCTTCATGCTGACCGGGTTCCACGGCGCGCACGTGACCTTGGGGACGGTGATTTTGATCGTGATGTTCGTGCGCGTGCTGCGCGGGCATTTTGATGCCAACCAGCATTTCGGTTTCGAGGCGGCCAGTTGGTATTGGCATTTTGTCGACGTGGTTTGGGTTGGGTTGTTTGTATTTGTTTATGTGCTGTAACGGCTTGCGCGGACCCTGTAGGAGCGGCCTTGTGTCGCGATAGGCGCGCGTAGCGGGCCCGGCGATCTGTGGTGGCTGCACGATTTATGTGGCCGCTGCGCGCCCCAATCGCGACACAAGGCCGCTCCTACACAGGGCGCGTGGGATGCAATTAGAAGGGCGCGTGGGAGACCAGTTGCCCGCTCATGAAGCCCCAGGCGATCAGACCGATGGTCAGCGCTGCGAGGCTGACGCGCACGGTCAGGGCCTTGAGCAGGCGGGTCGAGTCTTGATCGTCCTTGACCAGAAACACCAGGCCACTGAACAGGCTGGCAACAGTGGCCAACAACAGCAAAACAATGGCGGCCTTGAGCATGGCGGCACTCCCCGGGGGGCTTGGTGATGCAGGCAAGTATAGCGTTCGCACAGCGTGGCCCAAGGTGAAGCCGTTTCGCCCCGGGCTGGTGCCGACTCTGGTGGTGCTTGCACTGCTGCCGGGGTTGATCGCGCTGGGTTGCTGGCAACTGAGCCGCGCCGAGCAGAAGCGCGAACTGCTGGCGACCTACGCCGAACGCCAGGTCGAAGCGCCGCTGGCGCTGGCCGAGCTGCAGTCGCTGGCCGATCCGGCTTTTCATCGGGTGCAGCTGTTTGGCCACTTTGACGCCAATCACAGCCTGCTGCTGGACAACCGCCTGCGCGACGGCCAGGTCGGCGTCGAGCTGCTGCAACCGTTTCTCGATCAGGCCAGCGGCCACTGGCTGTTGATAAATCGCGGCTGGCTGCCCTGGCCCGATCGGCGTGTGCCGGCGCGCTTCGATACCCCTTCGCAAACGCTGGCGCTGCAGGCGTCGGTCTATATCGCCCCCGGCGCGGCCTTCCAACTGCACCCGGACCCGGTCGGCGGGCAGTGGCCGCACCTGCTCACTGCCATCGACCCCGCTGCGCTCTGGCAGCAGTTGGGGCGTGACGGTTATGGCCACGAACTGCGCCTGCTCGGCGGGCCAGCCAGCTACCGGCTGGACTGGCCGATAGTCGCCATGGGCCCGGAAAAGCACCTGGGCTACGCCGTGCAGTGGTTCGCCCTGGCGGCGGCATTGGTGCTGCTGTACCTGTACTTCGGCTGGCATAACAACAAGGAGCATCACCATGAGCGCCGCCACGAGTCCACTGGACGTGCCTGAAGGCCGCAAGCCCCGCAGCCGCGGACGCTGGCAGCTGTTGCTGATCTTGCTGGTCACCCTCGGCCCGATGATCCTTGCCACCAGCATGTACAAGTTCAAGTTCTGGGTGCCGGACGGCCGCAGTTATCACGGTGCAATGATCGGCAACGGCCTGAGCCGGGCCGACATTGGTATCCCGGCGCAGGAGCAGCGCTGGCAGCTGCTGGTCAGCGCGCCGGCGGCGTGTGATCAGCCCTGCCAGAACCTTGTGTACCTGGCGCGGCAGATCCAGATCGGCCTGGGCCGCGATGCCAGCCGCGCCAGCCATGCGCTGGCGGCTGCGCAGCCACTGAGCAGCGATTACCAGCAGCTGCTCACCCGCGAGTACCCGCAGTTGCAGCGTTATCCGCTGGACCTGCAGCGCTACGGCGAGCACGTCAGCGAGCCGGGGCCGCAACTGTGGATCGTCGACCCGCACGGCAACCTGGTGCTGCGTTACGACGCCACGGTCAAGGGCAAGCACGTGCTCGACGACCTGCGTCATCTGCTCAAGCTGTCCAACATCGGATAGGAGCTCTGCCATGGCCAGACCCGGCTATCGCCTCGCTGTGTTCGCAACCTTGCTGGCGCTGGTGGTGGTACTGCTGGGCGCCTATACCCGGCTGACCCATGCTGGTCTCGGCTGCCCGGACTGGCCCGGTTGCTACGGCTTTATCAGCGTGCCCAAAAGCGACGCGCAGCTGGCCCATGCCGAGCTGCACTTCCCTGAGCATCCCGTTGAAGCAGCCAAGGGCTGGGCCGAGATGGTCCATCGCTACTTTGCCGGTGGCCTGGCGCTGGTGATTGCCTGGCTGGCGTTGCAGGCGCTGCGCCGGCACGCCCGTGACGGCCAGCCCTACCGTCTGCCACTGCTGCTGCTGGCGGTGGTGCTGGCGCAAGCGGCGTTTGGTATGTGGACGGTGACCTTGAAGCTGTGGCCGCAGGTGGTCACGGCGCACCTGCTTGGCGGCTTCACTACGTTGAGCCTCCTGTTGCTGCTATCACTGCGTCTATCCCGGGCCTTTGCGCCATTGCCGAAACTGCCGTTGAGCCTGCGCCGAGTCGCCGCGCTGGGGCTGCTGACCGTGATTGGCCAAGTCGCTCTGGGCGGTTGGGTCAGTGCCAACTATGCCGCCGTCGCCTGCATCGACCTGCCGACTTGCCATGGCCAGTGGTGGCCTGCGGCTGACTTCAGCAATGGCTTTCACCTGACTCAACATGTCGGCCCCAATTACCTCGGTGGCCAGCTCGACAGTGATGCGCGCACGGCGATTCATATCAGCCATCGGCTGGGTGCACTACTGGTCACGGCCGTACTGTTGCTGCTCAGCCACAAGCTCTACCGCAACGGTTTGCGCGCCCTGGCCGGGCTGGTCATGCTGGCGCTGGCGGTGCAGATCAGCCTTGGCGTCAGCAATGTCCTGCTGCACCTGCCGCTGGCCGTCGCGGTGGCGCACAACGCCGGTGGTGCTGCGCTGTTGCTGTGCATGGTGTTGGTGAATTACCGCATTCGCGTGGTCGACAAGGTCCGCGTCGGCCATGGCTGGCGCTTGACCCGCGTGGCCGGGGCACATGTACCGATGAGGAGTGACGCATGGCGACGGTTCTGAGCACGCCGCGGCAGCAGGCCAGCTGGCGCGATTATGTCGAGCTGACCAAGCCCAAGGTGGTGCTGTTGATGCTGATCACCGCGCTGGTCGGGATGTTTCTCGCGACCCGTGCGGGCGTGCCGTGGACGGTGTTGCTGTTCGGCAACCTGGGTATCGGCCTGTGCGCTGGCGCTGCGGCTGCGGTCAACCATGTGGTCGACCGGCGGATTGATGGATTGATGGCGCGCACCCATAAGCGGCCTTTGGCCGATGGCAGGATCGCGCCCATGGCAGCGCTGGCCTTTGCCTTGCTTCTGGCGGTGCTCGGCATGAGCGTGCTGCTGGTGTTCACCAACGCCCTGACAGCCTGGCTGACCCTGGCTTCACTGCTCGGTTATGCGGTGCTCTACACCGGTTTTCTCAAGCGTGCGACACCGCAGAATATCGTTATCGGTGGCCTGGCCGGGGCCGCGCCGCCGTTGCTCGGTTGGGTTGCAGTGACCGGGCAGATCACCGCCGAGCCGTTGTTGCTGGTGCTGATCATCTTCGCCTGGACGCCGCCGCACTTCTGGGCGCTGGCCATCCACCGCAAGGAGGAATACGCCAAGGCAGCGATCCCGATGTTGCCGGTGACCCATGGCGAGGCCTACACCAAGCTGCATATCCTGCTGTATACCTGGGTGCTGCTGGCGGCAAGTCTGCTGCCGTTCGCCATCCACATGAGCGGCCTGCTGTATCTGGCCTGTGCGCTGCTGCTGGGGCTGGGTTTTGTCCGCTGGGCCTGGGTGCTGTACCGTGGCACCCGGCCGCACGCGGCGATCAAGACCTTCAAGTACTCTATCGGGTACCTGTTCGCCCTGTTCATCGCCCTGCTCGTTGACCACTATCTGTTGATGCTGAATCTATGACCCGAACCCAGAAAACCGTCTTCATTCTCGTTGCCGTGGTTGCCTTGATCCTCGGCCTGACCGTCAACAAGGTGCTCAACGGCCGCAGCGAGGCCAACCCAGCTGAACTGATCGATGCCGGCATCATCCTGCTGCCGCAGAGCCGCAGCGTGCCGGCGGTGAGCATGACCGACCAGAACGGCCAGCCGGTCGAGCTCGATCAGCTCAAAGGCAAATGGTCGTTGCTGTTCTTCGGCTACACCTACTGCCCGGACATCTGCCCGACGACCCTGGCGCAGCTGCGCCAGGTCAAGAGCGAGCTGCCCAAGGAAGCCTTGGAGCGTTTGCAAGTGGTGCTGGTCAGCGTCGATCCGCACCGCGATACCGCCACTCAGCTGAAGCAGTACCTGGGCTACTTCGACAAGGATTTCGTCGGCCTGGCCGGCTCGATCGAGGACACCCAGAAGCTGGCCAATGCCCTGAGCATTCCATTTATCCCTGCTGACACCAGCAAGCCCGGCTACACCGTCGATCACAGCGGCAACCTGGCTGTGGTCGGGCCCGATGGGCGCCAGCGCGGCTTTATCCGCGCACCGTTCAACAACCAGAAGCTGGCGGCGCAGCTGCCGGGGCTGGTCACGCGCGACTGAGGCCAGAAAGCACTGCGGGGCAAGCCCGCCGCCTGCAGTGCACAAGCTGCAGGCGGCGGGCTTGCCCCGCAGGTGTTGCGGTCGGCTCGATCAGAACGCCGGCAGTACCGCGCCTTTGTACTTCTCGGTGATGAACGCTTTGACTTCAGGCGAATGCAGCGCTGCAACCAGCTTCTTCATCGCGTCCGAGTCCTTGTTGTCCGGGCGTGCCACCAGGATGTTGACGTAAGGCGAGTCGCTGCCTTCGATCACCAGGGCATCCTTGGACGGATCAAGCTTGGCTTCCAGCGCGTAGTTGGTATTGATCAGGGCCAGATCGACCTGAGTCAGCACACGCGGGATGGTGGCCGCTTCCAGCTCGCGGAACTTGAGGTTCTTGGTGTTGGTGGTGATGTCTTTCACAGTCGACAAGATGTTGCTCTTGTCCTTCAGGCTGATCACACCGGCCTTGTCCAGCAGCAACAACGCGCGGCCGCCGTTGGTAGCATCGTTGGGGATAACCACGGTAGCGCCGGCCGGCAGCTCGTCGAGCTTCTTCAGCTTGCTCGAGTAAGCGCCCAGTGGCTCCAGGTGCACGCCGGCAACGCTGACCAGGTTGGTGCCTTTGGCCTTGTTGAACTCATCCAGGTACGGCTGGTGCTGGAAGAAGTTGGCATCCAGGCGCTTCTCGGCAACCTGTACGTTTGGCTGCACGTAGTCGGTGAAGACCTTGACCTTGAGGTCGACGCCTTCTTTAGCCAGCACGGGTTTGACGAACTCGAGGATCTCGGCGTGCGGCACCGGGCTTGCGGCGACGGTGATGGTCTCGGCAGCGTGCGCCGAAAAAGCCGCCACAGCGGCAACAACAGCAAGCAGTTTTTTCATCAAACACTCCTTGTGAGGGCCGCGACGGCCCCCGAACGGGTCGGCCTGGCCGACCCCATTGGGGTTACTTACGGGAAAAATGCACGACCAGTTTGTCGCCGACGCTTTGCAGAACTTGAACCAGGATCAGCAACATAACCACGGTGACCACCATTACATCGGTCTGGAAGCGCTGATAACCAAAGCGGATCGCCAGGTCGCCGAGGCCACCAGCTCCGACCACACCGGCCATGGCGGTGTACGACACCAGGGTGATCGCGGTCACGGTAATCGCCGCGAAGATGCCCGGGCGCGCCTCGGGCAGCAGTGCGTTGGTGATGATCTGGCGGGTGGTCGCGCCCATCGACTGGGTCGCTTCGATGATGCCGCGGTCAACTTCACGCAGCGCCGTCTCGACCAGGCGGGCGAAGAACGGCGTGGCGCCGACCACCAGTGGCGGGATGGCCCCGGCGACGCCCAGCGAGGTGCCGGTGATCAGTACGGTGAATGGGATCATCACGATCAGCAGGATGATGAACGGCAGAGAGCGCAGGATGTTCACCACCAGCGACAGCAGCGCGTACAGGCCTTTCTGCTCGAACATCTGCCGCGGCCCGCACAGGAACAGCAGCACGCCCAGCGGCAGGCCCAGCAGCACGGTGAAGAACAGCGAGCCGAACAGCATGATCATGGTGTCGATGGTCGCCAGCCAGATTTCGGCCCAGTCGACATTGGCGAAGAAATTCAAAGCGTCCATCAACGCAGTACCTCCATATGCACATCAGCTGCGCTGAAACGGTCGAACGCGGCTTGCATGTCGCCGCCGGTAACGGCCAGGGTCAATTGCCCGTAAGGCACGTCCTTGATGCGGTCGATACGCCCGGCGAGGATGCTGTAGTCGACCCCGGTTTCCCGGGCGACAGTGCCGAGCAGCGGTGCGTAGGTGGCATCGCCCTGGAAGGTCAGGCGCACGATCCGGCCAGGCACATGGGCAAAGTCGTCGCGCTGTTCGCCTTCGTCGACTTGCTCGTCCTCTTGGACAAAACGCTTGGTGGTCGGGTGCTGCGGGTGCAGGAACACCTCGGCAACACTGCCTTGCTCGACGATCAGGCCAGCGTCCATCACCGCCACGCGGTCGCAGACCCGACGGATCACGTCCATTTCATGGGTGATCAGGACGATGGTCAGCTTCAATTCGCGGTTGATCTCGGCCAGCAGTTGCAGCACCGAGGCCGTGGTCTGCGGGTCGAGGGCGCTGGTTGCTTCGTCGCACAGCAAAATCTTCGGCCGGGTCGACAACGCGCGGGCAATGCCGACGCGTTGCTTCTGCCCGCCGGAGAGCTGCGCGGGATACTTCTTGGCGTGATCGGACAAACCGACCCGCGCCAGCAGCTCGGTGACGCGCTGGTCGATTTCGCTGCGCGACAGCTCACCGGCCAAGGTCAGCGGCAGCGCCACGTTGTCGGCCACGGTCTTGGAGGCCAGCAGGTTGAAGTGCTGGAAGATCATCCCGACCTGCTGGCGGAAGCGCCGCAGCTGGTTGGCATCGAAGCCGGTAACGTCTTCACCATCGACGATGATCTTGCCACCGCTGGGCGCTTCGAGGCGGTTGATCAGGCGCAGCAAGGTGCTCTTGCCAGCGCCGGAGTGGCCGATCAGGCCGAACACCTGGCCATTTTCAATGGTCAGGCTGGTCGGGTTCAGGGCGGGGATGTCCCTACCGGCGACGCGGTAGGTCTTGTGCACATGTTGAAACTCGATCACTGAGCGAACCTTGTGGGGCGCAATGGAAATAGGGTCTGGCGGTAAGCCGGGGGGCGCATTTTAGCCTTTTCCCCTGGGTCTTCTTAGCATTTATTTCGTATTGGTCCAATCCAACCGGCATAACGCGACAGTCGGCAATGGAATTGAACGCATGCGCACGGCCATCAGTCACTAGCAAACGAGCCCGAATGGGCCGCCCTGAATACCGATGAGGAGAGCCGACATGTCGCGCAAGCACCCGGATACCCCGAAACAGAGTGAGATGGCCGGTACCGACACCCCGGACCGTGCCAACACCAACGCCAAACTGCAGAGTCTGGAAGCCTACCGTAGCGACGCTACCGGCGAGGCGCTGCGGACCAATCAGGGCGTCAAGATCGCTGACAACCAGAACACCCTCAAGGCGGGTGCGCGCGGGCCGTCGTTGCTCGAAGATTTCATCATGCGTGAAAAAATCACCCACTTTGACCATGAGCGCATCCCCGAGCGCATCGTCCATGCCCGTGGCACTGGCGCTCATGGTTACTTCCAGAGCTACGGCAAGCATGCCGAGCTGACCAAGGCCGGTTTCCTCCAGGACCCGGAGAAGATCACTCCGGTGTTCGTGCGCTTCTCCACCGTGCAGGGCCCCCGCGGCTCCGGTGACACGGTGCGCGACGTGCGCGGCTTCGCCGTGAAGTTCTACACCGACGAAGGCAACTTCGACCTGGTCGGCAACAACATGCCGGTGTTCTTCATTCAGGACGCGATCAAGTTCCCCGACTTCGTTCATGCGGTGAAACCTGAGCCACACAATGAAATGCCCACCGGCGGTTCGGCTCATGACACCTTCTGGGACTTCGTCTCGCTGGTGCCGGAGTCGGCGCACATGGTCATCTGGGCGATGTCCGACCGGGCTATCCCGCGCAGCCTGCGGATGATGGAAGGCTTTGGCGTGCATACCTTCCGCCTGATCAACGCCGAAGGCGTGGCCAGTTTCGTCAAGTTTCACTGGAAGCCGAAGCAAGGCGTGCACTCGGTGCTGTGGGACGAGGCGCAGAAGCTGGCCGGCAAGGACACCGATTTCCATCGTCGCGACCTTTCCGAAGCGATTGAAACCGGCGACTACCCTGAGTGGGAACTGGGCGTGCAGATCGTGCCTGAGGCCGACGAGCACAAGTTCGACTTCGACCTGCTCGACCCGACCAAGATCATCCCCGAAGAGCTGGTGCCGGTGACGCCATTGGGCAAGATGGTGCTCAACCGCAACCCGGACAACTTCTTCGCCGAGGTCGAGCAGATCGCCTTCTGCCCTGGCCATATCGTGCCGGGTATCGACTTCACCAACGATCCGCTGCTGCAGGGCCGCCTGTTCTCCTACACCGACACGCAGATCAGCCGCCTCGGTGGCCCGAATTTCCATGAGATCCCGATCAACCGTCCTGTTGCGCACAACCACAACGGCCAGCGCGATGGCATGCACCGCATGGAAATCAACAAGGGCCGTGCCTCGTACGAGCCGAACAGCATCGATGGCGGCTGGCCGAAGGAAACCCCGGCAGCGGCTGAAGACGGTGGCTTCGACAGCTATCAGGAGCGGATCGATGCACGCAAGGTTCGCGAGCGCAGCGAGTCGTTCAGCGATCACTTCTCGCAGGCGCGCCTGTTCTTCCACAGCATGAGCCCGAACGAGCAGCAGCACATCATCAAGGCCTACAGCTTTGAGCTGGGCAAGGTCGAGCGGGAATACATCCGTGCCCGTCAGGTCAACGAGATCCTCGCCAATATCGACCTGAAGCTGGCGGCGGCAGTAGCGGCCAACCTGGGTCTGCCGGCGCCGAGCAAAGGCACCGTGCAGGTCAAGGGCTCGAGCCTGGCCGAGTCGCCAGCGCTGAGCCAGCTCAATCACCCGGGCAGCGTGGGTATCAAGGGTCGCAAGATTGCCCTGCTGCTGGCTGACGGTGTGGATGCGGCGGACGTCGATCGTCTGGTCAAGGCACTTGAGGCGCACAGCGCCAGGCCAATGCTGCTGGGCCCAACCTCGGCGCCAGTAAAAGCGGCCGATGGTTCCAGCCTGGCGGTGGATGCGTCGATGGAAGGCATGCCGTCGATCATGTTCGATGGTGTGCTGGTGCCGGCCGGCAAGGCCGCAATTGATGCGCTGGGGCAGAGCGGTTTGGCCAAGCACTTCCTGCTGGAAGCGTACAAGCACCTGAAGGCCATCGCCTTTGCCAAAGACGGCAAGGCGCTGGTCGGCAAACTCGGCCTGGCCGAAGACAAGGGCTTGTTGCTGGGCAATGATCAGAAGGCGATCGATGCCTTCGTCAAAGCGGTCGAAGCGCACCGGGTCTGGGAGCGCGAAGCTGCTGCAGAAGCCATTCCGGCTTGATCGATCACCCCGGCAGGCTCGCCTGCCGGGGTTTTATTTCAACGCTGATGCGGTACCAGCACGACTTGAGCGGGCAATGAGCGCTGGATTTCATGGCGCTGGTTGAGCTCATAGCCACTGTCGAGCTTGTGTACGCGCTTGCCCAGCAGCGTTTTCAGCCACGGCGCGTCGTCCTTGCGTGGCACCTGGAACACCACTTCACACTGATAACTGACCACGTCTGCGGCGATGTCATCCAGCTGCCGGCGCAGGGCGCGGCTGTCTGTGGTTTTCAGGGCGATCACGGTGCTCGGTGCGGTGGGGTCGATCACGCGCGCCTTGGGCTTGGCTTCAGCGGCCTTCAAGGCAGCTTCGGCACGGTCCAGCTCGGCTTTGCGCGCATGGGCAACGGCATCCCCGGCGGCCAGCGCCGGCGCTTGCGGCATCAATGCCCGGGCCCGCGCCAGCGCGGTCGCGGCGGCATTCACGTCACCCTTTTGCAGGACGATCTGGCTGCGCTGCAAGTAGGCTTCGGCGAGCTGGCGCTGGTGCTGCTCCACGCGCGGGTCTTGCGGCGCCTGGGCTTGCAGGGCGGTCAGCTGATCTTCAGCAGTGGCCAGTTCGTTGCTGGCGATGTTCTGCTGCAGCTCGGCCCATGGGTCGGCCTGGGCAGGCACGCTCGGCTGTTCGACCGGGGCGCTGGCACACGCGGCCAGGCCCAGCGACAACACGGCAACAAGCAGATAACGGGAGGCGAACGGCTTCATTCCTGCGACTCTCTATTTGCGCAAAAAGCGAGCAAGTCTACACCCAGGTGCGCACGCTCGAAAACAAGTCTTACAGACCCTTTACCCGCGCATTGGTTGCAAGATGCGCCAAAGTGCGACCCGTGTCTCAGCGTTTGGGCAGGGCCAGGCTCAGCAAGAATAGCACTGCCGCGCAGACCACGATCGATGGCCCGGCCGGCGTGTCCTTGAACCAGGACATTGCCAGCCCGCCACATACCGCCACTACACCGAGCAGGCTGGCACCCAGCGCCATCTGTTCGGGCGAGCGCGCATGGCGCTGGGCGGCGGCGGCCGGGATGATCAGCAGCGAGGTGATCAGCAGCACGCCGACGATCTTCATCGCCACCGCAATCACCACGGCGATGAGCAGCATCAGGGTCAGGCGCAGCGCCGCTACCGGCAGGCCTTCGACGGTTGCCAGCTCTTCATGTACGGTCACCGCCAGCAGTGGGCGCCAGAGCGCGGCGAGCAACAGCAGCACGGCTGCACTGCCGCCGATGATCCAGCCCAGGTCCGTTGGGCTGATCGCCAGCAAGTCGCCAAACAGATAGGCCATCAGGTCGATGCGCACGTCGTGCATGAAACTCAGCACCACCAGGCCCAGCGACAAGGTGCTTGGAGCAAGAATCCCCAGCAGCGTATCCGACGCCAGCGGCTGGCGCTGCTGCAGCGTCACCAGCAAGATCGCCAGCAGCAGGCAGCCGACGGTTACCGCCAACGCCGGGCTGACATCCAGCACGAAGCCCAAGGCAACGCCGAGCAAGGCCGCGTGCGACAACGTGTCGCCAAAATAGGCCATCCGCCGCCAGACCACGAACGAGCCCAGCGGACCTGCAACAACTGCCAGGGACAAACCGGCCAGCAGGGCGTAAAGAAGAAAATCAGCCATGCTTGCAGTGCTCTCCGTGAACATGGGCGCCAGGGGTGACAACTGCGCCGTGCAGGTCGTGGCTGTGGTCGTGGTGATGGTGATAGATGGCCAGGCTCGGGGCGTTCTGGCCGAACAGTTCGACAAAGGCCGGGTCGCCGCTGACCTGCTCGGGGTGGCCGGAGCAGCACACATGGCGGTTCAGGCAGACCACCTGATCGGTGGTGCTCATGACCAGGTGCAGGTCGTGGGAGACCATCAGCACGCCGCAGCCGTAACGGTCGCGCAGGCGTGTGATCAAGCTGTACAGCTCGGACTGCCCCGCCACATCGACGCCTTGTACCGGTTCATCGAGCACCAGCAATTGCGGCTTGCGCAGCAGGGCTCGGGCCAGCAGCACGCGCTGCATCTCGCCGCCGGAAACAGTCTGTAGCGGGCTGTCGATGACCTGCTCGGCGCCGACTTCCTGCAATGCCGCCAAAGCTGCGCCGCGGTCTACCCCAGGCACCAAACGCAGGAAGCGCAGTACCGACAGTGGCAGCGTCGGGTCGACCTGGATCTTTTGCGGCATATAGCCGATACGCAGCTTGGGCTTGCGCCAGACGCTGCCACGATGCGGCTTGAGCAGGCCGAGCACGGCCCGCACCAGGGTGGTCTTGCCAGCACCGTTGGGGCCGATCAGCGTGACGATCTGGCCTGGCGCAACCGCCAGGTCGATGTTGTCCAGTACGGCTTCGCCAGCAAAGCTGACGCCGACTTGCTCAAGTCGGATCAGGGCGTCGCTCATGCCGCGCCTCGGCAGTTGCCGCACAGGCCGACCACTTCCACGGTCTGGGTTTCAACCTTGAAGCCGACCGCGTTGGCGCTGGCGATGATCGCGCCACTGATGCTGTCCTGCTCAAGCTCGATGGCGATATGGCACTCGCGGCAGATCAGGAACTGGCCCTGATGGGCGTGTTCCGGGTGGCTGCAGCCGATGAAGGCATTGAGCGAGGCGATGCGGTGCACCAGGCCGTTCTCGAGGAGAAAGTCCAGCGCCCGATAAACGGTCGGCGGCGCCGCGCGGCGGCCATCCTGCTCGCTCAGTACGGCAAGAATATCGTAGGCACCCAGCGGCTTGTGGCTCTGCCACACCAGCTCCAGCACCCGCTTGCGCAGGGCAGTCAAACGCAGACCCTGACGCACGCAGATGGCGTCGGCTTCAGCCAGCGCACTGTGCACGCAATGGGAGTGGTCGTGGGGGCGGTGAGCCAGCGGAGTAATCGACATGGGCGGCGACGGTTCTTAATGGAGACGTTATTATGTTACCTGTTTCTGACACGTCGAGTATTCACCGTGCCCCGTTTCCTTGTGCTTTTTGTCGCTTTGCTCGCCTGCTCGGCCCATGCCGAGGTGCGTGTGCTGACCAGTATCAAACCGCTGCAGCAGATCGCTGCGGCCGTTCAGGACGGTGTCGGCAGCCCTGATGTGCTGCTGCCGCCGGGTGCCTCCCCGCACCACTATGCGCTGCGGCCGTCCGACGTACGGCGCGTGGCCGATGCCGACCTGCTGTACTGGATCGGCCCGGACATGGAGAGCTTCTTGCCGCGGGTGCTCGGCAGCCGCAGCAAGCAGACCGTGGCGGTGCAGTCGCTGAAGGGCATGCAGCTGCGTCATTTTGGTGAAGACAGCCATTCCCATGATGAGGCCGGTCATGATGAAGCTGACCATGACGAGCATGATCATGACCACCGCCCGGGTAGCCTGGACGCGCACCTGTGGCTGTCGTCGGTCAATGCCCGGGTAATTGCCGGGCAGATGGCGGCCGACCTGAGCAAGCTCGACCCGGCCAATGCGGCGCGTTATCAGAGCAATCTGAGCGCCTTCGATGCGCGCCTGGATGCACTTGATCAGCGCATCAAGACCCGTGTGGCGGGCGTTGCCGACAAGCCCTACTTCGTCTTCCACGAGGCGTTCGATTACTTCGAAGCGGCTTACGGGCTCAAGCACACCGGCGTGTTCAGCGTGGCTTCGGAAGTGCAGCCGGGTGCTCAACACGTGGCGGCAATGCGCAAGCGCTTGCAGGAAGTGGGCAAGACCTGCGTATTCAGCGAGCCGCCGCTGCGCCCACGGCTGGCTGAAACGCTGACCGCAGGGCTGCCGGTGCGGCTGGCCGAGCTGGATGCGCTGGGTGGCAGCGAGCCGGTGGACAGCAAAGGCTACGAGCGCTTGCTGGAAAACCTCGCGAACGGCCTGGCTGGCTGTCTGGAACAGCTCTGACGGCTCTTGAAGGAGCGTCCCGGCAAGGACGCTCCTGCAAGGCTCAGAGCGCGAACGGCAGCTTCAGGTCGATGTGCTGGCGCTGGGCCAGGCGCACTTCGAACTCGCGTGGGTCATGAATGGTGACGTCCATGCCGGCGAACTGCTCGGCGGCAATCAGCCGCGACAGCCAGAAGCGCACACAGGCTACCCGCAGCATCAGCGGCCACAGCTCGGCTTCGGCCGCGGTGAACGGGCGCAGCGCGGCATAGGCGCCGAGCAAGGCCTGCGCGCGCGGCAGGTTGATCCCCGCCGCTTCGTCCAGGCACCAGTCATTCACGGTAATTGCGATGTCATACAGCATCGGCCCTGAGCAGGCGTTGTAGAAGTCGATCAAGCCGGTGAGGTGGGTGCCTTCGAACATCACGTTGTCGCGGAACAGGTCGGCGTGCAGGTTGGCCCGTGGCAGCGCCAGGATCTGCGCCTTGTGCGCGGCAATGTCAGCCAGGGTCGGCTGCAGCAGGGCCTGCTGGTGCTCGCTCAGGTGCGACAACAGCTCGGCGCCCGACTCCAGCATCCAGTCCAGGCCACGGTCAGTCTTGCGCTCAAGGATCTGCTCGCGGGTCGCCAGATGGATATGCGCCTGCAGTTCGCCAACCTGGGCGCAGTGCTGGTTGTTCGGCGCCATCACATGCTTGCCGTTCAGCCGTGGTTGCAGCAGCGCAGGCTTGCCGCACAGCTCCCGCAAGCCATGGCCATCGCGGTCGCGCAGGGCGTAGGGCACTGGCATGTCGGCCTGGTGCAGCACATCCAGCAGGTCGATGAAAAACGGCATGTCTTCGGCCGGGCCGCGCTCGATCAGGGTCAGGACAAACTCACCCTGCTCCATACTGACGAAGAAGTTGCTGTTCTCGGTACCGGCGGCGATGCCCTGGAAGTCGAGCAGACGGCCCAGCTGATACGGCGCCAGAAAGGTTTCCAGCTCGGGCCGGGACACAGGGGTGAAAACTGACATGATGAAAAGTTGCCCATGCGGGCACTTCCGCCGGGAAGTGCCAGGTTGATGTGACGGTACGCGTCAGATTACCACTCGAATATCTTCCACGATGGAATCAGCATGTCCGGCTGGTCGGAGCGGATGAAATTGCCATCCGAGCCATCGGCGCGTACCAGAAAATAAGGCTTGCCGCCTTTCGGCGTGACTTTGATCGCATACAGGAAGCCGTTTTGCCGGTATTCCTGAATGGTTTTATCGCCTTCCGTGCGAATGGTCACATCGGGATCAGCCGATGGGGCGTCGTCCGCCGCCTGGGAGACGATCGGCATGGTTGCCAGAAGGCCGAGCAGTAACAGGCGATTGAGTGTCCGCATGATAACCTTGTCCCTTTGTCGTCATTGATCTGGCTATTCTAGCGCCGGACCCGTCGAAAAGGTTGATTCTGCTCATGAGCCTAGCTCCCCTCGTCCTGGTGGACGGTTCGTCCTACCTGTATCGCGCCTTCCACGCGCTGCCGCCGCTGACCACCTCCAAGGGTATGCCCACCGGTGCCGTCAAGGGCGTGCTGAACATGCTCAAGAGCCTGCGCCGGCAATATCCGGACAGCCTGTTCGCGGTGGTTTTCGATGCCAAGGGCGGGACCTTCCGCGACGCCCTGTTCGCCGACTACAAGGCCAACCGGCCGAGCATGCCGGACGACCTGCGGGTGCAGGTCGAGCCATTGCACGCCAGCGTCAAGGCACTCGGCTATCCGCTGCTGTGCGTGGAAGGGGTCGAAGCCGACGACGTCATCGGCACCCTGGCCCGCAGCAGTGCGGCGGCCGGGCGCCCGGTGATCATCTCCACCGGCGACAAGGACATGGCCCAGCTGGTCGACGGCCACATCACCCTGGTCAACACCATGACCGGCAGCGTCATGGACATTGCCGGTGTGCACGAGAAGTTCGGCGTCGGCCCTGAGCACATCATCGACTTCCTGGCGTTGATGGGCGACAAGGTCGACAACATCCCCGGCGTGCCCGGCGTTGGCGAAAAAACTGCCGTCGGCCTGCTGACCGGCATCGGCGGTGGCTTGAAGGACGTCTACGCCAACCTCGACAAGGTCCCGGCGCTGCCGATTCGCGGCGCCAAGAGCCTGCCTGCCAAGCTCGAGGAGCACCGCGATGCGGCCTTCATGTCGTATGAGCTGGCTACCATCAAAATTGATGTGCCGCTGGATATCGAAGTCGATGCGCTGGTCTGCGCCGAGCCGGATCGCGACGCGCTGCTGGCGCTGTATGCCGAAATGGAATTCAAGAGCTGGATCGCCGATGTGCAGCGTGATGCGGCAAAGGTTGGCGAGGAGCTGGCGCCGGCGCCGGTAGAGGAAGCGCCGCAGGCCAAGGTCGAGCCGCAGTACGAGACCATCCTCGACCAAGCCCGCTTCGATGCCTGGCTGGAAAAACTGCGCCAGGCGCCGCTGTTTGCCTTCGACACCGAGACCACCGGGCTGGACGCGCAAAAGGCGCAGCTGGTTGGCGTGTCGTTCGCGGTCGAACCGCATGTGGCCGCCTATGTGCCGCTGACCCATGACTACGAAGGCGCACCGGCCCAGCTCGACCGTGACCAGGTATTGCTGGCGCTGAAGCCGCTGCTGGAAGACCCGCACAAAGGCAAGATCGGCCAGAACGCCAAGTACGACATCAATATTCTGGCCAACTGCGCAATTGGCGGTGATGAGGCCAATGGCATCGATATGCGGGGTGTCGCCTACGACACCATGCTCGAATCCTACGTGCTCAACTCCAACGCTACCCGCCATGACATGGACAGCCTGGCGCAGAAGTACCTCGACCACACCACCATCACCTTCGAGCAGATCGCCGGCAAAGGCGCCAAGCAGCTGACCTTCAACCAGATCCCACTGGACAAGGCCGGCCCTTACGCCGCCGAAGACGCCGACATTACCCTGCGCCTGCACCAGGCACTGCAGGCGCACCTGGCGAAGACCCCCAGCGTGCAGCCGGTGCTGATGGACATCGAGATGCCGCTGGTGCCGGTACTGGCGCGGATCGAGCGCCAGGGCGCGCTGGTCGATGCCAATCTGCTGGCCATCCAGAGCGGCGAGCTTGGCTTGAAAATGGCCGAACTGGAGCGCGAGGCGTATGCCCTGGCCGGGGAAGAATTCAACCTCGGCTCGCCCAAGCAACTCGGCGTGATCCTCTACGACAAGCTGGGCATGCCGATCCTGAGCAAGACCAGCAAAGGCCAGGCATCTACCGCCGAGGCGGTGCTGGCCGAGTTGGCCGAGCAGGACTATCCGCTGCCCAAGGTGCTGATGCAGTACCGCTCGCTGAGCAAGCTCAAAAGCACCTACACCGACAAGTTGCCGCACCAGATCAACCCGCGCACCGGCCGGATTCACACCTCGTATCAGCAGGCTGTGGCAGCCACTGGGCGCCTGTCGTCGAGTGATCCGAACCTGCAGAACATTCCGATCCGCACCGCCGAAGGCCGGCGTATTCGGCAGGCGTTCATCGCCAGCCCTGGCTACAAATTGCTCGCGGCCGACTACTCGCAGATCGAATTACGGATCATGGCCCACCTGGCCAAGGATGAAGGCCTGTTGCATGCCTTCCGTAACGACCTGGACGTGCACCGGGCGACTGCTGCAGAGGTATTTGGCGTTGATCTGGCTGCCGTCACCACCGACCAGCGCCGTAGCGCCAAGGCGATCAACTTCGGCCTGATCTATGGCATGAGCGCCTTTGGTCTGGCCAAGCAGCTTGGCGTCGACCGTAAACAGTCGCAGGACTATATTGACCGCTACTTCACCCGCTACCCAGGCGTGCTCGCCTACATGGAGCGCACCCGCGCCCAGGCTGCCGAGCAGGGCTATGTCGAAACTTTCTTCGGTCGTCGCCTGTACCTGCCGGATATCAACGCCAAGAATCAGGCCCTGCGCAAAGGCGCTGAGCGCACCGCGATCAACGCCCCGATGCAAGGCACTGCCGCCGACATCATCAAGCGCGCCATGGTCGCTGTGGATAACTGGCTGAGCAGCAGCGGGCTGGATGCGCGGGTGATCCTCCAGGTACACGATGAACTGGTGCTGGAAGTGCGTGAAGACCTGGTCGAGCAGATCAAGGCCGAGATCCGCCCGCACATGAGCGACGCGGCTCAGCTGGACGTGCCGTTGCTGGTCGAAGTCGGCGTTGGGGCGAACTGGGACGAGGCGCACTAAGACGTCTGGCACGGGGTCTGCGGCTATCCGTGGACCCACGTTGCTTAGGCGTTTTTGCAGGCTAGGCAGCCCCTGTTAGCGCAAATAATTGCAAGCGCTGAGGAACTAAACCAGTGAAGCGGGACTCAGATCTACTGAATGGCTGGTGAAGCCGTTCGATGCTCCTATGTTGTGTTAAGTGTTGGCAGAATATCTGGACCCCGCCCTAACGGTCCGGACTTGAACCCCGAACTTCCCCCTCCCCATACGAAGTCCGGGGTTTTTTTTGCCTGCGATTTGGCTGCAGCGGCAATTTGCCGCTTACAGCACCCTCGCGTCAGCGCTTACTCGACAGGCTTGTCTTCCAGTTCCATCCAGCCGGCCAGGACCACGTAGGCTTCTTCCAGGCCCTGGCGCTTGGGCGCCGAGAACAACTGGATGGACGCGGTATCGCCCCAGCCCTTGCGGATTTCTGCCTGGATTTTCAGCAGGGTGTTCTTCGCTGCGCCGTAGGTGAGCTTGTCGGCCTTGGTCAGCAGAATGTGCATGGGCATGCCGCTGGCCTTGGCCCAGTCCAGCATCATCTTGTCGAAATCGGTCATCGGATGGCGCACGTCCATCATCAAAATGATCCCGCGCAGGCACTCACGGCCGCCCAGATAGGCTTCCAGGTGGCGCTGCCAGTGCTGCTTGAGCGGGATCGGCACCTTGGCATACCCGTAGCCCGGCAAGTCGACCAAACGCCGTTCATCGTCCAGACTGAAGAAGTTCAACAGCTGCGTGCGGCCTGGGGTTTTCGAAGTCCGCGCCAGGCTGGCATGGGTCAGGGTGTTGAGGGCGCTGGATTTACCGGCGTTGGAACGGCCGGCGAAAGCCACCTCGTAACCCTGGTCTTCCGGGCATTGATCGACCTTGGCGGCGCTAAGGGCGAAGGTGGCTTTCTGGCAGAGGCCGAGGATGGGGTTCTTGACTTGCATGGGATATCCGATGTGGGTGTTGCCTGAGCCAGGCTCGGCAAGCAGTGTCGTTTCCGTTTGGATCGCGGAAGTATATAATGCCCCAGTTTTTGTGTGTGCATTCTCCCAGCGAAGGAGGCGCACATGGGGTGTCGAACAATAGCTCGCGCATTAGAACGCAGCGCGGCCCCCAACCCTGAAAGGTCGTTACGCAAGGCGCAATGGCTAATGGCTGTTGGTATGTTCCTACCGTTTTTCAGTGCACAGGCTACACAGGATCCCGAGGCGTTGTACAACCGCAGCTGTGCTGCCTGTCACGCCGGACAACTGCCACAGGCCCCGATGAAGGGTGACGTGGCGGCCTGGGAGCCAAGGCTGGCGCAGGGTATGGAGGTACTGGTGGCGCATGTTAACAAGGGTTTCAAGGCTATGCCGCCGCGTGGATTGTGCATGGACTGCAGTACCGAGGACTACCGTTTGGTCATCCTTTGGATGAGCGGCAGTCCCGATACATAACATTTCACCCTTAGCCGTGTTGGATTAGCTGATGAACAAACTATTCGTGAGTCTGCTGTTGACCATGGGGGTTGCAGGTGCGGCAAGTGCTGCGGACCCTATCAAAGGCGACGCCGCCGCCGGTCAGGCGAAAACCGCCGTCTGTGGTGCCTGCCACAACCCCGACGGCAACAGCCTGGCGCCTAATTTCCCGAAACTCGCTGGCCAGGGCGAACGCTATCTGGAAAAGCAACTGCACGACATCAAGACCGGCAAGCGCGTGGTGCTGGAAATGACCGGCATGCTCGAACCGTTCAATGACCAGGATCTGGCCGACATCGCCAGCTACTTCGCCAGCCAGAAAGGCAGCGTCGGCGCAGCCGATCCGAAGCTGGTCGAGCGCGGGCGTGCCTTGTTCAATGGTGGCGACCTGAGCAAGGGCATGCCTGCCTGTACCGGCTGCCATTCGCCCGATGGCGCAGGCATTGCCTTGGCAGGCTTCCCACATCTGAGTGGCCAACACGCTCAATACATCAGCAAGCAGCTGACCGACTTCCGTGAAGGCAATCGTACCAACGATGGTGATGCGATGACCATGCGCAGCATCGCCAGCAAGCTGAGCAACAAGGATGTTGAGGCGTTGGCGAGCTATATTCAGGGGCTGCACTGAGGGGGTTAACCTTCAGTTAATGATTGATTGGTAAATGATGAAGGGTGGCTGGGTTGGTGCCAGTCGGTCGAGTTTGGGGCTGCTTTGCAGCCCATCGCGACACAAGCCCGCTCTACAGGGGGCGGCGGTGTTACGAGGCTCGGCTGACGCATTGCGCCCCGGCTGCCCTTTTTTTCGTCTGTTGCCGTTACACTATCGAACTCGCACCCTTCCCGGCCGGTCTTAGTTGAGGTCGCGTCGAGGTGACCACTGAATGCTCAGGAGTAATGCATGCGTAAACTGATTCTCAGCGCTGCGCTGGTCGCCGCCAGCGTTTTCGGTATCACCGCCGTTCAGGCAGCCGATACGGCTACCGCGGGTAAAGAATATATCGAGCTGAGCAACCCGGTTGCAGTCTCCCAGCCAGGCAAGATCGAAGTCGTCGAGCTGTTCTGGTATGGCTGCCCGCACTGCTACCACTTCGAACCGGTGATCAATCCGTGGGCTGAAAAGCTGCCTGCCGATGTCAATTTCAAACGCATTCCCGCCATGTTCGGCGGCCCATGGGATGCTCACGGCCAGATGTTCCTGACCCTCGAAGCCATGGGCGTCGAGCACAAGGTTCACGCCGCAGTGTTCGATGCGATCCAGAATCAGCGCAAGCAGTTGACCAAGCCTGAAGACATGGCTGAGTTCCTCGCCACTCAGGGCGTCGATAAAGACAAGTTCCTTGCCACCTTCAACTCCTTCGCCATCAAAGGCCAGGTCAAACAGGCCAAAGAACTGGCGAAGAAGTACGAAATCACTGGTGTTCCAAGCATGATCGTCAACGGCAAATACCGCTTTGACCTCGGCACCGCCGGCGGCCCGGAAGGCGTACTCAACGTCGCCGATCAGCTGATCGCCAAGGAGCGCGCCGCTAAGTAAGCGGCGAACCCATGGCTCGCGTGCGAACCACCCGAGGCGTTGGCCTGCATCAACCGCAGGTCAACGAGCATCACCTGCAGGCACCCGGCCTCCCGGAAGATGGTCGCCTGCGCCTGCTCAGTTTCAATATCCAGGTTGGTATCAGTACCGAGCGCTACCGCCATTACCTGACCCGCAGTTGGCAGCACCTGCTGCCGCACACCGGTCGGGCCGGCAACCTGCAGAAGATCGGTGCGCTGATCAGCGACTTCGATCTGGTGGCCTTGCAGGAAGTTGATGGTGGCAGCATGCGCTCGGGCTACATCAACCAGGTCGAGCACCTGGCCCAGTTGGGCGCGTTCCCATACTGGTATCAGCAGCTCAATCGCAACCTGGGGCGTTTTGCCCAGCACAGCAATGGCGTCCTCAGCCGGCTCAAACCGACTCATCTGGAAGATCACCCGCTGCCCGGCCCCGCCGGTCGCGGTGCAATCCTGGTGCGCTTCGGCGAGGGTGAAGATGCGCTGATCGTGGTCATGATGCATCTGGCGCTCGGTGCCAAGACCCGTGCGATGCAGCTCAGCTACATCCGCGAGCTGATTGGCGGCTATCGTCACCAGGTGTTGATGGGAGACATGAACACCCACGCCAACGATCTGTTGGAAACCTCGCCACTGCGCGACCTTGGGCTGATTGCGCCGCAGGTCGAAGCGACCTTCCCGAGTTGGCGCCCGCAGCGCTGCCTTGATCATATTCTGCTCAGCCCGAGCCTGACGCTGGAGCGTGTCGAGGTATTGGCCCAGCCAATTTCCGATCACCTCCCAGTTGCGGTCGAGATTCGATTGCCTGACGCATTGACTGTGGATACCCTGCCCGTCTTGAGCTAATTGCCATCACCGCGCAGTGGATCCGGGCATGACAGACGACGCAGAGCGTTGGAAAGAAAAATACCTTAAAAGCATCGAACAGCAGGAAAAGCTCGAGCGTCGCTGGGACGCCCGGCTCGACCTGCTGCGTCGTGGCCTGGTGCGCAGCACCCTGGCGGCTGAGGGTAGCGACAAGGCGGTGGACCAGTGCATGAAGGAAATGCGCGAAGTCATCCGCAGCGACAACATGGACGCTGGCCTTGCCAACCTGATCCCGCGCCTTGAAAAAACCGTGCTCGACTCCGAGCAGCGGCGCGAAACCCGCATGAATCAGGTCAGCGACGCGCTGACAGCACTGGTTACCCAGCTGCAGAGTTTGCCGCTGCCTGGCGAGGTCGCCCGGCCGCTGAAAAAACTGGCGAAAAAACTCGACGGCGGCGTTGGCCAGTCTCGCGAACTGCCGCCATTGCTAGGCGAACTCAGTGGCCTGCAGGGCAAAGCGCTGAGTTCGCTGCAAAACCAGGACGATGAGCATCGCCCGGGTTTTCTGCAACGATTGTTCGGCAAAAGCGACAGCGAGTCGCGCGCGGATACGCCGGAGCCGAGCAGCCCCGCGCCGAACGTGCCCGTTGCTGAAGCGCAGGCTCTGCCAGTCCTCGCCAGTGAGCCCCAGCCGCCCGTCGTGTCGGCCGAAGTACAGGCTCCAGCAGCTCCTGAGCCGGTCATCCCCGTCCGCGCAGCCGATGTCCTCCCTACAGTCGTTGAGCAAGGTGTTCAGCCAGCACTCACTGAGCCCGTGCAGGTACAACCTGTAGAGCCCGAGTCGTCAGGGCCTGCGCTGGTAGGGCCACCGACATCGGTGGCCGAGAGTGACGAACAGCCCGGCGAACCGCAGCAGCAAGCATTGGCTGAGGTCGAGCCGGACGAACTGGGGCCGAGCGAGGCGCCAGAGGTGGATGCTGAGCCAGTCGACGACGACGGCCCCTACGCTTTGCCCGACGCCGTCGAGCCGCCCTACAGCCAGGTTGCCCTGCATATCGAACAGACCTTGATCGGGTTGCTCGACGACCTCAGCCTGCCCGAACGGCACAAGGCGCAGGCGCTGGAAATGCGCGAGCGGGTTGCACGTGGCTTGAACTGGTACGAGTTGATCCCGGTGCTGGATGACCTGGCCGTGTTGATGCTGGCCATTACCGACAGCGGTCAGCACGAGTTCGAAGCGTACCTTCAGCAGCTGAACGAGCGCCTGGAGACCTTCCAGAGCCACTTGCACGAAGCCAGTGCCGGGCATGCCGACAACACCAGTGCTGCCCGCGAACTCGACAGCCAACTGCGGGAGCAGGTTGATGGCCTGCAAAGCAGCGTTCAGGGCGCAGCTGACCTCAACAGCCTCAAACATGTCCTCGACAATCGCCTTGAAGGCCTGCTGGTCACCATCGACGACCATCAGCAGGAACGTGACCGCCGCGAACAGGAGTTGGCTGGGCGCCTGCACGGCTTGGCCGAGCGTGTGGCGAACATGGAGCAGGAGGCGCTGGGCTACCGCGAGCACCTTGAAGAGCAACGCCAGAAGGCCCTGATCGACCCGTTGACCGGGCTGCCCAACCGCGCCGCCTGGTCCGAGCAGGTCGAGCGCGAAGTACTCGACTGGCAGGAAAATGGCGGTCAGCTGCTGATGGCGATCCTCGATCTCGACCATTTCAAGCGGATCAACGATGGCTACGGCCACCTGGCCGGGGACAAGGTCTTGAAGATCGTCGCCGACCAGTTGCGCAAGCGCATGCGCGGGCGCGACTTCATTGCCCGATTTGGCGGCGAGGAATTTGTCGTGTTGTTGCCGCAGACCTCGCCGGCAGCCGGCTTGCAGGTGGCTGAAACCCTGCGCGCGGCCATCGAAGCCTGCCCGTTCCACTTCAAGGGCGAGCGGGTAGTGATCACTACCTCCATTGGTATCAGCGCCTTTCGCACGGGCGAGCGCGGCGACCAGGTGCTCAAGCGTGCCGACACCGCGTTGTACCGGGCCAAGGATCTGGGGCGCAATCGGGTGGAGCAGGGCTAAGCGGTTTCCTACAAACAGTAGGCAGGGAGCACGTTATACTGTAGCAACTTCGTAGCTGCTGATATGTGTTCCCTGCCGATGAAAACTCTCTTTACCGCCCTGCTCGTTCTGGCCCTGACCGGCTGTAGCTCGGGGCTGCGCATTGATCGCAGCCACACCTCTGTGAACCAGGATGAGCGCATCCAGTTTGTCGTGCTGCATTACACCAACGCTTCACTGGAGCGCTCGCTCGCGCTGCTCACCAAGGGCGAAGTCAGCAGCCATTACCTGATTGGCGACGGCCCGGCCACGGTGTATCAGTTGGTCGACGAAAGCCGCCGCGCCTGGCATGCCGGCGACAGTCAGTGGGATGGGCGTACCTGGCTCAACTCGACCTCGATCGGTATCGAAATCGTCAATCCCGGTTTCGATGACACGCCCAACGGCCGCATCTGGTATCCCTACAGTGAGGCGCAGGTACAGTCGCTGATTGCCCTGCTCAAAGACATCGTCAAACGCAATAACATCAAACCTCGCTACATCATTGGCCACAGTGACATCGCACCGCTGCGCAAGCTTGACCCGGGCCCGCTGTTCCCGTGGAAGCGCCTGGCGGATGCAGGCCTCGGCATCTGGCCTGATGCCAACGCAGTCGCGCGTCAGCAGGGCTTCTTTGCGGTCAATCCGCCCAGCATCAACTGGTATCAGCAGCAGCTGGCGCGGTTTGGCTACGCGATCGAGCAGACCGGCGAGCTGGATGTAGCTACCCGGCACGTGCTGGCGGCGTTCCAGATGCGTTTCCGCCCGCAGCGCTTTGACGGGCAACCTGACGCGCAAACCGCGGCCATGCTGCAAGTACTCAATCAGATGCGCTGAGGCTGCTGCACCGACTGCTTGAGCGTGTTGGCCGAGCTATGCGTGGGTGGCAGTCGTGAGTAATACGCCAGACGGCCATGCTGATTAGCCGATCCGTTGCTATACCTTTGGTAATCAACTGGATGAGTGCGATGCCGACCTTTCTCGATGGGTTGCGCCAAATTTTCCACCGTCCCTGGCTGCTGGCCGCATTCGCGGCCCTGGCCAGCGCCGTCCTGTTGATTGCCGGCAGCGTTGGCGTTGCCCTGCAACAGATGAAAGAAAGCGAAAGCGCGCAGATGAACGCCCAGGGCGAGCGGTTTCTCGAGCGTCTGGAGCAGGTATTTGGGCAACTGCGCGAGGGCGTCGATCAGCTGCAGGCGCTGCCCTTGCGCGGCTGCGACGGGCGCATGCTGGCGGCGTTGCAGCAGGTCAGCCTGAGCTCGCGCTTCATCTACGAAACCGCTTACCTGGACGGCAACGAGCTCTGCTCCAGCCGTGGCAAGGAAAGCGCCATGCAGCCACTGCGCCCACCGGATATCCGCGGGCCCACCTACAGCTACTGGCTCAACACCACTACTGAACCTGATGAAAACCTGGCCGCGTTGATGCTTGGCCGGGGCAAGTTTCTGGTGTCGACCTCGCGCGGGCATCTGACCGATGTGGTCGATCTGCCACCGGGAGGCAGCCTGTTGGTAGTGCTCGATCATGGCAGTCGGGCTATCCCCGTGCTGGGCCCGGCCCAGCCGTGGCCACCGCTGGCCGAATGGCCGCCGCCTTCGGGCCAGTCATTGTTCGAGCAGAGCGACCGGCTGATCTACAGCATGCCGACCAAATCGCCGGACTATCAACTGGTGCTGATCGCCCCGCGTGTGGGCCTGCCCCTGAAGATGAACGGCCTGCTCTGGCTGTTGTTTCCGGGCAGTTTGTTGTTGGCTTGCTGCATCGGCTGGCTGGTGCTGCAGCTGATTCGGCAGCGCCGTTCGATGAGCTCCGAGCTGCAGAACGCACTACGCCGGGGTGAACTGCAGGTGCTTTATCAGCCTATCTTCGAGCTGGACAGCCGGCGCTGCGTCGGTGCCGAAGCGTTGGTGCGCTGGCGCCGCCCGGATGGCAGCCTGACCAGCCCCGACCTGTTCATTCCGTTGGCCGAGAACACCGGGCAGATCCGCGAAATCACCGACTTTGTGTTGCAGCGAGTGCTGGAGCAACTGGGCCAGTTGCTGCGCGCCAACCGCCAGCTGTACATCTCGGTCAACCTTGCCGCGTGCGATGTGATGGTGCCGCGGATCGGGCCGGTGGCCGCGCGTTTACTGGCCTTGCACCGGGTCCCGGCCAGCCAGATCGCCTTTGAGGTCACCGAGCGCGGGCTGATCGACGTGGTGGTGGCGCGCGACAACCTGCAAGCCTTGCGCGCGGTTGGCCATCAGGTGCTGATCGATGACTTTGGCACCGGCTATTGCAGCCTCGCCTACCTGCAGACCTTACCGGTGGATTGCCTGAAGATCGACAAGGCGTTCATCGACGCGCTTGGCCATGATGCCGCTAGCAGTGGCGTGGCACCGCACATCATCCGCATGGCCCACGACCTGCACCTGCGGGTGATCGCCGAGGGCATCGAGTGCGAGGATCAGGCGCTGCTGCTCAATAGCGAAGGGGTCAACTATGGCCAGGGTTGGCTGTTTGCCCATCCACTCAGCGCCCGCCAGTTCGCCGAGCTGATTACTCGTGGGCGGCGAGTCCGCTCACGGCGCATCGATGATGAGCCGTGAGCGGGTTCAGACTGGCAGGGCCATGTAGAACTGGGTGCCCTCGCCTGGCCTTGAAATGACCCCCATGCGCCCACCGTGCAGCTGGACGATTTCCTTGCACAGGGCCAGCCCGAGGCCTGCCCCACCCTTTTTGCGCCCAACCTGAACGAAGGGTTCGAAGATCCGCCCTTGCTGGCCGTAGGCAATACCCTCACCGTTGTCTTCGACGCTGATGATCACCCGCTCGCCGTGGCGCCGCGCATGCAGGCGAATCCGGCCACCATCAGGCGTATGGCGCACGGCATTGTGCAGGAGGTTGTCCAGCACCCGATCAAGCTGGGCAACGTCGGCCTGGATACGTGGCAATGGCTGTTCGAGCTCGATCACCAGCTCGACCTGCTTGTCCGCTGTCACCTCGGCGATGCGCGCCTGCGCCCGCTCAAGCATCTCTTCGACACCGCAGTGGGCCAGCTCGAGCTTCTGCAAACCACTCTGATAGCGGGAGAAGTTGAGCAGATCATTGATCAACTGGGTCAGGCGCTGCATTTCTTCGCCGATGGTGTCGAGCAGGTCGTTTTCGCGGGCCTGTGGCGGGAACGAGATCCGCTCGCGCAGTAGGCCAAAGGCCATGTGCATGCCGGTGACCGGGGTGCGCAACTCATGCGAGGCGCGTAGCACGAACTCGCTGCGCACGCGCTCGAACGCACGTTGCTCGGTGACGTCATGCAGCACCATCACCGCACCCAGAATCGGCCCTTGCGGATGGCTGACCGGGGTCAGGCTGTACGACAGCAGGCGCGTTTCGTCTTCGACTTCAATGCTCAAGTCTTCCGGTGGCCGGTCCAGGCTGCCGCCGCGCAATACCTGGCGCAGCTGCTGTTCAAGCTCGGGACGTTGCAGCGCCTCGACCAGGCTGGTGCCATGGCGGCTGGTTTCCCAACCCAGCTGCCGCTGGGCAACCGGGTTGAGATGCTCGAGGTGGCCTTGCTGGTCAATGATCAGCAACCCGTCGTCGATGCTGTCGAGCACAGCTTGCAGGCGCTGCTGACCAGCGAGGACTTCGTCGATATTGGTCGCCTGATGCTTGCGCAGGGCGTCTGCCATCAGCCCGAAGCGGCGGGTCAGCTGGTTCAGTTCGGTCGCCTGGGACAGCGGCAGGGTGACATTGAAGTTGCCTTGGCCGACTTCATCTGCGGCTTTGGCCAGGGCTTCGATCGGCAGGCCGAAGCGGCGCGCGATGTTGTGCGCAGTGACAAAGCCGAGGATCAGCACGGTCAAGCCCATCAGCCCGAGCAGGCCACTGATCAGCAGCGCGCGGTCACGGCTGGCCTCTTCACTGCGGGATATCTGCTCCAGTGACTGCTTGTAGGAGTCGATCAGGTCGGTGCGGACCTGATTGAAAGCAGCGCCGAGGGGCTTGTCGGTGGCCATGCTGCGGGCAGGATTGGGGGTTTGCCGGTAGGCCTGGAGAAAGGCCTGGTAATTGCTGCTGGCCTTGCTGAAACCGGTTTTCTCGCCGCCTTCCTGCAAGCCCTGGCTGAGCAAGGTCTGGAACTGGGTCTGCAGGTTGTTGAGGCTGTCGGCGTCGCTGTCCTCGTCCAGAATCAGAATCAACTGTTCGCCGAGGTTCTGCCGCAGCTTGAGGCCCAACTCCAGCGTATGGGTGGTATCACGCACCAGCGCTTGCTGAGTCGAGGCCATCTGCAAAACGCTGACCAGGCCCAGTAGCAGGCCCAGCAGCGCCACCGTGACCAGCGCTGAAATGCTTAAAAAGAGCCTCGCACGCAGCTTCATGGGCCACTTCACAGGTTGAATTGCTTGCGTTTGCGATACAGCGTCGAGGCGTCGATCCCAAGCGTCTTGGCAGCCTGATCAAGGGTATCGCTGGAGGCCAGCACCGCGCCGATATGGGCCCGTTCCAGCTCGTCCAGGCTCAGCGCAGCACCAATTCGCGGTGCATTGCTGGTGGTTTGCTCGGCCATGCCGAGGTGGCTGACTTCAACCCGCTCCTGCGGGCAGATGATGCTGGCGCGCTCGATCACGTTACGCAGCTCGCGAATGTTGCCTGGCCAACGGTAGTTGAGCAGGGCCGCGCGGGCCTCGTCGCTGAACCCACGTGCCGGCCGCGCATATTCCTTGACGAAGCGGGCGAGGAAACGGTCAGCCAGGGTCAGGATATCGTCGCTGCGCTCGCGCAGTGGCGGCAGGTGCAGGGTGATGACATTGAGGCGGTACAACAGGTCCTCACGGAAGCGCCCTTCGCGGACCATGTCATCCAGATTGAGGTTGGTTGCGGCCAGAATGCGCACATCGGCACGGCGGGTAACCGGATCGCCGACGCGCTCATATTCCTTGTCCTGAATAAAACGCAGCAGTTTGGGCTGCAGAGCCAGCGGGAAGTCGCCGATCTCGTCGAGGAACAGGGTCCCGCCATCCGCCTGGTTGACCCGCCCCAAGGTGCTTTCGCTGGCACCGGTGAAGGCGCCGCGGGTATGCCCGAACAGCTCGCTTTCCATCAGCTCGGCATTCAACGATGGGCAGTTGATGGTCACGCAGGCCTTGCGCGCACGCTTGCTCCAGCCGTGAATGGCCCGGGCCAGTTCGCCTTTACCAGTGCCGGATTCGCCGAGGATAAGGATGTTGGCGTCGGTGGTCGCCACCTGCCGCGCGGTTTCCAGCACGGCCATCATTGCCGGGCTGTGCGAATCGAGGCCGTCCTTGGGCTTGCGTACTTCGCCTTCGAGGGCTTCCAGACGCGCCGACAGCTGGCGTACCTCAAGCTGCTTGGCAGTGGCCAGGCGCAGTTGGTCCGGGCTGCACGGCTTGACCAAGTAGTCAGCAGCGCCAGCCTGGATCGCATCTACTGCGGTGTCGACCGCCGAATGGGCAGTGACGATCACTACGCGCATCCACGGTGCCTGCACGCGCATCTGCGCCAGCACATCGAGCCCGTTGTCTTCGCCCAAGCGAAGATCGAGGAAACACAAATCGAATACCTGACGCTGCAGCAGCGCCTCGGCCTGGGCCGCACTGTTGGCCGTGGCCACGCTGTAGCCTTCGTCTTCAAGGCAGTAGCGGAAGGTTCGCAGGATAGCGGACTCATCATCTACCAGCAGAATGCGGCCTTGATTGTCCTGGGTAGACTCCATTTTCCTACGCTCCATTAGGATTTATCTGAGTTAGTGTCGGAAAGATCGGGCAAGTTGCATGGTCAATTCTGAAGGATTCCGTCCTTTGCATGCTAGCCGTTGGTCGCGTATTCGGTTAACCAATTGAATATAAAGGTTTTTATCAGTGATTTTTGCCTGGCACGGTGGTTGCGAAGTTATTTGGATTTGTTTCAAAAGGAGCACTCAGCATGGCATTTTCCCCACGAAGCGCCGTTTTGGCGCTGTCCATCGCCGCTTTCGCCTCTCCGGTGTTTGCTGATCCGTTGCAAGACGCCCGCCTGCAAGGCGCGCTGCAAACCGCACTGTCGCTCAACCGTCTGCTCAATCCGTTTCGTATCGAGGTAGCGGTCCAGGAGCAGCAGGCGCGCCTCACCGGTGAGGTCGAAAGCGCCGTGGAGCGCCAGCTGGCCGAGGACGTAGCGCTGGCTACCCGCGGCATCGAGCAGGTGGATAACCAGTTGCAGGTCAACCCCGGTCTGGTCGAGCAGTCCTTGGACCTGCGCGCTTACGCCCAGCGGCTGGAGGATGCGACCCTGACGGCTATCGTCCGTGCGCGTTTGTCCTGGGCGCAGGTAACCAGCAAGGCGCCAATTGAAGTAGACAGTCGCGATGGTGTGGTCACCTTGCGCGGTCGCGTCGACCGGGTCGAAGCCAAGGAGGTGGCAGGCGTGCTGGCACGCACCACCGACGGTATCCACCTGGTCAACAACCTGATCAGCCTCGACACAGCGGCGATGGCCAAGGCGCGGGAAACGCCCGTGGCCGCAGTGCAGGGCGAGCAACCCTCGGACAGCTGGATCATCGACAAGATTCAGAGCAGCTACGGCTACAGCCGTAACCTGGATGGCCTCAACCTGAAGGTCAGCAGTGAGCAAGGCATGGTTCGCTTGGCGGGTGAGGTGGTCAGCCGGGAGCAGAAAACCATCGCTGTCGAGGTCGCGCGGCAAATCCTTGGTGTGCGCGGGGTTGACGCTGATTTGCTCAAGGTAGCGACCAAGGTCGAGGGCTGAGTCGTGCAATACGCACGACGCTAACGGCCCCATCGTGCAGGATACGTCCTACAGACACTGCCTACATGTTTTTAAGTGCTTGAAATATATACGTTTTTTAACATTGGCAAGACTGGCATGCAGGCTGCAATTACTTGTTCATAGCGTTTAACAAGAACATTGCAGGAGACATCGACATGAGTCGCCAACCAGTCAACCAGTCGCAGACCACCGCAGTGCCAGTACGTCAGTTTCTGTTCGTGGCACTTGCCCTGTTGGTAACCCTGGCCGCCGGCCAGTTTTACTACAGCCTGCAGACTGCACGACTGGCCGATCAGGTGGCAGCGCAGACAGCGCTGTTGAGCCAGATTCAGGCGACCCGTGCCAACAACCTGGTGCGTGCGGCAGATCCACAGCCGTCGCCAAAGGCCTCGTCCCCCGCCACTGTGCAAAACGTAGTACCGCAGGATCGCTGGGTGTTCTGAGGCGCCTGCATACAATTTCAAGGGAAAAAGGAGATTCATCATGCTTAGTTGGGCTATCACATTCCTGATCATCGCCATTGTCGCTGCCGTGCTGGGCTTCGGTGGTATCGCTGGCGCCGCTACCGGTATTGCCAAGATCCTGTTCATCGTTTTCCTGGTGCTGTTCATTGCTTCGTTCTTCTTCGGGCGCGGCAGGCGCTAAGCCATGAAGCGGATGATCAGCAAAGCCCTGGCTACTGCCCTGCTGTTGGGCAGTAGCGCGGCGGCGATGGCGGCCAATGATGGCCAGGTCCACGCCAACCAATTGTTGGCGACAGACCCCGAGTATGTTGAAACCTGGCAGGACACCCTGAAAGGGGAGGAGCGATTGCCCGAGTGGGTGATTAACCTCAGCGGCAGTTCGCAGGAGCAGATGTCGGCGGTGACAGAGGATGGCGACAAGTACCTTGTCGGTCCGCTGTGCGAATCGGCTGACAACTGCACCTACAAGCGGCTGATCGTGGCGTTTAGCTGGGACAAGGACGATGCCTACGGGATGCTCGTGGAAGTACCCGAGGGATTGCCCAAGGACAAGTCGCCAACCCGCCATGCGCAATACCGCTGGCTGGGCAAGCCGGATGACGGCATGAAGGCGATGTTGCAGGAGCAGCTCAAGCGTGATCCGAAGTGGTACTGACTAAAGTTCACGCAACTGTAATGCAATAGAAGCCGAACCTTTCTAAGGTTCAGGCTTCTATGATGCGCCGACTCGAAGAGGGTTGGCACATGACCATGGGGCCGGGCTGTTCTGACTGTTGCAGGGTCGGAGTGGCCTAGGGGTACAGGGAGTGCCTCCATTGATTGGGCCGGGTCAGGAAAAGATGGCATCGGAAGTCTCAGGTCTGGCAGTGCCGAATGCACTGTGCCAGGCCTGGCTTCCGAAGCGTCTATGGATGTGCTCCGAGCGCTTGTCGCCAAATTGTGCTGAAGACACATTTTGTCGTGACCGTACATCGAATTATTTTCCTCCGTAACCTCTCCTTTCCTACACCCTGTGCATCCCATTCGGATTGTCGAACAGAAGTTGTGCATGACCATGCCATATCTGCCAAATTGGCGGTTTCATGGCGCTTTGGTCTTGTTCGGAAAGCCGAACGTTATAAATCAATGACTTGCAGCTGCGTCGTTTTGCCTCGGGCTATTATGCCGATCCGGCATAGGGTAGTCGTTTCCGGCATTAGACTGGCCCCGCCTGCGTAGCAATAGTTGCCGCCTTTTTCGCTAGCCAGAGCGCCGAACCGCTCGCTTGCGCTGACCTTCGATGGAGTCGTCGTACGGAACAATCTCGCTGCCAAGCATGCTTCTAATGGCTCTGGTACGCGCGTTTCCGCTCGATGCCCCTGACCACTAGAAGAAAAGGTAACGACATGAAGAAGGCAAAACTAAGCCTCGCCTGGCAAATCCTCATAGGGCTTGTACTGGGCGTTGCAATCGGCGCGCTGCTGAACCATTTCAGTGCAGAAAAGGCATGGTGGATCACCAATGTCCTGCAGCCTGCCGGTGATATCTTCATTCGCCTGATCAAGATGATCGTCGTCCCGATCGTGATTTCGTCGCTGATCGTGGGCATCGCCGGGGTTGGCGACGCGAAGAAGCTGGGCAGCATCGGCCTGAAGACCATTCTCTACTTCGAGGTGGTGACGACCATTGCCATCGTCGTCGGCCTCGGCCTGGCCAACCTGTTCCACCCTGGTGTCGGCATCGACATGAGCACTCTGGGTACGGTGGACATCTCCAAGTACCAGGCCACTGCGGCCGAGGTGCAGCATGAGCATGCGTTCATCGAGACCCTGCTCAACCTGATCCCTTCGAACATCTTTGCAGCGGTTGCCCGCGGCGAAATGCTGCCGATCATCTTCTTCTCGGTGATGTTCGGTCTGGGCCTTTCGAGCCTGCAGGCTGACCTGCGTGATCCGCTGGTACGCACCTTCCAGGCCGTATCGGAAACCATGTTCAAGGTCACCCACATGATCATGAACTACGCCCCGATCGGCGTGTTCGCCCTGATCGCCGTGACCGTCGCCAACTTCGGCTTCTCGTCGCTGCTGCCGCTGGCCAAGCTGGTGGTGCTGGTGTACTTCGCCATCGCCTTCTTCGCCTTCATGGTGCTGGGCCTGGTCGCGCGGATGTTCGGCTTCTCGATCATCAAGATCATGCGCATCATGAAAGACGAGATGATCCTCGCCTACTCCACCTCCAGCTCCGAGACCGTGCTGCCACGTGTGATCGAGAAGATGGAGAAGTACGGCGCGCCGAAGTCGATCTGCAGCTTCGTGGTTCCGACCGGCTACTCGTTCAACCTCGACGGCTCGACCCTGTACCAGAGCATCGCGGCAATCTTCATTGCCCAGCTGTATGGCATCGACCTGTCGTGGAGCCAGCAGCTGCTGCTGGTGCTGACCTTGATGGTCACCTCCAAAGGTATCGCCGGTGTGCCGGGCGTGTCGTTCGTGGTCCTGCTGGCGACCCTGGGCAGTGTTGGCATCCCGCTGGAAGGCCTGGCATTCATCGCCGGTGTCGACCGCATCATGGACATGGCGCGGACCGCCCTGAACGTGATTGGCAACGCCCTGGCCGCGCTGGTCATCGCTCGTTGGGAAGGTATGTACGACTCGGCCAAGGGTGAGGCGTATTACAACTCGCTGCCGCATATGGCCGGTAACAAGGCTGCTGGCGCTGTGGGCGAGGCTGCCAAGCAGTAAGATTTGCGGTGGTTGGGGCCGCAAAGCGGCCCCTGCCCCAGACAACGCAGACCCACAAGAGCCCCGCATGCCGGGGTTTTTTGTTGCCTGCAGAAAGTACCCAGCCGCTTGCGTTATCATGCGTGGCATTTTTCGGGGGAACACGCGGATGCTAAACGGCCTTTGGCTCAGCTTTTTCCTGGTCGCGGCCATCTCCGCCATGGCGCAGTGGCTGGTCGGCGGCAACGCCGGGATCTTCGCCGCGATGGTCGAGAGCATCTTTGCCATGGCCAAGCTGTCGGTCGAAGTCATGGTCCTGTTGTTCGGCACCCTGACCCTGTGGCTGGGCTTTCTCAAGATTGCCGAACAGGCCGGCATTGTCGAGTGGCTGGCGAAGATGCTCGGCCCGCTGTTCGCCCGGCTGATGCCGGAGGTGCCCCGCGGCCACCCTGCGTTGGGCTTGATCACCATGAACTTCGCCGCCAATGGCCTGGGCCTGGACAACGCGGCGACGCCGATCGGCCTGAAGGCGATGCGCGCACTGCAGGAGCTCAACCCGAGCAGCACCACGGCGAGCAATGCGCAGATCCTGTTCCTGGTGCTCAACGCCTCGTCGCTGACCCTGCTGCCGGTGACCATCTTCATGTTCCGCGCCCAGCAAGGCGCACCTGACCCGACCATGGTGTTCCTGCCGATCCTGCTGGCCACCAGCGTCTCGACCCTGGTCGGGCTGCTGTCGGTCGCGGTGATGCAGCGGCTGCGCTTGTGGGATCCGGTGGTGCTCGCCTATCTGGTCCCTGGCGCGCTGCTGCTGGGCGGCTTCATGGCGTTTCTGGGCACGCTGTCGGCGACTGCGCTGGCAGGCCTGTCGTCGATCCTGGGCAACCTGACCCTGTTCGGCATCATCATGTCGTTCCTGGTGGTTGGCGCCCTGCGCCGGGTCAAGGTGTACGAAACCTTCATCGAAGGCGCCAAGGAAGGCTTTGACGTCGCCAAGAGCCTGCTGCCGTATCTGGTCGCCATGCTCTGCGCGGTGGGCGTGCTGCGCGCTTCTGGGGCGCTGGAATTGGCATTGGACGGGATTCGCCACCTGGTCGAGTGGGTGGGCCTGGACACGCGCTTCGTCGATGGCCTGCCCACTGCGCTGGTGAAGCCCTTCTCTGGCAGCGCCGCGCGGGCCATGATGATCGAAACCATGCAAAGCCAGGGCGTCGACAGCTTCCCGGCGTTGGTTGCGGCAACCATCCAGGGCAGCACCGAGACCACCTTCTATGTGCTGGCGGTGTACTTCGGCGCGGTCGGCATCCAGCGCGTGCGCCATGCAGTGGGCTGCGCGCTGCTGGCCGAGCTGTCCGGGGTGATCGCAGCGATCTGCGTCTGCTACTGGTTCTTCGCCTGAGCCTGAGCGACCTGAGCAAGTGTCCAGTCGACCAGCTGGCTCATCAGTTGGTCGCTGGCGGCACCAAAGCCGGTGACCACCGCAGGCACCTGAGTAGCACTTAGCGGCTGGCGCACTTCAAAGCGCCGGCTGGCGACGATGCGCTGGCTGCGGCCCTGCACCAGGCGCGCATCGTAGCTGATCACCACCTCTACCCTGCCCTCGCGGTATTCGCTGTTGAACGCCAGCAACTCGCCGGCCAGCTCGTAATCGGCTTGCAGATTGCTGTCGTCAGCGCTCAGGCGCTGTACCCGGCCATCCCGCTGGAAGCCATCGAGCAGCCGATTGCGTACCAGCAACGGCACCGGGTCGCTCCAGCGGGCGCCTTTGTAACCACTGATCACGTCGCCCTGGGCGATCACCGCAATGCGTTGCCCGGCGAGCGCCTCGCTGGCCAGTGGCTTGTTCACCCGCAGTGACCAGGTCAGCGGCGCGTTGCTGCTGATGGGCTGCTTGACCGGCAGGCGGTAGATATCCACCGGCGGGCTTTGCGGCAGGATCGAGCAGGCGCTGGCCAGGCTCAGCGTGGCCAGCAGTGCGATCAGGCGCAGCGGGGTCATGGCTGGAACTCCTTGTCATTGTCGCGACCCAGCAGGTAGCCGCTGGGGTCGGCTTCGAGGCGGCGCGAGATGCCCTTGAGGGCGTTGAGGGTTTCGCGCAGTTCGCGGATCGCCGGGGTCAGCTGGTTCAAGCCCTGGGCTCCATCGTCGATGGCCTCGCGGTTGTTCTTGAGCAGGTCGTTGATGGTCGCGGTGCTCTCGGCCAGGGCGTTCATGGCCTGCTCGGCGCTGCCGAAGGCTTGCTTGCCCTGGGTGCCGAGCAAGCCGTTGGCGTTGCGCATCAGCGCCTGGGTCTCGGCCAGGGTGGCGTTGGCCTGCTTGCCGACTGCCGCCAGCTGGGCGATGGCGTCGCTGATACCGCCCTTTTGGCTGGCGAAAGCGCCGGTGGTTTGCTCAAGGTTGGCCAAGGTGTTGCTGAGGCGGCTGACGTTGTCGTCGGAGAGCAGCTGATTGGCGTTGTGCAACAACAGGTTGATGTTGCCGACCACGTCGCTGCTGTCGTTGAGCAGGCGCGAGATCGGCGATGGCGAGGCAACGATCACCGGCAATTGGCCGTCCTTGCCTTTCAGTTCTGGGCTTTGTGGGGTGCCGCCGCTGAGCTGGATAAAGGCGTTGCCGGTAACCCCGGCCAGGGTCAGCTTGGCCTGGGTGTCCTGCTTGACCGGCGTGTCGGCGCTGAGGCGGATGCGTGCCAGCACCCGACGTGGGTCTTGCGGGTCCAGGCGCAGGGTGGTGACGTCACCGACCTTGATGCCGTTGTACTGCACCGGGCTGCCGCGCGACAGACCGGAGACCGCCTCGTTGAATACCACCTGATAGTCCTTGAAGGTCGAGTCGACGCTGGACTTGGTCAGCCACAAGCCGAACAACAAGGCGCCAGCCACGACCAGAACGGTGACCAGACCGATCAACACATGATGAGCTCGGGTTTCCATGCTTCAGCGCTCCTGCCCGACACGGCTGGCAGCTTGAGCCGCTGCGCGCCCGCGTGGGCCGTGAAAGTAATCGTGGATCCAGGGGTCGTCGGTAAGCTCGACCTCGGCCAAGGGGCCGGCTACCAGCACCTTTTTCTGCGACAGCACGGCGATGCGGTCGGTAATGGTGTACAGCGTATCCAGGTCATGGGTGATCAGGAACACGCTCAAACCCAACGCATCACGCAGGGTCAGGATCAACTGGTCGAAGGCCGCCGCACCGATCGGGTCGAGCCCGGCGGTGGGTTCATCCAGAAACAGGATGTCCGGGTCCAGCGCCAATGCCCGCGCCAGCGCCGCGCGCTTGATCATCCCGCCTGACAGCGATGCGGGGTACTTGTCGGCGGCGGAAATCGGCAGCCCTGCCAGGGCCAGCTTGACCCCGGCAAGATGCTCGGCATCAGTGCGCGACAGGCCGGCGTGTTCGATCAGTGGCAGGGCAACGTTTTCGGTAATGGTCAGCGACGAGAACAACGCGCCCTTCTGGAACAGTACGCCAAAGCGCCGCTCGACCTGCGAGCGCTGTTCGTTGTCGAGGGTGGCCAGGTCCTGGCCGAACACCTTGACCTGACCCTCGTCGGGCTGGCGCAGGCCAACGATGCTGCGCAGCAGCACCGACTTGCCGCTGCCCGAGCCGCCGACTACCGCGAGGATCTCGCCTTTGTACAGATCGAGGTCGAGATTCTCGTGCACGCTCTGGGTGCCAAAGCGGTTGCACAGCCCGCGCGCCTGGATTACTGCCTGGGTTGCTGCACTCACCAGCCCATCTCCATGAAGAACAGCGCTGCAACGGCATCCAGCACGATCACCACGAAGATCGACTGGACCACCGCCGAGGTGGTGTGGGCGCCTACCGACTCGGCACTGCCGCTGACCTTGAAGCCTTCCAGGCAACCGATCGCGGCAATCAGAAAGGCAAAGAACGGCGCCTTGGCCAGGCCTACCAGCAGGTGCTGCACACCGATATCGGTCTGCAGCAGGGAAAGGAACATGGCTGGCGAGATATCCAGCGACAGCGCACAGACCACGCCGCCTCCGACGATGCCGCAGATCATCGCGACAAAGGTCAGCAGCGGCAGCGTGATCAGCAATGCCAGTACTCGCGGCACTACCAGCAGTTCGATCGGGTTGAGGCCGAGGGTGCGGATGGCGTCGATCTCTTCGTTGGCCTTCATCGAGCCGATCTGCGCAGTAAAGGCGCTGGCAGTGCGCCCGGCCATGAGAATGGCAGTCAGCAGCACGCCAAACTCACGCAGAAACGAGAACGCCACCAGGTCGACGGTGAAGATGGTCGCACCAAATGCGGCGAGCACCGTGGCGCCGAGAAAGGCCACCACTGCGCCGACCAGAAAGGTCAGCAAAGCGATGATGGGCGCGGCATTGAGGCCAGTCTGCTCGATATGAGCAACGACCGGTGTGAGCCGCCAGCGGTGTGGCTGCAGCGCACGCAACAGCAGGGTCTGGATGATCAGGCCAATGAAGCCGAGCAGTTGCAGGGTGTCGCCCCACAGCTTGTTGACCGAGCAGCCGATGCGCTCGAGCAGCATCAGCAGCACCGGCCGTTCGGCTTGCTTGAGTGGGATGCAGTAGTCCTGCACCGAGTGGTAGACCGTCTTCAGCAGGGCCCGGTTGGCCGCGCCGAGGTCATCGGTGCAGCGCGACAGCCGCTCGCTGCCGAGCAGTTCGGCCAGCAGCGAGGCGCCGGCAGTGTCGAGGCGGCCGAGCTGGCTGAGGTCGGCGCGGGTGTCACTGCTGTATTGACTGCGCAGGCGCTCGCTGTCGCGCTTGAGCTGGGCGTAGTGGGCCAGGGTCCAGTCACCGCTGATACGCAGGCACGGCGGTTGGCTGCTGGTGTCCAGAGTGGCGCTCGGTGTAGTCATGGGCTCCATGCTTCTGACAGTGCGCGAGGAAGGCACCGATCATAGCGCAGTGCGAGCGCTGCCGGGCAATGGCGGTCTGCTCAGCTGACTGGAGCCGCAGCAGCGTCGACCACCTTGAAGCGCAGCACGCCGATAACCTGGCCGTCCTCGGTCAGCACGCGGACTTGCCAGCGGCCCACCGGGTTGGGCGGGAAGTTCTGCTTGTGGGTCCAGGCGCGGTAGCCTTCCTTGCGCCCGCCATGAATATCCAGGGCGATCCGGTCGACCTCTTTACCGTTCAACTGCCAGACGTGATAGATCCGCTCGTTGAGCCCGCGCGGTGCGTTGATCGCGGTGTATGCATACAGCCCCGCGCCGCGAATCTGGTTGACCGGGATCTCATCCAGCGAATCACCCGGCTGGCGGTTGATCACTTCGGTGCTCACCGCCACTTCGGTCAGCCACAGCGTGGCGGGCGGCACCCAGGAGCGCAGCAGCCAGCCGCCGGCACCCACCGACAGCGTCACCAGTACCAGCGCGACGCCGCGGCGCCAGTTGGTGATCGGGAAGCTGCTGGCCAGGCTTGGGAACGACAGCGCCATGGCCGCGATCAGCGCCAGCTTGAAGCTCTGCGCGGTGGTCAGGTGAAGGATGATCGGCAGCGCCGTCAGCAGCGCGGCAAACAGGGTCAAGGTATGCAAGGCCATGAACAGCCAACGCCGCGGCGCCAGCCAGCGGTAGTAAAGCGGGTCGACGATCGAGATCACCCCAGCGGCGCCGAGCAGGCCGGTAAAGATCAACTGGCCGCTGTTCCAGGTGGTGGTGATGAAAAAGAATGGCAGGACGAAGAACAGGCTCTCCTGGTGGATCATCTGCGTGGCGTAGCGCAGTAGCGGCTGCGGGATCTCCCGCTTGAAGGTGCGGGCGAACAAACCAGTCAGGGTGTTCTCCAGCATCAGCCATATCCAGCTGACCAACAGCAGGATCGCCACCCAACTCGCCAGCCCGGCCTGGCGGTCGACCAGGATGAAGCTGCCGATCCCGGACAGGAAGCCGCCCAGCGCAATCACGCCTGGGTAGCGTTTGAGCAGTTCGATGATGCGCTGGACGATATGCGGGATGGGCGGCATGGACGGGCTACAGAAAGAGTATGGGGGCCACCATCGCGGCGGCCCCGCGATGGCTCTGCACAGGATACCGCTGAATCAGCGCTGGCGTGTAGCGCCGCTGGGCTTGCTCGGTGTGTGACGGCGACGGCGCAGCAGGCCCAGGGCGAGAATCACACCGAGCAGCAAAGCCACCAGGCCGTACAGTTCGTCATAGCCAAGCAGCGGCTGCTCGATGCGCACGTACCCCGGCTCCTTGAGCAACTCCTGCAAGGCGGCGTCGGCCTGTTTCAGGCTGACCTGGCGTAATGCGCGGATCGGGTCGCTGAAGCGGCCGTCGGTGTAGTTGTTCAAAGCGCCCCAGTAATAGTCGGCCAAGGCGCTGTTGCCCTGGCTGTTCCAGCTCTCGCGGGCGATGGCGGCTTCCTTGATGCGGGCAAAGGTATCCGCGTCGAGGCCGTTTTTGCGCAGGTGCTCGAACAGCTCCTGCAACACCTTGATCGCTGCGTTGAGGTCTTCGCGCTCGAGGTCGGCGTTGAGGCTGAGCATGCCGCTGTCGCCGAAGCTTTCACGCTGCACCGAAGGCCCGTAGGACAGGCCGTGGCGCAGGCGTAGCTGGTCGTAGACTGCCCACTCCAGGTAACGCGAAACCAGGTCGAGGGTCTGCTCGTGGCCGCTGTCCAGCACCGGCTCGATGAACAGCCAGTGCAGTTTGACGCTGTCGCCCAGCCAGCCGCGGGTCAGGTCGCGGCGCTGCTCGGCCTGTTGGCTGATGCTGTCGAGGTTACGCCGCTCGCCGGGCTCGGTCGCCGGCAGCTCGCCGTAGCTGCGTTCGAGATAGGCCGGCAGCAAGCGGTCAAGGCCGCCGACCACGATCAGGGTCATGTTGTTGGCTGCGTACCAGTGGTCGCGCAGGGCCTGCACTTGCTCAAGAGTCATGTCGTCGAGGTTGGAGCGCGCCGGGCATTTCAGCCCCAGCTCGACTGCCAATTGGTCACTGGCGCGATGGCCGATGTCCTGGCGGTCGAGCCAACGTTGCAGGTGGCCGTAGTGGCCGCCGTCTTCACGCTCGATGATCTGCTTGGCAGTGGCCAGGGCCTTGGCATCGATTTTGGTATCGCGAACGGCCGCCAGCAGCAGGTCGAGCACCTTGCGCTGGTTGCGCGCCGGGGCCTCGATCACGAAGGTGGTGTCGGCGCTGCTGGTGTAGGCATTCCATTCGCCGCCCAGTGCCTGCATGCGTTCTTCCAGGCCGCCCTCGCCGGTTTCATCGATGCCGCTGAACAGCAGGTGCTCGAGCAGGTGCGGCAGCTCACGCTGGTCGCACTCGAAGTCATCGAGGCCGACCCCGACGATCAGGCGGATCGCGACATGGTCGCGCTCGTAGCCGGATTTGAGGATGACCTGCAGGCCGTTGGGCAACAGGTAGCCTTCGACCTTGGAGCGGTCGAGGGCCAGGGTCGGCAGGCTGCAGATCAGCAGGCAAATCAACATCAGGCTACGCATAGGCGAGCAGGGGTCTCCAGATGGTGCAGGTCAGGGCTGGCGGGCTTCGTCCGGCACGCTGTCGAGCATAAGCCCGCCGGTGTCCGAGCCGCCCAGTACCACATAGGCACTGCTGCAGAACAAAGAGTTCAACCGCTTCATGTCGGCGATCAGCTCCAGATGCAGTGAACTGGTCTCGATACTCTGCACCACTTTGCGTTGCAAACGGCTGACATGGGCGTGTGCCAGGCGCCGTTCCTGGGCGCGGAAGCGGCGCTTCTCACGGAGCAGCAATTGCGCGCTTTCCGGGTCGGCGCTGAGAAACACCGACAGGCCCAGGCGCAGGTTGGCCAGCAGTTGTTCCTGCAGGCCGGTCAGCTCTTCCAGGCCGACCTGGGAGAACTCGCGGCGCTGTGAGGTCTTTTGCTGCTGGACCTTGCGCAGCATGCGCTCGACCAGGTCGCTGGCCATCTTCAGGTTGACCGAGATCTCGATGATCTCGGCCCAGCGCCGGTTGTCCTGGGCGCTGAGGTCCTCGCGGTCCATCTGCGCCAGGTACAGCTTGATCGCGCTGTACAGGGCGTCGACGTCTTCAGTGTAGGCGCGGACCTGCTGCGGCAATGCGGTCTGAGTGCCGCGCAAGGCGGCGAGCATGGCCTCGAGCAGGCTCTCGACGATGTCGCCCAGGCGCAGGGTTTCGCGGGCGGCGTTGGCCAGCGCCAGGCTTGGCGTTTGCAACGCGGACGGGTCGAGATGGCGCGGGCGGATCTGGCCGTTGCTGCTTTCGCGCTCCGGCAGGAGGAAGTTGCACAGCCGCGCCATCGGCGTCACGGTCGGCAGCATGAGCACGCAGCGCAGCGTGTTGTAGAGCAGGTGGAAGCCGATCACCAGTTCCTGCGGGCTGAGCTTGAGGGTGTCCATCCAGTCGACCAGCGGGTGCAGCACCGGGATCATCAGCAGCAGGCCGATCAGTTTGTACAGCAGGCTACCCAGTGCCACCCGGCGGCCTGCCGAGTTCTGCATGCTGGTGGTCAGAAAGGCCAGCAGACCGCTGCCGATGTTGGCGCCGATCACCAGGCCGATGGCCACCGGCAGGCTGATCAGGTCCGAGCCGGCCAGGGTTGCGGTGAGCAGCACAGCCGCCAGGCTCGAGTAGGAAATCATCGCGAACAGGGCGCCGACCAGGGCGTCGAGAAGGATATCCCCGGTCAGCGAGGCGAACAGCACCTTGACCCCTTGTGCCTGGGTGATGGGCGTGGCCGCCTGCACGATCAGTTGCAGGGCCAGGATGATCAGGCCAAGGCCAATCGCTACCCTGCCCATCTGGCCGAGGCGAGTCTGCTTGCGCGAGAGGAAGAAAATCACCCCAATGAACAGCAGCAGGGGCGACAGCCACGACAGGTCGAAGGTCAGCACCCTGGCCATCAGCGCGGTGCCGACGTCGGCCCCGAGCATGATTGCCAGCGCCGGGGTCATCGCCATCAGGCCTTGGCCGACGAACGAGGTCACCAGCATGGCAGTGGCGTTGCTGCTCTGGACCATGGCTGTGACGACGATGCCGGCGAGAAACGCCAGCGGGCGTTTGCTCATGTTCTGGCTGATCACCCGGCGCAGGTTTGAGCCATACACCCGCAGGATCCCGGTACGTACAATGTGCGTGCCCCACACCAGCAGCGCGACCGCCGAAAGCAGATTGAGCAGAGTCAGCATAGGCAAGGCCCCCGTTGCAATTGCCCCAAGACGGGGCCAAAAAATGAAGCCGTGAGCCTGGCCCGGGGCTGGGTGGTTGTCCCAGTGCTCACTCAAGCTTTAGTCGTTTTGTGCGTCTGCTGCCAGCTTGGCATGGCTGAAACCTATTTGAAACATTTCACTGGTGCAGGAGCGCCGGGGCGCCGCCCACAAAAAAGGCCCCGAAGGGCCTTTATCTGCAACTGCCAGGCTTACTGACCAGGCACGTCCTTACGCAGCTTCACCGCATCAGGCTCGGCGCCTTCCTTGCGTGCACGGGCAGTACGCATACGGATGTTGATGGCTTCTACCGCCAGCGAGAACGCCATGGCGAAGTAGACATAGCCCTTCGGCACATGCACATCGAAAGATTCGGCGATCAGCACGGTACCGACGACGATCAGGAACGAAAGCGCGAGCATCTTCAGCGACGGGTGTTTGTCGATGAAGTTACTGATAGCACCAGCGCAGAGCATCATCACCAGCACCGCCACGACGATCGCGGCGATCATTACCGGCACGTGCGAGACCATGCCGACTGCAGTGATCACCGAGTCCAGCGAGAATACGATGTCGATAATGGCGATCTGGATGATGGTGTAGAGGAACTTGCCACCAGCGCCTTTCGGGCCGTCGCTGCTCTCGTCTTCACCTTCCAGGCCGTGGTAGATCTCTTGCGAGCTCTTCCACAGCAGGAACAGGCCACCGAAGAACAGAATCAGGTCGCGCCCGGAGATGCCCTGGCCGAACACTTCGAACAGGTCGGCGGTAAGGCGCATTACCCAGGTGATCGACAGCAACAGCAGGATCCGCGTGACCATGGCCAGGGCCAGGCCGAAGATCCGGGTACGCGGCTGCATGTGCTTGGGCATGCGGCTGACCAGGATCGAGATCATGATGATGTTGTCGATACCGAGGACGATCTCAAGTGCCGTCAGGGTCAAAAAGGCAACCCAGATTTCTGGGCTGGTCAGCCATTCCATATGTATTCCTTCAAACGTAAAAAGGCGCTGCGCCCGATAGGGACGCAGCGCGATGGGGCTTATGAATTAGAGACTGCTGAACAGCGGGAAAGTCCCCAGCAGCAGTGCGCCGAGCATTATGCACATGCACACCAGCACTGCCCACTTGAGCGTGAAGCGCTGATGATCGCCGAACTCGATGCCGGCCAGCGCGACCAGCAGGTAGGTCGAGGGTACCAGCGGGCTGAGCAGATGCACCGGCTGGCCGACGATCGACGCGCGGGCCATTTCCACCGGGGTGATGCCGTAGTGGCTGGCCGCTTCGGCCAACACCGGCAGCACACCGTAGTAGAAGGCATCGTTGGACATGAAGAAGGTGAACGGCATGCTGACAAGGGCGGTGATCACAGCCAGGTACGGGCCGAGTGCGTCCGGGATGACTGCCAGCAGGCTTTTCGACATGGCGTCGACCATGCCGGTGCCGGACAGGATGCCGGTGAAGATACCCGCGGCGAAAATCAGCCCGGTCACTGCCAGCACGCTGCCGGCGTGGGCCGCAATGCGGTCCTTCTGCTGTTGCAGGCATGGGTAGTTGACGATCATGGCGATGCTGAAGGCAACCATGAACAGCACCGGCAGTGGCAGCAGGCCAGCGATCAGCGCGACCATCAGGGCCAAGGTGAGGGCACCGTTGAACCAGATCAGCTTCGGCCGGCGTGCTTCAGGGAACTGCGACACACTGATAGCGCTGTGGTCGATGTCGTCGGTCGGCAGGTGCAGTTCACCCAGGCGAGCCCGCTCACGCTTGCCGTACATGTAGGCGATGACCAGGATCGCCACCACGCCGAAGGCCATGGCCGGGATCATCGGTACGAAGATGTCGGACGGGTCTACATGCAGGGCACTAGCAGCGCGAGCGGTCGGCCCGCCCCATGGCGTCATGTTCATGACCCCGCCCGCGAGGATGATCAGGCCGGCCATGATCCGCGGGCTCATGCCCAGGCGGCTGTACAGCGGCAGCATGGCGGCGCAGCAGATCATGTAGGTGGTTGCACCGTCGCCGTCGAGCGAGACCACCAGGGCCAGCACTGCGGTGCCGACCGAGACTTTCAGCGGGTCACCCTTGACCGCCTTGAGGATCAGCCGCACAGCCGGGTCGAACAGGCCGGAGTCGATCATCAGGGCGAAGTAAAGAATGGCGAACATCAGCATCACGCCGGTTGGCGCGAGCTTGGTGATGCCTTGCAGCATCATCGGGCCGATTTCGGAGGAGAAGCCACCGAACAGGGCGAACAGGATCGGTACCAGGATCAGCGCGATCAAGGCCGAGAGGCGCTTGGTCATGATCAGGTACATGAAGGTGATGACCATGGCAAAGCCGAGGAAGGTCAGCATGGCAGTACTCCAGGCGTGGCGCGACGAATTAAAAAAAATGCTTCGGGCGGATCAGCGCGTGGGGCGCTGTGCTTGGAATAGCCGGAGGGGTATTGCGAAGAGGCGGACACAGGAAGACATCAGAATCACCATTGTTGTTGTTGATTGGGCCGGGTGCGGACTGGTCCGGGTACCCTGGCTGACCGGTCTTGTGCCGGTAGTGGGGGCTATCCTATGAGCGCAAGCTTTCAGCCAGCTTTCGCTGGCGCCAAGGTGACGAGAGGTAATCATGTCTGAGTTTGTCGAGGGCGGCTGCCATTGCGGCGCCATCAGGTATCGCCTGGCGGGCGATCTGAACGATGTTGCGCATTGCCATTGCTCGATCTGCCGGCGCGTCAGCGGTGGCCTGGTGGTGACCTGGATCACCCTGCCCAGGCGCGACTTTCGCTGGCTCAAGGGGCGGCCGCGGCTGTATGTGGCGCCTGCCAGTTGCAGTCGGTTTTTTTGTGGCGACTGTGGCGCGCATGTGGCCCTCAGCACTGAGCACAGCCCGCAGAGTATCGATGTGACCGTGGCAACCCTGGATCAGCCAGAGCGAGTCCAGGCCAATCGGCATATCTGGACCAGCAGCCGGGTAGCCTGGCTGCATCTGGATGAACAGTTGCCGGAAGAAGCCGAAGAAGCGCTGTAAGCCGCCGTTGCTGGCAACGGCGGCTTCTGTTCAGGGCAGTTGCAAGCCGCCAGCTGCTTTGTGCAGGGCGCGCAGGTGCTCACCGATCTGCTTGACGTTGGCTTCCACCGCTTTGATCTCCTTGCCGCGCGCCGGGTCGAGCAAGGCGCGGACTTCGGTATCGAGGTCGGTGCTCAGGCGCAACAACTGCGCCTGCCGCTCACGACTGACCTGCTCCAGCTGTTTACGCTCGTCGGGTTGCGGCAAGCCGTAGCCATCGGTGCCCAGCAGCTCTGCCGGGCGGCTGAGGAAGCCGCTGTTGGCCAGCATCTGCTGCAAGGTGGCGTTGGCCTTGTCGACCGTGCCGTCCTTCAGCGCGGTGGAATTCAGGTAGCGCTGCTTGACCTCGTCCTGGGCCAGCAGCAACTGCCGGCGCAGCGCCGCTTGTTCGAGCAGCAGCAATGCCGCGCTGGTGCGCAGATCGGCCCGCTGGAACCATGGCTGGCGCTGTTCGGCATCTTGCGCCAGCCAGTCTTCAACTTCGACCTGCTTGACCGGCAACTGCTTTCTGAGCACGTCGAACATGGCCTGGTAGCGGTCGCGGTAGGAGTCGAAGCGATAGCCCAGGCGCAGTGCCTCGCGGCGGTCCTCAAGCACGCTGGTATCGGCCAGGCCGCGGCCTTTGAGCACCTCGAGCAAGCCGTTGGGCATGATGTTGTCGAGGTCTTTCAGGCGCGGGTTGGCGCTGCCGCTGCGCAGCAATTTGAGTCCTTCGACTGCGCAGTTGTTGGACAGGAACCAGTAGTTGCCGTCATAGCTCCAGTGCATCTCTGCCGCCTGACGCACGACGTTTTCGACTTCAGCGCGGCTGAGTTTGAGCGGCACCGAGGCAAGGCTGCGCAGTTCGGTCTTGGTGTACTCGTCGATCACCTGGTTCAGCGGCAGAACGAACAGGCGTGACGGATAAGCGCCGACCAGGCCAGACCAGCTGGACAGCTGCACATCGTTGACGAAGGCGCGGTACGACAGCACCAGGCTCTGGTCCAGATCCAGCCGGCAATCCGGGCCACGTGGCCGGCCCGGTGCGCAGATCACCAGGCGCAGCATGCTGTGGCCCCAGCGGCTGACCAGGTTCTGGTTGGCCTCGGCCAGCAGGTAGTCGATTTCGTAAACCCGCTCGGGGTCGATTTCACCCAGCGGCTGGCGGGCGAAGTCATTGCCGGCATTGATGAATGGCAGGGTTTTCGCGCATTCGTTCTGTTGCGGCGCCCAGCCAAAGTGCTCGCGCAGGTACTGATTGAGGGCCGGCCGGCGGCAGCCGTAGCTTGGGTCGAGGAGGAAGTACTCCATGTTGACCGCCACGTATTCCTTCGGGCTGCTCAGCTCATAACTGTCAGGGCTGCGCACCAACTGGTTGTTGTGCTGTTCACGCTCGCCGCGGCGGCCGACATACTGCGGCCAGCCGGCCAGGTCGAGCAGGCGTGGATCATCGCTGAGGGTGAAGCGTCGTTCGCCTTCGCCGCGGCATTCCTCTGGCAGGCCGATCTTGCCCAGCGTGTCCTGTTGGCGCTTGCAGCGGTTGATCAGCAGGCGATCGGCGCTGGGCCACAGGCGGGCGCGGTCATAGATATGGGTGAGTTCGTGGAGGACGGTGGCCAGCAGCTCCTGGCGTACCGTGCCGTGCGGCCGGCCGGTGGCCTGGGTGGCCGCGCTGCCATCGGCAAGCGCGGGCAGCAAGCGCCGGTTCAGGTCAAGCGTGGACACCAGCGAGGCCTGGCCATAAGCGTCGGCGGGCATGTGCTCGCTCCAGCTGACCTGCACGCGCCGATCCAGCTGCTGCTTGAACCGCGGCGGCAGCTTTGCCAGCGCTTCATCAAGCAGCGCCTGGGTGGCTTGCTGTTGTTGCTGGTCAAGCCCGTCAGCCTGCAGATCGAGCTGCAGGTCGGCCAGCGCGGGCGCGCCCAGCAGCGTCAGGACGCTGCCCAGCAGCCAGGCACGCATACGCTTCACAGCGCGAGAATAGCTTCGGCGAGCACCTGATCGCTGGCGTCGCGTGCTTCAGGCACACGCTGGCGAATGGTATTGAGTGCCGCTTCAAGCTGTGCACCGCGAATATCACCGCGGCTGGCAACGAAGCTGGCGGCGTCGTCGTGGGCATCCTGAACGATCTTCGAGTCGCGGATCGAAGTGGTGGTATCAGAAGTGAAATCGATCGAACGGCCAAAGGCGCGGACGATGATATTGCTGGTAGCCACCAGAGTCTGTGCATGGGCCAGGTCGGCCAGGAGCAGCATGCCGAGGGAAGCGGCGATCAGCGATTTACGCATGGAGCATCTCCAAACTAATACAGGGAGTCGAATTGAATCATTGGACGAGAATTGCTTCTGCCAGTTCAAGGTCGTCAGCAGATTGATAGCCAGCATGATGGCGCAAGGTACGCAGTGCCGCCTGCAGGCGTACACCACGGATCAGACCGTCGGTGGCAACAAAGGCTGCGGCATCATCACGGGCCTGCACCATCAGCTTGCGATCGAACGGTGCGCTGGTCACCTTGCTGGTGACGTAGCCAGTGACAACCAGGCTCTGGGTCGAGACATCCATGGCATGGGCGCTGCCCATCCCGGCGAGGGCAATCAGCAATGGCGAAAGATAACGCATGGGTTTGGCAGGCTTGAACTCGGAGGGCGAAGGCTAACCCGAATACACGGCGCAGAGCCAGTGCACCCGGGTGTGCCGCAGGGCGGTGTTACAGGGCTAGGATCGCCTGCGCCAGTTGGGCATCACTGGCCTGCAGGGTTGGCGCCTGCTGGCGGATGTGACGGAAAGCGCTTTCCAGCTTGGCGCCACGAATCACACCTTCGCTGCCCACAAAGCTGGCGGCATCGTCGCGCGCAGCCTTGACGATCTTGTCGTCACGGAATGACGAGGTCACGTCGGAGGTGGCATCGGTAGTGGCAGCAACGGCGCCGACTACGGCATCGGTGGTGACGATGAAGCTGGTGGCATTGGCTGTGCCAGTCAGGGTCAGCAACAGGGCGGCGCCCAGCAAGTGGTTACGGGACATGGCGATGACTCCTGCAGATAAGGGCGGTGTGCTTGTGGTTATCGGACGCTCACTCGGCCTGTAACGGTACTTTATTTCACCGGCCGTTAGCGCAAGCGTATCACGCGTTGCTGTTTCTGGATGTGACGCAGCATAGGTGCAAACTGTACTGGTATAAACCGCAAGTCATTAAATTGTACTGGTTGCCGAGATATGGAGTCATGTATCAGCCGTAAAAACAAAAAACCCGTCACAGTTGCCTGTGACGGGTTTCAGGAATTCTCGGTGCCGGCCTGGGCCGGCAAGCCGGAGCTTAGCGCCAGAACGGCTTGCTCAGCTCTTCGTAACGCTGCGACTCGCTGATACCGGCGTCAGCCAGAAGGCGACCATCCAGGCGAGCAAGTTGACGGCGGCTGGCGATGCGACGCTGCCACAGGAGCAGAGTGGACAAAGCGCGCAGAGGCAGCGAGGTGTTGGATTGGCTGTTGCTTTCAAAAACCAGACCGGAACTGAGGGTGCGTTCCATGATATGTCTTCCTTCCGCTTGTGGCGGCATTAGGTAGTGATTTAACTGATGCCAATGATCCTCCTCTTGTGTCCATAACAGTAGGTACAGTTCACTTGTATTGGGCGGGTTCAGTTAACTGCGTAACACGACTGTTGCACTGTTAATTGGCGAAACTGTACTGGTGCGCATCATTATGGTGCATTTATGGCTGTTGGGACTGCCTGACTTGCCGATTGGGTCAGTATTTACCGGTACAGTAGTACAGTTTAATTAAGTTAAAGCATTCAAACTGTTTTGTTGCGTTTGCTTGCCAAGCACTCAGGCAGCACAAAGCCGCGTCGAGCACCTTCTGCCTGAGGCAAAAAGTACACGACGCGGCTTCGTAGGAGGTCAAACCAGCCTACTCATTTGCAGTCAGCCGACCAGCATGCGCCCGGTTTCTTCCAGGTTTTCATGCCAGCTCAGCGCTTCGCGCAAAATGTGCGGCGTGTGTCCGCCGCGCTGGCAGGCGCGCTCGAAGTAATCGTTCAGCGCCGCCCGGTAATCGGGATGGACACAGTTGTCGATGATCACCCGAGCCCGCTCGCGCGGGGCCAGGCCACGCAAGTCGGCCAAGCCCTGCTCGGTGACGAGGATGTCGACGTCGTGCTCGGTATGGTCGACGTGGCTGACCATCGGCACTACGCTGGAGATCGCGCCCGCTTTGGCGATCGACTTCGTGACAAAGATCGCCAGGTGCGCGTTGCGGGCGAAGTCACCCGAGCCACCAATGCCGTTCATCATCCGCGTGCCGCAGACATGGGTCGAGTTGACGTTGCCATAAATGTCGAATTCGAGCGCTGTGTTGATGCCGATGATGCCCAGACGCCGCACCACTTCAGGGTGGTTGGAGATCTCCTGCGGGCGCAGGACCAGTTTGTCCTTGTAGCGCTCGAGGTTGCCGAACACATCGGCGTTGCGTCGGCTCGACAGGGTGATCGAGCTGCCTGACGCGAAGCTCAGTTTGCCGGCGTCGATCAGGTCGAAGGTCGAATCCTGGAGTACTTCGGAGTACATGGTCAGTTCTTCGAACGGCGAGTCGATCAGGCCGCACATTACCGCGTTGGCGATGTTGCCGATGCCAGCCTGCAGCGGGCCAAGCTTGTTGGTCATGCGCCCTGCTTCGACTTCACTCTTGAGGAAGTTGATCAGGTGGTTGGCGATGCCCTGGGTCTCGTCATCCGGAGCCAGCACAGTAGACGGCGAGTCGGGCTGATTGCTGATGACGATGCCGACGATCTTGGCCGGGTCGATGGCAATCGCCGGGCTGCCGATACGGTCGTCGACCTTGGTCAGCGGGATTGGCGTGCGGGTCGGCCGGTAGCTTGGGATATAGATGTCATGCAAACCCTCGAGGTTGGGGTTGTGCGACAGGTTGATCTCGACGATCACCCGTTTGGCGAAAATGGCGAAGCTGGCCGAGTTGCCCACCGAGGTGGTCGGCACGATATGGCCCTGTTCGGTGATCGCGACCGCTTCGATGACGGCAATGTCCGGCAGCGGCAGCTGTTTGTTACGCAGTTGCTCGACGGTTTCCGACAGGTGCTGGTCGATGAACATCACCATGCCCTGGTTGATCGCCTTGCGCAGTGTGCTGTCGACCTGAAACGGCATGCGCCGGGCAAGTACGCCGGCTTCGGTCAGCTGCTTGTCGAGGTCGTTGCCCAGGCTGGCGCCGGTCATCAGCGTGATTTTCAGCGGCGAGGTTTTCGCGCGCTCGGCAAGTGCGTGCGGCACGGCCTTGGCTTCGCCGGCGCGGGTAAAGCCGCTCATGCCGACGGTCATGCCGTCCTCGATCAGGGCAGCGGCATCGGCCGCACTCATTACCTTGCTGTGCAGGGAGGACAAGCGGATACGATCACGGTACATGGATTGTTATCTCAGGCTACTCAAGCTAGATGCGCAGTCTAGTGATTTCGCCCTGCTGCGTCCCACGACCATGGTCGTATGAGCGGCCTCGGCGCCGCGCCGTTGATCTGGATCAGACAAATGCAAAAACCCCCGGTAATGCAGCTCCGGGGGTTTTTGACTATCTATATAGCAGCGGCTTAGTCGACGGCTTTGACCATGTCTTCGATGACCTTCTTGGCATCGCCGAACACCATCATGGTCTTGTCCAGATAGAACAGCTCGTTGTCCAGACCGGCATAACCGCTGGCCATCGAGCGTTTATTGACGATGACGGTCTTGGCTTTGTATGCCTCAAGGATCGGCATGCCGGCGATGGGCGACTTGGGATCGTTCTTCGCCGCCGGGTTGACCACGTCGTTGGCGCCCAGCACCAGCACCACATCGGCCTGGCCGAACTCGGCGTTGATGTCTTCCATCTCGAACACCTGGTCGTAAGGCACTTCGGCTTCGGCCAGGAGCACGTTCATGTGCCCAGGCATGCGCCCTGCCACCGGGTGGATCGCATATTTGACGGTCACGCCGTTGTGGATAAGTTTCTCGGTCAACTCCTTGAGCGCATGCTGCGCGCGGGCCACCGCCACGCCGTAGCCCGGCACGATGATCACGGTGTCGGCATTGCTCAGCAGGAACGTCGCATCATCAGCGGAACCGGATTTGACCGGGCGTTGCTCCTGACTGCCGGCTGCTGCGCCGCTGTCGGTTGCGCCGCCAAAGCCGCCAAGGATTACGTTGAAGAACGAACGGTTCATCGCCTTGCACATGATGTACGAGAGAATCGCACCGCTCGAACCGACCAGCGAACCGGCGATGATCAGCATCGAGTTGTTCAGCGAGAAGCCGATACCGGCCGCGGCCCAGCCTGAGTAGCTGTTGAGCATCGATACCACCACCGGCATGTCGGCACCGCCGATAGGGATGATGATCAGCACGCCCATGATGAACGCCAGAATCAGCATCAGGGTGAACGCGCTGTAGTGGCCGGTGAAGGTGAACAGCAGGCCGAGGGCAATAGTAGTAAGGCCCAGGATCAGGTTGAGTTTGTGCTGTCCGGCAAACTGTACCGGTGCGCCCTGAAACAGGCGGAACTTGTACTTGCCCGAAAGCTTGCCGAAGGCGATTACCGAGCCGGAGAACGTCACCGCACCGATGGCAGCGCCGAGGAACAGCTCCAGGCGGTTGCCGGTCGGAATCGGATCAGTGATCGCAGCAACGATGCCCATCGATTGCGGTTCAAGCACGGCGGTGATGGCGATGAACACCGCCGCCAGGCCGATCATGCTGTGCATGAAGGCGACCAGCTCAGGCATCTTGGTCATCTCGACGCGCTTGGCCATGATCGAGCCGGCAGTGCCGCCGATCAGCAGACCCAGCAGCACATAGCCGATACCGGCAGTGGCCAGCTCGGCGCCGAGCTTGTAGATGAGGCCCACCGTGGTGAGCATGGCGATGCCCATGCCGATCATGCCGAACAGGTTGCCGCGGCGTGATGTGGTCGGGTGTGACAAGCCCTTCAATGCCTGAATGAAGCAGACCGAAGCGACGAGGTAGAGAAGCGTTACCAGATTCATGCTCATGCTTACTTCTGCGCCTCGTTCTTGGTTTTCTTCTTGAACATCTCGAGCATGCGTCGGGTGACCAGGAAGCCACCAAAGACGTTGACCGCGGCCAGGGCCACGGCCAGGGTGCCCATGATCTTGCCTGCTGGGGTCACGGTCAGGGCGGCAGCGAGCATGGCGCCGACAATGACGATCGCCGAGATCGCGTTGGTCACCGCCATCAGCGGTGTGTGCAGTGCCGGGGTCACGTTCCAGACCACGTGGTAACCGATGTAGATGGCCAGCACGAAGATGATCAGGTTGTAGATGCCGTGGGAAATCAACATGTCTTCCATAGCTGTGCTCCTTAACCGTTGTTGCGGATGACATTGCCGTCGCGGCACATCAGGCACGCAGCAACAATGTCATCTTCGAGGTTGATCACCAGCGCACCGTCCTTGTCGAACAGCAGCTTCATGAAGTCCAGCAGGTTGCGTGCGTACAGCGCCGAAGCATCGGCCGCGACCTGGGCAGGCAGGTTGGTCGGGCCGACGATGGTCACGCCATGCTCCAGCACGACCTGGTCGGCCACGGTCAGCGGGCAGTTGCCGCCTTGCGCTGCAGCCAGGTCGATAACCACCGAGCCGGGCTTCATCTGCGCCACGGTTTCGGCGCTGAGCAGGGTGGGAGCCTTGCGGCCCGGGATCAATGCGGTCGTGATGACGATGTCGGCCTGCTTGGCGCGTTCGTGCACGGCTTGCGCCTGACGCTGCATCCAGCTGGCCGGCATTGGTCGCGCATAGCCGCCGACGCCTTGAGCGCATTCGCGCTCTTCATCGGTTTCGAACGGCACATCGAGAAACTTGGCGCCGAGCGATTCGATCTGCTCCTTGACTGCCGGACGCACATCCGACGCCTCGATCACCGCGCCCAGACGCTTGGCAGTAGCGATCGCCTGCAGCCCGGCGACACCGGCGCCGAGAATCAGCACGCGGGCAGCTTTCACCGTACCCGCCGCCGTCATCAGCATCGGCATGAAGCGCGGGTAATGATGGGCTGCCAACAGCACCGCCTTGTAACCGGCAATGTTGGCCTGCGACGACAGTACGTCGAGGCTCTGCGCCCGCGAAGTACGCGGCGCCGCTTCGAGGGCGAAGGCGGTAATCCCGCATTCGGCCATCTTGCCGATCAGTTCGCTGTTGAAGGGGTTGAGCATGCCTACCAGCAGGCTGCCGCGATTGATCAGGGCCAGCTCCTGATCAGACGGCGCAACGACCTTGAGCACCAGTTGCGCGCCAAAGGCATCGGCAGCGCTGCCAAGGGTGGCGCCTGCGGCTTCATAGGCACTGTCCGGAATGCTGGCGTTAAGCCCGGCCCCCCGTTGGACGGTGACCTGATGGCCTTGGCCAACCAGCTTCTTGAGGGTATCGGGGGTCGCAGCGACCCGCGTTTCGCCCGTCTGCGTCTCGAGAGGAACACCAATGTGCACGACTTTTCTCCTGCGGACCTTCTTATCGTTATTTAAGCCAGCAGGCGCACGGTCAACACCGCAACGCCAGCGACGCAGCCATAAGGCTCGAACCCGCCGAATCCCGGGCGGGCGAAGCATTTTGCAGAGGAACACAGCGGCCATCAACCGATTCTGGAGTGATACCGATGCATAACTACAAGTCACCCTGTGACCGTATGTCGCAAGTAACCAGCCGGGGGCGCTCTAGTACGGGCTTTTGGCAGATTAGACGATAAAACGAATTATTTTTTGGTGATTTCGCAGCTAGCATGCTTGAGGTCGTAAAATACGCTGAAAGCCCCGTATTTACTGGGTTTATAACGATTTAGAGAGCCAGCATTACAGTTTTCATATATGCGACATAACAGTATATCTGTAGGTGTTTAAAATATTTGACTACAGAGTCAGCTTGTCTGCTTTGTGCCGTGCGTCTCTACGTAAATACGGGCTTGCTCTGCCAGCCAATCTCGGAACGCGCGCAGTGAAGCTGAAGCGACCTTGCGCTCGGGAATCATCAGATAGTAGGCCTTGGTGCTGGACAGCGCATGCCTGTTAGCGACCACCAGCCTGCCCTGCTGCAGCTCTTGTTGAATCAGGAATGGGGGAATCAGGGCGATGCCCATGTCATGCATGGCCGCCTGAGCCAGCATCGAAAACAGCTCATAGCGCGGACCGGTCATGTCGCGCTCGATGTTCAGTTCCAGGCTGCTGAACCATTGCCGCCAGGCGTAGGGTCTGGTGGTCTGCTGCAGTAAAGGCAGCTCGGCGATCTGCTTAGCGCTCAGTTCCAGCTGGCCCTGCAGCAGTGAGGGGCTGCAGACCGGCAATGGGTTCTCGCTCATCAGTCGGTGCGACTCGGTGCCTGACCAGTCGCCATCGCCGAAATAGATCGCTGCGTCGAATGCGGTGTCGGCGAACAGGAACGGCCGGGTGCGGTTGGTCAGGTTGACGGTCACCTCGGGATGACGCTGTTGAAAGTCCTTCAACCTCGGCAGCAACCATTGGGTGCCGAAGGTCGGGACCACCGCCAGCTCGATCACATTGGCGCCCTGCTGGCGCATCACCGACAAGGTGTCGCGCTCGACAGCATCCAACTGAGTGCTGACCTGACGGCTGTAAGACAAGCCGGCCTCGGTCAATTGCACCCCGCGCCTGGAGCGGCGAAACAGCTCGACGTTGAGAAACGCCTCCAGCGCAGCGATCTGGCGACACACGGCGCCTTGGGTCAGGGCCAGCTCAAGGGCGGCTTTGGTGTAGCTCTCGTGGCGAGCTGCTGCCTCGAAGCAGATCAGGGCAGTCGTGCTGGGGATCTTGCGCCGCATGTACGTCAACCTCACTTATATGTGCAGCAATTACGAATGCTGAGGATATACGGAGTGACGAAATGTCACTAGTAGGTGCGTAATAGTCGTTTGTCGTGGCTGATGATCGGGCCTAGGATCATTCCATGACCCTACTGCCCTGCCCCCTATTCGAGGATTACGTTCATGGCCGGTAAAGCTAGCTTCAACTGGATCGACCCGTTGCTGCTCGATCAGCAGCTCACTGAAGAGGAGCGCATGGTCCGCGACAGCGCTTATCAGTTCGCCCAGGACAAGCTGGCGCCGCGCGTGGTCGAGGCGTTCCGCCATGAGCAGACCGACCCGAAGATTTTCCGTGAAATGGGTGAAGTCGGCCTGCTCGGCGCGACCATCCCAGAGCAGTACGGTGGCAGCGGCTTGAACTACGTGTGCTATGGCTTGATTGCCCGCGAGGTGGAGCGCATCGACTCCGGCTACAGGTCGATGATGAGCGTGCAGTCGTCGCTGGTGATGGTGCCGATCAACGAATTTGGCAGCGAAGCGCAAAAGCAGAAATACCTGCCCAAGTTGTCCAGTGGCGAATGGATCGGTTGCTTTGGCCTGACCGAGCCTAACCATGGTTCTGATCCGGGGGCGATGATCACCCGTGCGCGCAAGGTCGAGGGCGGTTACAGCCTGAGCGGCAGCAAGATGTGGATCACCAATAGCCCGATCGCTGATGTATTCGTGGTCTGGGCCAAGGATGACGCCGGTGATATCCGTGGCTTTATTCTGGAAAAGGGCTGGAAAGGCCTGAGTGCACCGGCAATTCACGGCAAGGTTGGCCTGCGCGCCTCGATTACCGGCGAGATCGTCATGGACAGCGTGTTTGTCCCTGAAGAAAACATCTTCCCAGAGGTGCGCGGCCTGAAGGGCCCGTTCACCTGCCTCAACTCGGCCCGCTACGGCATCTCCTGGGGCGCGTTGGGCGCAGCCGAAAGCTGCTGGCACACCGCACGTCAGTACACCCTCGACCGCCAGCAATTTGGCCGCCCGCTGGCAGCCAACCAGTTGATCCAGAAAAAGCTGGCTGATATGCAGACTGAAATTACCCTGGGCCTGCAAGGCTGCCTGCGCCTTGGGCGGATGAAGGACGAAGGCACCGCAGCCGTCGAGATCACCTCGATCATGAAGCGTAACTCTTGCGGCAAGGCCTTGGAGGTCGCGCGACTGGCCAGGGACATGCTCGGTGGCAATGGCATTTCCGATGAGTTCGGCGTGGCGCGTCACCTGGTCAACCTTGAGGTGGTCAACACCTATGAAGGCACCCATGACATCCATGCGCTGATTCTTGGCCGCGCCCAGACCGGTATCCAGGCGTTCTATTAATAGAGGAGCCGGGCCATGGGTGCGCTTTCCCATCTGCGGGTGCTGGACCTTTCACGTGTACTGGCCGGGCCATGGTCCGGGCAGATCCTCGCTGACCTTGGCGCCGACGTGATCAAGGTCGAGCGGCCAGGTGCGGGTGACGATACTCGCGCCTGGGGGCCGCCTTTCCTCAAGGACGCCTATGGCGAGAACACCAGCGAGGCTGCTTATTACCTGTCGGCGAACCGTAACAAGCGTTCGGTGACCATCGACTTCACTCAGCCGGAGGGCCAGCGCCTGGTGCGTGAGCTGGCGGCCCGGTCGGATATCGTCATCGAGAACTTCAAGGTCGGTGGGCTGGCGGCCTATGGCCTGGACTACGCAAGCTTGAAGGCGGTCAACCCCAGGCTTATCTATTGCTCGATCACAGGCTTTGGCCAAACCGGGCCTTATGCCAAGCGTGCTGGCTACGATTTCATGATTCAGGGGCTGGGCGGGCTGATGAGCCTGACCGGCCGGCCCGAAGGGGAAGCGGGTGCGGGGCCGGTCAAGGTTGGCGTAGCGCTGACGGATATTCTTACCGGGTTGTATTCCACCGTAGCGATTCTGGCCGCCCTCGCCCATCGCGATCAGGCTGGCGTCGGCCAGCATATAGATATGGCCCTGCTGGATGTGCAGGTTGCCTGCCTGGCCAATCAGGCGATGAATTACCTCACCACCGGCAATGCACCGCGGCGCCTGGGTAATGCGCACCCTAATATAGTGCCGTATCAGGACTTCCCTACCGCCGATGGCGATTTCATTCTCACCGTGGGTAATGACGGGCAGTTCCGCAAGTTTGCCGAGGTAGCTGGTCAGCCGCAGTGGGCGGACGATCCACGCTTTGCCACCAACAAGCAGCGCGTTGCCAATCGCGCTGAGCTGATTCCGCTGATCCGTCAGGCGACGGTGTTCAAGACGACGGCCGAGTGGGTTGCGCAATTGGAGTTGGCCGGCGTGCCGTGTGGGCCGATCAATGACCTGGCGCAGATGTTCCAGGACCCGCAGGTGCTGGCCCGAGGGCTGGCGCTGAGTATCCCACATCCACTCGCAGGTAGCGTGCCGCAGGTGGCTAGCCCGATTCGGCTGTCCGAGACGCCGGTGGAGTATCGCCAGGCGCCGCCTCTATTAGGGGAACACACCGAGGCTGTGCTGAGCGAGCTGCTTGGGTTGGATGAACAGGCAGTGCGGCAGCTGCGCGCGGCGGGCGTCCTTTAAGACTGAGCATGCTTCTGTAGGTGGCGTGCGCTGTTCATCACCTCTGTTACAAGAATATTGCAACGTGTTGAATTAGTGCTTGACGCATTCCTGTGAGCCCTTATAATGCGCCCCACTTCCAGCGTAGTTGGAGCGGAAAACTCCTTGAGTTTCAAAGAGTTAGAAGTTTCAGAAGTGCTGCAAGGGCTTCGATCGAAAGATCGTCAGCGGTGAAAAAGGCAGTTGACAGCAGGTTGTAACGCTGTAGAATTCGCCTCCCGCTACGAGAGATCGCAAGCGAGTCAAGTGTTTGAAGTTGA